>CAZEHM010000005.1:0-114865 GCA_964512025.1 uncultured Nitrospira sp. | reverse complement strand
TTTCATGGGCAAGCGCAAGATGGCCTTCCTCTTTTCTGGCATCATGGTGCTGCTTGGGCTTCTTGCGATCGTGCAGATCGCGAGAGGGGCGGCCAATCTCGGAATCGACTTCGCCGGCGGAACCGCCGTGCAGCTGAAGTTCGATCAGGCCATCCATATCGACGAAGCGCGGCGGGCGCTGGAGTCGAACGGGGTCGGCGATGCGGAGCTGCAGGAATTCGGGCAGGACAACAAGCTGCTCGTCCGCGTGAAGGCCTCGACGACGATCGAGGAGAAAACGGCGGAACGGGTCATGGCGATCTTCACCAAAGAATTTCCGAACAACAAGTTTACGGTGGATTCCTCGACCGAGATCGGACCGACCATCGGGAAGAAACTTCAGGAAGATGCGCTCATCGCGGTCGTGATTTCGTTCGCGGGCATCATCCTGTATGTCGCGGCGCGATTCGAACTCCGGTTCGGTGTTGCCGCGGCGTTGGCGACGTTCCATGACGTGCTGGCCGTGCTGGGTGCGTTTTATCTGCTGGATAAGGAAATCACATTGCTTGTGGTGACGGCGCTCTTGACCCTGGCCGGATATTCGTTGACCGACACGGTTGTGGTGTTCGACCGGATCAGGGAAAATTTGAAGTCCCGTCGGCGTGAAGACGAAGAGACGACGATCAACACCGCGGTCAATCAGGTCCTCAGCCGGACGATCGTGACCAGCTTGACGGTGGTGCTGGTCCTGATTCCGCTGACGCTGGCCGGCGGCGAAGTCTTGCACGATTTTTCGCTCGCCCTCCTGAGCGGCGTCATTTTCGGGACCTATTCCTCGGTGTTTGTGGCCAGTCCGTTGCTCCTCCTCTGGCCCGGCGCCGGCGGACGGATGATGAAGCGGAACTAACCGGGCGGGGGCGCGCCTGCGTGGTTTGCACCGGGGCGCCGATATGCGTCGGCGCCCCGGTGTAATGCGCCCGGTCACCGGAGGCCGTGGGTTTCTATCCGCATTCTGCTTGGGGCATCAGCATGACATTCTGGAGTCGGTCTCACAGCCTCCAGCATAAAATCATCACGGCTATCGTGATGGTGGGCCTTCTGCCTCTCAGTCTCTCCCTTCTGCTCAGTTATATGGAAGAACGGCGGGCGCTCCGCGAGGCCATCGGCGCCAACTTCAAGGAAGTGGCGGTCGAGGCATCGCGCCGTACGGAAATGCATGTGATGCGCGGCATCAATGAAGCGCAGCAGCTGGCCACCACGCCGTTCCTCCGTACCGCCGTGACCGAATCGAACCGCACGTATGAGGGCAAGGACGAGCGTGCGATCGATGCCATGATCAAAGACTGGCAGCAGCGCTGGCGCCAGCGCGATACCCGCAGCGAGTTCCCGCTGTTCATCAACCGTATCGTCACGAATTATCTCATTCGCTGGCATGATATCCGGAAGTCCGACTACGTGGGGATTCTGGTGACGGATGCCCGCGGCGCCCTCGTCGTCAGTTCCATTCCGCAGGTAGAGTATTTTTACGGCAAGACGCCCTGGTGGACGGCCGTGGTGAAGTCGCAAGTGTCCCGTCCTTACGTGAGCGATATCGCGTTCGACCCGGCTTTCGGGACGCATGTCGTGGTGGTGGCGGCTCCGATCATTGAAGATGGCGGCCGGGGCGTCATCGGCATGGTGACCATCCTGCTCCGGCGCGATACGCTGTTTCATTCGATCGGGGAAGTGTCGATCGGCTCATCAGGCCATGCGATGCTTTTCAATTCCGACGGCGTCTCGCTGATCTGTCCGGTATTGTCGCCGGAAGAGCATACGGTCACGCCGGAGCTGATCAGGACGATCGTGCAGGACAAGGCCGGATGGGCCATTGCGCGGGACGATTCCCATGGCAGCCACGATGCCCTGATCGGCTTCGCCCCGGTCCGGTTCAGCGAACCGCTGGCGCCGGGCAGCATGGGCGGAAAGCAATGGGTGACGGTCATTCGTCAGGACCCGGAAGAGACCTATGCCCCGTTGGGGCGTCTTGTCGGCCGGGTATTGCTCTACGGGGTATTGGTGTTCGCCGTGCTGATGGGCACCGGTTTGGTCGTGGCCCGGCGGATCGCCAGGCCGATCAAAATTCTGCACGACGGCGTCCTGGAGATCGCCAGCGGCCGGCTCGATCAGACGCTGCAGATCGGCACCGGCGATGAGATCGAGCATCTGGCCGGGGCCTTCAACCAGATGGCCGCCAATTTGAAACTGTCGTTTACACAAATCGAACAGCGGATGCTGGAGGTTCGGAGGCTGGAGGAAAAGTACCGCGATCTAATCGAGCATTCTCCGGAGATGATCTATCAGCTGGATCGGGCTGGGCGATTCGTCCATATGAATCAGACCGGGTTGGAAAAGCTCGGGTATAGTCTCGACGAAATGTTGGCGATGCGGCTCTGGGAACTGGTGCCGCCGGATCAGGCCGGCCCGGTCCTGAGCTATCTTGAACGGCTTATGGTCATAGGCCGCAATACGATAGAAACGGTGTTTCTGGCGAAGGATGGCCGCCAGATCGACGTCGAAATCCATGCGACGGCCTTGTTTGACCAGGAGGGGGGCGGCATCGTCCACACCCGCGCGTTCGTCCGGGACGTGACCGAACGGCATCAGCTGGAGCGGCAGCTCCAGCAATATACGAGCAAGCTTGAAACGGCCGTGTCTGAGCGGACGCAGCAGTTGGTCGCCTCGCAGGCGCGGTACAAAGCGCTCTTCGACCTTGTGGCCGACTCCGTCTTCATGGTGGATCGGGATGGGACGGTCGTGGCGGTCAATCAACGGGAAGAGCAGGCCTTGGGCTATTCGGAAGCGTCGGTCGTCGGCCGCAGTATCTTCGATATTGCCTTGCCGGCATTTCGCGAGGGAGTCCGTGCATTGTTGATGGAATTGGCCGGAGGGCAACGGCAGGTCCCGACCCATGAGATCGCTGTTCTCACAGCTGCCGGGATCGAGACGCCGGTGGAAATGGATCTGATCCGCACCGGCGCGGCCGAGGCCCCGTTGATTATGGTGCAGCTTCGCGACATCACCGACCGGAAGCGGATGGAGCGGCAGCTGCGCTCCTACCGTGATGAACTGGAAGTGAAGGTGCGGGAGCGCACGAAAGAAATCGAAGAGACCAAACAGTATCTGGAGAATCTGCTCGAAAACGCCAACGATGTCATTTATACGCTGGACACCGAGCAGCGGTTTACGTACGTCAACAGTAAGATTGAAGCCTGGGGCTACCGGAAGGACGATCTCATCGGCCGGCCCTATCTGGTCCTTCTGTCGAAACGGCACCGGGGGCGCCGGCTCAAGAGTACGTTGGATATCGGCGCGAAGCAGGTGTATGAGGTCGAGGTGGTCACCCGCACGGGCGAGGGCCGATCTGTTATGGTGAGTGTGTCGCCGTTGCACGGCGTCGAGGGAGAAATTCTCGGCGTGCTCGGAATCGCTCGCGATATGACCGACACGAAAAAGCTGGAGCAGCAGATCAGGAATTCGGAAAAGTTGGCGTCTGTCGGCAAGCTCGCGGCCGGAGTCGCCCACGAGATCAATAATCCGCTGGGCGGCATCCTGAACTGCCTCTACAATCTCGGGAAGGGGACGATCTCACCGGCCCGGCGCGAGGAGTATCTGGCTTCGATGGAAGACGGGCTGCATCGGGTGCAGAAGATCGTCCGGCAGTTGCTGGATTTCTCCCAGCAGCACCAGCCGGAATTTGCGCCAGCCGACATCAATACGGTGATCGAGCGGGTGCTGGTGCTGACGAATCATTTGTTTGCCCCGAACCGGATTGTGCTCGAGTCCGCATTAGGCAACGGCTTGCCGGCGGTCATGATCGACCGGCACATGATCGAGCAGGTGTTGATGAATCTGATTTTGAACGCCGTGCAAGCGATGAAGGAAGGCGGGGTCCTCTCGATCCGGACCTGGGTCGAAGAAGGGATCTGCCTGGTGGAAATCCGGGATACCGGATCCGGGATTCCGGCCGCGGTCTTGCCGAAGATTTTTGATCCCTTCTTCACCACGAAGCGTGAAGGCGAAGGGACCGGGTTGGGATTGTCGGTGAGTCTCGGGATTGTGGAACGGCATGGAGGCAAGATTCTTGTGGATAGTGAAGTCGGCAAGGGCACGGTGTTTACACTCTGGTTGCCCGTCTCCCGCGAGCGGCAGCCGGCGGAGCGGGTGTCATGACGCCGCTGATGATTCTGATCGTCGATGAGGAGTCATTGATGCGGCTGTCCATCGTCAATGCCCTCTGGTTGCCTGTCTTGTACGAGCGGCAGCCAGTGGAGCGGGGGGCATGATGGCTCTTACGATTTTAATTGTGGATGATGAACCGTTGATGCGCCTGTCCGTTGTCGATGCGCTTGAAGCTGTCGGCCACGATGTCTGCGCCGCCGCCACAGGGACCGAAGGGATCGAAGAGGCGCGCCGGCGGGAATACGATCTCGTGATCACCGATCTGCGATTGCCGGGCGCCGATGGTCTGGCGGTGCTGAAGGCGGCGAAGGAGGCGCGGGCGCAGACTGAAGTGGTGGTCATCACGGCGCATGGGTCCGTCGAAACCGCCGTGGGGGCGATGAAGCTCGGAGCCTTTGACTACATTACCAAGCCGTTCAAAATGGATGAGCTGCTGCTGATCGTCGAACGCGCAGGAACCGTGGTCTCGCTCCGCAAAGAGAACCAGGATCTGAAAGAGATTTTGGAGGATAAGTTCAGTTTCGGCGGCATTCTCGGATCCAATACGAAAATGCGCGCGGTGCTGGACAAGATCAAAACGGTTGCGGCCACGGACTCCACGGTGTTGATTCTGGGCGAAAGCGGAACTGGAAAAGAACTGGCAGCCAATGCGGTACATCAGAACAGCCCGCGTCGGGACTATCCCTTAATCAAGGTAAGCTGCGCGGCGCTTCCCGAATCCCTGCTGGAGGCAGAACTCTTCGGCCATGAAAAGGGCGCCTTCACCGGCGCGCTGCGGCAGCGGCGGGGCCGGTTTGAAATGGCCAATCGAGGCACCTTGTTCCTGGATGAAATCGGAGAAATCTCGCCGGTCGTCCAGGTCAAGCTGCTCCGTGTTCTCCAGGAGCGGAAGTTCGAACGGGTCGGGAGTAATCAGACGATCGATGCGGATGTGCGGCTGGTCTGTGCGACGCAAAAGGATTTGCGGAAAGAAGTCGCGGCGGGCCGGTTCCGGGAGGATCTCTTCTACCGGTTGAACGTCGTGCAGGTAGTGATCCCCCCGTTGCGCGCGCGGCAGGAGGATATCACGGTCATCGCCGATCATGTGTTGCAGACCTGTTCGACCAAGATGAACAAGAAGCTGCGGGGCTTTTCCCAGCCGGCACGGGAGCTGCTGCTCCGCTATTCCTATCCGGGGAACGTCCGTGAACTCGAAAATATGGTCGAGCGGGCGGTCGCGCTGGGCCGCGATCGGGAGCCGATTCAGCCGTCCGATCTCTGCGGGTTTCAGGCCTGCCCCTATCTGGGCGGGGAGCCGCAGGAGTCCTGTGGGTTTTGCAATGAAGGCCTGACCGGAAAGCCCAAGAAGAAAGAGCTGTCGCTCACTGCGCTTTCGACAGCCCGGGAAGCATTTGAGAAGGAGTATATCCTCTCCGTCTTGGAACGGGTGGAGGGGAGCCGCACTACCGCATCGAAAATCCTCGGCCTGTCCCGCAAAGCGTTGTGGGAAAAGTGCAAGCGGTACGGCATTCCTTCGGCGAGAGATGAGGGAGACGAGGAGTAGCCGATATCTGTGCTATTCCGACTCCTCCCGTTCATCTCTCCGTGATTCTGAAAGGATCGGTATGAAGTCAGGCTATCGTCTCGTCATTGTCGATAAAGCGGGTGTGCTGGTGTCTGAATTTCAGCTGACGGAGCATGCGCTGGCTCAGCCGGAGGCTTTTGTCGCAGCGCTGAGGCAGGCGGTTGAGGACGTGGAAGAAGAAGAATCCTAGATGGGCGTCTGCCCGATATCCTCACAGGGCTTGGCGTGCTTCTGATCTATAAGAGAGCAGCATGATGATTCACGGGTTTGTTGTCATAGTGATTGCCGCCCTGTTTTACGGGGAAGCTTCGGCGGAGTGGGTGCGGGTAGGCGGGACGCACAAGTACGACGGGTATGTGGACATGGCGACGATCGGCCAGACGGAGCAGACGGTGACGCTCTGGACCTTGAGAGATTTCACGGTGACCAGGCAGGTTGCCCGTGGCCCCTATCGTTCGATGAAAACAAAAAAGCAGTATGACTGCCGCAATAATCGGAGTCGTCTCTTGTTCACCAAGTACTATGCGGAACAGATGGGGAAGGGGCGTCTGGTGTATCAGGGGAAAGGAACGAAGCAGTGGGCCAAAGTTGCGCCGGGCAGCGATGGCGAAGCGGAGTGGAAGGTCGCGTGCCGGAATGTGTGAATCGCGGCGGCGAGAGTATCCGGCAGCCGGCGGGATCCCGCCGGCTGCCGGATGAATGCGGGATTACTCGGTCGGTTCGGCTCCGCCTTCCCAGAGCTTGATCGTGCGGTCCCATGAGGCGCTCGCAAGCCGTCGGCCGTCCGGAGAAAATGTAATCTGGCGGACGCCGGCGGTATGGCCCTTCACGGTCTTGAAGTGCCGTCCGGCGGCGATGTCCCAGAACTTGATGCAGTTATCGTCTCCGGCGCTGACCAGCACTTTGCCGTCCGGCGACACGGCTAGCGATCGCACCCAGGCGGTGTGACCCGTCAGTGTTTTCTTCTCGATCAGCTTCGGCATTTCGAAGAACTTGATGGTTTTGTCGCGGCTGCCGGTGATGAGCGTTTTGCCGTCCGGCGTGAAGGTCATGGCCCCGATCCAGTAGTCCATCGGCTTTTGGAAGCCGCCGTCGTCTTCGATGAAGTAGCCGCGGGTTTCGGTGGAATCATCGGCATCCCGCCGCCAGTGGCCGTCGTGCAGAACTTTCTCTTCGCCGCTGGGGAGGACTTCCCACAATTTGATTTTTCCGATGTCGGTCCCGCTGGCCAGGTGGATGCCGTCCGGGCAGAAGGCGACGCACACGGACCAGTGGTGGTCGTACTGGTCTTTGCCCAGGAGTGTCATCAGTTCGGTCCCGGTGGTGACTTCCCAGATCTTGATGTCCTTATTGTGGCTGCCGCGTGCCAGCATGAGGCCATCCGGCGAGAGGGAGAGGCTGCACACATTGTGGTCGTACCGGGTAAAGAGCAGCTTCGTCGGCTCACCGGTCTTCGGATTCCACAGGCGTATGGTGCGGTCTTCGCTCGCAGTGGCAAGGGTTTGCCCGTCCGGCGTAAAGACGATGGCTCGGATATCGTTGGTGTGGCCGCGGAGCGAACGCAGGAGCCGGCCGGTTTCGATATCCCACATACGCACGAGGCGCTCGGCGCCCCCGCTGGCCAGGGTCAGTCCATCAGGTGAGAAGGCGACGGCCCAGACGCCGTGCGAATGTCCCCGAAAGGTCTTGATCTCACGGCAGTCGGTTTTCCAATACTCAAGAAAGTCGATGGGCGGCGCCGGAGCGGCCGTTTCCGCAGCGGCACTGGGGAGAGGGGGTGTCATGGTGTGTTCAGACATTGGGTACTCCACTCACCGGGAGGGCTAGGGACCTCCCTTGATTGCAAATCGGCTTTTGGGGCCAGTATACTTCTCACGTCAATGCTGGCAGATCGTAAGAGATGCTCGGCGTTCAAGTCAAGGTGGCGTGGGGCGCCGCATCCCCCGCGCAGACGATTCCGGCGGTGTCAACGGTCACATCCATTCTTTCGAGGCTTCCAATGGAAATCAGATTTCAGCCCGCATTGCTGCAAGAGGTCATCGACTCCTTTGTTGAAAAGACGGAGCGTGAAGGCGATCCGACGTACTATAAGGAGTTCCATGAGCATGCCGATCCGATCTATGAAAAATTCATTCTGGAGGATCGGGAAGGGGAGTTTAAGAAGCTGTATCAGTACTTGTTCGGCACCTGGGGATTTTCAGACATTATCCGGGATTCCTTCAACGAATATCCGCTCTTAAAGGAAAAAGTCGGAATCGTTCTGGTGAAGGGCGTGCTGAAAGAGGATCAGGAAGGTGTCGATATTCTCCGTAAATGGGGATCGGTGGAGCAGGATTTGGCCAAGGACTTTGAGGCCAAGGGCCTGAAGGGTGTGGGGATCAAGCTGATTCCGAGGCGGTTTTATGATCCCGCATTGACCCGCTATTGCCGCCATGAATTGATGCACATCTCCGACATGCTCGATCCGGTCTTCGGATACGACCCTGATACGAAGGTCGGACAGAACCCCGGAGAAGAAACGCTGATTCTGCAGCGGTACCGCGTGCTGTGGAGTGTGAGCGTCGACAGCCGGCTGATGGCTGCGGGCCGGGAACCGATGCTGAGCAAGGAGGACCGGTTCAAAGAGTTCCGGTCGTGGTACCGGAAAATTGCGCCGCCCCAGTTGAAATCGGTATTTGAAGGCCTTTGGCAGACGTCGTACTTCACCCATTCCGAGTTGATCGAAATGTCGACCGATACCTTGCGCGTGATGGATCGCGCGGTCGATGTGGAAGGGGGCGAGGTTCCGGAGACGGAAAATAAGGTCATGCTGATGCCCGGTTTCCCCTGCCCGCTCTGCCGCTTCCCCACCTATTCGTGGGTGGAGGATATGGGTACGAAGCTGGAACCGTATGTCCTGGATTTTATCCGCGAGAATCATCCCGGGTGGGACATCGAGTACGGCGGATGTGACCGGTGCGTGGAAGTCTATAAGCTGAGAGCCGACGGTGTGATGTAATGTGCCGCGGCGGGGCCTCAGCCGCGCGGAGCGGAGCGATTCGGCGGGTGACCAGGGTGTGAGGATCTGTGGCGTCTAATCCGTCATACGGCCGGCGGGATTTCTTGAAGGACTCTGTGCTGTCTGTCGCCAAGGCGGCGCAGGAGTTTTCCAGGCAAGCCGATGCCGCGCCTGAGGCGCCTGCGCCGCGGTTACGGACGGATTGGCTTCGGCCGCCGGGATCTGTGGAGGAAGCGGTATTTCTGGATCGCTGTACAAAATGCGGCGACTGCATCAAAGCCTGCGATCCGGGCGCGATTGTCTGTCATGCCGGCGACGGGACTCCCGTGATTTTCGCCGACCAGTCGCCCTGTCTCCTGTGTGAGGACCTTCCCTGTATTGCCGCGTGCGCGACTGATGCGTTGCAGCCGGTCGATCGGATCTCTGATATTCACCTCGGTGTGGCGCAGGTGTCTCAGCGGCTGTGCACGGCCGGGCAGGGGTGCCATGCCTGTGTATCGAAGTGTCCCGTGGATGCCCTGTCGATGGACTTTTCGGCCATGCGGCTTGAGATATCCGCTGAAGTTTGCGTGGGCTGCGGCCAGTGCGAGCATATCTGTCATACCGTCAACGATCATGTGGCGATCCGTGTGTTGCCGGTGCGGCAGGTGGCGGGGTTTTGAAATTCGGTGAAAATTGAAATCGGCTGTTCTGAAGCGGAAAATTGAAATGTCCAGAGGAAATGATTAAAAAATAAACAAGCTGAAATCCATGGATTCAAGTCAGACTTCTTGCTTGACATCCATTGGACCTTTACCTATCATACGCAGGCCCGTGATAGGTAAAAGTAGTGCTGGTCCCCGAGTTATGTGAGTTGTGAGGCCTGGGTTGATTCCCACATCCAGGAGACAATTGTCATGACGAGTAAACAATCGGTGCAGAGCGCAACATCTACCGCTGCCACCGTTATTCCCACCACCCCGACGATCAAAGATTCCCCCGCAGTTGAGCGAGCGCTCAATCGCAGTAAGTTATATCTCCTGGTTTCCTGGAGTCTTTTATATCCGGAAGACGAGGAGTTTCTTGACTATTTGCAGTGCGGAGAGTTCGTGGAAGACGGCAGGGCCGCCTTGGATGCCCTTCAGGCCGCCTTGGATGCCAATCAGGGCGGGGATCGTGCCAAGCTCAAGCTAGCTTCATTGAACAAGCAGTTGGATAACGTCGAAAAGCTGGTCGCTTCCGAATGCGTGAACTGGCAGCTCAGCGACCTGCAGGCGGAGCATCGTCGTGTGTTTAGTAATGTGATCACTCTGGATTGCCCTCCGTACGAAACGCTGTTCGGCAACGATCACGTCTTTGCGCAGTCTCATACGATGGGCGACATTGCCGGCTTCTATAAGGCCTTCGGCGTCGAGCTGTCGAAAGATATCCATGAACGCCTCGACCATCTCAGCGTCGAGTTTGAATTCATGCATTTTCTGGCCTACAAAGAGTCCTATTCCCGCTGCCATGACGGTGCCGACAAGACGCAGATCGTCGTGGATGCGCAGAAAAAGTTTGTCAAAAACCACATCGGGCGCTGGGTGCCGCTGTTTTGCCGGATGCTGACGAAGAAGTCGGATTCCGGCCTGTTTAAGATTGTCGCGGACATGACGTCGGACTGGATTGAGTTCGAGACGGCGTTCCTCGGAGTCACTCCTCAGCCCTATACGGAAACAGATTATCGTCCGGCGACCTTCAATTCGCCTGAAGGTCAGACATACGAATGCGGCGCGCAGGACCAGGGTAATGAGCTCAGCGTATTGTTGAATGAAGTCGGTGCGCAGTCTTTCCTGGATGTGAAGGACAAGGATAAAGACAAGGAGGAGGGTGGACCTGTCGGAACCGCGTAGGTTTCGCGCAATTATCTCTAGTTTTCTGGATGGTAGTTATATTGGGCTCTGTCATTAATCATTAATTTGAGAGGAGGGATTAGCTGTATGAGAGTTGTGCAGACGACCAACAAGAAATTGGTGTTTAGCATTCTGCTCTCTGCCCTCGTCGTCGGCGTCATGCTGACGATCGGGCAAGTGCCCTTGGCCGTCAGCCAGCCGGTGACCATTCCGGCGAAGGCAGTCAAGGGATCGATTCCCATGGATGGCGCAAACCCCTTGTGGGAGAGCGTCCCTGGTGTAATCGTTCCGTTGAGCGGTCAGCTGATCACCACCCCGATGCACCCGAACATCTCGGTCAAGTCGATGTTCGTGAAGGCCATGAGCAACGGTAAGGAGCTCGGCCTGCGCGTGGAGTGGAGCGATCAGACCAAGAATGATACGGCCATCGGTCCGCAGGACTTCCGCGACCAGGCCGCGATCATGTTCCCGGTCACCACGTCCGGTGCGCCGCCTTTCCAGTGTATGGGTCAGTCCGGCGGAACCACCAACATCTGGCGGTGGAACGCGGAATGGCAGAAGGACCTTGGGAAGGACAGCGCGGGTATGTGGGACGTGGACGATCAATACCCGGGCATTTTCTGGGACTACTATTTCGAAGAGCCGGCCGGTGGCGTGACCTATCCTGATCGGATCGGTCGGAGCCTTGGGCCGTTCAACTCCGGTATCTGGTCCGGTAACATCATGTCCGATCCGACGCTCCGCGTGAGCTCGGTCGAAGACCTGAATGCGAACGGATTCAGCACCCTCACCACCCAATCACATCAGGATGTGTTCGGGAACGGTGTGTGGGAGCCGTCAGGCTCCGTCAAGGGTGGCGGTTACACTGGTCCGACCTGGCGCGTGGTCATCAAGCGCAGCCTGGAGACCAGCGATGCAAACGATACGCAGTTCAAGGCGGGTATGTCTGTGCCCATCGCCTTCGCAGTCTGGGATGGGAACAACATTGAGCGCAACGGTATGAAGGCGCTCTCCACCTGGTTCACGCTCAAGCTTCCGTGAGCTAAGCGGTCTCGCGAGAGACTGCCGCTCATCGCTGAATGCGTTGAGTAGCGGTTAAGAAATGGCCCCGGGTCTGCGCTATGCAAATAGCGAAGTGACCCGGGGCTTTTTCTTTTCTGAGTCGAATTGTCGGGTATGATGGGCGGGCGAGCCTGCGTGAAACATCATGGAGAAAAGCGGCGGATGGTGGGTTGCAAATGAAGAAGACGGGAGTGTATAAACGAACAGTGAAATCATTCGAAACTATCTGATTTTCCGAAGATATTAGAAAGTGGTTTCCATGAAAGTATCGTTGCTGTTTCCTCCTACCTGGCATCCCTCTCAACCGTATCTCAGTCTTCCTTCTCTTACCGGATTCCTGCATCAGGGTGGCGTGAAAAACGTCTCTCAGAGGGATCTGGGAATTGAGTTGCTTGACCAACTGCTGACTCGCTCGTTCGGAGCGGAGGTGCACGAGCAATTGCTCGCGAAGCAACGGGAACTGGAGAGAGGGACGACCGGTGAAGTTGGCCCAGGAAGTCGTGAGCACGCCGCAAAGATTGCGGAGTCGCTCGACCGGTTTCCGTATTTGATCGATCGTGTGGAGCTGGCAAAAGAGACGCTGCGCAGCGAGGCGTTTTATGACCTCGATGCGTACCGCGGCAGTCTTTTCATGATCGATAAATGGCTGGAACTCGTGTCGTCGGTCTATTTCCCGACCCGATTGACGGTCGTGGATAATCAGTTCAGCAATTATTCGATCTATTCCTCAAAAGACCTCGTGAAGGTTATTCGGGATGAGGCGCAGAATCCCTACATCAGTCTGTTCCGCGATAAATTCATTCCGTCGATCGTAAACGACCGTCCTGATCTCATCGGCGTCTCGATTACAGCGACCTCTCAGATTATTCCGGGGCTGACGCTCTGCCGGTTGATCAAGGAAGCCGCTCCCGATCTGCACATCACCATCGGCGGAAGTATTTTTACCCGTCTGGTCGATAATATCCGGCGCTGCCCCAGTTTGTTCGATATCACCGATGACATCGTCGTGTTCGAGGGGGAGACGGCGCTGCTGGAACTGGTCAATCAAATGGCCGGGAAGAAAGATTTCAGCAAAGTGCCGAACCTGATCTATCGCCAGAACGGGAAGATCACGGTCAATCAGCCGTTCTATTCCGAGAATGTCAACCAGCTGCCGGCGCCGAACTACGACGGTTTTCCGCTCGAAAAATATCTCTCGCCGGAGCCGGTGCTGCCGGTCCAGTTTTCTCGCGGGTGCTACTACAAAGATTGCGCGTTCTGCGCCTTGACGCTCGATCACCAGAACTTCAGACAGAAAGATCCCGGCCGGACCATTGAAGAGCTGGAGTGGCTCAAGCAGCGCTATGGGGCGCAGTATTTCTTTTTTACCGACGAATGTTTCGCGCTGGCTCCCACCAAGCGGCTCTGTCAGCAGATGACGGAGCGCAAGCTCGACATCAAGTGGACCTGCGAAATGCGGTTTGAAAAGAATCTGTCGCGCGAGCTGTTAACCTCCATGCGGGATGCCGGCTGTCTCAAAATTGTGTTCGGATTGGAGTCCTTCAATCAGCGCATCATGGATTTCATGAAGAAGGGGATCAAGCAGGAGTGGGTCCGGCGGATCGCTGACGACTGTGTGGACCTGGGAATCGCCGTGCATTGCTACATCATCGTCGGATTCCCTACGGAGAAGGAAGAAGAAGCGCTGGAAACCATGAATTTCATCGTGGAGAACAAGAAACTCCACGAATCGTTCGGCTTCTCCTGTCAGCCCTGTCTCTTCGATCTTGAAAAGGAAGCCCCGATCATGAGTGATCCGGGAGGGTACGGGATCCGCAGAATCATGCGTCCTTCCGCAGAGGATTTGAGCCTGGGATTCTTTTACGAGGTGCAGGAGGGGATGACGCCGGACGAGTCGGAGAAGCTCTATCAGCACGTCTATGAACGGGTCAGCGAAGTCGTCTGCGAATTGCCGTTCAATTACTCGATGGCCGACGGGCTGCTCTATATTGCGCACGAAAAGGCGCAGGCCGGTCAGACCGCGCAGCCGATCAACGCATCCTAGCGCCGATTCAATCAAATGCCGCCACAGGCCGGCATTGACCCTGTTTTTTTTCGACGGTTATAATCGGACCCTTGGCGAAGAGAGTGTGAGGGGGCATGAAGATCGCGACCATGAGCGAACGAATTTCCGGCCGGATCAGCGATTACGGCCCGATGTTCGAATACACGATCAAGCTCGTGCTGCTCACCTCCTTTTTCGAGCTGGTGCTCTATCGCCTAGTGTCACGGCTGGGCATGCATTTGAGCAAGATGGCCGTGGCGCACCCGTGGATTACCCCGACATTCACGACGCTCACGGAGGTCGGGACCTGGCTTCTCAACATCGTGGCCATCCTGTTATTCCTTGCCATCGGCGTGACCATGGTCAACCGGATCGCTGGGCAGGAGGTGAGCCGGATATCACTGGTGGCGATGGGCTGCGTCGTCCTGCTGCTGCTTTTAACCGCGGCTTTTCTGGTAGTGCCGTCCGGAATGCTCGGGTCGTTGATCTATAACGTGGTGGCGTTTCTGGCCTTGACGCTGTTTATGTTCGAGTATGTCTCGACTCAGCAGCAGCGATCCCATCGGATACTCGGAGTGACGTTTTACTTCGGCATTTCCGGGTGGCTGTACTATCAGATTATTTCGACGGCCTACAGCGTGGTGAATACCGTCGCGGCGCCGCCGTTTGTGTATGAGGCACATCGGATCGGCGAAGCCTTGATGGTCTTGGCGAGTTTTCTGACCTTTGTCGCGTACGGGCAGGGGCTCTCGCTCAAGACCAAGAACCGCGTGCAGCGTAATCGTGTTTTTTGTTTTTTTTCGTCGACCTGGTAGATCTTCACGACCCTCATCTTTACCGATTATCTGCTCGGATTGTATGATCCGGCCTTGGCGTCAGCCGTCCGTCAGGCCTCCCAGGGGATCGGGTGGATTTTCCAGTTCGGCATGGGCTATACCTTCTATCTGCCCTTCGCCATTTACATGGGGGGGCTGCTCTGTTGGTCCTACACCGTCATTAAGCTGCTCAATATGGGGCGCTTGGCGGGATACGGGATCGGGCTGATGTTCATCGCGGGTTATGCGTTGCTCTTTTCCAATCTGACGCTGATGGTGATTCTGGGGGTGATGCTGCTCACGATGGATCGGGTCAGGCCGGCGGTCCCGGAATCTTCTTCGACGGCCGCGAATACGCTCATGGGCTCTTCGGATGCCCTGGTAACCGAACAGGTATAATTTCAGAACTGAACACAGGGGCATGTATGGACACAACGAACCCAAGCAATGAACCGACGCAGACCGCCACCGCGATCGATCCCGGAGATCAGCCGCTCTCACCCGACGAAGAAATCGTCGAGATCGAGAAGCTGCTGGCCGCGGAGCCCGACGATTTTCAGGCCCGCTGCCGGCTGGGCGAATTGTACTTCAGCAAGGGGCGCATGGACGATGCGTTGGTCGAGGTCAAGAAATCGATCGAGATGGCGGAGAGCCTGCGCGCCGAAATGAATCGCTCGCTGGCCATGTATTATTCGAACCTCGGGACCATCTACGCGACGAAGAACATGGCCGACGAGGCCGAGGCTGAATTCAAGCATGCCCTCGAAGTGTTCCCGCACGATATTCTGGCGCTGTTCAATCTGGGCCGGGTCTATGCGGACAAGAAAAAGTTCATGGAGGCCAAGGATTACTACGAGCGCCTCGTCGAAATGACTCCGGAAGATCCCATCGCCTGGTACAATCTCGCGGGCGTGTATGTGGAACTGGATAATCCCCTGGTGTCCGACTACAACACGATCGACATGGGCATTCAGTGCTATATGCGGACGCTCGAACTCGAGCCCAAGCATCTGGAGGCCAGCTTCAAATTGATGGAAATTGCGCTCAATCACAAGAAGTCCGATCTGGCCATCAAGGTCATGGAAAGCGCCGTGGAGAATAATCCCGACGAGCCGTTGGCCTACTACAACCTCATCAGCGTGTACGATAAGTGCAAAATGTTCGAGCAGGCCGAGGAAGCGCGGAAGCGGTTGAAAGAGCGGTTTGCCAAAAAGGCCAAAGAGAGTTCCGCATCCTGATTTACACCTTAGGAAGGAGTCCATCATGTTTGGGAGTCTTGGATTCACAGAGCTGATTCTGATCCTTGTGATCGTATTGATTATTTTCGGCGCCGGCAAGTTGCCGCAGTTGGGCGAAGGATTGGGCAAAGCCATCAAGGGCTTCAAGAAGTCCGTGCACGAAGCCGACGCCATTGAGGCCGAGGCTCAGGCGCTCGCCGCGCAGCAGCAGGCGGCGGCTCCGGCCCAGGCCATTACCGCGGCTCCGGCCCAGGCGATGACCGTCGATCAGCCGGCTGCGGTCGCGCAACCGGTCTCGCGCGCGTAAGCTTTCTTTCCGATGTGAAGTAGGAGACGCACAGACGTCTATGGATACAGAACTGCAGTTGGCCGGCGGCTACATCGAGACTTTTGCGGGAAACGGAAAAGCCCGGAGTACGGGTGACGGAAAGCGGGCGGTGAAGGCGGGCATTCCGCTTCCACATCATGTCGCCCTCGACAAAGAAGAAAAGTGGCTCTACTTTGCCGAGTCCGGGTCAGATCGTATCCGGCGGGTCAATATCGCCGAGGGCACTCTCCACAATTTCGCCGGGATCGGGGAAACCTGCTACAGCGGCGATGAGGGCCCCTGCGGGGAGGCCGGTTTGTATCTTCCGCTCGATGTCGCGTTCGACTCGCAGAACAATCTCTTCATTTGCGATTCCGGGAGTAACCGGATCCGCAAAGTAGATCGGGACACCGGCGTTATTACGACCGTCGTCGGGACCGGCCAGCACGGGTTCAACGGCGATGGTCCGGCGCTCGAAGTGAATCTGACCTGGCCTGCCGCGATCGCCTTCGATCGGGACGATGTGATGTATATCGCCGATACACAGGCGCATAAAGTCCGCCGGTATGACGCGCGGACCGGGATGGTGACGACCGTCGCCGGCGCCTGGACGGCGGAAGACGAATCGCGTGAACAGCCCTTGGTGGCGCGCAGTCTTGTCGTGCTCTCCGGTGATGCCATCGGCATCGACTTCAGCGACGATCAGGGCTGGCTCATGCCGGTCTGTTCGGACGGACTCGACCTGTCGATGTATCTGGATGACGGGAAGCCGGCGATGGAAGCCCGCCTCTACGATCTCGTCGGGATCGCCGTCGATAGCAAGGGCAATGTCGTCGTGGTGGATAAGGGCAGCAACCGCGTGAGGAAGATCGACATGCACACCGGCATCATTTCGACGGTGGCGGGGATCTGCCGCTATGGCTACGACGGTGACGACAAGCCTGCCCTGAAGGCGATGCTCCATGCGCCCGAAGGCGTCGTTTTCGATGCCGAGGATAACCTCTACGTTTCGGATACCATGAATCATCGTGTCCGCAGAATTGACGCGGTGACCGGTCTCATCACGACGGTGGCGGGCAACGGCGACAGCGGCTATGAAGACAAGAATATGGGCGGCTGCGGTGCCGCGCGGTTTGTCGCCAAAGAATCGGCCGGCACGGTGAAACACGGCGACGGATTGCTGGGCATCGAAGCCGTGGTCAATTCGCCGGTCGGGTTGACGCTCGACTCGCAGGGCCATCTCTATATTTGCGAACGAGGCGAGAACAAAATCCGCCGGGTGAAATTAGCCTAGATTGCCGTTCGTGGTTCTCGGCCATGTTACTCGGCTTGGTTTGTGATAGTCTGCAGTGATCCCGACGGTGGCCGTCGAACTTCGAATCAACTGCATGGTGCGAATGACGAACCTCAGCCAGTCCCGCCCTCTTCTGCTGGTGTTTTTTGCCGGTCTTTTCGTGATCGCTAGTGTTCTAGCCGGATGGGGAATTCCGCTGGTCAGTTCCGAAGGCATGTCCATCCGGTCCCATTTCCTTGAGGGTGAATTGCCGTCCGCCCCGGAGGATGCCGCCTGGGCCAAAGTCTCCTCCCTAACAGTGCCGCTCAGCGGACAAGTCATTACCAGGCCGGTCTGGCCCGAGCCGACGGCGCGGGCGCTCGTCGTCCGATCCCTTCACAATGGCACCGAGATCGCCTTTCTGCTGGAGTGGCAGGACAACACCAAGAATGACCGCCTGACTCCCGGCACATTCCGGGATGGCGTCGCCATCGGGTTGCCGCTCGGCGACGCGCCGGCGTTTTTCTGCATGGGCCAGCTCGATCACTACATCAATATCTGGCATTGGAAAGCGGACTGGCAGAGTGATATCGACCGCCGCGCTTCGCGCCAAACGGAAAAGAAAGAAGGCGGCGTGCGCACCTTCGAAGTCATTCCCCGGCGTGTCTCGTCTGTGGAGGACCTGATCGGTGGAGGATTCAGCACGCTGACCACGAAAGAAAAGCAGGGGCGCATCCAGGGGAAAGCGCAGTGGAAAGACGGTGTGTGGCGCGTGGTGATGCGCCGTCCCCTGTCGAGCGACGAGCAGGAGAATGAAGCCAAGCTCGTTCCCGGCCGTGTGCAAACGGTCTCGTTTGCGGTCTGGAACGGCGAGAACAAAGAGCGGAACGGACAGAAGTCCGTCGCTCCCTGGTTCCAGTTGTCCATCGATCCGGTCGCGAAACTCTAAGGGTTCCGGTTGTCGGCCCGGGCTGACAGGGGTGATGCGATTGTCGTTTAAAGGGATTTCTATTCGAAGCCGGCGATGGTCCAATTGTGCCCTCGACTCCGGCCGTAGTCTGCTCTTCGCCCTCACTGTGCTGCTTGTCGCCGTGTCAGGATGGCTCTCGACGACAGCGGCAGCGGCCGATGCCGAGGCGATGACGGAAGAGGAGGCCATCAGGCTGGGTGAGGAATTCGGAGTGGCGGTCGGCGCGGTCGACGAAGAGATACAAAAAGAGTTAAAGCTGCAGCAGCCCCAGGGAGTGGCGGTGTTCGAAGTTATCGGGAACTCCCGCGCCGACTATGCCGGCATCAAAGTGCGATCGGTTATCAAAGAAATCGATAAGAAAGAAATTCGGAACATGGTCGATTTCGGCCTTGCCATCAAGAAGGCGATGAAGGAATGCAATTTCACCGTCGGGACGTATGAACCGGCCGATCCCGGTGATCCGGTCGGATGGGGCGTGAATTTTCACTTTGTCGGCTGTAAACGGGATTAAAAGGCTACAGATGCCGAAGATTCCACGGGTTCAATTGACACGACGCCTGGCTATCGGATGCTTCCTGCTGCTCGCGATCGGGCTGAATGCGCTCTCGCATGAGCGGGCCATTGCGCAAAAGTCCGATGGCGCGACGCTGCCTGACTGGGTGGCCGAGATCGAGAACACCTTTATCCGTTCCGAAGATTGCAAGCAATGCCATGACCGCCACTACGAAGAGTGGAAAGGCATGCGGGAGCAGACCCCGGATCTGAAAACCTTCGGTCGTGTCGATGCCGCGCTGTTGCATGGGACGTCGCTGGAATCCCCGGTATTTCGGACAGTGCTGGGCGTATGGATGCAGACGAATCCGGCGCCCGATGAACGCCAGCGTTGTCTGTCCTGCCATGTTCCCTCCACGACCGTGTTCCCCCAGCATGCGGAAAAGATTGTGAGCCAGGTTCTGGCGGGGAAGCCGCAGGTCGAAGGGATCGGCTGCGCCACCTGTCATATGATCGGCTCCGTCGAAACGACGCCCGGTCCGCCGCCGACGTTCAAGCTGACGCCGGGGAAAACATTGTATGGGCCCTTTGCGAATCCGGAAGAGAACCTGGTTCACGTCGGAGCGCAATCGGATCTATACCGCGGAGCGAATTACTGTACGTCCTGCCATTTCGACAAAGTGAAGGATGTCACGAAGCGGGATCTGCCCGGTGAGATTCTCCAGGGTACAGTCTGTCAGGACTGCCATATGGAGCCCTCGACCGGCAGTTCGACGTCGAAGCGCGGGTCGATGACCAGGGCGATCGGCCGGCACTGGTTCCGCGGCGTTGTCATTCCCGGCACATTGTTGAAAAACCGGAATCTCCAGGCCGAGTGGATGCCGCGCGTCGATATCGAGGCGGCCAAGTCGAGCGGCACGGTTGAGGGGACGACACTGGTGAAAGTCGGGAGCCTGCCGCACAGTTTTCCTGACGGGGATCCGGTGCTGAAACAGGTGCTCCTCACGATCACGGTCAAAGATGCGGCGGGCAAGATCCTAGCCGAAGAGACGAAGCGGTTCGGGTTGCCCTACCACAAGATTCTGCGCGGTCCGATTCCCGATCCGTTCATCAAGGGCGGCAATACGAGAAAAGTGCCGTTTGCGTATTCGATCCCGGCTGGTTCGACGCCGGCCTCGGTTGAGGCCGTCTTGAGTTACGCGTTGATTCCGACGCCGGAGCCGGCGTTGCGGGACAAGTATCTCGCGACATTGAAGAACGACAAAGAGCGGGACGAGGCCAGGCACGTGCTCGACGAGTACCAGCAGCCGCGGCTGCTGACGTACCGCATCAAGACATTGTAGACGAGACAGTCGGGGAAGGATCGCAACGTGGGGCTATTCAGATCGATGAAGCAGGTGGTCATGGCGGTCGCCGTGCTGGCCGGTGTTCTGGTTCTCTGGGGTGGTGTCGAACCAGGTCCGCGTGCGCAGGATGCCAAGTCCCAGGCTGTGATCGAAAAGGCTTTCCCGAACTCCGGCAAGTGCAAGCGCTGCCATGAGCGCGTGTTCGAAGAATGGGAGACCTCTCCGCTCTCCAAGTCGATTCATTCGCCGGCCTTCCGTGCTTCGCTGGATGCGTATCTGAATTCTTCCGCGGGCAAAGACAAAGCGATGTGTTTCCGCTGCCACGCGCCCCATGTGCGTGAGTTTCCTGACCAGGCCCAGCTCTTCGTGGATCAGGCCAAGGCGGGAGATCCCTCGCTGGACGGCGTTGCCTGCGCGCAATGCCACTTGATCAAGCAGGTCGATCGGGCGAAGCATCCGCCGGAACCGAAGTACGAACTGGGCAGCAAGACGTTGTATGGCCCTTACAAAGACTTCGTCCAGAATCTTGCGCATCAGTCGATGGAACTGGGCCTGTTTCAAAAGTCCGATCTTTGTCTGAACTGCCATCAGTCTGTTCCGTCGGCGGCGAATCTCGGGAAGGCCAACGATCTGCTGGGGAGCTATGAGCAGAGTCAGGCGGTGAAGTCCGGCAAGGAGTGTCAGAGCTGCCATATGCCGGAGCAGGTCGGAGAGTCGGCCAACGGAGAGAAGAAACGCAAAGTTGCCAACCATACCTTCCCCGGGCGCATCGGCAAGCTGCGACAGGAGGCGGCCAAACTGGATGTGCAGACCAAGATCGACGGCGACAAGACGACGGTCACGGTGAAGGTGCAAAGCCTCGTGCCGCATAACCTGCCCACGACCCATCCGGCCTGGGCGTCGGTGGTGTTGGATCTCGACATCAAGGGGAAAAATCTGAAAACGGTCTTTGCCGATAAGCGGGTCTATGGCCGGACCTATGCCGATGCGAAGGGCCAGAAGACCGTCTTTGATTTTGAAGCGGCGAAAGTACTCGAAGACACCGTCCTCAAGCCGGACGAAATGCGAGTCGAGACCTTTACCTTTCCCACGCCGAAAGATACGAAGACGTTCGACGTCGACGTAACCTTGAACTACGCGCCGATCAGCGGCCCTGCGCCGTTCCTCCAGCGTGTCGAAGCCGAGGCCTCCAAGGGATCGCAAGACCCGGTCTTCCAGGCGATCGACATCGTGAAACGCACCGAGAACATTCCTGTCACGAAATAGGCAAGAGGCTAGAGGGTGAAGAGTCCTCTCACGGCAGAGTTTTGTACTGGCCTCTAGCCTGTGGTGTTACTCGAAGATGACCTTGGAGCTCGGGGATTTCATCTTGAAGATCTGCAGGGCGTTGTAGATGCCCTTGGCGGGGTGGTTGAGGACCAGGCGCGAATTCGTCACGTGGGTGTCGAGCAGTTCGTACTGCCCACCGCTGTAGTAGAGATCGCAATCGTCGATCTGGCAGTTCTTATAGACGTGGTTGTCTAAGGCCAGCTTAACCTTGCTGAACGTCTGTCCGTCGATCACGATATAGTTCGGTTCAAATCCCATAACAGCCCTCCACCAGCGCGGACTATAGCAACTCTCTTTTTGAACCGCAAACTGTGAAGTGTCTGTCCCCTGTGATGATCGTCCCACAAATTCCCCTCCCATCTTTCACCTTGATCCATTTCCACCACCCCTATAGAATGGCCGAAATTTTCGGCTAGTTAGCGACATAGCGGCACCTGCACCACCCTGCGGACTTCTTCTCGGAATTGTCCTTCGGATGGGTTGAAGCCACGGGGAATTGAGCGACATTCAATGGTCGTTTAACCACTAGGAGGGTAACCCGTGAGCGACTCAGCCATCATCTCCTTCGCATTGCTCGCAGCAATCACCGGCATAGTTTACGGTCTCTATCTGGCGATGTGGGTATTTAAACTCGACGCCGGGAATCCCAAAATGCAGGACATTGCGAAGGCGATCCAGGAAGGCGCGAGTGCCTATCTGAATCGCCAGTACAAGACGGTTGGTATCGTCGCCGCAGTGCTGTTTGCGCTGCTGTTAGGCGCAGGCGCGGTGTCCGATAAGTTTGGCCTGTTGACGGCAATCGGATTTTTGATCGGCGCCGGGGCGTCGTCGCTGGCCGGCTATGTGGGGATGATCATCGCGGTGCGGGCGAACGTGCGAACGGCCCAAGCGGCACACAAGGGCATGAACGCCGCGCTCACGGTGGCTTTTCGCGGCGGGGCTGTGACCGGCCTCCTCTTGATCGGTCTGGGGCTGCTCGCGATCACCGGATTCTACACGATCGCGTCTCAACTCGCCGGTCAGGAAAAGGCGATTCACGCGTTGCTGAGTCTTGGATTCGGCGGCAGTCTGATTTCAGTCTTCGCACGGGTCGGCGGCGGTATTTATACCAAAGCTGCGGACGTGGGTGCGGACCTCGTCGGAAAAGTTGAAGCCGGCATTCCGGAGGACGATCCCCGCAATCCGGCGGTCATCGCAGACAACGTGGGCGACAATGTCGGCGATTGCGCCGGGATGGCCGCGGACCTGTTCGAAACCTACGCGGTGACGACGGTGGCGGCGATGGTCTTGGCCTTTACCTTATTCAACGGGAACAGCGCGCCGATTCTCTATCCGCTCGCTCTTGGGGGCGTGACGATCTTCGCGACGATCATCGGGATTCTCTTCGTGAAGGTGAGCCCCGGCGGCGAGATTATGCCGGCACTCTACAAGGGCCTGTTCGTGGCGGGCGGCATTGCTGCGGTGGCGTTCTATCCCGTGACGAACACGATTATGGCCGGCGTGGGCGGCGTCAGCGGAATCAGTTATTACATCGCGGCTTTGATCGGCCTGGCGGTGACCCTTGCTCTGGTGTTCATCACGGACTACTACACCTCGAAGAGTTATGCGCCGGTGAAGGCCATTGCCAAGGCCAGTGAAACGGGCCATGCGACGAACATCATCGCCGGACTGGCGGTGGGGATGGAGTCAACGGCCTGGCCGGTGGTGGTGATCGGGGCGGCGATTCTGACGAGCTATTCGATCTGCGGCGGCGCGGCATCAGGCGGCTTGTATGGGGTGGCCGTGGCGGCGGTATCGATGTTGTCGATGGCGGGGATTGTGGTGGCGATCGATGCCTTCGGTCCTATTACAGATAACGCGGGCGGTATTGCGGAGATGGCCCACCTCGGCAAAGAGGTGCGGGACATCACCGATCCACTGGATGCGGTCGGAAACACAACCAAAGCGGTGACCAAAGGCTATGCGATCGGGTCGGCCGGTCTTGCGGCGGTGGTGTTGTTTGCCGAATATGCGCGAGAGGTCGCCAAAGGGGCCGGAGCGAGCACGTTCGATCTTTCCAATCCTTCTGTCCTGGTCGGACTCTTCCTGGGCGGGATGCTGCCGTTTATTTTTGGCGCCCTCTGTATGAAAGCGGTGGGAGAGGCGGCCGGTCTCGTGGTGGAAGAAGTGCGCCGGCAGTTCCGGACGATCAAAGGGATCATGGAGGGAACCGGCAAGCCGGAGTACGGCACGTGTGTGGATATCGTGACGCAGGCCGCCATTCAGAAAATGATGATTCCCGGGTTGATTCCGGTGGTTTCGCCGATCGTTGTCGGGGTGATCCTGGGACCGCAGGCATTAGGCGGTATGCTGGTCGGGAGTATCGTGACCGGGTTATTCGTCGCGATTTCGATGACGAGCGGCGGCGGCGCCTGGGACAATGCCAAGAAGTATATTGAAGAGCAGGGGAAGAAGGGAACGGATACGCATAAAGCGGCGGTCACCGGCGATACGGTCGGCGATCCCTATAAGGATACGGCCGGTCCGGCGATCAATCCGATGATCAAGGTTATCAATATCGTCGCCTTGTTGATCGTCTCCTTGATCGTGAAATAAGGTGAGTGAGGAAGCGGTCAGCATTCAGCTCTCAGCTCCGTGCTGAATGCTGATGGCTGATTGCCAACGCCCGGCGCCGTTTCATGTTTCTTCCCTCGGCTTGACGGCTGAAATAACCCTAGGGTAAGGTGATCGCAAGGGATCACGCGCCGCGCTGGTCCACGAGAGTTTCCCCGAACCACGGGAGGTGCTCGGATGGAAAAACAGGAGCGCAAACAAGAACCGAAGCGCGAGCCTCAGTCGAAAGACGAGGTCAAGGCGAACCCGAAGGTCGTCGAGACCGGGAAGAAGCTCAAAGAAGATATCGACAAGCTCGTCGATGAGATCGACGAGGTCCTCGAAAAAAACGCCGAAGAGTTCGTCAAAAACTACGTGCAAAAAGGGGGGGAATAGCGAACGGTCAGTTCGCATTCCCCTTCTTCATTTTTCCTCACCCCTCCGGCTTCCGTGCCTTCTCCGTTCCGTCCGTCATCGGCATCCGGCACGCTCTGCGTCGACCGTTTTTGCGTGGTTTGACAAAGGGATGGTGAGCATTTACCATCCGCGGTATCCGAACCGTTGATTTTCTTCGACTCTAGCCCGTACCGAGGCCAGGATGACGTCTAAGCTCTGGGTATTTCGTGATATTGATCCGGGCCGGCGGGCGGCATTGGCTAAGGCCTTGTCGATCTCGACTGCGACCGCAGGCCTGTTACTGGCGCGCGGGGTGACGACGCCTGATGAGGCGACCGCCTGGATGGCCCCGCTCCGTGCGCACGATCCCTTTTTGATTCCCGATATCGAAGCCGCCATCGATCGGTTGCACTATGCCGTGCGGCATCGTGAACGGGTCTGTTTCTATGGCGACTATGACGTCGACGGGATGTCGGCGACGAGTATTTACTATTCCTTTTTCCGCGGGCTCGGGGCCGATGTCCAGGCGTATGTGCCTCACCGGGTTCGTGAAGGCTATGGCTTGAACGAAGATGCGGTGCGTGCCTTGGCTGCATCGGGCGTCAAGCTGCTGGTGACCTCGGACTGCGGGACCACCTCACACCATGAAATTGCCGTTGCCAATCAGCTGGGCATGGATGTCATTGTGACGGACCACCATCAGACGGATGCGCAGATGCCGCCGGCGTTGGCGGTCATGAATCCGCATCGTCGGGAGGCGCGGTATCCGTTCCGCGGGCTCTGCTCCGGCGGGCTGGCCTACAAGGTGGCCGATGCCTATCGGCAGCGGTATGGTCAGGGAACGGTGGCATTGGATTCGCTGCTGGATCTCGTGGCCTTGTCGACCATCGCCGATGTGGTGCCGCTACAGGATGAGAATCGGGGATTTGTTCAGGCGGGGTTGCGTGAACTGTCGCGCGGGTCGCGCTGCGGGATTCGCGCGTTGAAGCAGGTGGCCGGAGTGACGCGCGAATGTACGGCGGAGACGGTGGGATTCAAGCTGGGGCCCCGGCTGAATGCGGCGGGGCGTTTGGACCATGCGATCAAAGGTGTGCAGTTGCTGACGACCGAGTCCGAATCGGAGGCGATGCAGCTGGCGCAGGAACTGGAACTGCTCAATCGCCGCAGGCAGGATCTGGAAGCTGAGATTATGCGGGAAGCGGTTGCGATGCTTGGAGAGGGCGCCGCGCCGCCGGCGATCGTGTTGGCGTCCCGTGGCTGGCACCTCGGTGTGGTGGGCATTGTGGCGGCGCGGTTGATGGAGCGCTATCATCGCCCGGCGATCGTGATGGCCATCAATGAACAGGGGATCGGCAAGGGGTCGGCCCGGACGATTCCCGGATTCGATCTGTACCAGGCGCTGGCCTCGTGCAAGGATCTGCTGATGGCGTTCGGCGGGCACCCCAGTGCAGCTGGTATGACGATTCACGAGTCTCAATTGCCGGAGTTTCAAGCACGGTTTGCGGCGGTGGCGGGAGCCTGGTCTTCGACGGGGAATGCGGTTCCTACCCTGCATCTCGATTCCGAAGTCTCTTTGACGGAAGTGAACATGCGCCTGATCCAGGAAATCGGTTCGCTGCATCCCTTCGGCGCCGGCAACCCTGAACCGATGTTTGCGGTCAAGGGATTGGCGATTATGGAAGCGCGGGTTGTCGGAGAAAAACATTTGAAGATGACCGTCCGGCAGGGGCGCTCGCTGCCCTTCGACAGTATCGGATTCGGCATGAAGTCGCTGGCGGAGCAGGGACTGAGACAGAATCAGCCGGTCGATCTGGCCTTCACGCCGGAGATCAATCACTGGAACGGGTACGACCGCATACAATTGCGCATCCGGGATATGCGCGCGACGGCTACGGAGTAACGCGTCGATGGTCTACGAAACCGTCACCGATATCGATCAACTGCTTGATCGCGTGCGGAGTTATCAGCCGGAGGCCGATCTCAGTCTGGTGCGCAAGGCCTACGACTTCTCCGCCAAAGCGCATGAGGGGCAGAAGCGCCGTTCCGGTGAGCCGTATGTTCAGCATCCCGTTGCGGTCGCCGGCGTGCTGACCTTGCTCAAAACCGATGTGGCGGCGGTGGTGGCGGGGCTGTTGCACGACACCCTGGAAGATACCGTGGCCACGCCGGCCGAGCTTGAGCGCGAGTTTGGAAAAGAGGTGGTTCATCTCGTCGACGGGGTGACCAAGATCGGCAAGATCACCTTCCGGAGCTATGAAGAAAAGCAGGCGGAGAATTTCCGTAAGATGGTGCTGTCGATGGCGGACGATATCCGCGTCGTCATCATCAAGCTGGCGGATCGCCTCCATAACATGCGGACCCTCGAACATTTGAGCGAGGCCAAGCGCCAGGAAATCGCCCAGGAAACTCTGGAAATTTATGCCCCGCTGGCGAACAGGATCGGGATCGGGTGGGTGAAGAACGAGCTGGAAGACTTATGTCTGAAGCACCTCAAGCCCGATGTGTATGAAATGCTCCGTGTGCGTGTCGCGAAGCGCGATGAAGACCGGGAGCAGTACATCAAGGAAGTCCGGGACCTGGTGGAAAAGGCGCTGGCTGACGTCGGGTTGCAGGGGACGGTGTACGGGCGTCCGAAGCATTTGTACGGTATTTACCAGAAGATGAACAAGCAGGGGATTTCCTTTGAGGAGGTCTACGATCTCACGGCCCTGCGGATTATCACCGATACGAAAATGAACTGTTATGCCCTGCTGGGCGTGATCCATTCGCTGTGGCGGCCGCTTCCCGGCCGGTTCAAGGACTACATCGCGATTCCCAAATCCAACCTGTATCAATCCCTGCACACGACGGTGGTCGGGCCGAAGGGCGAGCATGTTGAATTCCAAATCCGGACCGACGAAATGCATCGCGTGGCCGAATACGGGATTGCGGCGCATTGGAAGTATAAAGAACAGGGCAAGGTTGCGGAGAAAGACAGCAAGGAGTTCGGCTGGTTGCGGCAATTCGTCGAGTGGCATACCGATCTGCCGGACAATCGCCAGTTCATGGATTCCGTCAAGCTCGAGCTCTTCCACGACGTGGTTTATGTCTTCACGCCAAAGGGGATCGTGAAGGAATTGCCGAAGGGGTCCACGCCGGTCGATTTCGCTTATGCCATCCATACGGAAGTCGGCGATCATTGTGTGGGAGCCAAGGTCAACGGCAAGATCGTGCCGTTGAAGCATCAGGTGGAGAGCGGGGATACGGTTGAAATTCTGACATCGCCGAATCAGACGCCGCACAAGGATTGGCTCAAGTTTGTCCGGACGTCGCGCGCCAAAACGAAAATCAAGCATTGGGTCAAAGCCGAAGAACAAACGCGGAGCGTGGAGATCGGGCGGCGGTTGCTGGAGTCGGAGTTGCGGCGCCATTCGTTTGCGCCGGCTCAGATGTTGCGGTCGGAGCAATTACAGGAGGTGTCCCGCCAGCTCGGATATGACACCCTCGACGAACTGATGGCGGCGGTGGGATTCGGACATCTCGCGACGGCCGAGGTGATTGCCAAACTGGCCGCTCCGTCATCCGGAACCGGTGCCCCGGTTGCGGAGCCGGCTCCGGCGCAGAAGGTTCCGGCCGGCAGGGCCGACGACAAAGGGGTGCGTGTCAAAGGTGCGCGTGATCTCTTGATGCAGCTCTCCCGCTGCTGTAATCCGGTGCCGGGGGATCGGATTCTGGGCTACATCACGCGCGGGCGAGGCTTGACGATTCACTCGGTGGACTGTCCCAATCTCGAAGCCTTGGATTACGATCGCGAACGCCTGGTCGAGGTGGAATGGGACACGGCAACCCCGGGGCTGCATCCGGTGAAAGTCTCAGTCATTACGGTCGACAAGACGGGTGTGCTGGCCAATGTGTCGTCGGCGATCGCGGAATGTCAGGCGAACATCAGCCGGGCAGAAATCGCCACCCGGGAAGACCGGAAGGCGGTGCTGGATTTCGTGGTTGAAGTCAATGACACCAAGCACATCAATCATGTGCTCAAGGCGATTGAGCGGGTCGACGGGGTGATCTCGGCTCGGCGTATCCGGGCGTGGCAGGAAAAGTAACGGCCGGCCGGTCTTACGGATTCGCAAACTGCAGCTTTGTGCCCTTTTCGATCTTCAATCCATCCACGGTTCCTGCGGCAATCTCCAGTACGTAGAGGGCCCCGTCATTCGGGCGGTACTGGGGGCAGGAGTCGTCTGTTCGCGTGCAAATCGGCACGTTCCGTTCGATGTGAATCACGCGTTTTTTCTCGTCCATCCAGATCAGATCGAGCGGGATCAGGGTGTTCTTCATCCAGAAGGTCCATTCCTGGGCCTGATCGAAGAAGAACATCATGCCATGGTCTTTCTTGAGGTGATCGCGGTACATCAATCCGGCGGCGCGCTTCTGCGGCGTATCGGCGATTTCGGCTTGGACGATGGTACCGGACGGGGTTTTCACGGGGATAAGCCGTGGCGGGGTGCTGCCGGCCGGCGGCGTGGTTTCTCCGCCGGATGTGCCGGCCAGAGACAGTAGCAGCGTTGCTGTCAGTAAGAAGCGATAGATCATGGGGCATGGTACTGGCCGGGATATTGGCAGTCAAGGGATTGTCCATAGAGATCGCTTGCAGCGCTTTGATGGCACGGAAGGGTGTCGCTGTCTTGCATTCCCGAGGAGACCTGTGCGATCCTCGGCCATCTCAGCCTGGAGGCCCGTATGAAGGAAGTTCGTAAAGTCCATTACGTCAAGGGTGTGTTTGTGTGCCCGAGCTGCCGCCAGTCGTATGTCCAGGAGAAGTGGATCGAAGCCTGGCGCGTGCGCTGCCATCGTTGCGAGTATCGTGGAGCTCTCACGGATGTCTCCGTTGAAGAGCGGATGGAAGAGGAAACGTTCCGCCGGTGATCCGGTTTCCATCTCTCGTCGGGCATAAGGACTCCAGCCGAACCGCAGGTCTTGTGCCCGGTGTGCCGTTACGCTCCATCTTGTCCGGTGCCGTCGCGGCCGGTATTCTTTTTTGCTCCACCACGTTCTGCGTCAATACAGCCTCTGCAGATGAGGCTGTCCCCCCTGCCGTTAAAATCCTGGTCGCGTATCATTCCCTCTCAGGTAACACTGAGCGCATGGCCGAGGCGGTGGTCGACGGCGCGAAGAGCGTTCCCGGAACCGTGGTCCTGATGAAGCGTGTCGGGCAGGTCACGGCGGACGATTTGTTTTCATCGGATGCGGTCATCGTCGGCTCGCCGGTCTATTGGTCCAATATGTCGGGAGAGGTGAAAACCTTTTTCGATAATTGGCAGTTCAAGTTCGGGGTCTTTCCGGACTTCAAGATGAAAAATAAAGTCGGAGCTGCCTTTGCTACAGGGGGCCAGATTTCAAGCGGCAAAGAAGTGACGATGCTCACGATTCTGGCCGCGATGCTCGGGAATCACATGATCGTCGTGAGCGGCGGCGGGGCGTTCGGCGCCTCCGCGACGACCGAGGGCGATAGCCCCGGCATCGACAATAAAGAGTTGGCTGACGCAACAGCATTAGGCCGGCGTGTTGCCGAAGTTACCACGCTCATCCACCCAGCTCCTTCCCGTTAACGTATCTTTGACAAACTGAGGCGCGTGGAACAGCTGATCAGCCGGAAGCTGTTAGTAATCGCGCGCGGAGGTCTTGCGGGGGGAGGCTGTGGTTTGTTCCGGATTGCTATCCGGGAAAAGTTATTGCTCGGTTGAGCGATGACAGGAGGCTGCGGTTCCCTGAACGGCAATCTCCACGAACTCCTGAATGTTCTTGGCGCAGCGACCGCAGCAGCCGTTTTCCTTGAGCTTGAATTTTGCTTTGAGGGCGCAGGGTGTCACATGCCCGTCCCGGCCGGCTTCACGGACATCCGATTCAGTAATCCCGTTGCAGAGGCACACGTACATGGGAACCTCCATGAACGATTATGAGAAGCATTCTCAGTATGCCAGCGTGTAGGGATTCTGTCAAGCCCGTTTCAATAGGCCGGGAGTACGGAGTTTTGCGATTCTGAAACCGCAGAATATCAGGACAAGGTCGTTTCCAGTTGGCCGACCATTTCACGGATCGTGTCGAATCCCGATTGCCAGAACGCTTCATCGGTCATATCCACGCCGACCTTGGCCAGAATATCCCGGGGCGCCTCGGAGCCGCCGGTTTCCAGGAGTTCCAGGTACTTAGGAACGAAGGCTGTACCCTGCTCTTTGTACATACGGTACAGGGCCAGTACGAGCAGATTGCCGAAGCTGTAGGCATAGCAATAGAACGGGCTGGCGAAGATGTGGGGGATGCTCAGCCACTCCCACTGAAACTCATCCGGCACTTTGACGGCTTTCCCGAACTGCTGGCGGAGTTCCCCCAGATAGACCTTCGCCAGCTGGTCACTCGTCGCGCCTTCTCCCACCATCTGATGTGCAAGCTTTTCAAACCGGACGAAGTAGGCCTGCCGCAAGACTGTGGCGTAGATATCGTCGAGTTGGCCGATCAGCAGTCCTTGGCGGACGGCTTTGTTTTTCTCCTGAGACATGAGCGCATCGGAGAGAATGCGTTCGCCGAAGACCGAGGCGGTTTCCGCAAGCGGGAGCGTCGAGTGGAAGGTAAACACCGAGTGATCTTTAGCCATCATGCCGTGGACTGCATGCCCGAGTTCATGGGCCATGGTGGCAATGTCGCGGGCTTCACCGGTGTAGTTCAACATCACATAGGGCGTCATGCCGGGAACGACGCTGTAGCAGTAGGCGCCGCCGAGTTTTCCTGAACGGGTCGGGCCGTCGATGTGCCGGTCTGTGAAGACCTGCTCGGCCAGATCGGCCAGACGGGGAGAGAAGCCGCGATAGGCTTCCAGCACCATTCTGGCCGCGTCCGCATACTTGTACTTCTTGGCCTCCGTGCGATGGGGCGCGTAAAGGTGGTAGCGGCTCATCGGTGTGATCTTGCAGATCTTCGCTTTGAGTTTGAAATAAGTTTGAAAGATATCGGCGTTTTTGGCGCAGGCCGACAGCAACACGTCGACAGCTTGGTCGGGCACATCGTTGCCGAGATTGCGCGTGGCAATCGGAGAGCCGAAGTGACGGAGTCCGAGATTCTCCGATTTCCAGTCGTTCACCAGCGTTTTATAGATCTCGCCCAGCAGATCGCGCTGACCGGAAAACACGCGATAGAGCTCCTGATAGGCCGCCTGCCGCACCGAGGCTTTCTGGCTGCGGACATAGGCCATCAGCCCCTCGCGGTTCATCGTCTTTTTCTTTCCGCCGACGGTCAGGGTAAACGTAAATCCATTGGTGACGATGTCGTAGAGTGTATGGATCGCGCTGCGCCCCGTCACATTCTTCAAATTGACGATTTTCTCTTCCGGCTCGGACAGCGTATGCGGTTTGAATCGCCGGATCGTTTCCAGGTGATACCGCAGATCGCCGGCATCGGCCATCAGGCGGGTGGCATTGGCGTCGTCGACGCTCTGCCACCAGAGTTCAAAGAACAACAGACGGTTGCTGAGCGCGGTCAGCCGTTCCTCGACCTGCGTCTTGAACGAGCGGGCGGCGGCGTCTTTGGTATTTTCTGAAAACCAGAGATAGGCAAACGCGCCCAATCGGGAAGAGCCTTCGGCGATGGCCTCGCTGCATCTGAGCAACGCGAGCAGATCCTGGCCGGACATCGTCGGCGAAAGTCCCGGGCGGGCGGCTTCGATCTGCACCACCTTGGCTTCCAGCTCGCCCAGGAGCGCATCGAGCTGGCGCGTCGGATTCTTGACGAGATGCGTCAGATCCCATTTATCGGAGAAGGTCCGGGGCGTGGATTGGCGTGATCGGGAAGCGGTTCGAGTCGAAAGTCTGCCGGCCATCATCGTCTCCTTCGTGAAGTTCCGTGCGCGTGAGCTACGATCATACCATCGGAGGCAGGTCGAACGCGGAGAAAAAAGACCGTCGACGGTCCCGTCTCCGCCGCGTTGACAGCGGTCCGGCGGGATGTGAAAATCCCGATGGAAAGGAATCGAGTATGACCGATCAAGAACTCAATCGGGCAGTCCAATATGTGACAGCCAGTACCTCCTATGCGCGGGAGATCGTGGCGGACATCATCAATACAGGTCTGGGAGAATTGTCGGCGGTTGCCTCGCAGTCGACACGGCAATTCGAACGGGCGACGTTGCTGGAATATGTGACGCAATGGGCCATCAAGCGCACGGGACAACCTGAGCCGCTGGTCCGCGAAGTGCTCGGGTGTGCCAGCCGGTGGCTGGACGAAGTGTATGAAGAAGTGGCGAATCGCCAGCCGGAAGCGCTGGGGCTGGCGTCCAATGATAATGACGACGAGGGGACGGAAGCGGTGTGAGGTATGGCACGGTTTCGACCACGCAAGACCTTCAAGCTGGTCACCCATCTTCGGGAGGGGCATCAGGCGCCGTTGCCGGCCTGGAAGCGGGAAGAGCAAGGGCTGTCCCGCGATCTTGAAGAACGCTGCTCGACGGTTCAGCAGCATTGTGGCGACGAAGCCAGTCATCTTCGCTTGGGCCGTCTCGTCCCGCGTTTAACACACTATGATTTCGGAGTCCGGGAGTCGGCTCTGGCTGAATTGGAACTGGCCACCCAGCTGATCCGTGTCGGCGCCAGGGTGAACTTTCTGCCGGAGTCGCGGGCCCGTACGGCCGACTTGGAATGTTATCTGGGGCGGGAACGGTTCTTTGTCGAAGCCACGGCGATGGTGGGCTCCGCAGAGCGTCGGCAGTTGCCGGTTCGGGGTCTGGCTGAGATCGACGTGCTGGGCGACGAAGAGGATCGGGGTGTCATTCTGATTCATCGCATCCTCGCCAGAATCCGCCAGAAGGCGAAGCAACTGGCCGACTACTGCGATCCGGTGGTGCTCTGTATCTCCGTCCCGCGCGCGGATCTGCTGGGAGATAAGACGAGCCGTCATGAAGAAATCTGGCTGGATCTGAAAACGCTGGCCGGTTCAGTTACGGTGCTTCTGACCACGCTGCGGCAGCTCAGCGCCGTGATGATTGCCCTCTGGGATGTGGAGCCACTGCCGTCGAGGGCGGGTACGAGACTGGCCAACGTTGATCTCGTGGAACGGCCCAGGCGGCAGCGGGGCTATCCCCGTGTCCGGATGTTGGTCCGGAACCCCGGTGTGCTGTCGCCGCTCACGGAGTCGCAGGAAGAGATCTTTCGACAGGTACTCTGACTCGTCAGGCGGGCAGCGAGCTCTTCAGCATTTCCAGATTCTTCGTCACCATCGCATCGCCGTTCTTCGTCGAGACGTCGATTCCGGTGACCGACACCGCGCGACATTCGTCGATCCGGCCGAGTTTATGCAGCGACTGCGCCAGGGCGTAGTAGGCGGCGGAATAGGTCGGCTTCACTGTGATGCATTGCTGCAGAGCCTTGGCCGCTTCCTCGAAGTTGCCGTCTTCCATATAGGCTTTCCCGAGACCGAACCAGGCGACGTCGTCCGTCGGTTCAATCGCGAGCACTTTCTTCAGCGGTTCGATGCGGGGATTGGGCATGTGTTTCCTCCGGTTTCTTCGACGATAGCAGCGGCGGGCGCTCGTTGTCTATGCCGTTTCCTGCATGCTACGATTCGACAAGACGCTGAAAATGTCTGCCAGCTTCGTTCTCGCGTCGCTCAAGGCCTCAACGTACTAGAAGTACGTCTCGGCTTCTCGCTTGCTGCGGCCTTGCTGGACAGTCATTTTGAGCGCCCTGCGATCCTTTAAGTAAGATGGAGCATGTGTGGGCAAGACCGGACTCGTCTACGATCCGCGGTATCTCGAACACGACATGGGGTTGGGCCATCCCGAGTCGCCGAACCGGCTGCGCGCGATCGTGCAGCAGCTGGAGCAGAGCGGCACGATGGCGCGGCTGATCCGGATCGCGCCGCGCATGGCCGAAGATGAGTGGATCACGACGGTTCACACGGCGGCCTACCTGGCGTCGTTGAAGCAGCATGCGCCGGCCAGCGGGCGTGTGTCGCTCGATCCTGATACATCGATGTCTCCCGGCTCGCTGACGGCTGCGTATCTGGCGGCGGGAGGCGCGCTGGCTGGCGTCGATGCGATGATGAACAGCGAAGTGGAACATGTCTTTTGCGCAGTGCGGCCTCCGGGACACCATGCCGAAACCAATCGCGCGATGGGGTTTTGTTTGTTGAACAATGTGGCCATTGCCGCACGTTATGCCCAGAGGAAACACGGGCTTTCCCGTGTGTTGATCGTCGATTGGGATGTACATCACGGCAACGGGACCCAGCACAGCTTCGAAGACGATCCCTCCGTTCTCTTTTTCAGCACCCATCAATTTCCGCATTATCCGGGCACTGGCCGTGAATCGGAGCATGGCCGTGGCGCCGGCGAAGGTTACACGATTAATGTGCCGATGGAAGCGGGGGAGGGCGACGACGAGTATCGCGCCGTCTTCCACAAGGTGTTGGTGCCGGCGGCAGAGCAGTTCAAGCCCGAGCTGGTCATCATTTCAGCCGGGTTCGATGCGCATAAGGACGATCCCTTGGCAAACATGGGATTGACCGAGGCGGGCTATGCGGAGTTGACGGGTATTGTGGCCGGTATCGCCAGAAAACATGCGCAGGGGCGCATTCTTTCGTCCCTCGAAGGCGGGTATAACCTCACGGCCCTGGCGGCCTCAGTCGACGCCCATGTGCGCGGGCTGCTGGCGGCATGACGCGGCTGGTGAAAATAGGGCTGGGCGTAGTCGTCTTAGCCGCTGCAATTTATGTCTACTATACGGAGATCAAGCCCGTCGTCATTTTCGGTTTGCGCGACGAATACGCACACGCGATTCCCTTTCAGAAAGTGCCTGAGGGGCTGACGAGTCTCAGCGCGGAATCGTGCGGTCAGTGCCATCGCGAGATTTATGATGAGTGGAAGACGAGCATCCACTCGAAAGCTTATGAAGATCCGTTTTTTCAAGCTTACTGGAAGAAGGACAAGAACATCTGGGTGTGTCTGAACTGCCACACACCGCTGGAGAACCAGCAGCCGACTCTGGTGAAGGAAATTCCGCGGGGGCGGGTGGAAAAGGCGGTGCAGGAACCGAATCCGCACTATGATCCCGCCTATCAAAAGGAATCGGTGACCTGTGCCGTCTGCCATGTGCGCGACGGGGTGATCTACGGACCGTTTGAAGATTCCGCCGCGCCGCATCCCACGAAGTTCGATCCAAACTTCCGGACCACGCAGATCTGCCAGCGCTGTCACAATGTCGTGTCGGGGCCTGCGCAGTTCTACAATGTGGGACCCTGCGGGACTTACGCCGAGTATGAAGGCAAGTTCTTCATGCAGGAGCGGGGCTTTATCTGCCAGAGTTGTCACATGCCCGAGATCGATCGTCCCGTGGCGCCGGACAGCCCCATTCGGCATGGCCGCCGGCATCTCTGGCGGGGCGGGCACGATCCGGACATGATTCAGCGGGCGGTGGCGATCGAGGTCAAGACGGATACGCCTCAGCCCAAACCGGGCGATGAAATCGCCTTTACGTTGAATCTGATCAATGCTGGTGCGGGGCACAAGATTCCGACCGGCGACCCCGACCGGCACTTTACCATCGAGTTTTCCGTGGAGGACGCGCAGCACAACGTGCTGGATCAGCAGAAATCGACGATGGGGCGCTGGATTCTCTGGCAGCCGGCCATTCTCGAGCTGTACGACAACCGCCTCCTGCCGCTGGCCAGCCGGGAGTACAGCTTTGCCTATCGTATTCCCCCCAAATCTGAGGGCTTGATTCTCAAGGCACGGGTGCAGTACCACATTCTCACGGACAAGCAGCATGAGATGCTCCGGACGAAGTACGGGCTGACGGGGAACGATCCCTACCGGTTCGTGATCTACGAACGGGAGTTCCCTCTGTCCGGCGCGCTGGCTGCGGCGTTAGTCGAGAGCAATCAGCGGTCAGCTCTCAGCCGTCAGCCGGAACCGACAAGCTGTCCGCTGAAAGCTAATGGCTGATTGCTCACAAGAAGGAACCACATGACACACCCTCTATTGATGGATACGGAAACGCTGCAGGAACGGCTCGGCCAGCCGGGCTTGGTAATCGTGGATGTGCGGGGCAAGTCGGCCTATGAGTTCGGCGGGCACATCCCCGGCGCCGTGCATACGACCTGGCACGAATACAGCGATCCGAATGCGATTCCGAAAGGGCTCTTGAACCCCGATCTTGCGCAGATCGAGCGGCAGCTCTCGGCTTTGGGGATCAGCAACGACAGCGAGGTCGTCATCTACTCCAATCCGTTCGATAACTGGGGCGACGAAGGGCGCATGTTCTGGATGCTGGAATATCTCGGCCATCAGAACTTAAAGGTGCTCGACGGGGGCTGGGTCAAATGGACGGCGGAGAAGCGCCCCTTCGGTCATGGCCGTGAAACGCCCAAACCCGGCACGTTCAAGGCCAAGCCGGTGAAGAGCGTCGCGATTACCAAGGATGAGTTGAAGCTGATCGTCCGGCAGCCCCATCCGCAAACGGCGGTGCTGGATGCCCGCAGCCTGGAAGAATTTCTGGGAAAGGAAGTGTCGGGAATTCCGCGCCCCGGTCATATCCCATCGGCCATCCATGTAGCCTGGAATACGTTTCTCAATAAAGATGCGACGGTGAAGGATTTCGTCGCCATCAAGGACTCTCTGCAGGACAAGGGCATACAGGATTCCCAGGAATTGGTCTGTTACTGCACCGGGGGCGTCCGGTCAGCGTGGCTCTATTTTGTGCTGAAGCTGGTGGGCTACCAACAGATCAGAAACTATCCGGGATCCTGGTGGGAGTGGAGCCGGGACTTTGCCTGTCCGGTAGAAAAGGACATACAAGGATTGCAGAAGATTCTGGGATTCAACGAGTCGGCGCGGCCTTCTTGACAGTCAAAAAATCGCTGTGTAAGGTTAATTCACGAGCGCGCATTTTTTTGAACTGATCTGCGCAATCCTATCTAACCCTCAGGGAGGCTATAATGACAATGTCTATTCGCCGTGGAATGTTGGTACTGGCGGCAGTCAGTGCGATGGTTGCCGGTCCGATCATGACCGGGCTTGCGCTGGCGGACAACAAGCATGTGGCGGAGGCCGTCGAGCATGCGAAAGAAGCCGCCGCTCATGGCAAGCAGGGCCATGCCGATGCCCTGGTGAAGCATGCCGAAGGCGCTCTCCACCATGCGGAAGCCGCGCAGAAGGATGTGAAGAATCCGCACCTGGACGAAGGCGTCAAGCATCTCAAGGAAGCCGTCGAGCACGGGAAAGCCGGTCACGCGGATGTGGCCACGCAGCATGCCGAGGGCGCGGTGACGCATCTGTCGGAAGTGAAGTAACGCACGCGTCGACGGCAGATAGCAGAGTGTGAGGGACGGGCAGGGGACAATAACCCTGCCCGTTTTTGCTTGAGGAGAGCGGGATCGGTGAGAGTCGGATACTACCAATATGAGCCGGAGTTCGGCGCAGTCGTGAAGAATCTGGATGCGATTCGCGCCAGGCTTGAGCAGGTCGAGGCCGACCTCATGGTGCTGCCGGAGCTCTGCGCCTCGGGCTATCAGTTCGTGTCGGCCGAGGAAGCGCAGCGGTTGTCGGAGCCGATACCGGACGGGCCGACGACGAAGATGCTCGTGGATGTCGCCCGGCGTCGCCGGATGCATATCGTGGCCGGGCTGCCGGAGCGGGCAGGGGCGAACTGTTACAATTCGGCGGTGGTCGTTGGGCCGTCAGGATTTCTCGGCTGCTATCGCAAGAGCCATCTGTTTTTTGAAGAGACGTTATGTTTTGCCCCCGGAGACACCGGCTTTCAGGTCTGGGATATCGGGGCCGCCAGGATCGGCGTGATGATCTGTTTCGATTGGTATTTCCCGGAGTCTGCGCGGACGTTGGCGCTCATGGGCGCCGATATTATCTGCCATCCCTCCAATCTGGTCTTGCCGAATTGCCCGGACTCCATGCCGGTGCGTTGTCTGGAGAATCGCGTCTTTGCGGTCACGTGTAACCGCATCGGCACCGAGGCGCGCGGCGGCAAGGATGCGCTCACCTTTATCGGCAACAGCGAGATCGTCGGTTCCCGCGGTGTCATTCTGCAGCGCGCGCCGCGCGACCGTGAGGAACTGGCCGTGGTGGACATCGATCCCGCCGACGCGCGGAATAAATCCCTCACCCGTTATAACGATCTGCTCGGCGATCGCCGTCCCTCCCTCTATCGCAAGTAGTGCGTCTCTGTGGAACGCGGTCGTCGCGCGCCGGCCTATCTTAGCGGATGCTTGCGCCATGAGCGCGGGCACGGTAGGATCTCGGTATGGATTTACAACTGGGCAAAGGCATTTTCCTTGTCGCCGCGCCCCAATTGCGCGATCCGAATTTCCGGCAGACCGTCGTGCTGCTCTGTGAACACGGCGAAGAAGGCGCGCTCGGTGTCGTGGTCAATCGACCGACCGCCATGTCCATTTCCGAGGCGCTTCCGCAAGTTCCCATCATGGAAGGAGCCAGCCACGTCCTCTATGCCGGGGGACCCGTGCAGACGAATCATGTCATGCTTCTGTACCGGGTCGATCAGTTGCCGGAAAACTCCCACCATGTGTTTGACGGTGTGTGTCTCGGCGGCGACATGGGGGTGGTCGAGCGTATCCTGACCGGGCCGACGACCCAAGATTCTTTCCGCGCCTATCTCGGGTATTCAGGCTGGGGCCCGGGCCAGCTGGAATCGGAGATGAAGACCGGATCGTGGATTACCCTGCCCGCAGATTCCAAGATGGTGTTCGAGAAAGATCCCGCGCAGGTGTGGCAGGAGATTCTGCTGAGTTTGGGCGATGCCTACAAACATTATGCGGATATGCCGTTCGATCCCTCGTGTAATTGACTGCTTCATTCAATGTTCGACCTTTCCTGTTTTTGTATAACGCCGCAACTCCATTGAAGCCTGTCGGCGGCAGTGTTAGGCTGCCCGCATGGGATGCTTTCCCCGTCCGCCTGTTGTAACCGGTCGATTCATACGACTGATCACTCTCTTCGTCGCAGCGCTGCTCTCTTCCCACTGCGGAGTCGGGTACACCATCTATAAATCCGAGTCGAAGCTGGACCGGCTGGCGGTGCCGATGACCAAGGCGCAGGTGCTCGACGAAATCGGCCGTCCCGACCGCGTGTTGCGGGACGACGGCCGGATGCTCGTGTGGGAATATTCCCTGACGGCCCGTAAACAGTGGCTCTATGAGCTGGGGTTGTGTCCGATCTCTGTCTGGATCGGCGGCTGCGTGATCTATCCCTTCACCAACATCGCGATGGAACGGCAACGCGAATATCCTCAGCATGTCGTGCTGGTGAATGAAGAACTCTGTACCTGGGGTCCTCCGGCCGCGATCTTACAGCGGCGGCGATCCTGTGAGGTCGCGGGTGTGCCGCACGGGCGTCCCGGCGCCGGATCGGGGAGGCCTGAACCGGTCGTGACCGGGCTGGGGCCGATCAATCGGGAGACTATCGACCGCTACCGCACCATGGCGGTCATGTTGTTCGAAGACGGGCCGAATGCGCCGGGTTCCGGCTCGCGGGTTGCCGGGATCGTCACCACATTGTTGTTGGATCTGGATATGAACATGGTCGAGCGGGCCAAGCTTGATGAAGTGCTCAAAGAGCAGGTGATTCAACTCACCCATGCTGATGATGCCAACGTCTTGAAGGTCGGAAAGCTCGTCGGGGCTCACGCGATTATCGTCGGCGGCGTGCAGCAATGGGATCAGCACTCCGAAGCGCGGACGAACAGCGTGTCTCTCTCGCTGCGGATGATCGATGTCGAAACCGGGCAGCTGCTCTTCAACGGCGAAGGGCATCTGACCGATCAGACCACCGATGATCCGGAGAGTTCCGCCCGTGTCATCGTCCATCGGATTCTCGCGCGCTTCGGTTCACAGACCGGCTTGCTCGGGTCGGGGCGCATCGGCGTGAATTGGGAACTACTCGAATCAGGCGGTTCCCGGTATTACACCGTCCGTGAACTGCGGAGCGGCCTGCCCGCGGAGAAGGCCGGGCTGCATGTCGGCGATCAAGTCGTCGGCTGCAACGGATCATCACTGGCAGAAGTGAAATCGGAACGCGAAGCCAAGCGGCTCTGCCAGATCGAAGCAGGCCAATCTCTCAAGCTCGATATCCGCCGCGGCGGTTCTCCCTTGGAACTCGGCATCGTCGCAGAACCGAGACCGGGCTTATAGCGTTAAGAAAGCTGCTTCGCGAGAAAGCGTCCTGTATGCGATGATTCACTCTTCGCCACCTGTTCCGGGCGGCCTTCCGCGATGATTTGTCCGCCTGCTACTCCGCCTTCAGGTCCTAGGTCGATGACCCAGTCAGCTGATTTGATCACATCCAGATTGTGTTCCACGACGACGAGGGTATTGCCCGCACTGACGAGCTTGTGCAGAACAGCGAGGAGTTTCTTCACGTCTTCGAAGTGCAGCCCGGTCGTCGGCTCGTCCATGATGTAGAGCAGATCTTTTGCCGAGCCGTCTTTCAATTCCGCCGCGATTTTCAGTCGCTGGGCTTCGCCGCCTGAGAGTGTCGTGGCGGACTGGCCGAGGCGCAGGTAGCCGAGGCCGATGGAGGAGAGTAGATGGAGCCGCTCCTGCAGCTTCGGTGTGCCGGTGAAAAATTGCACTGCGTCATCCACTGTCATCGCCAGGGCTTCTGAAATCGTCTTCCCGCGATAGCGGATCGCCAGGACCTCCGGCTTAAACCGCTTCCCGTCGCAGCTTTCGCAGGGCACATAGAGGTCTTCGAAGAAGTACATCTCCAGCTTTTCCACACCCGCGCCCTCGCAACGTTCGCATCGCCCGCCGGCGGTGTTGAAGGAAAAGTGTCCGGGTGTCAGGCCCTGCCGGAGGGCTTCCCGTTCGGAGGCGAAGAGCTGGCGGATTTCGTCGAAGGCTTTCAGATAGGTGATGGGATTAGATCGTGGGGTGCGGCCGATCGGTTGCTGATCGATGAGGCGCACGCCCTTGAGATGTTCGATGCCCTTGATGGCCTTGAACCGTCCCATCGGGAGGGAGTCCACGCGAAAGGCGCGGGCCAGCGCCCGGTAGAGCGTGTCTTCCACGAGTGTGCTCTTGCCCGACCCGGACACACCGGTGACGCAGATGAACATGCCGAGCGGCAGCCGGACGACGAGGTCTTTCAAGTTATGCTCGTTGGCTCCCGCGATCACCAGCACCTTGCCGTTGCCGGACCGGCGGGATTTCGGGAGCGGAATCTGTTCATCGCCGCGCAGGTAGCGGGCCGTGAGGGCGCGCTTGTCTTGGATAAAGTCCTTGGCCGGGGCCGCGCAGATGATCTCGCCGCCCCGTTCGCCGGACTGCGGGCCGAGTTCGACGAGGTAGTCGGCCGACTCGATCATGTGGCGATCGTGTTCCACGACGACGACGGTGTTGCCCACGGCGGCGAGTTCTTTGAGGATGCCGGCAAGCAGGTCGGTATCGCGGGCATGGAGGCCGATGGTCGGTTCGTCGAGGACATAGAGCGTGCCGACCAGTCTGGCGCCGAGTTGATTGGCGAGGGAGACGCGCTGGGCTTCTCCGCCGGAGAGTGTTTTCGTTTGCCTCGCAAGCGTGAGATAGCCGAGGCCGACCCGCAGGAGAAACCCCAGTTTGGCCTTCAACTGGCGGAGAATATCGGCGGCAATCTCCTGCTCGAACGGCCGTAACGTCAGGGCCTCCATCCAACTCAACAGGCCTGCAATCGTCTGGTCGGTGATCTCGTGAATGTCGGTGCCGGCGATCTTCACGAAGCGGGCATCCGGCTTCAATCGGCTGCCGTGACAGGCGGGGCATTCTACCGGCGTGCGGTAGCGGCTCAAGAGCACACGTACGTGGAGCTTGTAGCGCTTCCCTTCCATGTACTCGAAAAAGTCGTTGATGCCGTCGAAGGAATCGTCGCCTTCCCACAGCAGTGTTTGCGTCGATTTCGGGAGACTCCGGAACGGGGCCGTCACGTCGATGCCTTTCCGTTTCATCGCCAGCAGCATCTGCTTCTCCCACCAGTCCGTGCCGGGCTTGCTCCAGGGTTCGATCGCGCCTTCGGCGAGCGATTTGCCGTGGTCGGGAACGACGAGTTCCGGATCGTAACGCAGGACATTGCCGAAGCCTTTGCATTCGGGGCAGGCGCCGAGCGGATGGTTGAAGGAAAAGAGGATCGGCCTGAGCGGTTCGAAGGTGCGCCCGCATTGCTGGCAGAGGAAATTGGTGCTGAAGGAGTGCACGCCGTGGCCGATGACCTCGACCGCACAGCGGCCATCCCCCTCGCGGAACGCGGTCTCGATCGCTTCGACGAGGCGGGTGCGATTGTCCGCCCGGATGACGAGCCGGTCGAGCACGACATGCAGCGAGGGTGCCGTGTGGAGCGGCGGATGGGTGGTCTCAAGCAGATCGAGGATCTCCTCGCCGGCTTTGAGGCGGGTAAACCCGCGGGTCAGGAGCGATTGCAGGAAGGCCGACTCCAACTTGGCGGTGGGGGCGGCCACGGCGAAGAGGATCATGGCCCGCGCGTCGGGAAACCGTTTGAGCAGATCGGTGGCCACCGTGTCAGGATGGAAGGCGCGGGCTTCCTGGTGGCAGTCAGGGCAGACTGGTTTGCCGATCTTGGCGAAGAGCAGCCGGAGCAGGTCGGATATTTCCGTGGTAGTGCCGACGGTCGAACGGGCGGTGCGCACTTGGTTTTTCTGTTCGATGGCGATCGCGGGACGCACATTGAGAATGCGGTCCACGTCGGGTCTCGCCACCTTGTCGATGAACATGCGTGCGTAGGTCGAGAGGGATTCCACATAGCGCCATTGGCCTTCGGCGAACAGTGTGTCGAAGGCCAGTGACGATTTGCCCGAACCGGACAGACCGGTGATGGCGGTGACCTGATTGTGGGGGATGCGGAGCGAGATGTTCTTGAGATTGTTCTGCCGTGCGCCCTCGACGATGAGGTCGGAGGATGGAGGCTTGGGGAGAGGCAGAGGGTTGGCGTCCACGGTGCGTACTGTGCTCACGGTAAAGAAGCGATCCTAGCAGCCGGTCCTTTCTGCTTCAACGGGGATCAGGGAAAAACTTGGCGATTACTTCTGGAGATGAGAGGATGGGGGCATCCACCGGGAGGGGCGCATGATTCTGACGACGACACCGAGCATTGAAGGCAAGCGCGCGATCAAATATCTGGGGCTCGTCAGCGGGGATGCCATTCTGGGCGCGAACATCTTCCGCGATTTCTTTGCCTCGATCCGGGATATTGTCGGGGGCCGGTCGGCCTCGTATGAAGCCGAGCTGCGGAAGGCCAAAGACATTGCCATCGGTGAAATGCGCGAACAGGCCAGAAATCTCGGGGCCAATGCCATCGTCGGGATCGATATCGATTACGAAACCATCGGCGCCAGCAGCAGTATGCTTATGGTGAGCGCGAGCGGCACAGCCGTGGTGGTGGAATAAGGTTCGGTAATGGCACTGTTATCGAATGTCGAATACTTGGGCTTGGGCCGTCAGATCGCGCGGCTTCTTGGTTCCAGTCTCGAAGGAGCCTCCGCGGACGCGCTCCGCGAACTCGCCCTGGCCTACGATCCCTCCGCCAACGATGCCAGGATCAGCGCCGAGGTCTTTCTTTTCCACAAATTCCTGCTCATGCAGGCCTGTGTCGGCGTCTTTCCTGAGTCGCATGTCGAGCATGTCGTCGGCGGGTTCTTCGCGGCATTGAACGAGAAGATGAGCGGGTTAGAATTCGGTTCGGACCGGCAGCAGGCCATGGAGCAGATGTGGCAGCATCGAGCCGGGCAATTCGAGCAGCCGTTCTCGAACGATCGCGCCCAGTTTCTCGATGCCAGTCCGGATGCCTCTCACTGGAAACAGACCATCACGCGCTTCTGCCAGAATGTAAAAGAGATCGCTAACCCGCCCGATATCTGGGCCGGCGCCAACAGCCCCTCCCAGGAAGCCAGCCGTACAGTCACCCACGCCCTCAATCAGATGATCTCGACCCTCAACGAAATGAACCGGCTGCACTTCCCTGCTTCCGTCTAATTCCGTTACTCCCCACAACTCACATTCTATATGTCGAGCTGTGATAGATCTGTCATCAGATCCTGCCTATAATCGTTTCAGCTCGGCTTATTGGGCATAGGTGGTTATGGATCTCTCCGGGTATCTCGACCGCATTAATTATCAGGGCGACTCCATAGCTTCACGGGAGACGTTGCGCGCGCTCCATCTTGCCCACGTGCTGGCCGTGCCGTTCGAGAACCTGGACAACTTTCTGGGCCGGCCGGTCTCGCTGGAGCCCGCCGATCTGTTCGCCAAGATCGTGACGGCGCGACGTGGCGGGTATTGTTTCGAACTGAACGGGCTCTTTGGTCTGCTGCTGGAGGCGATGGGGTTTGAGGTCACGCGGTTGATTGCGCGGGTGAGATATGGAGCGAAGCCGCCGTATCCTCGCAGTCATCAAGTACTCATGGTCAAGATCGCTGGTGAACCCTGGCTCGTCGATGCGGGATTCGGGGGCAACGGTTTGCTGGAGCCGATTCCTCTCGCGGCGGGAACCCGGGTCAGGCAGTGCTCGGAGGAGTTCAGGCTTGCGGTGCCGGAGTCCGGCGAGTATCTCCTGCAATGCCTGGTGCATGAGGAGTGGGAGAGCCTGTACTCGTTTACGCGCGACCCCTGCCAGCCGGTCGATTATCACTATCCCAACTACTTCCATTCCCATTCATCTGAGTCCCGCTTTATGCAGCGGCGGGTCTGCACGATCCCGACAAAAGACGGGCGCAAGACACTGGTGGATCGGTCGTTGAGTATCAGGCGGAACGGAACAAGCGAGAAATCGGTGGCCGAGAGCGACGCAGACTATGCCAGGCTCCTGCGCGAGCATTTCGGGATCGTGCTCTGATCGTCCCTAGCGGAGGATGAGCCGCACCAAGCCTACGCAGCTCATGTACAGCGTCAGCGACCCCAGCATTGCGGGCCAGAAGCCGAAGCGCGGGACGCCGACGATCATGGAGACGACGTAGACCGTCCAGGGCGGCACGAACCACATCAGATTCTTCGCGTAGCTCACGATGGCGTCGTTGCCGCCGTTCAGATAAATCAGGATGAAGGTTGCGCCGGTGATCGCGGGAAACGTGCTGGCGAAGGCCGCGAGGAATGAGCGGCCTTGCGCGCCGAGGTAGGTCGACACGCTGACGATGGTGCCGCCTAAGAGAAAATAGAGTACATACTTGCCCAGATCGTTCACAGGTCTTCCTCCTCCCGGATCACTGTCTGTTCCTGGTGGTGGCGCGCTCCGGGATTCTACCCAAGCGCTGCTCGCACCGCACTATACATCACCATGACCTCGACCGCGTGCGCCACGATAGGAATGTAAAGATTCCCTGTCTTGAGTCTCACGGCTCCCCAAACAAGACCGTCCCAGACGGCGATCCAGTGCAGATGCCTGAAGGTGGCGACCATGAAGGGGTCAAACGAAAATGCGATGGCGCTTGCGATGAGAGCCAGCGGCGAGAGCCGCTGCAGACAGGGGGATCGCCACAGGTGTGACTCGAGGACGGCCAGTCGTCCGAGTAGAAATCCTCGAAAGTTGATTTCCACAAAGAGGGCGATGCCGCAAATGACCCAGGGCAACATCATGAGCAGAGGGATGCGGGCGTGCGGGGTGTCTTTTAAGAACGTGATATCGAATCCCAAGGCGGGCATCGCGTTGAGAATCAGCATGGTATTGAGACCACCGAGCCCGAGACCGATCGCGAGTCCCAACCGGAGGCCGGACTGCAGTCCCTGCGGGTGCAAGCCGAGGCGCGGAAGCCGCGGGCGGTTGTGCGTTGCCCATAAGACGAGCGCGAGATAGGCCAGCAGTTGCGGCGCGAATTGGACGAGAGTGTGTTCCTGCCAGGATGCGGGGAGCAAGTAGAACGCGACGGTGGCAGCGATTGGGAGCAGCGCCAGGGCCGTTCTCTGTTCGTCGTCCTGAACCGTGGTCGCGAGTCCGCTCGGTTCAGGCGTCGGCATCACGCGCTATTGCAGTTGCAGATTGTATCGATCCAGCGTAGTGGCTTTGTGCCGCGCCAGATTGGAGAGGGACTTGTTGTAATCCACCGTGGCGCGCAGTTCGTTGCCCTGTGCGGTGGCAAGGTCGCGCTGGAAGTCGAGTACGAAGCGGGTGGTGCTCAAGCCGACCCTCAGCCGCTCCTGCTCGGCCTGCAATTGCTTCTCGGCCATGATGCGGGCGGACCGGGTGGTCTCGATCCGCTTGAAATCGGTTTGCACGCGGCGGACGGCTTCCCGCACGCCCACGATGATTTGCTGGCGCACGCTCACGAGGGAGGCTTCGGCGTTTTTGAATTCGAGTTCGCGCTTGTTGTAGGTGCTGACCGCCGAGCGATTGCCGAGCGGGTAGCTCAGGACGAGCCCCGCGCCATAATTGTAAAAGTCGCCGCCCAGATTTTTGCTGACGGAATCGCCGTAGTCTCTTCCGAGTCCCGCCATTCCCACGGTGCCCTGAAACGAGAGGGTGGGGAGCAACTGATTGCGGGCGAATTGCTTGTTGAGTTCGCCGGACTCGAGGTTTTTCTTGGCTTGGACGATTTCCGGGCGCTGTTCGATGGCGGTGTCGATGGCTTCCTGCAGGCTGAGCGGTTCAAGGACGACGACCGGCGCATCGGTGGGGGTCAGGCGCACATCCTGCCGTAGGTCTTCCTCGCCCGGATTCAGGAGCCGGCGCAATTGGTCTTCCTGGTCGCGGATGGATTTTTCCGCTACCAGCACCTGTTCGACCCGCGAGGCGACGGCGGCTTCGGCCTGCAGCACATCCACAATAGACATGACGCCGGCTTTGGTCTTAGCCCGATTGGTCGCCAGTAATTCTTCCGCCGCCTTGAGGGCCGCCTGGGCGACTTTCAAGTTTTCGTTCGCGAAGACCAGTTCCCAGTAGGTTTGCTCGACGGTGGCGAGGACGGTCAGGACGCGATCGCGGAAGACATGCTGCTCGACATCGGCGTTATTCTGGGCAACTCTGATGAAGGTCTTGGTGACGTCGATGCCCGCGTTGCGCAGCAACGGCTGAGTCAGCGTGAGGGCCAGTCCGCCGGTCCAGGCCGGATTGAACAGAAATCCGGTGGCCACGTTCTGATTTACGTTGGTGCGGGCGGGGCTGTAATTCAAATCGACGTTACCGCCGGTGATCAGATTTTGCGTGGCATCGACGGTGACGGAACTGTTGCGCTGGTCGAAGGTTTGAATGTCCGACAGCGCGCCGCCGGTTCCGCCGAAGACCGGCCGGTTGAGCGGCGAGACCTGCCGGTTGTACTGGCCGTTCACACTGAGGGTCGGGTCGAACTTCGCCTGTTCGACGGTGATATCGAAGATCCGGCTCTCTTTTGTCTGGCGGCTGATGGAGATATCCAGATTGCTCTGCAAGGCCCGCACGGCGGCATCGGACAGGGATACTGCTTCGCGTCGCTCCGCCGGGGAGGCCGCCTTGGCGGGACCCTGGCTCCAGCAGGGGCTGGTTGTCAGGAGCACAAGCCCCAGGGCAAGACCGCTTCTCCGCATGTAGACGAGGCCAGAATGGGGGCGCATGGATCCTCCTTGATCGACAGACTGAACAGGCTCATATTATACTGATCATGTGGAGATTGTCATGATTCAACTCGCCCGACCGGTTCGGATGATGCACCGTTTGCTCACGAGTGCACTTGTCATGGCGGCGCTGACGTTAGGCGGTATGCTCGTTGAGTGCGCACCGGTCTTGGCGCAGTCGGTTTCAGGTGTGCGGTCGTTCGACGGCGGTGTGGGGCCGCTCTTCAATCTGACCGGTCCTGCAAATCTCTATCTCGACGGTCAGGGGACGCAGGGGTATCTCTACACGCCCGGCGGGAATATGCAGACCTATAGTTTCCGGAACCCGACAACCGGACAGGCCTGGAGCGGCGCCGTCATGACCTTTGGTCCGCAACTCTCGATCGGTTTGATTCAGGGCGCCAACCAGGGCGGATCGCCGCTGGTTCTGCCCGGCCCTCCCAGACAAACCGGGCCGCTGCCTTCAGTGACGTCGACGCTGCTCGACGAAATCCCCTAGTCTTTTCCTGATGACAGTCAGGGCTCATTCGCCAGGTTCCACGCCAATGCCAGAACATAGCGGGCCGCAGTCAGGAGCACGTCCGGACTGACGGTGTCGGCCGTATCGGTCGGCTGATGATAGTGGGGATGGATCCCGCCGCTGACGACCGTGATGGTCGGCACGCCCGCTTCTTTAAACGGGACGTGGTCGCCTCCGGGAAAGAATCCATAGACATCGAGTGTGGATGCGAGTCCTGCCGGCTCTCCTGCCGCCTGCGCCACACTCTTGTCGAGCCCGGTCACCCCGACCGTCAATCGTCCATTGCCGATTCCGGCATGATCGATATTGATCATGGCTTTGGTGGAGGACAGGGGCGCAACCGGCCGGCTCACGTACAGGCGCGATCCCAGCAAATCTTTTTCTTCTCCGCTAAAGGAGACAAAGAGGATGGTGCGCTGCGGGCGTATCCCGGACTTGGCCAGTGCGCGGGCGACCTCCAGCATGACCGCCGTGCCGGATGCATTGTCGTCGGCACCGGGGAACAGCAAGCCGGCCGGTCGGCCGAAGTGGTCGCGATGGGCGCCGATGATGATGGTGTCCGGACCCGATCCGGGAATGAATCCCAGCACGTTTGTCAGCAAACCTTCCCGGATAGTGGTTTTCCAGTCGAGTGAGGCGTATTGGCCGGTTGTCTGCGATTGGCTTGACGGGGCTTTGTTGAGTTGCTCCTGGAGCAGGCGCAGGCGATTTGTTTGGGCGCCGTCCGATCCGGCGAGGATCTGCTCTGCGAGCGCTGTGCTGATCCATGCCCCGGGGATGGCCTGGTCCGGAGGCAGCTGGCCATAGAAGGCGCTTGGTTTTCCCGTTACGCCGCGCCGGACTTCGTAGGGATTCAAAATCGGCCCTGTGGCGGTTAGATAAGCGAGGGCGCCATGATTTCGCGCGAACCGGACTTTGTCTGCATGGCTGACCGGCCGTTGGTAATGCTCAGGTTTGCCGCGCAGGAACAGGACAACTCTGTTCGTCACATCCAGGCCTGCATAGTCGTCGATGCCTTGCGCCGGATCGACGAGGCCGTAGCCCACGAACACGATTTGGCCCCGGACCTCCGCGGAGGGGGAATCGAACAGGGGAAGATAGTCGGCATTGAATTGCGCCGTCACGAGTTGATCGGCCGTTCCAAGGCGTACAAGCGGATCGGATTCCAGGAGTGCGGCGGGGACGATCGCCGCCATGACCCCCAGGGTTTGCCCTTCATCGCCGCTGAGTGATGGAATAGCCAGCGGGCCGTTGAACAGGGTTGGGAAACCTATGCCTGCCGAGCGAAGTTCCTCCCAGAGCCAGAGCCCGGATTGCAGATCGTTCGGGGTTGCGGCCTGGCGGCCGTTGTAGGTGGGAGCACTCAGCGTCCGGATATCAGCCAGCATTCGCTCCGGTGAGAGGGCGGTCAGGGCCGACTGAAGATCTGTGTCGGCTGCCCGAGCCGATTCGGCGTCGGCCTGGCACGGTGAAAAGACGATGATGCAAAGGGCAATACGGCAGACCGAAAGAAGTGATATGGTCAGACCGCTCGACATGCCGATCTCCAGCTTCCTCGCCATTCCGGCGATGATAGCACAGGGACCTGTACGGGTTGCAGAGCGGGTGTGAGCCAGGTACTATTCGTCACGGAGAATGTGACACGAAACATCATGACCCAGTCCGATTCGTTTCCCAATCGTCTCATCACTGAATCCAGCCCCTATCTCAGGCAGCATGCGCTGAATCCTGTCGACTGGTACGCCTGGGGGCCGGAGGCGTTGGCGAAGGCCAAGGCTGAAGACAAGCCGATTCTCTTGTCGATCGGCTATTCGGCGTGCCACTGGTGTCATGTGATGTCTCACGAGTGTTTTGAGAATCGTGAGATTGCGGCGGTGCTCAACCAGCATTTTGTCAGTGTCAAGGTGGATCGGGAAGAGCGTCCCGACCTCGATGATATTTACCAGAAGGCCGCGCAGGTATTTCTGGGGCGGGGCGGCGGCTGGCCGCTGACGATGTTCCTCACGCCGGATCAGGAGCCCTTTTACGGCGGAACCTATTTCCCTCCCGTGTCGCGACACAATCTGCCGGGATTTCCGCAAGTGCTGCAGGGGGTCCTGGATGCCTACCGGAATCACCGTGACGATGTGGTGAAAAACGTCGAGCGGGTCAAGGCGGGATTGGCCCGGGTGAGTGCGCATCAACCGTCTCCGGAGCCGCTGACGGATGCGTTGCTGGTCGATGGGGTCAAGGATCTGGGGCTGTTTTTCGATCCGGTCAACGGCGGGTTCGGAGAGGGGCCCAAGTTTCCCACGGTTCCCCCGCTCAGCCTGCTGTTGCGCCATGCGCATCGGACGAAAGACGCGGCGGCTCAAGAGAAGGTGTTGTTGCAGTTGCGAAAGATGGCGGCCGGCGGAATCTACGACCATCTCGGCGGCGGGTTTCACCGGTATTCGGTCGACGGGCAGTGGCTCATCCCGCATTTCGAAAAGATGCTCTATGACAATGCGCAACTGGTCCGCATCTATCTCGACGGCTGGCGGCTGACGAAGGAGATGCGGTTCCGCCAGGTGGTCGAGGAGACGCTTGAATGGACCCGCCGCGAACTGTCGCATGCGGACGGCGCGTTTTATGCCGCGCAGGATGCCGACAGCGAAGGGGAGGAGGGCCGGTTCTTCGTCTGGGATCCGGCGGAGATTCAGGCTGTGCTGGGACAGGAGTTGGGCGAGACCTTCTGCCGGGCGTATGGTGTGACGGACGGCGGCAATTTCGGGGGAAAGACGGTCTTGAACCGGCTGGAGGATACGGGATCGTCCGCCGAGGCTCAAGAGCAGTTCGAATCGACGCTGCGCCCGGCCAGAAAGAAATTGTTGAGCGCCCGCGAGCAGCGCGTCAAGCCGCAGCGGGATGAGAACATTCTCACCAGCTGGAACGCTCTCGCCGTCTCGGCGTTTCTGGATGCCTACCAGACGTTCGGAACTCCATGGTATTTGTCCTCCGCCGAGCAGGCCTTAACGTTCTTGATCGATTATGCGATCGCCGGCGGGCGTGTGTATCGCACGGTTGCCGGCGGCAGCGGGCGGATCGCCGGGTATCTCGATGATTATGCCTATCTGGCGGCGGCGCTACTGGATGCCTTTGAAGCGACGTCGCATAGCTGGTATCTGGAGCAGGCGCAGGTGGTGACGGAGAGTATGCTCGCACAATTCTGGGATGAGGCCGCCGGCGGGTTTTTCTTTACAGCGAACGATCATGAAACCCTCATTCATCGCATGAAGTCCGGCACGGATAGCGCCATGCCGTCCGGGAATGCGGTGGCCGTGCAGGTGCTGGTTCGGCTCTTCTCTTTGACGGGCGGGCGGATGTATTATGACCGAGCCGAGCACACGCTGCGGGTGTTTCGTCAGTTGATGGATCAGAATGCCTATGGCGCGTCCGGGCTGCTGTGCGGGCTGGATCTGTTGTTGTCCAAACCGAAAGAAGTGGTGGTCGTGGGAGCGCGGGGCAATCCACAGACGGAGTCGCTTCTCGCGACGCTGCATCAGCGGTACGTGCCGAACAAGATTCTCCTGGTCATCGATGAGTCCCGCCGGGGTAAAGAAGGCGAACTCCCCTTGGCGGCCGGGAAGGTGAGTGTGAACGGGCAGCCGACGGCCTATGTCTGTCAGCAGTTTACCTGTTCCGCGCCTGTGACTGAGAGCGTCCAATTGGAAAGTCTCTTGTAGAAAGGAGTGCCTGTGGCTGTCGGTGGACCGGGAAGCGGCCTCTACGAGCATCTCTATAAGCGGTTTTTTGAGAGTCGCGATCGCTACAAGGGCTATGATTTTCAGCATGCGCCGGGCGGGAGTGCGGCTCCTCCAACGGTGACGTTTGCCCAGAAGCTCCGGTGGTGGACCTGGGATCGCTGGCAGCGGCGAAAGCAGATTCTGGCCGAGCGGGATCGATTGCAGCGTGAGATAGTCGGGATACGGCGGAACCCGTTACAGGGTTCAAAACCATAGACGGTGTTGTAAGAATGAAGGAGTGGACGATGCGCGCTACTCAGTGTGTGGTAGCTCAACATATTCGAGTCATGTTCGCCGCCGGCTTAGGGGTGGCGCTTTGTATATTCACGGCGGTCGGTCCAGTGTCGGCGGTTCCCCGTGAGAACCATGAGGAGAAGGAAGCCAATCTGAAGCAGCAGGCGACCGGCGGCCTTTTCCATAAGTGGACCTTCGACAAGGATCCAACTAAAAGTATCCCAGTAGGTTTTGTTCCGCTGTCCTTCGGGGCAGGGACATCGGCGATCTGGTCGGTAGAATCCGATGAGACGGCACCGTCCGCTCCGAATGTGGTGGTCGGAACGTCCGGCTGCGACGACAGCGCCTGCTTGAGGCTGCTGATTGCGCAAGGTCTTGAATATGAATATCCGGATCTGGCGATGCGTCTCAGGACGGCTGATGGTGCGGCCGGTGTCGGTGGATTCGTCTTCGGGGTGAGGGATGCGCAAAACTTTTATGCAGTCCTCGTCGATCTCGGGGCGAAGCGCGCGCAGGTTATCCGTGTCATCGAAGGCGTCACCACGGTATTAGGTCAGGCCGCTGTGACCATGAAACCTATTGATTGGCATAGTCTTCGGGTTCAGCGGAATACGATTGTCAGCAAGGATTTTATTGAGGTCTTTGTCGACGGGGTGCTGGCGATCTCGGTGGAAGATCAGATGCTGGGACTCGGTCAAGTCGGCCTGGTGATGCAGGGGAAAACATCCTTACTTTTCGACACGTTACACGCCGTTCCCTTGTTCTCTCACCGGCCGCTCTCCTCACCGGCTGCCTATTGAGCAGAAAGTTGCGGGTAGAGGCGGATTCATTCTCTACTTGCCTTTTCTCAGTTTGCTGGAGTAGCATCGGCTTGCTTGATTGCGTGAGGCCTGGCAACCAAGCGTGGACAGAGACAAGGCCTGAATCGATGTTGTGATGGTTGTGCCCGGGAATTTGATCGGAAGCCAGAGCTAAGCCGCCGCTGTGTTGACGTCTTCGGCCCATTCCTTCCTTCCTCCGTTCTCGAGTCCAGCACAACACCATTTTCTCAAAGGAGGAACCCCATGGGTTCGAAGATTTACGTCGGTGGATTGCCCTACTCAACAACCGAGCAACAGCTGAGCGATTTGTTCGCTGTGCACGGAGCCGTGACGTCGTCACGCATCATCACGGACAAGTTCACGGGGCAGTCCCGTGGATTCGGTTTCGTGGAAATGTCGTCCGACAGCGAAGCGCAGGCGGCGATTACCGCGTTGAACGGCACGCAGCTGGGCGGCCGGACATTGACTGTGAATGAAGCCCGTCCGCAGGAGCCACGTTCCGGTGGCGGCGGCGGTGGGCGTGGTGGATTCGGTGGCGGCGGCGGTCGGTACTAGACCGGTCACGACCCCTTGGTAAACGAAAGGGCTGCCGGATTTTCCGGCAGCCCTTTTTCTTTATCGGCCCGGCGCCGGTCGTGCTGGTCTTGCCTCTTTGATAAGATGACCGCCGGAGGTTGCTGTGCCGCCGTTCAAACTCGAAGCGCCGTTTCAACCCTGCGGTCACCAGCCGGAGGCGATTGCCAAGCTCACAGCCGGCATTCGTGCGGGCCGGAAGCATCAGGCCCTGCTCGGAGTCACGGGATCGGGCAAGACCTTTACGATGGCGAACCTGATCGAGCAGGTTCAGAAGCCGACGCTGGTGCTCGTGCACAACAAGACGCTGGCCGGGCAGCTCTACCAGGAGTTCAAGCAGTTCTTCCCGCGGAACGCCGTCGAATACTTCATCAGTTACTACGACTACTACCAGCCGGAAGCCTACCTGCCGCAGACGGATACCTACATTGCCAAGGATGCCTCGATCAACGATGCGATCGATCAGATGCGTCACTCGGCGACCCGGTCGTTGCTGGAGCGGAACGATGTGGTCATTGTGTCGTCCGTGTCTTGCATTTACGGCCTGGGTTCTCCGGAGATCTACCATGGCATGCTGCTGTATCTCGAAGTGGGGATGGAGATTCGCCGCGAGAAGATTCTGGCGAAACTCGTCGAGATCCAATATGCGCGCAACGACGTCGATTTCCACCGCGGGACGTTCCGGGCGCGCGGAGATGTCATCGAAATTTTTCCGGCTGCCAGCGATGCGGTCTCGGTTCGAATCGAGTTGTTCGGCGATGTGATCGATGCGATTCACGAGATCGATCCGCTGACCGGGAAATCGCTGGGCAAGTTGCCCAAAGTGCCGATCTATCCCAATACGCACTATTTGATTGCGCCGGATCGGTATGAGCGGGCTATCTCGGGGATTGAGGAAGAGCTCGACGAGCGTGTGCTCTATTTCAAGAAGCACAATCAGCTGGTCGAAGCGCAGCGTATCGAGCAACGGACGAAGTTTGATCTCGAAATGATCCGTGCCATGGGGTACTGCCACGGCATCGAAAACTATTCCCGCCATCTGAGCGGACGGGCCCCGGGCGAGGCTCCTCCGACGCTCATCGACTATTTCCCCAAAGATTTCCTCATGATCATCGATGAGTCGCATGCCACGGTGTCGCAGGTTGGCGGGATGTATGCGGGCGACTATTCGCGGAAGCGGACGCTGGTGGACTACGGGTTCCGGTTGCCTTCGGCCGTGGATAACCGGCCGCTCAAGTTTGAGGAATTCGAGCGGATCCTGAACCAGGTGGTCTATGTATCGGCGACGCTGGGGAGCTACGAGTTGGAGCATGCGGCGGGGTCGGTGGTCGAGCAGATCATTCGTCCGACCGGATTGATGGATCCCTGCATCGAGGTGCAACCGGCGAAGGGCCAGGTGGATCATCTTTTAGGAGAAGTGAGGAAAGAAGTGGCCAAAGGCGGCCGCGTGTTGGTGACGACGCTTACGAAGCGGATGGCGGAGGATCTCAGCGAGTATTACCACGAGCTGGGATTGAAGGTGCGGTATCTTCATTCGGATATTAAAACGCTTGAGCGGGCGGAGATCATCCGGGACCTGCGCCGGGGGGTGTTCGATGTGCTGGTGGGGATCAATCTCCTGCGGGAAGGATTGGATCTGCCGGAGGTGAGCCTTGTCGCGATCCTTGATGCGGACAAGGAGGGCTATCTGCGTTCCTACCGGTCTCTGATCCAAACGGCCGGGCGTGCGGCACGAAATGCTGAGGGGCGCGTGGTGTTTTACGGCGATGTCATTACGGAGTCGATGAAAGTCGCTATGGCAGAGACGGCTCGCCGGCGGCTGATCCAGGCTGAGTATAACGCCGCTCACGGGATTACCCCGGCCAGTATCAAAAAAGAGATTCCGGCTTTGGAGTATGCCGTGGGGGAGCTGGATTATGTACAGCTGGATCTGGCGGCTGAGACCACGGAGCCTTACGGTAAGGACGAAACCGTTGCTCAGGTGATTGCCCGGCTGGAGGCGGAGATGAAGGCGGCGGCCAAGGAGTTGGCGTTTGAACGCGCGGCAGAATTACGTAATCAGATCAGGGCGTTGAGGATCAAAGATTTGGATCTGAAGACCTAGACGTGCTTGTATAGATAGACCCCGATAAACATACCGAGGATACTCAATAGGTTGACCTTGATGCTGAATCCGATCGTGAACTTGAGGAGCACCAGGTCGATCGTGAGAGGAGGGCTGATTCCGGGAGTAAAATGCGTGGAAAAGATGCTTTGGATGTTGCCCTGAGGCGCCATGACATGCAGAATTTCACCAAGAATTCCGCCGAGTAGACCGCCGATCAGCACAAAGATGAGAAGAACCCAGGGTGACTTTCTCACGCGTGATATACGCTCCCCGATGTAGGCTCGACTGATGTCAACTGAGGGCACCATATCGGAAGGTGTCGGGTCTGTCAACAAATCCGGAGGCTTCGTGATCTCTTGACTTCACCGGACCGGTTTCTATACACTGCCCGATGCTCTTTCTCTAGATTTTACGAGGCGATCGGAGAACTTGGGTAAGACTTCGATTGCCTTTTTCTTTGGGGCCATATGCTGGACGCGCTGAGCGATAAGTTCGAGAAAATCCTTAAGAAGCTTCGCGGGCAAGGCGTGCTGACGGAGCAGAATATTGGCGAGGCCTTGAAGGAAGTCCGGCTGGCGTTGCTTGAAGCCGATGTGAACTTCAAGATCGTCAAGGATTTCATCGAACGGGTCCGTATCAAAGCCGTCGGACAGGAAGTGCTGCAAAGCCTGACGCCCGGCCACCAGGTCGTCAAGGTGGTGTGGGATGAACTGTGCGACATGATGGGCCGGGAGAAGGCGGGCTTGGCCCTCCATTCTCAGCCGCCCACCGTGGTCATGATGGTTGGGTTGCAAGGCGCCGGAAAGACCACGACCTGCGGCAAGCTGGCGCGTCTGTTCAAGAGCCAGGGGAAGCGGGTGCTGTTGGTCGCGGCCGATCCGCGACGGCCTGCGGCGGGCGATCAGCTCAGTAGTCTCGGCCGCGATCTCGGAATTGATGTGTATCGTGTCGACAATGCGCAGGCCACGCAGGCTGACGTTGTGCGGATCTGTCAGGCCGGAGTTGAGCGTGGACGTGAGCAGGGGTTTGATCTGGTCGTCCTCGATACCGGCGGCCGTCTGCATATTGACGATGAGTTGATGGGAGAGTTGGTCGCCGTGAAGACGGCGGTGACCCCGCATGAGATTTTATTGGTCGCCGATGCCATGACGGGCCAGGACGCCGTCACGATGGCCACCCAGTTCGATCAGAAGGTGAGTCTCACGGGGGTCATCCTGACGAAGGTCGAAGGCGATGCCCGTGGCGGTGCGGTGTTGTCCATCCGTGCAGTCACCGGCAAGCCGATCAAGTTTCTTGGGGTGGGCGAAAAACTGGATGCGCTGGAAGTGTTTCATCCGGACCGGATGGCCTCCCGGATCCTCGGGATGGGCGACGTCCTTTCGCTGATCGAGAAGGCGCAAGCGACTTTTACACAGGAGCAGGCCGAGGAAGCCCAGCAGCGCCTGACCAGCAACAGTTTTACGCTTGAAGATTTTCGCAAGCAGATGGCCCAGATGAACAAGTTGGGTTCGCTGGAGCAGATTCTCGGCATGTTGCCGGGCGGACAGAAGTTGAAGAGTGTGATCGAGGGGGACAAGCCGGAGCGCGAGATGAAGCGGGTCACGGCGATGATCGACTCGATGACGATCCGTGAGCGGCGGGACCATACCATCATCAACGGCAGCCGGAAGAAGCGGATTGCTCGCGGCAGCGGCGCGAGCGTGCAGGACGTGAATCGCCTGATCAAGCAGTTCTTGTCGGCGAAGAAGTTGGCGAAGGCAATGACGGGGGCAGGGGGACGGCGACAACTCGCCCAACTTATGCGCTCTATGTAGCGAGACTCATTCACAGACCGTGTTGGACGGTTTTTCAAAGGAGGACAGTCGTGGCAGTTCATCTCAGATTGGCTCGGACAGGCAGACATAAGCGACCGATGTATCGGCTGGTAGCGGCGGATTCCCGGAAGGCTCGCGACGGGCGGTTCCTGGAGATCCTCGGCATTTTCGACCCGCTCAAGGAACAGGGGCTTCCCGATGTAAAACAGGACCGGGTGTTGACCTGGTTGCATCATGGGGCTCAGCCGTCTGTGACGGTGCGGACCTTGTTGCGGCGGTCCGGTCTCTGGAAACAGTTCGAAGCAGAGAAAGCGGCGAAGAAGAAAGCCTAACGAACCATGGTGGCCGAACCGATCGAGTTGGTAACGGTTGGACGGATCGAGCGATCGTTCGGCGTCAGGGGCGAGGTGAAGGTGCGTTCACTGAGCGACGTGCCGGGTCGATTGGAGTCGTTGGGGGCCGTGAGTCTTCTGGCGACCAATGGAAAGACCTGGAATACGCGGGTGACGCATATCCGGCATGCGGGGCAAGGATATATTTTCGCGCTGGAGGGCCTGACCTCTCCCGAGGAAGCCGGGCTGTGGCGCGGCGGGTTGATTCAAATCCCGAAAGGCAGTGCGCCCCCATTACCGCAGGGTCAGTACTATGAATGTGATCTCATCGGGTTGCGGGTGCAGGATGAGCAGGGGAATGGGATCGGGACGTTGACCGACATCTGGGAATTAACCGGCAATCATGTGTTTGTGGTGCAGGACGGGAGCAAGGAAACGCTCATCCCCGCAGCGCGAGATTTGGTTGTGGCCGTTGATTTGCAGCAGCGGGTGATGACCGTGCACATGATCGAAGGGTTGGGGGCGTGACGTGTTGCGCATCGACGTTCTGACATTGTTCCCCGAGATGATTCTCCAATCGGTGGGACACAGTATCCTCAAGCGCGCGCAAGAGAAGGGGCTGTTGACCATCCGGGTGCACAATCTTCGCGACTATACGATGGATCGCCACAAAGTCGCGGACGATGTTCCCTATGGGGGCGGTGCGGGGATGGTGATGAAGGCAGAGCCGATTCTGCGCGCGGTGGATGCGTTGCGTGCCGATGCCCAAGCATCCGGTGAGGAGATGCGTTTGATGTTTCCTTCGCCTCAGGGGCGAACCTTCACGCAGGACTATGCGAAAGATCTGGCCGCCGAACCGCGCCGGATCGTCATCCTCTGCGGGCATTATGAAGGGGTTGATGAGCGGGTTCGCGACGCGCTCCGGCCGGAAGAGGTGTCAGTCGGCGATTATATTCTGACCGGAGGCGAATTGCCGGCCCTGGTCTTGATCGATGCCGCCACCCGATTGGTGCCCGGCGTGCTGGGTGATCCGGAGTCCGTGGTTGAAGAGTCTTTTTCGGATTCGCTCCTGGAGTATCCGCATTACACCAGACCGGCCGAGGTACGGGGCATGGGAGTTCCCGAGGTGTTGCTTTCCGGGCATCATGAGGCCATTCGCCTGTGGCGCAGGAAGCAGTCCTTGCGCAGCACCTATGCGCGGCGTCCGGACCTCATCCGGGATCGCAGTTTGAGTCGTGAAGATCAACGGTTGCTGAGTGAGATTATTAGCGAGGGCGTTGTCTCAACGCCCGTTTGACGGAAGGAAAGGGAGAGAATCATGAACCGGTTAGCGCGTATTCAACAGTCATTCACTAAAGCCACGCCGCCGAAGTTTGAAGTCGGTGACACTGTTCGTGTCCACGTGAAAGTCGTGGAAGGGGAGAAGGAACGTATTCAGGTCTACGAAGGGGCGGTGATCGCTCGCAAGGGCAGCTCGAATACGGAAACCTTTACCGTCCGCAAGGTCTCGTACGGTGTGGGCGTGGAGCGAATTTTCCCGGTGCACTCGCCGATCGTGACCAAGGTGGATGTGGTGCGCCAGGGCCGCGTGCGTCGCGCCAAGCTCTACTATCTCCGGTCCAAGAAAGGCAAGTTTGCTAAGGTTGAAGAGCGCGAGTTTACGGGTGAGGGAAAGGCCGCAGCTGCTGCCAAAGCGGCGGAACCTGCCAAGGCCTAAGGGCTACACCGGGTGGCCGGTACGCTGCCCTCCCATACCTCTGAGTCGGTCTCGTCAGTCGGGGGACATGCCGGTTGGGACCTACCGAGGAATTTGAGCAAGAGGCCCGGCGGTGCGGATATCGCCGCATCGCCGGCGTCGATGAAGCCGGACGGGGCCCCCTCGCGGGGCCGGTCGTCGCGGCTGCCGTTATTCTTCCCGTTCGTTGTCGCCTGATCGGGGTGGACGACTCCAAACAACTATCCGTATCAGAACGTGACCGGCTGTACGCGGCGATCATGGATCGGGCCGTCGGCGTCGGCGTCGGCTCATCGCCGGCGGAAGAGATCGACCGGATCAATATTCTTGAAGCGACCAAGCTGGCCATGCGCCGGGCGCTCGGCGAGCTGTCACCCGCTCCTGATTATGTGCTGATCGATGCGGTGTCATTGACCGGGGTGTTGATGCCTGTTCGTCCGATCATCAAAGGCGATGCCTTGTCCTTGTCCATCGCCGCTGCATCGATTGTGGCCAAAGTCACGCGGGATCGGCTGATGGCTCAGTTCCATGAGATCTATCCGCAGTATAATTTTCTGTCGCATAAGGGCTATGGCACAGAGGAACACCTGGCTCGACTGGCCGAGTATGGCCCATCCCCGATCCATCGACGGACCTTTGCCCCAGTGTCGGCGGTATTGAGTGCGATTGCGCTCGCGGCCGATCGGCCATGAAGCCGGTGACGATGAGTGATCCCCGCCACCGATTCGGTCAGGACAGTGAAACGAAGGCGGAACAGTTTTTGCGCCGGAAGGGGTATGAGATTCTTGAACGAAACCTTCGGACCACGCTCGGCGAGCTTGACCTTGTCGCCGATGATCACGGAGTGCTGGTGTTCGTAGAAGTGAAAGCTCGGACTACCGGGGCATTCGGCGGCGCGCTTCTGGCGGTCGACCGGAGGAAACAGGCCAAGCTGATCCGGTTGGCGGGGCAGTATCTGGCTCAGCGGCATGTGAGCGATCGGGTTTGTCGATTCGATGTCGTCTTGGTGCAGGGGGATGCGGAGTCCTCCTTTCAGATCGAACACATCGAGCATGCGTTCGACGTGCCGGATCAAGCGGGCTGGTAGTCGTATTCCGTAGGCAGGTATGCAGAGATGACGGACGCGATGATTCAACTGATCCATGTTTCGAAGACCTATGACCGCCGTCCGGCGCTCTCCGACCTCACGCTCGACATCGAGAAAGGGGAGTTCGTCCTGCTGATGGGGCCGAGCGGAGCCGGGAAGTCGACGTTGCTGCGCATGTTGATCGCTGCCGAAATTCCGGACGAGGGGCAAATCTTCGTCCAGGGGAAAAATGTCACGAAGCTGAAGAAATCCGAGATTCCATTTTTGCGCCGAAAGGTGGGGACGGTCTTCCAGGATTTTCGTCTGTTGCCGAAGAAGTCGGTCTTTGAAAATGTGGCCCTCCCGTTGATCGTTCAGGGGGCTTCGTCGGTCGATATTCGCCGGAAGGTAACGGAGGCGCTGCGCGCGGTCGGAGTCGATCATAAGAAGGATCAGTTGCCGACCAGCTTGTCTGCCGGCGAACAGCAGCGGGTATGCATTGCCCGCGCGATCGTCAACGGCCCGATCGTGTTGCTCGCCGATGAACCGACGGGGAATCTCGACCCCGAGCGGACGGCGGAAATCATCGAGTTGTTCAAACTGATCAATGCGCGAGGCACGACCGTCATCGTCGCCACGCATGATCCTCAAGTGATGGCGCAGATTAACCGGCGCGTGATCGTCCTTCAGGACGGGGTCATGCTTCCGTCGCCGGTTCGCGTGCAATCGGTGAACGCATGAGGCGATTGTTTTATCTCTTCCGTGAAGCCTGGGCGAATATGCGGGCGAACCGGACCACGACGGTGGTGGCGATTCTGACCACGGCCTTCACGCTGTCCTGCGTCGGGATCTTTCTCCTCTTGTACGTGAACCTCCGGAGTGCGGCTGGGTGGCTCCAGGAAGACATCAAGATCATGGTGTATCTCGATGATCAGCTGACCCGGGAGTCGGTGGCGGATCTTGACGGGCGGCTGAAGGCCGATCGCATGGTTGCGGCTACGGTGTTTATTTCGAAAGAACAGGCGCTCGGCGAGTTCCGCGCGCAATTCCCCGCCGACTCTCACCTTCTTGAAGGCTTGGGGCAGAATCCCCTGCCGGCGTCGTTTGTGGTGACGCTGGCCTCGCAGTATCGATCTCCCGACGCGGTGAAGCGCTGGACGGAGCGGGTCCGCACGATGCCGGGGGTGGCGAAAGTCGATTACAATCAAGAATGGATCGATGCCCTGGCCGGGTTGATCCGGTACATTGAGCTGATCGCGATCGGTGTCGGAGTGATTCTCTCGACCGCCGCGGTGACGATTATCGGCAATACGATCCGGCTGACGCTCTTTTCGCGGCGCGAAGAAATCGAAATTTTGCGGCTGATCGGCGCGACGCGCTGGTTCGTCCGTATTCCCTATCTGCTCGAGGGGGCGGTGCTCGGCGCTTGCGGGAGCGCGCTGTCATTATTGATTTTGAAGGGCGGGTTCGAGCTGTTTCGTCAACAAATCAGTTCGACGGGACGATTGAGTGGTATCGAGCACATGATCGCCTTTTTCCCGTTCTCGGTCTGTCTGGCGCTCGTGCTTGTGGGGATCGGGCTGGGGTTTGCCGGCAGTTTTGTGTCGCTCCGGCGCTTTGGAGACGGTCGGACATGAGAGGCGCGCTCACGTTCATACTGGCCGGGTGCATCGTCGTGTGCGGGGGCACGGCGAGTTCCGTCCTGGCTGCGGGCGATCCTATTTCGGAAAAAATCGAACGTGAACGAAAGACGCTGGAGCAGCTGAAAGATAAGATCGAAGAGAAGCGCAAGCGGGCGGATGAAGCGGAAAAGAAGCGGGAGTCGGTTCTTCAGGGAATTCAGACGCTGGACGAACGGTTGGTGCGGACCCGGCAGGAACATCAGGAGATTAACAAGAAGCTGCGCAAGAAAGACCGCGAGATCGAGGCGATTACCGAGCAACTGGGAGTCATTCGGACGAGCATTCAGCAGCGGCGCGATGCGATTCTGGCCCGTCTCCGCGTGCAGTATATGGAAGGCCGGGCCGGTTATGTGAAGGCGCTGCTGGCGGCGGATTCCTATGGAGATTTTCAACGGCGGCTGCAGTATCTGTCGGCGGTCTCTCAAAAGGATTTCGAGCTGATGGGGACCTTTCGCGCTGATGTCGGGCGGATGGAGCAGGCCGAGCGGCAGCGGGCGGAGGCGCGTGCCGGGATGCTGGCCTATAAGGAATCGACGGAGAAGAAGCTTTCCGATATCCGGTCTCTGCAGAAAGATAAGAAGGTCTACTTCACCAAGATCACGCAGGAAAAGGAATCGTTCAGCCGGGCGGCTGAGGAACTTGAACGGTCTGCTGCCCGGGTCGATAGTCTCTTGAACGAATTGGAGACGCGGCGCCGGGCTTTGGCGTTGCGGCCGCCGACGGCACCGGCCGTGCCGCGTGGAACCAAGGGGGCATTACCCTGGCCGGCGGATGGACAGGTCGTCTCCTTTTTCGGCCGGCAGAAGCATCCCACGTTCAATACCTATGTGCAGCGAAAAGGGATCGAAATCAGGACCGCCGAAGGCAGTTTTATCCATTCGGTTATGTCGGGAACGGTGGTCTACGCGGACTGGTTGAAAGGGTACGGACTGGTTATAATTATGGATCATACGAACGGATTTTTCTCGCTCTATGCCCACGCGTCGAGGATTTTGGCGAAAGTCGGGGAGCATGTGGCTGAAGGGCAGGCGATCGGAGAAACCGGAGATACGGGCATGATCGGAGAAAATACATTATACTTCGAGCTACGCGAAGGGTCGGATCCCGTTGACCCGTTGCTTTGGCTGGCGAAGCGATAAAGGGTCGGCGCGGGGACTGGCCTGATTGGCGAAATGGCTCGGGTATTTGGACTGAAAGGATAGGCGTATCATGGAACAGCAGCCGCGAGGGAAGTCTTGGGTCATCGGGCCGATGATGGTCGTGGCCATTTTGTGCGGAGTTCTCATCGGCAAGGGCTGGGAGCGCACCGGCCATGCGACTGAAACGTACGAGGAGCTCAAGACCTTTTCCGAAGTGCTCAACCAGGTTCAGCGGCATTATGTCGATGAAACAAAGACCAAGGAATTGGTGCAAGGGGCCATCCGCGGCATGCTCTCGACGCTCGATCCCCACTCCGCCTATATGACGCCCGAGATGTATAAAGAAATGCAGGTGGAAACCAAGGGCGAGTTCGGGGGGGTCGGGATTCAAATCGGTGTGAAGGAGAACCGGCTGGCCGTGATCGCGCCGATCGAAGGGACGCCGGCTCAGCGGGCCGGGATCAAAGCCGGAGACTTTATTGTGAAAGTCAACGATGAGACGACCAAGGATCTCACGTTGATGGATGCGGTCCAGAAGATGCGTGGACCGAAGGGGACCAAGGTGAACCTGACGATTCAACGCGACGGAACGCCGGATCCTCTGTTGTTCACCCTGATGCGGGATACCATCAAGATCGAAAGCGTCAAATCGAAGATTATCGACAACCTGGGCTATGTCCGGCTGACACAGTTTCAGGAAGCGACGGGCCGGGACCTTGCGAAAGCCATCAAGCAGTTTCGTGAACAGAAAGTCCAAGGGGCCATTCTGGATCTCCGGAACAATCCCGGCGGATTGTTGACTGCGGCGGTCGATGTGTCCGAGCAGTTCCTCCCGAACGGGAAATTGGTGGTGTTCACCAAGAATCGCGAAGGAAAGAAGGACGAGTGGCTTGCGAAGTCCAAAGATCAGATGGATGAACTTCCGATGATTATTCTCGTGAATGAAGGGTCGGCGAGCGCGTCGGAGATCGTGGCGGGAGCGCTGCAGGACTGGGGGCGTGCCGTTATCGTCGGTACGACCTCGTTCGGGAAAGGATCCGTCCAGACCATCCTTCCGCTCGGTGACGGCTCAGGACTTCGGCTCACCACGGCGAAGTACTATACGCCGAAGGGACGATCGATCCAGTCCACGGGCATTACGCCCGATATTGTGGTGAAGCTCCCGGCGGCGGCTCCGGCAAAAGACGGGAAGCCCGTCGAGAAAGAGGCAGAGATAAAAGCCCTGAAGCCGGCTCAGGGGAAAGAGAAGGATGCGGCACCGCATTCCAACGGAAAGGCCCCGGACGACGCGGCGACCAAGAACGGGGCAACGCCTCAAACTCCGCCGGTCGATAGCGCCGGTGATCCCGCCGTCGAGCAGGATGCGCAATTGCAGAAGGCCGTGGAGTTGCTGAAGACCTGGAAGATTTTTAAGGAGATGAAGGTCTCCTAACTTCCGGGGGACGATTGTTGCTGTCGAATGGCCTGGAGCAGTTCCTCCTCCGATCCGGTATAGCCCGGAACAGTGCGGAGTAGATGGGATGACACCAGTTGCTCCAGGTCATCCAGCGTTCGGATTCCCAGTCTGGCGTAGAGATAGCTCACCAGGGAATCGTGCAGTCCCGGCAGGCGGGCCCAGCTTTTCACATCGGGCGGCAGGGGCGTCTTCAGCTCTTCATAGACCCGGATCGTTCCGGTATTCAGAAACTCCCTGATCTTTCCCGCCAGGTCTTTCCCGATCCCGTCGATGTCTTCGAGCGCATTCCGTGTTGCCACCAGCGCGACGTCCTCTTCCAGAGCCAGAATGGAATCGGCCGCACGACGGTAGGCTCTGATGCGATAGGGGTTGGCCTGTTGGGAGGCCAGCAGTGTGGCGATCGATTGAAAAAGTCGTGCGAGTTGTGTGTTCTGCGTAGTAGGCATGTCAGGTCTTTCCGGCTCTCGACAGACCCGCATTGTGCGTGGGATACCCCTCTTGAGACAAGGGGGGAGAGCTAATTGACAACCAGATTTGCGCTCCCATAGGATGACGATATGGCCAACGAGATTCAAATCCAGGTCAATGGGGAGCCGCGCGGGTGGCGGGACGGCGGAACCGTTGCCGATCTGCTGAAGGATTTGGCTATTTCAACGGAGCGTGTGGCCGTGGAATTGAATCTTGAAATCCTCGACCGGAAGGATTTCGGACAGCGGAGTCTTTGCGCAGGAGACCGGGTCGAGATTCTCGGATTTATCGGCGGCGGATGCGAGACCAAAGGAGAATCGGATGGACGCGAACGATAGATTGACGATCGGCGGTCATGAATTCCGCTCACGGCTGTGGGTGGGAACGGGAAAGTATAAAGATTTCGCCGAGACGAAAAAGGCGATCGAGGCATCCGGCGCCGATGTGGTGACGGTGGCGGTCCGGCGCGTGAATATCACCGACCGTTCGAAGGAGAATCTCCTCGACTACATCGATCCGAAGAAGTATACGATTCTTCCGAATACGGCGGGCTGTTACACGGTCGAAGACGCAGTGCGGTATGCGCGCCTCGCGCGGGCTGCCGGCATTTCCGACCTCGTCAAGTTGGAAGTCCTCGGTGATGAGAAGACTCTGTTCCCGGATACCGCAGGGCTCATCGAAGCCGCCAAGATTTTGATCAAAGAAGGGTTCATCGTGTTGCCCTACACCAACGATGATCCCATCGTGGCCAGGAAGCTTGTTGATATCGGTTGCCCGGCGGTCATGCCTCTGGCGGCGCCTATCGGTTCCGGTTTGGGGATCCGCAACCCGTACAACCTCAAGATCATCATGGAGACCGTGAAAGTTCCCATTATCGTCGATGCCGGAGTGGGAACGGCGTCAGATGCCGCACTGGCGATGGAGTATGGTGCTGATGCGGTGTTGATGAACACGGCGATCGCCGGAGCGCAGCACCCGATCATGATGGCCGAAGCGATGAAATATGCGGTGGATGCTGGCCGCTTGGCCTATAAGGCCGGACGTATGCCGAGAAAACTGTACGCGACAGCGAGCAGCCCGATTGAGGGGATGCTCTAACGAAGGATGCGTGCCGCGCCTGCGGATGAGGCGGGACGGCAGCGTGTTTCCCTGTTGCACGGGCTCGATCGTTCCTGTGATCTGCCGTCTACCTCATGCCGCCTGTTGACTTCCATCTCCTCCTCGTCACCGACCGTACGCTGCTTCGAGGGCGCTCGCTTCCGAGCGCCCTCCGGGAATCGGTGGATGCCGGTGCGTCGGCAATCCAATTGCGAGAGCGAGATCTTCCCACCTGTGAGCTCGTGTCATTAGCCGGAGAGATTCACGCGATGACGAAGACTCGCGGTGTTCCGTTGATCATCAACGATCGTGTTGACATCACGATGGCATTGGATCTCGACGGAGTTCACCTTCGTGCCAGCAGTCTTTCTGTCTCGGTTGCTCGTCGAGTCCTGGGTTCGCATCGGCTTATCGGTGTTTCCGCGCATTCAGCCGGAGAAGTGCACCAGGCCGGCGATGACGGAGCCGATTATGTCGTCCTCGGTCCGATCTTCGAGACTCCGTCGAAGCGGAAGTTCGGTGCGCCGTTAGGGTTAGCCGCACTGGCAGATGCCTGTCGCCGGTCGTCGATTCCGGTATTCGCCATCGGCGGGATCACCTGCGAGCGTATCGCCGCGGCGCGCGACGCCGGGGCGTTCGGTGTGGCGATGATCGGCGGCATACTCGGCCGGGAGGATGTCGGGCGGGCGGCGGCCGAGATGCAGGCGGCTGTTCGCGCCGCGTGGACGCCGCATTCGCGCGATGACTCGCATGCAGGTTGAACGCGCGTAGTTGACCACCCCAAGGTCGGGTGTTAGAATCCGCTCACTGGCTTGACGATTCGATCTCGCTCGGTGTCCTAGCGTTACGGCGAGCAGGCACATGGCAGACAAGAAGAGCGGCCCAAGCCGAATCCGGTCCCTCCGAGATTCCGTGAAGAACATCACGAAGCGGTTGTCAGAGGGGAAAGCGGACGTGATTTCAAAAAACGACGACCATGCCCGCGAAGTCGACAAACTTCGCGTTCAGATTCAGTCGATGGAAGAAGAGATCCGTCGGCTGTATCAATCCCGCTACCAGCTCGATCACGCGACCAAACAGAACGACAAGCTCGTCGCCACGCTCCAGGAAGCCAAGGCCCAGATTGAAGCGCTCCGCGCCGAAATCGAGAAGCTGACCGCCCCGCCCTCATCCTACGCAATCTATTCTTCCATGAACGCCGACGGTACGGCGAATGTGTTTGTGTCCGGCCGGAAGATGAAAGTCAGCCTGCTGCCCGCGATCAACGGCACAGAGCTGCGCCGCGGGCAGGAAGTGGTGTTGAACGAAGCGTTGAATATCATCGAGGCGAAGGCCTTTGAAGTGCAGGGCGAGGTCGTGCGGTTGAAAGACGTGCTGGAAGGCGGCCGCGCACTGGTCACTCTGCATTTTGACGAGGAAAAAGTCGCCGAATTGGCCGATCCGCTCTTAGTCGAACGGCTCAGTGTCGGCGATCATCTGCTCTATGACCCGCGATCCGGCTATGTGATCGAAAAACTGCCGAAGTCTGAATCGGAGGAATTGGTCCTCGAAGAAGTGCCGGATGTCGACTACGAACATATCGGAGGGCTGCAGAAGGAACTGGAGCATGTCCGCGATGCCGTTGAACTGCCGTTTCTCCATGCCGAGCTGTTTGCGGAGTTTAAGCTGAGCGCTCCCAAAGGCGTGTTGCTCTACGGGCCTCCCGGTTGCGGAAAGACCTTAATCGCCAAGGCCGTCGCCAACTCGATCGCGAAAAAGCTGGGGCACCTTACCGGAAAAGAGATCCGGAGCTATTTCCTGCATGTAAAGGGGCCCGAGCTGCTCAATAAATATGTCGGCGAGTCGGAGCGGCAGGTGCGTGAAGTATTTAAGAAGGCGAAAGAACGCGCGGCGGACGGCAATCCCGTCATCGTATTTTTCGATGAAATGGACGCGCTTTTCAGGACGCGCGGGACGGGGATTTCTTCCGACATCGAGTCGACCATTGTGCCGCAATTTCTCTCCGAGATCGACGGCGTCGAACGGTTGAGAAATGTCATCGTCATCGGCGCCAGCAATCGGCAGGACCTCATCGATCCGGCGGTGCTGCGTGCGGGGAGACTCGATGTCAAAGTCAAAGTCGGCCGACCGGATGCCGCCGCGGCCCGGGACATTTTTTCAAAATATGTCTCGACCGAATTGCCGTTTGCGCCGGAGGAGCTGGCACAGCACGGCGGCGATCGGAAAGCCTTGGTGGAAAAGCTGACGACGCTCACCGTCGATGCAATGTATGCGGCGTCGGAGGAGAACAAGTTTATCGAAGTCACTTATGCGAATGGGGAGAAGGAAGTCCTCTACTTCAAGGATTTCGCCAGCGGTGCGCTGATCGAGGGCATTGTCTCCCGCGCCAAGAAATATGCGGTCAAGCGGGCGATCGCAAAGGAAGGGGTCGGGCTTCGTTCGGAGGATCTGATCCGGGCCATTCGTGAAGAATTCAAGGAGCATGAGGATCTGCCGAACACCACCAATCCGGACGACTGGGCGAAGGTGGCCGGAAAGAAGGGCGAAAAAATCGTGCATCTGCGCACGATCAGCGGCGGGCCGACGGAATCCCGTCAGATCGAAACGGTGACCACGGGCCATTATCTCTAGTCGTTCATCACTCTATGGAAGACCAGCCGTCGACGAAGTTCTCCCGCGTGATCGGCACGGAAACCGAATTCGGTATTGCCGCCAAGGATGCGGCACTATCGGATCCTGTGGCCGGCTCGATTGCTGTGATCGGCCACTATCCCGGGTTGCCGGCTCCCAATGCGATCTGGGACTATGAAAACGAAAATCCCCTCCTGGACGCGCGCGGCTTCGAAGTGGAGGGGGAGCGGGAACGCCCCAACCCTGAATACAATCGCCAGCTGAACAAAGTCTTAGCCAACGGCGGACGGCTCTATGTCGACGGCGCGCATCCCGAGTATTCTATTCCGGAATGTTCGAACCCCAGGGAAGTGGTGGCGTTCGAGCGTATCGGGGAACGGATCCTCGCCAAGAGTCTCACTGAGTTGACCCGTGCGCGCGGCCGCGAACAATGCATCGTCTATAAGAATAATTCCGATGGAAAAGGGAACAGCTACGGGTATCACGAGAACTATATGGTCTCCCGGGCCGTTCCGTTCGATCGGCTGCTCCGTGTATTGGCGCCGTTCTTCGTCACGCGGCTGATCGTCGCCGGAGCCGGGAAGGTCGGCGCCGAGAATCAGGCGGGGCCCGCCGAATATCAGATTTCCCAGCGCGCCGACTTCTTCGAATGTCTGGCGGATCTCAACACGATGGTCAAGCGCCCCATCGTCAATACCCGGGATGAGCCGCATGCCGAGTACAGCAAGTACCGGCGTCTGCACGTGATAGTGGGCGATGCCAACATGGCCGAAATCTCCACCTATCTGAAGGTGGGAACGTTGAGCATGGTCATGGAACTGCTGGATGCCGGCGCCGATCTGCCCCAGATTGAACTGGATGAGCCGGTTCGCGCGATCAAGCAGGTCTCCCGCGATCTGGACATGAAGCAATCCTTAAAGCTTTCAAACGGCCGGCCGACGACCGCCCTGGCCATTCAACGAGCCTATTGGGGGGCCGCGAAGTCCTATTACGCCAACCACCCCACCACGGAGATTATGCAGGACGTGTTGGGCCGATGGGAGCATGTCTTGGATTGTCTGGAGAAAGATCCGCGGCTGCTGGTCGATGAATTGGATTGGGTTGCCAAGCGCCATATGATCGAGTCCTACATGGATCGGAAAGGGTGCGGGTGGTCGGATCCGCGAGCCAAGCTCATGGATCTTCAGTATCATGATGTGCGGCCGGACAGGGGCCTCTTCTATACGCTCGAGCGGGGGAATCTGATCAAGCGCATTGTCAGTGAAGAGGAAATCGTGCGTGCGGAAACCATGCCGCCTCCGGGGACACGCGCCTATTTCCGCGGGCGTTGCGCGGCCAAGTTTGCCGCGTCCCTCTATGGAGTCAGCTGGACCTCGGTGCTGTTCGATTTCGGGAATCCGACTATCACCCGAATCCCGCTGATGGATCCGAACCGGGGCACGGAAGCCATGACCGGCGCCCTGTTGGACAGCTGCCAGACGGCCGAAGCGTTATTGGAAAAACTGAAAGCCTAACCCAGGGAGCTGCGTCACGCGCTAAACATGAATCTTCCTTTTCTGCCGAACCACGATGAGTCGAGTTTCTTCGATTTCATTTCAAAGCAATATCCCGGGCTGACGCTGGGAGGGGCCGTTGGCGGTACGTTGTCCGGTGCTCAGGACCCGCCGCGAGGGGGAAGTGCCTTGACGGTCCCGCAGGCCACTACGGTGCTGGCCATTAAGTATCAGCAGGGTGTGGTGATCGCCGGCGATCGCCGGGCGACGGAAGGGTTTCAAATCGCCGACCGGCGGATCGAGAAGGTCTTCAAGATCGATGAGTATTCGGCGATGGCGATTGCCGGTGCGGCCGGACCCTGCATCGAGATGGCCAAACTGTTTCAGACCGAGTTGGAACATTATGAAAAGCTGGAGGGCATGGCGCTCTCCTGCGAGGGCAAAGCCAATAAGCTCGGTCAGATGGTGAAGGCGAACTTGCCCATGGTATTTCAAGGACTCGTCGTGATGCCGCTGTATGTGGGCTATGATCTCAAGCGTGGCGAAGGCCGCATTTTCAAGTACGACATCACCGGCGGGCGGTATGAAGAGTCGGATTATCATGCCATCGGCTCCGGCGGGAAGGACGCGCGGAATACTATGCGCGAACATTTCCAGCGTCAGCTTCCCGAAGCGGAGGCCCTCAAGCTTGCGCTGATGTCGCTCTACAATGCCGCCGACGATGACGTGGGGACCGGCGGGCCCGATCTGGTGCGGGGGATCTATCCCACCGCCAAGCTGGTGAACTCGCAGGGAATCACGGATGTGCCGAACGACAAGATTCGTGCGGTGTATGACGTGTTGCTGGCCGCCCGCCGCTCGAAGGAGACGTAACGATGCCGATGCCCTACTACGTGTCTCCCGAGCAGATGATGCAGGACAAGGCGGAGTATGCCAAAAAGGGCATCGCCAAGGGCCGTTCCAGCATTGCCGTGGAATATGCGGACGGGGTGCTGTTCACTGCGGATAATCCCAGTGCGTCGCTCCATAAAATTTCAGAAGTGTATGACTGTATCGCGTTTGCCGGGGCCGGGAAGTACAGCGAGTTTGAGAATCTCCGGAAGGCCGGCATCCGCCATGCCGATCTGAAGGGGTTCATGTATAGTCGGGAAGATGTCACGGCTCGCTCGCTGGCCAACGGCTATTCACAAAGCCTCGGAACCATCTTTAGCCAGGAAATGAAGCCGCTTGAAGTGGAGATTCTCGTGGTGCAGGTGGGACAGAGCGGCCACGCAAACGAGATCTACCGCATTTCCTTCGACGGCAGCATCATCGATGAAAAGTCCATCGCCGTCATCGGCGGCCGGTCGGAGGCGGTGTTGGCGGCGATGAAAGACAAGGTGACCGGTCCTCCTCCGACTCTCAAAGCTGCGCTCGGTTTCTGCGTGTCCGCTTTGGAGCAGACGGCCAATCAGAAGCTCACCCCGGAAGGGTTGGAAGTGGCCGTGCTCGAACGGGCGCGCACCGGCCGCAAGTTCAGGCGCCTCACGCCGGGTGAAGTTCAGCAACTCCTGACGGCCTGACGCGCTTCAAGAGGTCTCCTGCGTGCGAACATTGAAGAACCTTTCATGGCCAGGTATTCTGTAATCACAACTCATGCTATCCCCCGGTTCAATGAGGCAGCGGATCTTCGGCCTGGAAAACGAGTACGGCCTGATCTTCTCGCCGAACGGACGCATCTATCTGCCGATGGAGAAAGTCCTCGGCTACATCTTTGAAGGTCTGATCCCGAACAGCTGGCCTTCGAACGCGTTCCTCGTCAACGGGGCGCGGTTCTATCAGGACACCGGCTGTCATCCCGAATATTCCACACCCGAGTGCGACAACATCCTCGACCTCGTCATTCACGACAAAGCCGGCGAGCGGCTGCTGGAGGCCTGCCTTCCGGCGGCGGAAGAGCGGCTGCGTGAAGAAGGCCTGTCGGGTGAGATTTACATCTTCAAAAACAATACGGATTCGCTCGGGAATACCTACGGGTGTCATGAAAACTTTTTGATGCGGCGCGACGTGGATTTCTGGAAGGTGACGGAGCAGTTGATTCCCTTCTTCGTCACCCGTCAGATCTACGGCGGGGCGGGGAAGGTGCTGAAAGTATCCGGGAAGCCGCAATATTTTATTTCTCAACGCGCCCAGCATATTCACGAGAAAACGTCGTCCTCCACCACGTCTTCCCGCAGCATCATCAATACCCGCGACGAGCCGCATGCCGATGCGGAGCGTTACCGGCGCCTGCATATCATTGTCGGGGATTCCAACATGTCGGAGTTCGTCACGTATGTGAAAGTCGGGACCGCGGCGTTGGTGCTCTCTATGATTGAAGAAGGGTATGCTGTGCAGGGCATGGAGTTGGAAGATCCGGTCAAAGCCATTCGCGAGATCTCACGCGATCCGACCCTGAAGAAGAAGGTGAAGCTGGATGACGGGCGCCAGATGACCGCCGTCGAAATTCAACGGGTCTATCTCGATCGCGCGCAGCAGTATTTGGCTCAGCGGGAGCATGATCCGGTCCACGACGACGTGTTTCACAAATGGGCGACGCTGCTGGACCGGTTGGAAGACGATCCGATGCAACTGGTCCATCAGGTGGACTGGGTGACCAAGAAGCATCTCATCCAGTCGTATGTCGATAAAAAAGGCTGCGGGTGGGACGATCCCCGCGTGTATCTGCTGGATTTGCAATTCCATGACGTGAAACGAACGCGGGGATTATATTATCTGATGGAGTCCAAGGGGCTTATCGAGCGGGTCGTGGAGGAGGAGGCGGTGCAACGGGCGATGTCGACGCCTCCGCAGACCACGCGCGCCAAAGTGCGCGGCGATTTTATTCGATTTGCCAGGGCGAAGAACCGGTCATATACCGTGGATTGGACCTATCTCAAATTAAACGGGTATTGGGAAGAAACGATTCTCTGTATGGACCCGTTCAGCGCCACGAATCGCCGGGTCGAAGAGTTAGTCTCACAAGTCTCAGGAACGAGGTTCTCTCGATGAAAGCCATGATCCACGCCGTTCAGCAGCGCGCGTCGCAGTTCGATCGCATGATTCTTACGGCGATGGTCCTGCTCGCGAGCATTTTCCCGATCGAGCTGGTTCCCGGGTCGATGCCCGCGCCGAAGGGGGCGGATGGCCAATTGAGCGGGAAGCAGGGCCAAATTGTCCTGGTCAAACTGCCGGGGGACGATCTCCAGGCCGACGTCCGGGGGACGTTCATGGGTCGGACGATGTCGTTTTTCCCGGACCCGCGAAGCGGGGAAGCCCCGGGGTATATCGGATTGCTGGGACTCGATATGCAGGATGAGCCCGGTACCCATGAGTTGGCGGTGGATATCAAAACCGGTGACCAGACGAAGCATGTCAGCATGAATGTGCTGGTGGTTAAAGAAAAGTTTCGCGTCGAGCATTTGAAGCTGCCAAAAGAGAAAGTGGATCTGGACGAGAAAGCGCTGGCCCGGTGGAAAGCGGAACAGGATCAGGTGAAAGCGGCGCTGGCCGAGGATTCACGTTCGAAGCTCTGGCAGGGCGGGTTTCTGGAACCGGTCGGCGGCAAGCGCACGGGGATTTTCGGCAGCGTCAGAATCATGAACGGCCAGGCCAGGAATCCCCACAACGGAGAAGATATCGGCGCTCCCACGGGGACCGATGTGCTGGCTACGAACGATGGAGTTGTGAGGCTCACCGTCGATCATATCTTCTCAGGCAAAGGCGTGTATGTGGATCACGGGCTCGGGTTTTACTCGATGTATTTTCATCTCTCGGAAGTGTCGGTCAAGGAAGGTGATATCGTGAAGACCGGGCAGGTGGTCGGCAAGGTCGGCGCGACTGGCCGGGCGACCGGGCCGCATTTGCATTGGGGCGTGAAGCTCAACGGCGCCCGCGTCAATCCTTACGCATTGCTGGAGCTCCCTTTCAAGAGTGCGGCGCTATCGGCTGCGCCGTCGCCGGTGACCCAATCAAGCGCCGGCGTGGGCGCGCCGGCTCCATAAGCCGTTCTGCGTTCTTCGATCCGCGAATCCGCCGAGTCCGTCTCAGTTCGGCGAGATTCCTAATCCCCCCAACAGCGGCATAAGCGCCGCTTCGCCGGGGCCCTGGCCGTTCTTCATGGCCTCGCTGATTTCATCGAGGAGATGTCCGGTCTGAGGATTCAGGCTTTTCAGTTTCTCCGCCAGATGTCCTGACATCATGCCCTGCTGAACTTCTGCTTCCGAAAGCTTTCCCTCCTTAATGCCCTGCTGGAGTTGCTGAGCCAGGGCTTGAACTTTTGCAAAGAGGTCCGGCGGCATGTTGTTCAGGATTTTTGCGGCCTCTCCCGTTCCCATTTGAGCGGAGCAGGGGAACGCCAGCAACACGGTCATTCCCCAGATGATGAGATAGGTTCTGAAATGGATCAGCATGGTTCCTCCTTCAGTCTGTGCGCCGGTGAAAGCCTTCGGCAATGCATTCATTATCCCCACCGGTCCGGCAAGGAGACAGAAAAATCACAAAATAGGATAGCCTGGTCGGCGGATCAGGGCAGAGCAGAAGGGAAAGGGATTCTTCTAGGTCCCGACGTGCGCCGATGGTATTGTCAGGAACGTACGTAGCAGAGGAACGAGGAGGACGAGATGTTAGACGGCATCGAGATCCCCGATATGACGCTCTATCTGGTGGCCGTGCTGGCGCTGCTGGTTATCTGGCAATACTACCAAATGCAGATCATGGCCGGGCGAATCCTTGCGGTCGATATCTTCGACCGGTCGGGGATTCGTATGTACTTCTTTGTGACCGCCGATGACGATCATATCTGCGAAGTCTGTTCGGCGGCGACCGGCCGGGTGTTTTCCTCCTCTCAAGTCGCGAAGCAGTCATTTACACCGCTGAACGGGACGTGCAAGCGGGCGGTTCCCTGCGCCAGTGTGCTTGTCGGTCTGTACGGAGGATGGCTGGAGGCCAGAGGCGTGTTGGAGCGCGTGCGGGCGAATTTCAGGCGCCGGAAGGGCGTTCAGTTATCTCCGGAAGAGCTGCGGGCCATGGTGAATGGACAGTGGGAGCGGAGCATCAGCGCGGATACGGACCGGCTGGGGATCCATATTATTGAAGCCATGTGTTACGAAAAAGTGAATCCGGATGTCGCAGTCTCGGGGTATCGTTTTGTCGTCGATCAGGCCAAAGAAATTCGCCACTTGATGCTGTTAGTGCCGGCCTATCTCCGGCTCACTCAGCTGTTGATCAGAGCGGGGGAAGCGGCTGAAGCGCTCGAACTGGTCGAGCGGTTTGAGTCCCGGTTCCCGACCAACAAACGGGGGCCGCATTTCCCGTCCGAGGAGCAGCGCGAGATGATGCGGACGAAAAAGATGCAACTGCTGAAGGGCCTGCCGCTGAAGATTCCTGCCTGAACAATCCATCCATGCGCGGTGATCGCGCGCTCTGTAGCGAATGTCGGTAAGGCCTGCACGAGGCGAGAACGCCGCTTAATAGTTCGATTCGAGGCTGGACGGAGTCTTGTTGAGGACCGTGGCCGTGGCGCGCGACAGGGCTGCGTCATGGCGGTGGTCCAGGCCGTAGACTCGGAACTGAATCAGGCGGGTCGGCAGCAAATCGAGAAATTCTTCCAGCGGTTCGGTTGAGACCTGTCTGGTTCCCGGATCGTAGACATAGAGCGGATTTCCGCGGCGGTCTTTCGGATCCGGCCTCGGGTCGAGCGGGGCCATGTCGACTCGAAACTCCACGTTCCTCAATTCCTTGGGAAGCTCGTTGACGATCTGCAGCGCGAAATGTTCGTGGCCCGGGAACGCCATGCCCCGTTCCTGCCCCTTCTCTTTCAACGCCGTGCTATAGGCCATCTTCCATTTCACGTCGCGATCCAGGATGTGGGCCCATTCCTGGCCGAGCCGGCGGCGCGCTTTCTGGCGGGAGGTGGACCATTGGCGGACTTCCTCCAGCAGCGACCAGTCGGTGAGTCTGAGATAGTCGTCCATCTTTTTGCGGGGATCGTTCGGGAAGAGCAGCTTCATGGTGTCCCCGAAAATGTCCCTCAAGTGGATATCGATGGCTCTGGTCGTGCGGTGAAAATAGACGTTGGAATAGAGGTACATCCGGGTGTTCAAAAACATCTGCAAGGCCGGCAGTCCGGTCTTGTGAATCGTGAATCCTTTGTCCGTAATGATGGTGTAATGAATCAGGCGTGTCAGGTCGACAGGACCTACGGCCACGCCGCACATGTAGGAGTCGCGGAGGACATAGTCCAGGTTGTCGCCGGTGTAGCTGCCGGAGATGACTGGTTGCAACATGTCGAGCCAGCGCGGGATTTTGGAATTGTCTTTCCCTTTTTCTTTCAGAATCAGATGGGCGATCTGATCGGGATTCAGCTCCTCGCCCTTGTCGAAGGGGCCTGAGGGGCTGCGCCGGATTTTTCGAATGATCGAGCCGAGATGGTCACGGACAATGATCTGCCCGAGTTTTTCGTGAGTGAGATGAAAGCCGTGGAGATAGTTGTCGTCGAAGAAGTGGCAAAAGGGGCCGTGACCGATGTCATGAACCAACGCGGTCACCCGCAGTAGTTCTTCGACGTAGTTGGCCGAGGGGACGTCTTTCACGACTTTTTTGAGATAGGGGTACAGATGCCGGGCAAACCGGCCGGCGACGTGCATCGTGCCGAGTGAATGGACGAAGCGGGTATGTTCGGCCGAGGGATAGACCCAGCGGGCGCTCTGGAGTTGGTAGATATAACGGAGCCGCTGGACCCAGGGCGAATCAATCAGATCTTTTTCGGTGCGCTCATGCGGATCGGGATTCGCGTAGGGTACGGTGAACGACACATATTTATGGATCGGATCGGCAATGAGGGCGGAGCCGTCATAGGGAGCATTGAGGGATTCATCGACCGGTTGCATAGCAGCTCTGCATCTTAGCCCAGCGGATCATGGGGCGGCAATGGTCCCTGATCCGGTGGGGTGGGTGACCGGCGGTATTTTGAAATGAAATAGCAGGCGGCCGGGTAGGCCAGGAGCGACCCGACAAGGCTGAGGACGATGCCTCCCAGAGCGAACGGCGCGGCATAGGGCAGCATTTGCTGGTAGAGACCGGCAAAACTGAGATCGTGCCAGTCGAATGCCGGCGTATCGGTTCTCCCGGTCAGCAGGGCGCCGCTCCAGTAGGTCACGCCGAGAATCGGGACGATCGTCCAGGGATTGTTGATGAGGGCTCCGGCCAGCAGGGCCACGAAGTTGAGTTCGAACAGCCAGGTGAACAAGCCGACGAGAATCATGTGAAAGCCGTAGGCCGGGCAGAACGCGACGAACACGCCGAGCGCAAAGGCAAAGGCCGTCCGCCGGGGCGATTCCTGAAGGTGCAGGACCTGCCGAAGGAGTGTGCGGAAGGAGCTTCGGTCAGCCACAGTGGTTCATTCGTTAGGTGAAATGGCGGTAACTGGTAACCGGCAAGGGCGCTCTGGTGCCGTCGGATGCGACGGTCTGCAGCCCGGACCGGTGTGGGCGGATGGTGCCGATTTTGGTGATCTGAAATCGCCTGGCTCTGGCCTGCCGTTCGAGTTTGTGCTCGTCACGCGCCGCGACGGTAAAGAGGAGTTCGTAGTCTTCCCCGCCTGCCAGCGCCAACGCGCCGGGATCCATCTTCTGCCGGTCGGCATAGGCACGACAGGCCGGTGAGACGGGAAGGCTCGCGAGGTCGATGTCCGCTCCTACCCGGCTGGCTTCGCACACGTGACGGAGATCACCGGAGAGTCCGTCGGACAGGTCGATTGCGGCGGTTGCCAACCGTGCCTGATTGAGCCAGAGGCCTTCCCGGACTCGGGCGGTCGGATGCCGGTGCCGGTCGATCAGAAAACTCTTGTCGGCTTTCGTCAGCCGCGTCCCCCGGCGGTTTGTGAGGAGTCGAAGCCCAGCGAGGGAATCTCCGAGCGTGCCGGTGACATAGATGCTGTCTCCGGTTCGTGCGCCGCTCCGGAAGAGCGCGTGCCCTCGCGGCGTCGTGCCTATCAGGGCAATATTGAGGAAGAGCCCCTGGCGTGAGGCGGACGTGTCGCCTCCGATCAGGCGCACCTCATGCCGATCGCAGGCCGACATGAGCCCCCGGTAGAGTGCGTGAATATCGGCTGCGTGGAACGCGGGCGGAATCGCAATCGATACCAGAAGAAATTGGGGGGTGGCGCCCATGGCCGCGACATCGCTCAAATTGGCCATGGCTGCCCGGTAGCCGACCGACACCGGCGAAGCGGTACGGAGGTCGAAATGGATGCCTTCGGTCAGGAGGTCGGTCGTGAGGACGGCCCAATCGCCGGCGGGAATCGAAATGACGGCGGCATCGTCACCGATGCCTTTCCGGATCAGCGGGCTGCGCCGCTCATGCCGGCGCTGGAGTTGCCGGATGAGCGGAAATTCCTGGATGGGCTGCGCGGCCTTCCGGCGGGCCATAGGTGCCAACGTTATGGACGGAGCTGAGCGGGCGAGGCCATGATGGTGGCCCGTGCGGCTCCGCCTCCGGCGGTTTTTCGGCTCTTCTGCGGCCGTGAGGGTTTGCTCCGGACTGCGGCCGAAGGGGTGGACCGCTTCTTGGCCGCCGCGGCCGATTTCGGTGTCCGGCGCAGGGCCACTTTCATGACATCGTCCATCGTGTCGGCAAAGTGCAGCTGAATGCCCTTCAAGATGTGCTTGGGGATTTCTTCCAGGTCTTTCTTGTTTCGCCGGGGAAGAATCACGGTCGTCAGCATCGCTCTCTTTGCCGCGAGGATCTTTTCTTTCAGCCCTCCGATAGCCATCACGCGGCCGCGCAGGGTGATTTCGCCGGTCATCGCCAGGTCGCGCCTGACAGGAATGCCGGACAGGGCCGAGGCGATGGCCGTGGCCATCGTGATGCCGGCGGATGGTCCATCCTTCGGGATGGCTCCGGCCGGGACATGGATATGGAGATCCTGCTTGCTGAACATGTCCGGGTTGATGTTCAGCGTCTTTTCCCGTGAGCGCACGTAGCTGAGGGCGGCCTGAGCGGATTCTTTCATGACGTCGCCGAGATGTCCGGTGAGCGTCAAGTGTCCTTTGCCTTTCATGGCGGTGGCTTCGATATAGAGCACATCGCCGCCGGATTCAGTCCAGGCCAATCCGGTCGCGACGCCGATTTCATCCTTCTCGAGTTCGGCTTCCGGCACGTACTTGGGGACGCCCAGGTACTTGTGCAGGTTGGCCGGGGTGACCGGGAACCCCTGGCCTTTTCCCTCGGCCACTTTCTTGGCGACTTTCCGCATCACGTTCGCGATTTCCCGCTCCAGATTGCGCACGCCGGCTTCGCGCGTATAGTTGGTGATGATTTGGCGCAAGGCGGTGTCGCTCACCTTCACATGTTTGGTGGTGATGCCGTGTTCGGTGAGCTGGCGGGGAATCAGATACGTTTGCGCGATGCCCAGTTTTTCTTCCTCGGTGTACCCGGGAATTTCGATGATCTCCATCCGGTCACGCAGGGCCGGAAGAATCGGATCGATCAGGTTCGCCGTGGTGATGAACATGACTTCCGTCAGATCAAAGGGCACCCCGAGGTAGTGATCGGTGAAGGCGTTATTTTGCTCGGGGTCCAAGACTTCGAGCAGCGCCGCGGAGGGATCTCCGCGGAAATCCATGCCGACTTTATCGACTTCATCGAGCATGAAGACCGGATTGGCCGTGCCGGCCTGCTTCATGCCCTGGATCAGGCGGCCGGGGAGTGCGCCGACATAGGTGCGGCGATGGCCGCGGATTTCCGCTTCGTCACGCACGCCGCCGAGACTGATGCGGACAAACTCCCGTCCGAGCGCCTTGGCGATCGATTTACCCAGCGACGTTTTTCCGACGCCCGGCGGGCCGACGAAACAGAGGATCGGGCCCTTCATCTTCTCCTTGAGTTTCCGGACGGCCAGATATTCGAGGATGCGCTCTTTCACCTTTTCAAGGTCATAGTGATCTTCGTTGAGCACCCGTGCAGCGGCCTTGAGGTCGAGGTTGTCCTTGGACCGTTTCGACCAGGGCAGCTCAACCATCCATTCGAGATAGGTCCGGACCGTGGCGGACTCGGCGGTATCCGGATGCATTTTTTCCAGCCGCTTGAGCTGCTTTTCCGCCTCTTTCAGGACTTTCTCGGGCATCTTGGCGTCTTTGATCCGCTTCTTGAACTCGGTCACTTCTTCCGCCCGCTCGTCGAGTTCGCCCAGTTCTTTTTGAATCGCCTTGAGTTGTTCGCGGAGGAAGTATTCCCGCTGGGTCTTATCCATCTCGCCTTTGGCCTGCGCCTGGATCTTCTGCTGCATCGAGAGGACTTCGATTTCTTTTCCCAGGATGTCGCTGACCAGCCGGAGGCGCTGGATCGGGTCCTGAAGCTCCAGCACGCTCTGCGTGACGTCGACTTTGAGGCCGAGGTTCGACGCCACCATATCGGCCAGGCGTCCGGGCTCTTCCAGATTTTCGATGACCACCATGACGTCGGGAATCAGGACTTTGCCGAGGCTGACGATCCGCTCGATCTGCTCCTTGACAGTCCGCATGACCGCTTCGGACTCCAGCGTCGTGGCGGTGATCTTGGTGTCGGGCATCTTGTCGATGCGCACGGAGTAGTAAGGCTCCGATTGAATGTAGTTGCTGACCTTGGCTTTCGCGATGCCTTGCACGAGAATCTTGATCCGTTCATCGGGCAGCTTGAGCATGCGCATGATGATGCCGACGGTGCCGATGGTATGAATATCCTCCGGCTTCGGATTCTCGACATCGAGGGCCTTTTGGGTGGCCAGAAAGATCATGCGATTGCCCGCGAGGGCGGCTTCGATCGCTTTAATGGACATCTCGCGTCCGACAAACAGCGGCAGGACCATATAGGGAAACACGACGATGTCGCGAACAGGCAGAAGCGGCAGCTGGTCGGGAACTTCCACGTTCTGCGGCGGCTGAAGGTCTTGTTCGATCGAGTCAGTCATGAGGGCGTATATCCTATGTTCTTAGTAGGGATGCCAATGAGGAGCGGCAGATACGAGCGGACTTGGGATCACGGTTATGACGCACCTGGGTACTCGCACGCTACTTTCTGCGCTGGCCTGACGGTGTGCGAAGCCTCGCGGTAAGGTACTCCAGAAAGTCCGGTCCCAGAGACGGATTTTTCAAGGCGAATTCGACGGTCGCGATCAAGAATCCCAGCTTGTCTCCCGCATCGTGGCGCTGGCCCTGGACTTCATGGGCGAACATCGGAGACTTTTTGGCCAGTTCCTTGAGTGCGTCGGTCAGCTGGATCTCCCCGTTCTTTCCCGGAGCGGTTTTTCTGAGAATAGGGAAAATCTCCGGGGGCAGCACATAGCGCCCGATCACGGCCAGATTCGACGGGGCTTCGGCCGGCGCCGGTTTTTCGACTAGGTCTTTGACGCGATGCAGGCCCGCGCTCATGTGTTGCGGTGTGACAATGCCGTATCGGCCCACGTCCTGCTTGGGAACTTCTTGGACTCCCAGCACCGCGCCGTGGCGTTTCTTATAGACATGGATCAATTGCGCGAGCGCCGGCACGGGCGAGTCGATAATCTCATCGCCGAGGATGACGGCAAAGGGTTCGTCGCCGATCAGATGCTGTGCGCAGAGCACGGCATGACCGAGACCGAGCGCGACGGACTGGCGGACGTAACAAAAGTTCGCCAGAGTGGAGATATGGCGCATCTGACTCAGGAGCTGGCCCTTCCCCGTCCCCTTGAGATTTTCTTCGAGTTCGACCGAGCGGTCGAAGTGGTCTTCGATGGCCCGTTTCCCGCGGCCGGTGATGACGATAATGTCTTCAATCCCGGACGCGACGGCTTCTTCTACGACATATTGGATCAGGGGTTTGTCGACCAGGGGCAGCATCTCTTTCGGAGAAGCTTTCGTGGCCGGAAGAAAGCGGGTACCAAGGCCTGCAGCTGGGATAATGGCTTTTCGAACAGTATAGGAAGGCATGCGGCGATAGTATGTGATGGGATAGGTGAAGTCAAGAAACCGACCAAGTCCGCAAGGTGCGAACCGGCGCGCCGGTGTGTCCCATAATCCTTTACATCATAGAAAGGGCTCAATATAATCCGGAAGTTTTGCGCTGCAGGACGCATGGACTTCAATGCGGCGCGCCGGGACGCGTTGTCTTACCCGGGTGAAGACCGCCGACGGCGGTTCCTCAGAAATAGGATCGGCCGAGTGACATGAATTGGGCGCAGGCCTGGCAGGTGTCCCGGACACGGTCGCAGGAGATCGCGGTCGCTACTTTCTTATGGCGGGGGGATCTGGGTTTGTGTTGTTGAGTTGGTACGGTAAGGTCCAGTGGTGCGTCGTGATGCTGACGCTCATCGCTTCCTGTATGGCAGTGGGGGATGCGGTTGCGCAACTCGCTGGCCTCAAGGTCAAGACGATCGAGGTCCGGGGGAATAAGCGGATTGAGCTGCCCGCGATCGCCGGTCGCCTCACGCTCAAAGCCGGCGACCCGTACCAGCCGGAAACCGTGCGCGGACAGGTCAAGATTCTCTACGATACGGGATTTTTTGAGGATGTGCAGGTTGAGACGGAATCGGTCGACGGCGGAACCGCGGTGGTGTTCGTTGTGCGGGAGAAGCCCTTCATTACCGAGATCGTGTACGACGGAAATGAGAATTTGAGCGACGATAAGCTCAAAGAGAAAACCACCATCAAGAGTCAATCCTTTCTGGATCAGCAGCAAGCGAAAGAAAGCGCCGAGAAAATGCGGCTTGCGTACCAGGACGAGGGGTACTTCAACTGCCAGGTGATTCCCGTCGTCCAGACATTGGATGAAGACCGCAAACGACTGACGTTTTTTATCAAAGAAGGCGAGAAAACGAAGGTCAAGGAAGTCATCTTCGAGGGGCTGCGTTCCGCTACAAAAGAGGAAATCTTCAAGCTGGTGGCCACGCGAGAGTGGATTCCATGGTACGGACTGATCACGCAGCTGAAATTGCCCTCGTTCGTGTCCGATGCCGGGATTCTCAAGCGCGATGAGCTGGCCAACGACGTTGAGCGCATCAAGGAAATTTTGTTGAACAAGGGATACTTGAATGCGCAGGTCGGTTCGCCGACGGTGGAACTGACGGAAGACAAAAAGTGGTTCATCGTGACCTATAATGTGGTGGAGGGAGAGCCGTTCACCGTTGCGGAGGTTGGGTTTCGAGGGTATACCGTCTTCGAGGAGGCGGAACTTCGCGAGAAACTGAAGATCAAAGACGGTGAGGTCTTTCAACGGGCCAAGATCCGGGATGAAATCACCCGCATCACGGACATGTACGGCAGCAAGGGGTATGCATTTGCCGATGTCGTGCCGAACGTGAATCCGAACAATGAAGAGCGCACCGCCAGCATCATCCTCAGTATCAAAGAGGGTGAGATGATGCGGATCCGGCAGATCAATATCACCGGCAACGATAAAACCCGCGATAACGTCATCCGCCGTGAAATTCGTGTCGACGAGCAGGATGTCATCGATACGCCGTCGTTGAAACGCAGCTTCCAGCGGCTGACCAATCTGAACTTTTTTGAAACCGTGGAAATCCTTCCGTCCCAGGTCGACGTGGATAAGGTTGATCTGAACGTGAAGGTCAAGGAAAAGCCCACCGGCCAGTTCAGTATCGGCGGCGGATTCAGCACGCTGGATAAGCTCGTCGCGATTGCGGACATCACGGAGGGAAATCTCGGCGGCAACGGGTATATGGGGCGCATTCGTGGTCAGCTCGGCCAGCAGCGGTCGTTGGGGCTCATTACATTGCGAAATCCCTATTTGAACGACTCGCTGACGTCCGCGCAGCTCGACGTCTATCGCAGTATGACCAACTATATTTCCTATTTCGAAGAGAAGACCGGCGGCAGCGTCACGTTCGGCCGCTGGTTGTCGGAGTATGTGACCGGCAGCGTCAGCGTCGTGGCGGAGCAGCTGCGATTCAAGGATCCCCAACCGGGCCTCTGCCCGGATCTGTTGCCACTGATCTGCCGCCAGCTGGGGAGCCAAACGACGACGGGATTCCGGACGACGCTGTTCCGCGATACCAGAGACTATTATCTCGATCCCCGGTCGGGGATGCGGATCGGTGGCGGATTCGACTACGGCACGCCCTATCTGGGAGGAACAAACAATTTTTACAAATACTATATCGACATCAGCAAATACACGCCGCTGCCCTTGGATACGCGCTTTGCCGCACGCGTGCGCTATGGCGTGACGGAAGGGATCGACGGGAAGCAGATTCCGTTGACGGAACGGTTCTTTGTGGGCGGTATCAACACGATGCGTGGGTTTGCCTTCGGAAAGGCCGGTCCGGTCGTGCCGAACTTGTACACGATCATCGGTGCCTCGAAGGAATTGATCTTTAACTTCGATTATATTTTCACCATTTCGTCCGAGGCGAAGCTCAACGGCGTGATCTTCTTCGATTACGGCAAGGGGTTCGACGACAACGAAAAGATTTCGTTGAACCTGCGAAAGGCTGCCGGTATAGAAGGTCGGTGGATCTCCCCCTTCGGACCGTTACGCGTGGCCTACGGGTTAAATCTGGAGCCGAAAACGGGCGAGCGCACAGGGGTATTCGAGTTTACGATCGGGTCCTTGTTCTGATGGACGATGGAAAGGGCGCTGTGACGAGAATGGCCGTATTGAACAAGTGGTGTCGTAACGGCGGAGCCGGGCTGCTTGCCGTCGTGCTGCTGATCGCAGGCGGCTGTGCGGGGGCCGGTCCCAAGATTGACGGCAAGATCGGGGTGTTGGATCCCGCCCGGATCCTGTCCGACACCAGTGCGGGGAAAAAAACGAAGGACAATCTCGCGGCCTTTTCCAAGAACCGGCAGACGCTCATCGAACTCGATGAAAAAGAATTGCGGCGGATGGAGGAGGATTTCATCAAGCAGGCCACGGTACTGAGCCCCACGGCCAAGCGGGAGCGGGAAGAGGTGTTCCGCCGGCGCATGCAGGAGTACCAGCAGAAAGTCGCGGAGCTCAACCGGGAAGTGCAGGACAAACAGAAAGATGTCATGGACGGGTTCCGCGATAAGCTCGAAGCGGTCGTCGGCAAGGTTGCGAAGCGTCTGGGCCTTCAGATCGTGGTGGACAGCAGCAAGGGCGGCGCGACGCTCTATCGCGAGGACACGCTCGACATTTCGAATCAGGTGATCGAAGAGTTCAATCGGGACTATCCCTAGCGGGAGGAGAAAGCGCGTATGAAACGACGGAGCGTGGTCGGGATGCTCGGGGTATTGCTGGCGAGCGCGTGGTTCGTTCACACCGCCAGTGCGGCGGAGACTTTTAAGGTGGCGGTCATGGATCAGCAGGCGGTGATGGAAAAGTCGATCGCCGGCAAACGGGCGTTGGAGGAGATGAAGAGTTACTCCATGACCCGGCAGAAGATCGTCAATGCCGACGATCAGGAATTGAAGGATATGGAGCTGTCGCTTCAAGATCCCAACAGTAAATTGAACGAGCAGTCCAAGCAGGAAAAACAGGAACAGTTCAGGGCAAAACTGGAAGCCTATCAGCGCCGGCTGGGGGACTTTAACCGGGAAGTGCAGCAAAAACAGCGCGAGATGGTGATGGAGTATGCCAAGAAGATTGCGGCGGCCGCACAGGCGGTGGCACAAAAAGAGGGCTATCAAGCCATTCTCGACAAGGGCAGCGATGCCATGGTCCGCATCGTCCTGTACTATCAGCCCGCGCTGGATGTGACGGATCGGGTGGTGAAGGAGTTTGATAGCCAGAACAAGTAATCGTCTTCGGTTGAGGCACGGGTATAAGAGGAGGCAACGGCAATGGCAGTGATGGAACAAGCGGAGATTCAAGCATTACTTCCCCACCGGTATCCTTTCCTGCTGGTCGATCGAGTGCTGGAGTTGGAGCCCGACCGGCGAATCGTGGCGATCAAGAATGTGACGGTCAATGAACCCTTCTTCCAGGGGCATTTCCCCGGCCGTCCGGTGATGCCGGGGGTATTGATCATCGAAGCGCTGTCCCAGGTCGGCGGGTTGCTTGCGTTTAAGTCCATCGGAGAAACGGCCAGACCCGTTGTGTACCTCACCGGCGTCGACAGCGCCAAGTTCCGCAAGCCGGTTGTTCCGGGTGACCGGTTGCGGATCGAGGTCGAGGTTCTGCGGAAACGGCCTCCCTTCTGGAAGATGCAAGCCAATGTGTATGTCGACGACGATATGGTGTGTGAAGCGGAAGTGACGGCGATGGTCACAGAGGAAAAAACAGCGAAGAGTGAAGGGTGACGTGTGAAGACCGTTGAGTTTGACCTGGCGCAGGGTCCGTCAAGCTCCGGCGTCTGTCACCGGGCACGTATCACTGGAGGTTCAGCGTGCAGATTCATGCGACAGCAATAGTGCATCCGAGCGCGAAGTTGGCGGACGACGTGGTGGTCGGGCCGTTCTGCCTGGTCGGCGAGCACGTGTCGATCGGGAAGGGAACCAGGCTGTTCTCTCACGTGACGGTCGACGGGTGGACCGAGATCGGAGAGCGGAACGAGCTGCATCCTTTTTGCTCCATCGGTGGTCCGCCTCAGCATCTGGGCTATAAAGGGGAGCCGACCAAAGTCGTGATCGGCCACGACAATATTCTGCGGGAGTATGTGACGGTCAATCGCGCGACGGTGCAGGGCGGAGGGCTCACCTCCGTCGGCCATAAAAATTTCCTGATGGCCTACTGCCACGTCGCGCACGACTGTCGTCTCGGCGATCATCTCATTATGGCGAACGCCGCCAGTCTGGCCGGGCACATTACGGTCGGCGATCATGCGATCATCGGCGGCTTGACCGGTGTCCATCAATTCGTTCGGATCGGTTCTTACGCCATGGTCGGAGGTTGTTGCGGAGTCGTGCAGGATGTGCCGCCGTTTACGCGGGCGGCCGGCGGGTACCGGGCGAAGCTGTACGGGTTGAACTCCATCGGATTGCGCCGCCACGGCTTTTCCGGCGAGCGGATATCGGTGCTGAAGAAGGCCTACGATCTCCTGTTCCGCGAAGGACATCGATCGGCTGAGGCGATCAGGCTGGCGCGGGCTGAGTTCAAGGATCAGGCCGATGTCGCGCAGATTCTGACCTTTATGGAAGCCACCAAGCGCGGGATTTCCCGTTCCGTCGGGAAGGACCAGGGCGATGAGGATGAATCGGCGTGACGGCGTCAGACCCCATCGACAACAAACGAATCGGGCTGATCGCCGGCAACGGACGGTTTCCCATCATCTTCGCCGATAATGCCAGGAAGATGGGCTACTTCGTCTCCGCGGTCGCCCATGTCGGCGAGGCGGAGCCCGAACTCGAGCAGCATGTCGACAGCATCCATTGGGTGAAGATCGGCCAGCTGGGCAAGCTGATCAATGCGTTCAAGAGCGATAACGTCCGGCGCGTCGTTATGCTCGGCGGCGTCAAGAAGACGCATGTCTTTACGACGGTCCGTCCGGATTTCCGGGCGCTGGCCTTGTTTGCTCGGGTGGCGCTCTGGCGTGACGACGATATTCTCCGGGAAATCGCCGCGGAGATTGAACGCGAGGGGATTACGATTTGCGAGTCCACGTTCGGTCTTGAGGGGATTCTCGTCGAAGAAGGGACGCTGGCCTCCCGTGAGCCCACGAAGAAAGAGTGGGATGATATCCGCTATGGCTGGGAGATGGCCTATGAGATCGGGCGACTGGATATCGGGCAATGTGTGGTGATCAAAGACAAAGTCGTTGTGGCCGTGGAAGCGGTCGAGGGAACCGACGGCGCGATCAAGCGGGGCGGAGAACTGGCGAAAGACGGCGCGGTGGTCGTGAAGCGCTGCAAGCCGCAGCAGGATCTCCGGTTCGACCTGCCGGCTATCGGGCCGCGAACCATTGAGGTTATGACCTCGGTGAACGCGAAGGTCCTGGCGGTGGAAGCCGGACGAACCGTCATGCTCGACCGGGAGCTGCTCTTGGAGAAGGCGCGGCAGGCTGGTATTGCCGTGATCGGGATCAAGCAGCTCGAACCGATCAAGCCGTGAGCGAGCGGCGGGAAGGAAGCGACGTGAAAATCTTGCGGGCGGGCGTCATCGGCGTGGGGCATCTGGGGCAGCACCATGCGCGGCTCTATGCCTCCATCCCCGGTGTGACCCTTGCCGGAGTCACCGATCAAAGTCCCGAGCGCGCGCAGGAAATCGCCGGACGACATGGCGCGCAGGTCTATCGCACTCCCGAAGATCTTTTGAAAGACGTCGACCTGGTCAGTGTGGCCGTGCCCACGTCCTCTCACTATGCCGTGGCCAAGATGTGTCTCGAAGCCGGCACGCATGTGCTGGTAGAAAAACCCATCGCGGTGCAACCGGCGGAGGCGCATGAGCTGGTGGCTCTAGCCAAGGCGAAGGGCTGCCGGCTGCAGGTCGGTCACAGCGAACGCTTCAATCCGATCATGCGGCTGATCCGGCCGCACATCAAGCGCCCGGTGTTTATCGAGGGGCATCGACAGAGCGGGTACAGCCCGCGCGGGACGGACGTGGACGTGGTGCTGGACCTGATGATTCACGATCTCGACCTGGTCCTGTCGTTCAACCCCGGCCCGGTCGAAGAGGTGCGTGCCGCCGGGGTCGCGGTCCTTTCTCCGACGATCGATATCGCCCAGGCCCGCATTCAGTTCCGTGGCGGCTGTGTGGCGAATCTGACCGCGAGCCGGGTGTCGACGAACAAAATGCGCCGGTTGCGGCTGTTTCAACGGGAACAGTATCTGTCGATCGATTTTCAGACCCGGCAGGCGGTGATCTCCCAGCGCCGCATCGTGCCCGGTGCGCCGCCCGAACTCGATACCGAATCATTTCAGGGGAATGCCGATGAGCCTCTCAAGCTCCAGCTGGAGTCTTTTGTCCAGGCGATCCGCACGGGATCGCGGCCCGAGGTCTCGGGCGAAGACGGGGCTGCCGCGCTGGATGTCGCCCATCTGGTGTTGGCCGCCATCGCAGAACACGCGGCGCGTCAATCATCCTAGGCCAGCCGGTGACGGTCCGCGCCATAGATCCGGTGGCTCTCTGCGCGGATGGTCCGGAATAACCTGATTCTCACACTGAGAGACTGTCGATGCCGCAGATTTTGATCGTAGCCGGCGAAGCCTCCGGCGATCTCCATGGCGCCAATCTGGCTCGGGCTCTTCGTGAGCTCGACCCCGCTGTCCGACTCGTGGGCGTGGGCGGAGCCGCGATGAAGGCCGCCGGTGTCCAGCTCGTGGAAGGGTTCGGGCATCTTGATGTGATGGGAATCGTCGGATTGTCGGCTCTCCGCGCGATCATCCGCCGGTTTGCCGCCATGCGCCGGCTGCTCCGGTCTGAACGGTGGGATGCCGTCGTCTTCATCGACAACCCCGGACTCAATCTGCGCTACGCCTGGTTCGCCAAGTCGGCCGGATTGCGGGTGCTCTATTATATTGCGCCGCAGATCTGGGCCTGGCGGCCGGGCCGCATGAAATATATTCAACAGCGTGTCGATCATGTGATGGTGATCCTGCCGTTCGAAGAAGCGCTGTATCGCCGGGTCGGCCTGCCCTGTACCTTTGTCGGTCATCCGCTGCTCGATGCCGTCGCCCCGCACTATGAGCAGGCGAAGCTTCGCGAACAATTCGGGTTGAAGCCGAGCGGCCGGGTCATCGCGCTTTTGCCGGGAAGCCGGTCGGCGGAAGTGCGGCTGCATCTCCCGATTCTTCTGGAGGCGGCAGAGCGATTGCTGCGCGACGATCCGACGACACAGTTTCTCATGGCGCAGGCCTCGACGATTGCCGATGATCTGATCCGGCCGCTGCTCGACAAGAGTCCGGCGTCGGTGACGGTGGTCCCGGAACAGGCGAGCGAGGTCATGGCGGCCGCCGATCTCATCTGTGTGGCATCGGGGACCGCGACGTTGCAGGCGGCGGTGGTCGGGACCCCGATGGTGCTGTTCTATCAAGCGCATTCGTGGCTGACCTACCGGCTGGCCCGGTTGCTGATCCGGGTGAAGTGGATCGGACTGGTCAATCTGGTGGCTGGCCGGACGGTGGTGACGGAGTTGATTCAGCATGAAGCCACGGGCGCGAGGGTGTATCATGAAGTCCGGCGGCTGCTGGATGATCGTGCCGCGTACGATGACATGAAACGAAGTCTGCAGGCGGTGAAAGCCAGTCTGGGAGAGCCCGGCGCTTCCCGCAGAGCCGCCCGGGTGGTATTGGACGCATGTCGAACCTAGATCGATTTCTCCGGCTGCTGAAATATGTCCGGCCCTATCGGGGCCGGTTTCTCGCCGCCATTGTCTGTTCCGGCATGGTAGCCGCGCTGTCCGGTGTCTATGCCTGGCTGGTCAAGCCGGTCCTGGACGGCATTTTCATCCAGAAGAACGAATCCCTCTTGCTGGTGTTGCCGCTCGCGCTGCTTGCCGTGTCGATCGTCAAAGCCTTCTTCAGCTACGGCCAGACGTATCTCATGAACTACGTCGGCAACCGGGTGATTGCCGACATTCGGCAGGCGCTGTTTCTCCATCTGATGCGGCTGCCGGTCGGCTATCACGATGCCAATACCTCAGGAAGGCTGGTCTCGCGCGTCGTCAACGATGTGGGGCTGATGGCGAACGCCGTCTCCAATGTCTTGAAAGATACGTTTCAACACGCGCTGACGTTTCTTGTGATGCTCGGTGTCATCGTCTATCAAAATTGGCAGCTGGCGGGATTGTCGATCATCGTCATTCCGCTTGCCGTCGTGACGATGTCCCGCATGGGCCGCCGCCTTCGCGCGCTCGCGACCAGCGGGCAGGAACGGATGGGGGACATGTCGTCGACGGTGCAGGAGACCTTGTCCGGGATCCGGATGGTCAAGGCCTTCCGTCGCGAAGAAGCGGAGGCGGCGCGATTCGAGCAGAGTAACCGGGCCTTTCTGAGTACGACGTTGAAGGCCAATCAAGTGTGGTCGATCGGGTCGTCGCATATGGAAGTGATCGGGGTGGTCGGGGTGGCCGTGATTATCTGGTACGGCGGCTATCTGGTGCTCCATGGCAGCATGACGCCCGGCGCCTTCTTTTCATTTTTGACCGCGATGTTCATGGCGTATACCCCGATTCGAAAGTTGGCCGGGGCGAACAATCTGATTCAACAAGCCTTGTCCGCTTCGGAGCGGGTGTTTGAAGTGCTGGATCTGGAGACGGAGCAGGCGCTGGACCGGGGCACGCTTGTGTGCCGGGGAATTTCAGACCGGATCGAGTTGCGCGGGGTGTCGCTCAGCTACAGTGGGCAGACGACGCCGGCCTTGACGGGGGTCGATCTCACCATTCGTGCCGGAGAAATGGTGGCGCTGGTCGGGAGCAGCGGCAGCGGAAAGTCCACGCTGGTGAGTCTGTTGCCGAGATTTTACCAGCCGACGAGCGGGCAGATCGTGCTCGATGGCGAGCCGTTGGAATCCTATTCCCTCGCCTCGTTGCGCACGCAGATCGGCATTGTCTCGCAGGACGTGGTGTTGTTCGACGACACGGTGGCCAGCAATATTGCGTTCGGACGCCCGGGCGCGACCGCGATGGACATCGAAGAGGCGGCCAAGAAGGCCTACGCGCATGATTTCATCTCCCGGTTGCCCGAAGGCTATCAGACGACGATCGGCGAGCGCGGGGTGAAACTGTCAGGCGGAGAGCGTCAGCGCGTGGCCATCGCCAGGGCGATTTTGCGCGATCCCCCGCTGTTGATTCTGGATGAGGCGACGTCCGCGCTCGATACAGAGTCGGAGCGCATCGTACAGCTGGCGCTGGCCAATTTGATGAAGAATCGCACGACCGTGGTGATTGCTCATCGGCTCTCGACCGTGCAGAATGCGACCAGGATTGTGGTGCTGGACCGCGGCCGGGTGGCTGAGATCGGCACGCACGAGGAACTCTTACGGCACAACGGCCTCTACCAACGGCTGCATGCCATGCAGTTCCAGGACGTAACCAATGTATGAATGCCGAGTGACGGGTGACATGTGACAGGTGATGTGGTCCAGAAGAAGATCAGTCTGAAGAAGCAGATCCAAAATTGGGTCAAGTTCTCTCTGTTACCGCCGCTGGGCGCGCTGGTCATCCGTGGAATCAAAGCGAGCATGCGGCTGGAGCAGCGCGGCTATGAGCCGGTGGATGCGTTGTATCGGGAGAAGCGATCCATCATCTTGGCATTCTGGCATGCCCAACAGTTGATGATTCCGTTCGGGTATCGCGGGCCGGGATCACACGTGCTGATCAGTCAGCACGGCGACGGAGAAATTATCGCCCGCATCATCGCCCGGTTCGGCCATGAGGCGGTGCGTGGCTCGAGTACCCGCGGCGGGGCCGGGGCGCTTCGCTCGCTTATCAAGCTGGGGCGGTCCGGCAAGGATGTGGTGGTGACGCCGGACGGTCCCAAAGGTCCGCGCCAGGTCGCGAAGCTGGGCGTGATTCAATTGGCGAAGGCGACGGGGCTGCCGATTGTCCCTCTCGGCTTTGCCTGCTCAAAAAAAAACTCTTCTCGAGCTGGGATCGCTTCATGGTCCCATATCCGTTTTCACGCGGGGTCTTTCTCTGGGGCGCCCCGATTTGGGTGTCGCGTGAGGCGGATGACGCCGCGCTTGAAGCCGCCCGTGTCGAGTTGGAGTCGACCTTAAACCGGCTGACGGCTGAGGCTGAAGCGGAGGTCGCATCCTAGCCAACCTATGTGGCGACTGCTCTACAATATCCTTCTCCTTCTGGTGTCCCCGCTGGTTGTGGCGGTGCTCCTGGCCAAGCAACGGTGCCGAAGAGGGTTTCCTGCTCGCATAGGATTCCGGGTCCGGCCGGTGGCCGATCCGTCAGGCGGGAGCCGCCCGCTGATCTGGATTCATGCCGTGTCGCTCGGCGAAGTGGTCGCGGTCACGCCGTTAGTCAAAGAACTTCATCGTCTGCATCCCGACCATCGCCTGCTCGTCTCGACCGTCACAGAAACGGGGCGGGAGGCCGTTGAACAGCGGCTTGCCGGAATCGCCGAACACCGGTACGCCCCGCTCGACTTTCCCTGGGCCGTCGCCCGTGCGATTGATTGCTGGCAGCCGGCGTTGTACGTATTCGTCGAAACCGAGCTGTGGCCTAATCTCCTGTGGGGGTTACGGGATCGCGGGATTCCGGCGATTCTGGTGAACGGGCGGTTGTCGTCGAGGTCCTTTGCCCGGCAGCATGTGACAGGATTGACCTCGTTCTACCGGTCGGTTCTGCAATCGCTGACGCTTTGTTTGATGCAATCGGATCGCGACGTGCAACGCATCGTGGCGCTGGGGGCCGATCCTTCCAGGGTGAAGAGGACCGGGAATATCAAGTTCGATCAGCCGATGCCGGCCGCTCCGGTGGATGCGTCATTCCGGACGAGCCTCGGTGTGGGTGAGACAGACCGGCTCCTGCTCGCCGGAAGTACGCACGCCGGCGAAGAAGCGCTGATCGTTGAGGCCTATCGAAACATTGTGGTACAGCATCCTTCAACCGTCCTGATGCTGGCGCCCCGGCATATCGAGCGGTCGGAAGATGTGGCGGCGATGGTCGCAGCGGCCGGCTTGACGGCGCAGCGCAAGAGCCGGCTCGATTCGATCGGGTCAGGGCCGCGGGTCATCATTCTGGATACGCGAGGCGAATTGGCGCGGGCCTATCATGAGGCGGCGGTGGCGTTTGTCGGCGGCACGCTGGTTCCCGTGGGCGGACACAATTTGCTGGAGCCGGCCGGCTGGGGAACGCCCGTTCTGTTCGGCCCCTATACGGACCATTGTGCGGAAATTGCGGTGCTCCTTCTCGAATCCGGCGGAGCGGTCCGGGTGGCCGATGCTGAGGATCTTGCGCGCACGATCTGCGGATGGCTGGATGATCCGGCGGCCGGTCGCCGGATCGGAGAGGCCGCACGCCGAACTGTCGTGGACAACCAGGGCGCGCTGCAACGGAGTGTGGAGTTGATCGAAGCCTGCTTACCTCAGACGCCCTCTCTTTCTTCCCGGTCTGCCGGTTCTGCACCGCAGCCGGTGAGTGCGAGGCCGTGACCGTGGCCTTTCTGCGTCCCGGCGATCCGGTTCGTTCCTGGCTGAGCGGCGCGGCCTTTCTGTATGGATTGGTGGTTCGAGCCAGGATGCGGGCGTACGATCGGGGATGGCGGAAGCCGTCGCGATTGCCCTGCCGGGTGGTCAGCGTCGGGAACCTGACGGTCGGCGGAACGGGGAAAACCCCGGTGGTGATTCTCTTGACGGAGTGGCTGCAGGCGCAGGGACAGCGGGTTGCGGTCATTAGTCGCGGGTACAAACGGACATCGACCGCGGCGCAGGTACTGGTATCGGATGGGAATCAAGTTCTGGTCGGCCCTGCGGAGGCCGGTGACGAGCCCTATCTCATTGCGACCCGTTGTCCCGGGGCGATTGTCGCAGTCGGAGCGGATCGCGCAGCGGTCGGGCGATGGGTGTTGGATCAGTGGCCGGTCGACTGGATCGTGCTCGATGACGCGTTTCAGCATCGCGCGCTGTACCGCGATCTCGATGTCGTGCTCGTGGATGCCATGGATGCGACGGGTCTTGATGCGGTATTGCCGGCCGGGCGACTTCGCGAGCCGCTGGCCGGAATCCGGCGCGCGGCGGCGGTGGTCATCACGCGTGCCGATTCCGAGCGGGATGTGGCGGCTGTGCGGACCAGATTACAGGCGCTGTTGACGGGACATCCGGTGCAGGCGGAGGTGATCTTCAGGCCCGACGAAGCGGTGTCGGTTTCGACCGGCGCGCGGCATGCGGCGGACTGGTGCGTGGGAAAGAAAGCCTGGCTAGTCAGTGGAATCGGCAACAGCGAGTCCTTCCGCCGGCTGGCGATGGCGAACGGCCTGCAGGTCTTGGGAGAAACGGCGTTCCCGGATCATTATGCCTATCGGAGCGAGGATCTTGACCGGATACGGACACAGGTGGCGAGGTCTAATGCGGAGATCGTGCTCACGACCGAAAAAGATGCCGGAAAGCTGGCGCCGTTGTTGCGGTCTGACGAACCCTGGTGGGCTCTGCGGGTACGGGCGGACGTGAGACGCGGGCAGGATGCGCTCCATCGGCTGGTCTGCGGTCTCTCTGCGAGAGCACAGCGAGAGGGAGATGGGCGTGCGTAACGACTCGCCTTCGCGGATTCTTGTGCGGGCGCCGAACTGGATCGGCGATGCCGTGATGTGCGAGCCGGCGCTGCGCGGGCTCCGTGCGCTGTTCCCTAAGGCGGAACTGACCCTGCTGGCAAAGCCGGCCATTGCCGAGCTCTTTATCGCCTATCCGGGCATCGATCGTCGGCTGGTTTACGATGATCGCGGGATTCATGCGGGGTTGTCGGGAAAATGGACGCTGGCGGGGCTGCTGCGCCGCCACCGGTTCGATCTGGCGGTGTTGTTTCAGAATGCATTTGAGGCGGCACTGATTACCTGGCTCGCCGGGATTCGCCGTCGGTATGGCTATGTCACCGACGGGCGTTCGTTCCTGCTGACCGATCCCGTCGCCAGGCCCGATCCGGCCTCGCTCGTCCATCAAGTGCATTACTACTGGGATTTGTTGAAGCCGCTCGGCGTGACCGGTTCGCCGTTTGTCCCCGCGCTGGCTGTCTCAGAGGACGAAACTCGCGCGATGGACGAACGGTTGGGCGAGCTTGGCATTGGCCGAGACGATCTGATTGTCGGCGTGAATCCCGGTTCGACCTATGGAAGCGCGAAGCGGTGGCTGCCAGAGCGATATGCGGAGACTGCGCTCACGGTCTGTCGTCAGATCGAACAGCAACGGAAGCGGCCGGTCTCCGTGGTCATTCTCGGGGCTAAGGGGGAAGAGGAGTTAGGCCATTCGGTGGCAGATCGTCTGACGGTACGGTCGGCGGTCCTGTCGGGACGGACAAATATTCGCGAGCTGATGGCGGCCACAAAGCGCTGCACCCTCTTACTGACCAACGATACCGGGCCGATGCATCTGGCGGCGGCGTTTGCGGTGCCGGTGGTGGCGGTGTTTGGTCCCACCGATTGGAAGACGACGTCACCCTATGGACAGGAGTCGTCGATTGTCCGGCAGCCGGCCGATTGCGCGCCCTGTCTGTTGCGGGAGTGCCCTATCGATCATCGCTGTATGACCGGCGTGACGGTGGAGATGGTCACGCAGGCTGCGGTGAAACAGTTACAGGCTGACAAGCCGGCAGGGTCCAAGCTGGCAAGTGATTCGTCTGATGGACATGATTCAGAAGCCTGTCGGTCTGCCACACTGTCAGCCTGTCTGGCTGGTGTCACCGTCTTCTTGGATCGTGACGGGACATTGAATCCGGATCCCGGGTATATCAGTTCGCCCGATCAGTTCGAATTGTTTCCCGGCGTCGCAGCCGCGCTCGCGAAACTGGTGCGCGCGGGAGCCCGACTGGTCGTAGTGACGAATCAATCGGGAGTCGGGCGGGGATTGTTTTCTTCCACTGATCTTGAGGCGATTCATGCGAAGCTCCGGCGACTGTTGCAGGATGCGGGGGTATCGCTGGAGGCGATCTATGTCTGCCCGCATCATCCGGATGAGCGCTGCCCTTGCCGGAAACCTGAGACAGGGATGATCGACCGGGCGGTGCGCGAGCTGGGCATCGATCTGTCCCGTTCGTATCTTGTCGGAGACCATGCCAAAGATATCGAATTGGCCAGACGAGTGGGCGCGAAGTCTGTCTGGCTTACGACCAGTGAACATGGCGCGGGAGCTCGAACGGATCAGCGCAACTCGGCGGCAGCGGTGGCGTCGTCTTTCGATGAGGCGGTGACATGGATTTTGGCCGATGCCGGGGCTCACGAGCAGGGAAAATCTGATGGGCAAGGGAATTCGTAAATGACCTTGATGGGTGAGCCTCGACGAATTCTTCTGATCAAGCCGAGCTCGCTGGGCGACATCGTGCATGCGATGCCGGTGGTTGCTGCGTTCAAGCAGCGCTGGCCGTCGGCGCATCTCACCTGGCTGGTGAAACGTCAATGGGCTGAGATCGTGCAGCGTATCGAAGGAGTCGATGCCGTATGGCCGGTCGATCCCACTCTTGCTTCGTGGGCCGGTCAGGCTCTGGCGCTGAGAGCGCAGCGGTTTGACCTGGTCGTCGACCTGCAGGGGCTTCTGCGCAGCGCTCTCGTGGCCCGAATGACCGGGTGTGCTCGGCGGGTGGGCTTTGCCAACGGCCGTGAAGGGAGCCCGTGGCTGTATTCGCAACGCGTGGCGGTGCCGACGCTGGAGATGCATGCGGTGGATCGGTATCTGTTGATGGCAACAACGCTGGGCGCGCCTATCGATGCCGGGGCGCAATTTCGATTCAGACGGCTGCCGCAGGATGTCACGGCGTTGCGCGATCTCTTCCGGCGCAAGGGAATCGATCTGGATGCGCCGTGGGTAGCCATGAATGTCTCGGCGCGCTGGCCGACCAAGCGCTGGCCGGCCGCCTCGTTTGCCGCCGTGGCGACTCAATTGGCGGCGCGCGGCATCGGACCTCTGGTGGTGGTTGGCGGGCCGGATGAGCGTGAGGCGAGCGCGCAGGTGCGGAGCTTGACGGCTTGTCCGGTTGTCGATCTGACGGGTGAGACGCCGATTGGATTGCTGCCGGCCCTATTGTCGAAAGCCTGTGTGTTGATCACCAACGATTCCGGACCGATGCATGTTGCGGCGGCGGTGGGGCGGCCGGTGGTGTCGATCTTCGGGCCGACGAGCGCGGTGCGGACCGGCCCCTATGGCGCGGGTCATGCCGTGCTGACTCATAGTCTGCTGTGTCGGCCCTGTTTCAGCCGCGTCTGCCGTCATGCCGTGCCGATGGAATGTCTCACTTCAATCTCTCCGGAGCAGGTTGTCGCGGCCGTTATCGCGCAGCAGTCCTGCCGTGCGGTCTCCCGATGAATGTGCTGATCGTGCGTCCAGATGGGATCGGTGATCTGGTGCTCTCACTGCCCGTCGCAGCGCAATTACGGCAATTAATGCCCGGCGTTCGCATCGGAGTGCTCGCGAATCCGATCGCCGCGCCGATTCTGGAGCACTATCCGGATGTGGATTATGTGCGAACGGTTTCCCTGCGGGCACCGATCTCCGACATGATGCAAGCTTTTTCCGGCGGCATTGGTGCGGTCATTTTTCTCAAGCCTTTCCGGCGTCTGATGTGGGCGGCCTGGCGTGCCGGCATCCCGATTCGTGTGGCAACGGGCTTTCGCTGGCAGAGTGTCCTGGCCAATCGCTGGATTTATGAACACCGAAGCAGTTTTCAGAAGCATGAGTCCGAATGCAATGTGGAGATGCTCAAGGGGCTTCGGCTGACGCCGCTGCCCGTGGTCGCGCCTGAGCTGAGGCTGACGGATGTCGAGCGGGCGGGCGGGGAGCGGCGATGGAACGGAGTGGCTTTGCCGCGTGTTGTGATCCATCCCGGCGGAGTGTCAGCGCGGCATTGGCGGCCGGCACAGTATCGGGAGCTTGCCCAGATGTTGGCGCGTCAGGGATATGCGGTGGGATTGACCGGGAGCCCGGTCGAACGCGATCAATTCCAGAGCGAGGTGCTGGATGGTGTCGTCCTTCATCCAAGTGTCATCAATCTCATGGGGCAACTGTCTGTCCGGGAATTGATGGCGGTGATCGGAGCCGCGCAGGTGGTGGTATCCGGCGCGACCGGTCCGGCTCATCTGGCCGCTGCCCTCATGGTGCCGACGGTCAGCCTGTTCGATCCGCGCCGGAATAATTTGCCGACGCGCTGGAAACCATTAGGGCGCGGGGTGCTGCTTCGCCCTGATGTGCCGACCTGCGAAAAGTGCATCGGAGAAGCCTGTTCCTATTGGGATTGTCTCGATCGATTTACCGTCGAGGATGTTGCCGCTCGAATTGGAACGGTTGTGCGGTCGGCCCAGCCGTTAACGATCCATCATATCTAGATCCACTGCCACCGATTTAGCGGGCCGTCTCTAGGTTGTTGATATCCCTACCTATTGTGGAATTCTTTCTTGACTCCCTCTGCTAATTGTGTTCATATCCTGAACGTTTTTCCTGGACCATCTGAAATAGATGAATCTTCAAGGACAACGAAACCTTATTCTGCTTACGGAGTTGGAGCGGGATGGTGCGGTCACGCAACGTTCCCTCGCCACGAAGTTGGGTGTAGCGCTCGGTCTGACGAATCTGTACCTCAAACGGCTTGCGAGGAAAGGATACGTCAAGATCACCACGATTCCCTCTCACCGGATTCGCTATCTGTTGACGCCCCAAGGGATGGTCGAGAAGTCCCGACTCACGTATCTCTACATGCAGTACTCGCTCTCGCATTATCGCGACATCCGTACACGATTGCGCGATACGTTGTCGCGTGCGATGGAGAACGGCGTTCAGCGGGTGGTCATTTTCGGAACAAGCGAATTTGCAGAGATGGCCTATCTTTCGCTGCGCGAAATGGATTTGACGTTGGTGGGGTTTATCGACGAGGGAAAGGTCGACACCTTTCTCTCCTATCCGGTGCGGCGTCCGAGCGTGCTGGCCGAATGGGAGTTCGACGCGGTGTTGTTGGCGGACATCGAACGGTCGCGGGAATACCGCGAGACGCTGGCGCAGTGCCGGGTGCCGCAGGGAAAAGTGTTTGCGCTCGCTCCCATCGTCTGACGGAGCGCAAACGGGGGTGTATTTTTCGTTCACTGTAAGTGAGAGGGCGAAGCTGTGTCCGTAACCTCTTCCCAGGCATCTCAATGGTACGCCGTACGGACCAGGTCCCGTCACGAGAAGCTGGTGCGGGACCAACTCGAAAAGCAGGGAATCGAACCGTTGCTGCCGACGGTGAAGCGGCTGAGCCAGTGGAAGGACCGGAAAAAAGAAATCGAAGTGCCGCTCTTTTCCGGCTACTGCTTCGTGAAATTTTCGCGGGAGGTCAGACTCCCGGTTCAGCAAGTGTCCGGAGTCGTAGAGATTGTGGGGAGCGGGAACCGTCCGGAGCCGATCCCGGAGGCAGAGATCGAAGCATTAAAGACGCTCATGGCCAGCGTATTGCCATTCGACTCCCATCCCTATCTTCATGAGGGCATGCAGGTGGAGGTGGTCCGCGGCCCCTTGCAGGGTGTGCAGGGCATCCTGTTGCGCAAAGAAAAGCGCCACCGGTTAGTGATTGGTGTTCGCTTGATTCAGCAGGCGGCCGCAGTGGAGATCGACGTGCGGGACGTTATGCAGGTCTAGCCAGCTCTGCCGAAGCCATTTCCCCGTTCGTGACAACAATAACTGTCACGATGAATCCGGTCACGGTTCTGCTGTGACATTCTCACTCAATACCGCTCCATCAAGATGACGAAGCAATCGCTCGATAACCCGACTACTGCTCACAAAATATGGCGTCTGCTCACCGCTGAACAACAGCGGGAAGCCATCGTGTTGCTCGGCCTGATGCTAGTCGGCATGATATTCGAGACCTTTGGGATCGCTGTTGTTATGCCGGCGCTCGCTCTGATGACGCAAAGTAATTTGGCGGACAAGTATCCGATGTTGGCGCCTTGGCTGAACAGTTTGGGAAATCCGAGTCATGAGCGCTTGGTCGTTGTCGGAATGCTTCTTCTGGTCGGGGTCTATGTCGTCAAGACGTTGTTTCTTTCCTTTCTTGTTTGGCGTCAAATGCAATGTGTTTATGGAGTGCAGCAGAGCCTTGCGCAGCGCCTCTATGCCGGGTATTTGCGCCAGCCGTATGTGTTTCATCTCCAGCGTAACTCGGCGCAGATGATTAACAATATATTGCCGGAATTGAGTATGTTTACTCATACCGGGCTAGCTGCGGGGTTGTCGCTGCTAACGGAATTTCTTGGGTTGCTCGGTATTATGGCGTTGCTGATTGTTGTAGAGCCGCTCGGTGCGCTGGTGGTCATGATTACATTAGGCCTTGTGGCGTTGGGGTACGTGCATTTTACCAAGGATCTCGTTTCGCGGTGGGGTGTGGCGCGTCAGTATCATGAGGGGCTGCGCCTTCAGCATTTGCAGCAGGGGCTAGGCAGTGTCAAGGATGTCAAATTACTGGGGCGTGAAGATGACTTTCTTGCGCAATTTCGAGAGCACACCGTTGGTAGTGCCAGAATTGGCCAGCGCCAGTCCACGCTTCAACAGTTACCCAGGCTTGGGTTGGAGCTGTCTGCCATCATTGGGTTGGTTGCCCTTATTATGGTGATGATTGGTCAAGGCACGCCCATCGAATCGCTGTTACCTGCGTTAGGCCTTTTTGCCGCCGCCGCGTTCCGCGTTATGCCTTCGGTAAACCGTATGCTGGGTGCGATTCAGAGTCTGCGCTATGTCTGGCCGGTGATTGATACGTTGTATGGTGAAATCTGTCTTCTTGCCGATCTTCCATCGGCACAACAAGGCCAGCCGTTGGCATTTAACGCGAATCTCATCATCGACGAGGTCAGTTTTCGCTATCCGTCTACCGAAACGCAGGCATTGCGAGGGGTCAGCCTGTCGATTGAGCGGTGCTCATCGGTTGGTTTCATCGGAGCGAGCGGCTCAGGCAAGAGCACATTGATGGATATTATTCTCGGGTTGCTGACACCTGAAAGCGGGATAGTCAAAGTCGATGGTGTCGATATCCAGACAAACTTGCGAGGTTGGCAGAGCCAGATCGGCTATGTGCCGCAATCTATCGCTCTTACGGACGATACGCTTCGCCGGAATGTCGCATTTGGACTGTCAAGCGAGCAAATCGACGATGCTGCCGTCTGGCGTGCTCTCCGCTCTGCTCAGCTGGAGCGATTTGTCAATGATCTGCCGGATAAACTCGACGCTCTGCTCGGTGAGCGGGGAGTTCGTCTTTCCGGAGGGCAGCGCCAGCGCATTGGTATTGCGCGGGCGCTCTATCACAATCCACCTGTTTTAGTCCTGGATGAGGCTACCAGCTCGCTCGATGCCGTGACCGAACGAGACTTTATGGACGTCGTGGGTGCTCTGCAAGGTGCCAAGACAGTACTGATCGTTGCCCACCGGCTGAGCACGGTTGAACGCTGTGACTGCCTGTATCGATTAGAGGAGGGCAGGATAGTGGCAACCGGCTCTCCGGCAAGCCTGCTGGCAAGGGAGAAGTTGGCGCCTTCGCCGTAAGAATCAATGACGTCAACGGTTGAAACATAGGAACAATGACATGCTGACAAACTCATCTATCCTGCTGACCGGTGGAACAGGTTCCTTTGGTCACGCGTTTGTGCCGCTGACGTTGGCTAAGTACAATCCGCGCAGGCTCGTTATCTTTTCACGTGATGAGATGAAGCAGTGGGAGATGGCGAAGCTATTCGGCAATGACGAACGAGTACGATTTTTTATCGGGGATGTGCGTGATAAAGATCGCCTTGTACGTGCACTCGATGGCATCGATTACGTCGTTCATGCAGCCGCTACCAAAATCGTGCCGACGGCTGAATACAATCCCTTTGAGTGTGTGAAAACCAATGTGTTTGGGGCCATGAACTTGATCGATGCCTGCATCGATCGTAAGGTGAAGAGAGTGGTCGCGCTATCGACCGATAAAGCAAGCAGCCCGGCTAATCTCTACGGCGCAACAAAGCTCACGGCAGACAAGCTTTTCGTTGCCGGTAACTCCTATGCCGGCCATCACGACACCCGATTTGGAGTAGTTCGTTACGGTAATGTGATGGGGTCGCGCGGTTCTGTGATCCCCTATTTTCTCTCGTTGGCCGAAAAAGGCACATTGCCGATTACCGACCAGCGCATGACCCGATTCATGATTACATTGGAGCAAGGCGTTGATCTGGTGTGGCGTGCCTTTGAGGACATGGTTGGCGGAGAAATCTATGTGAAGAAGATTCCATCTATGAAGGTGACCGATATTGCCCGTGCTGTCGCACCTGATGCGCGTCACAACATCATCGGTATCAGGCCCGGTGAGAAATTGCACGAACAGATGATCGGCACAGAGGATGCGTTGTACACGTATGAGTACAAGGACTTCTACAAGATCTTGCCGGCGATCTATAATTGGAGCGAAGACCCTGTGCGCATTAATTGCGGGGAGAAGGTCGCGCCGGATTTCACCTACTGTTCGGATAGTAATACGGATTGGATGAGCGTTGACGCGTTGCGCGACTGGATCGTGCAGAGCCGTGAGAAGCTCGGTAGGTTCTGATCGAGATGATTCCTTACGGGCGACAAGATATTTCTGAGGCCGATATCCAGGCGGTCGTGGACGTCCTGCGTTCGGACTTTCTTACGCAAGGCCCCGCGGTTCCGGCATTTGAGCAGGCCGTTGCGAGCTATTGTCAGGCTCAATATGCCGTGGCGGTCAACAGTGCAACGTCGGCCCTGCACATTGCCTGTCTTGCTTTGGAACTTGGGCCGGGTGATTGGCTATGGACCAGCCCGACTACGTTTGTCGCCAGCGCGAATTGCGCGCTGTATTGCGGAGCACGGGTCGATTTCGTAGATATTGATCCGGCTACATATAACTTGAGTGTGGAATGTCTTGCTGAAAAATTGGCGCAAGCAGAAAACAATGGCACGCTGCCTAAGATTCTGGTGCCGGTTCACCTGTGCGGCCAATCTTGCGACATGGCTGCCATCTATGCGCTGTCTCAGCGCTATGGCTTCAAGATCATCGAGGACGCGTCGCATGCCATCGGCGGCAGATATAAAAATGCTCCGATCGGCAACTGCCGCTATAGCGATATCACGGTGTTCAGCTTTCACCCGGTTAAGATTATCACTACGGGCGAAGGCGGCATGAACACGACCAATAGCCCAGTACTGGCTGAGCGCATGCAGCGCTTTCGCAGTCACGGCATCACCCGCGATGCCGTGAAAATGCTGCCAAGGCCGGCCGAGGAAATCTGGAACTATCAGCAAATCAGCCTCGGATTCAACTATCGCATGACGGATATTCAGGCGGCGCTCGGGACAAGCCAGATGGTCCGCCTCGATGAGTTTGTCGAAAAGCGCCATCGCATCGTCCGTCGCTATAACGATGGGCTGGCCGGGTTACCGCTCCAGAGGCCCTGGCAAAGCCCCGACTGCTACTCCAGCTACCATCTCTACCCCATTCGGGTGAAACTGCGAGAGGTCCGGAAAAGCCAACGCCAAGTGTACAAGGCGCTGGAGGCCGCGGGCATTCAGGCGAATCTGCATTACAGCCCGGTGTATCGGCAACCCTATTACGAAGCGATGGGGTTTAGAGCCGGCTATTGCCCCGCCGCAGAGCAATACCACAAAGAAGCAATCAGTATCCCGATGTACCCGGCCCTGAGCGACGATCAACAGGCGCAAGTGGTCGCTGTCCTCAAGAAGCTCTTTGACGTATGAGGCTTGCCGTCATTCCTGCCCGCGGTGGCAGTAAACGTATTCCGCGGAAAAACATAAGGCAGTTCTCCGGTAAACCGATGATAGTCTGGTCAATCGATGCGGCTCGCGCTTCGGGAATGTTTGACCGCGTGGTTGTTTCGACCGATGACGATGAAATTGCCGGTGTGGCGAAATCGGCGGGGGCTGAGGTGCCGTTCATGCGTCCGGCAGAGCTGTCGGACGACCACACTCCTACCGTGCCAGTGATTGCCCACGCGATAGACACCTGCGAAAAGTTTGGCTGGCATATCGATCTGGTTTGCTGCATTTATCCCGGAGCGCCGTTTATCGAAGTTGATGATCTGAGAGGGGCGTTGGTGATGCTCCAAACGACGAGCGCCGATTACTGCTTTCCCGTGACGGAGTTTCCCTCGCCCGTTCAAAAGGCGCTGAAGCGTACCGAGAACGGCCGTATGATGCCGTTCTATCCTCAGCATGAGCTGACGCGCACCCAGGATCTTGAACCTGCCTACCACGATGCAGGCCAGTTTTACTGGGGCACGAAGCGCGCCTGGTTAACCAATCCGTGTATTCATAGCGATGGGGTCGGATATGTCATTCCGAACTGGCGTGTGGTGGATATTGATACACTTGATGACTGGCAGCGCGCGGAAAAGCTTTTTGGAGTCCGCTGAATTCCAACTGTCGTGAAAAGGTTAAAGCTATGCTGACCTACTGTGTGAAATGCGTGATGCCGTCGACAAAGCCCGATCTCCATCTGGATAACGCAGGGGTGTGTAATGCGTGCCGCAGCTTTGAGGCCAGAAAGCAAGTTAACTGGGCGGTACGACGCGCAGAGCTGGAGGCTATCCTTGAGAAATACAGGAATAAGGATGGCACCAATTGGGACTGTATCGTCCCTGTCAGCGGCGGAAAAGATAGTACGTATCAAGTTGTTCAGATGTTGCAATACGGCATGAATCCCCTGTGCGTGACGGCAACAACTTGCGATCTCACGGAAATCGGACGGAAAAACATTCAAAATATCAAGCAGCTTGGCGTTGATTATATCGAGGTGTCGCCAAATCCATTGGTTCGGGCCAAGCTGAACAGAATTGGATTAATGCAGGTAGGTGATATTTCCTGGCCGGAGCACGTCGGGATTTTTACGATACCAGTACGTGCAGCAGTCCAATTCAATATTCCCTTAATCATATGGGGGGAGAATTCTCAAAACGAGTACGGCGGTCCCGCCGCGATGGCCGAAAATAATGTGCTGAATCGCCGCTGGTTGGAGGAGTTCGGCGGACTGCTGGGGCTACGCGTCACGGATGTGATCGGTATGGAAGGCCTGGTTAGGAAGGATCTCATCCCTTATTTCTATCCGGAGGATGGCGACCTGGCGAGGGTCGGTGTGACGGGGATATTCCTGGGGCATTATGTCCCATGGGACGGACTGTCGAATGTTCTGGTCGCGCAAGCTTTCGGTTTTTCCGTGCCCGCACTGCCGACCTTGGGGTCTATGGTTAACTATGAAAATCTGGACAACCATCAGGTTGCTATTCACGAATATTTTAAGTTCTTAAAATTTGGGTTTGGCCGCGCAACCGATCACGCGTGTTTGCATATTAGAAGAGGGCGGCTTACGCGAGAAATGGGGCTGTCGATTGTAAAACGGCTGGACGGGAAGTTTCCTTGGGAATATTTGGGGAAATCGCTGGAAGACACCCTGCGGCCTCTCGATATCGCCGTGGAGGAATTCATTCGTATCTGCGACAGGTTTACCAATAAGAAGATATTCAAACGCGACGTAAGCGGTGCCTTGATTAAGAGTCGCGACGGCAACCTGACAAAAATCAATTACGACAACGCCTGAAACTGTTATGAAAGTTGGAGTAATCGATTACGGTGTCGGAAATTTGGGCTCCGTGGTCCAGGCGTTGGAGGAGTTGCGCGTGACGCCGATCCTGATCGATCGCGCCGTGGATATGCATACGGCGGATTGTTTGATCCTGCCCGGTGTGGGCAGTTTTACCGACTGTAAAGTCCTGTTGGACCGTGGCGGCTGGACCAGTGCGTTGACGGAGGAGGTGACGGGATATGGCAAGCCATTATTGGGGATTTGCTTAGGGATGCAGCTGCTGGCTGATTTTGGTATGGAGGGTGCCGTGGATGAAGCCGGTACTCCGGGATTGGGGTTTATCCCCGGTAAGGTGTGCAGCCTGGGCAGTCTGGGTTGTGCCTATCGGGTGCCTCATATGGGATGGAACGCGATCACGGCGGCCCAGCATGGAAGTTTGTTAAGCGGCATACCGGACGGGACGGATTTTTATTTTGTGCATAGTTATGCGTTCGTTCCCCGTAATCCAAACGATGTGCTGGCGGTCACGGACTACGGTATCCCTGTGACTGCTGTCGTCGGCAAAGGCCATGTGTGGGGGACTCAATTTCATCCTGAAAAGAGTTCCAGAGCCGGGTTCAAGGTCCTTCGCAATTTCTTTGAAAGCCCTGTGTGCTGAAAGTCAGAGTCATCCCCACACTCCTCTGGAAACAGTTCGGTCTGGTCAAAGGCATCGGTTTTGACAGCTGGCGGCGGGTTGGCCCGATTTTGCCGGCCATTAAAGTCTACAACCAGCGGGAAGTCGACGAACTGATTTTGGTTGATATTCTTGCTCATAATTCGAATGCGGAGCCGGATTACGAATCGCTCGAGGATTTTGGGAAAGACTGCTTTGTGCCGTTGACGGTGGGTGGCGGAATTACTCGAATCGATCAGGTTCAGCGGCTTCTCAGGGCGGGGGCGGACAAGGTATCTGTGAACACGGCAGCCTATGTAGTGCCCGAGCTTCTCTCTGAAATTGCCCGTCGTCATGGCGTTCAGTGTGTCGTCGCAAGTGTCGATGTCCGGCGTGTGGAATCGAATCGATGGGAATGTTTCAGCCATGCGGGGCAAAAGCCAACGGGACGCGATGTTGTCGAGTGGGTCAAGGAACTGGAAGACCGGGGCGCCGGCGAAATTCTTATTACATCCATTGAGCGTGACGGCACGATGCAGGGTTATGACCTCGACCTCATCGAAAGAGTCGTGCGTGTGGTACATATTCCGGTGATTGCATCAGGAGGTGCGGGAAACTATCAGCACATGGTGGATGCGGTGCTTCAAGCCGGTGCGTCTGCTGTCGCTGCCGCCAGTATCTTTCATTTTACAGAGCAGACCCCAGCGGGAGCTAAGGCAGCCATGGAAGCAGCCGGAATTCCCGTTCGCTCGAGTTTTGTGAGCCAGTCCCCGTGAGGTTTGTTTTCCGCGTCGATGCGTCTCTTGATATCGGGACCGGCCACGTTATGCGCTGCCTTACGCTTGCCGCGGAGTTGCGCGACCGGGGTTCCAGTTGCCAATTTATTTGCCGTGAACATCCGGGCCATTTGCTGGACCTGATTCGTCAGCGGGGTTTTGACGCTCACGCGCTGGAGTCGCGATCCTCGGCCGGCCAGCCTGGCGAGGGTTTAAGCGCCTCGTGCCATTCGGAAAAGGAGCAGGAGGAGAGGGATGCGCGCTATGCGGCATGGCTCGGCGCCGATTGGGAAGCGGATGCTGTGCAGACAAAAGCCAGTATCGGCAAAGCACCGGTAGATTGGCTGATCATCGATCATTATGCCGTGGATGTTCGATGGGAGCGGGTTCTTCGCACCGCTTGCGATCACATCATGGTTGTCGACGACCTCGCCGACCGCGAGCACGATTGCGATCTGTTGCTGGATCAGAATCTGGGGCGAGTGCCTTCCGACTATGCCGGGCTGGTTCCTGCCGGATGTATCGTGCTGGCGGGGCCGAGATACGCGTTGCTCCGTCCTGAATTTGCAGCGCTTCGCCGGTATAGCTTGGATCGCCGGGCTGCCCCTCGTTTAAAGCACCTGCTTATCACTATGGGGGGCGTCGACACGCACAACGCCACAGGTAAAGTTCTCGACGCGCTGCGGGGTTCCTCCCTGCCAAAGGAGTGCCGCATCACTGTGGTCATGGGGGCGCATGCCCCCTGGCTGGTTCAAGTGCGTGACCAAGCAGCTCAGATGCCGTGGAAGACTGACGTACTGGTGAATGTGCGGGAGATGGCACGGCTGATGGCCGACAGTGATCTGGCCATCGGGGCGGCAGGGAGCACGTCTTGGGAAATGTGCTGTTTAGGGGTCCCCATGCTGTTAGTGGTAGGGGCGGAGAATCAGCGGAAAAGTGCGGTTGCGCTCAAGGAGCGCGGGGCGGCCGTACTGTTGGGAGCGCCCGACCGGATCAGCCTACACCTTTCCGGTGAAATCGCGTTAGCGTCGGATGAACGGCAATTGATACAGATGCAGGAGGCATGCAGCACAGTCACTGATGGCGGCGGCAGTTCATATGTGAGTACGCTGGTTATGGCGACATCAGCCGGGGGGTGCAGCGTCAGGGCGATGCTGAAGTCTGATCTTGAGCAGGTGTTGGCGTGGCGAAACCAGCCAGAGTTGCGCCGTTATATGTTCACCCAGCACGAAATTTCGCGTGATGAGCATGTGGCATGGTTTGAACGTTGTGCAAAGGACCCGAAAAAGTGTCTGCTGATTGCCGAGGAGGATGGCAGGGCATTCGGGTTTGTCCAGTTTTCAGGCGTGGCACCAGGAGCAGTCGCCGACTGGGGTTTTTATCTTGCTCCAGATGCTCAGAAAGGTGCTGGAGTTAAACTTGGCATGACGGCGCTCGATTATGCGTTTCACACGCTGGCGCTTCATAAGGTTTGCGGGCAGGCGTTGGCGTTCAATGAAAAATCGATCCGGTTGCATCGGCGATTAAATTTTCATCAGGAAGGTCTGTTGCGGCAGCAGCAGCAGGTCGACGGCACGTATTACGATCTCATCTGTTTTGGACTGTTGTCCAACGAGTGGCACCGGATAAACCAGGCAGCAAAGAATGACTGACTCCATCCATATTGCCGGCCGCAGAATCGGTCCGGAGGATCCTCCCTATGTCATCGCGGAGATGTCCGCCAATCACAACGGGAATCTCGACACGGCGTTGCGTATCATCGAGGCAGCCAAAAGCGCAGGGGCAGATGCAGTAAAAATTCAGACATATACGGCGGATACGATTACGCTCAAGTGTGACGGGGAGGATTTTCAGATCCATGGCGGATTGTGGGATGGCCGTACTCTTTACGAGCTTTACCGGGAAGCCCACACGCCATGGGAATGGCACGAGCCGCTGTTTGAGCATGCCCGCAAACTTAATATCACTCTCTTTAGTTCACCCTTCGACAGCACCGCCGTTGATTTGCTGGAAGATTTGAACGTTCCGGCATACAAGATTGCCTCGTTCGAAGCCGTTGATTTGCCTTTGATCAAGTATGTCGCCGGGACGGGCAAGCCGATGATTATCTCTACTGGCATGGCCGATGCCGAGGAAATTCGAGAAGCGATTGATGCCGCTCGATCAGGCGGATGCAAAGAGTTGGCTGTTCTGCATTGCGTGAGTGGCTATCCCGCACCGCCAAGCGACTACAACCTTCGCACCATATCGGACATGATTCAGCGGTTTAACCTTGTCACTGGCTTGTCCGATCATACGCTTGATTGCATCACTGCGATCGCCAGCGTGGCCTTGGGCGCAGCCATCATTGAAAAGCACTTCACGCTGAACCGGAACGGCGGCGGTCCAGATGACAGCTTTTCCCTGGAGCCCGCTGAACTGGGAGACTTATGCCGCGGTGTCAAGACGGCCTGGCACGCCACTGGACACATTGATTATGGTCGAAAATCAAGTGAGAAGGCCAACGTCAAGTTTCGCCGGTCTTTATACTTTGTCAAAGATTTAAAGGCTGGGGATGTGATTACGGCAGATGCGGTGAGAAGTATACGGCCGGGGTTTGGGCTGGCTCCAAAGCATCTGGACGCAATCCTGGGACGGGTCATGACGTGCGATGTGACGCGTGCGACGGCGGTTAAGTGGGAGCAGTTTAAGTAAAATGCCTGGAATGGAAAGGTATTTGATCACTACCGCTGACGAGCGGACATGGAAATTTGATCGACCCGTTCTTTTTTTGGGTGAATGGTGCCGGCGCTACAGCCGGAGATCCGTGTGGGGAAAGATGGATGCGGTGGTGTTGCCGTTCCACTGGAAGGATCTGGATAAGTTTCACAAGGACTATCTGTATCTGAGCGGCTTTTATGAACGTCAACTGATGGCGCTGGCCGGGAAGCTGAATGAGATTCATAGTGTCGATAAGGAATTGCGGTACTGGCGAATATTGATCGGGCCATGGCTGGCCTATTTTATACAAATGCTGTTTGATCGATGGTCGTCCGTTCAATTGGCGGTGGGGAGTTTTGACATATCCGGAACCACGGTCATGGCAGGCATGGAAGATTCCATGGTGCCCAATGATATGGAAAGCTTTTGCCGATTGTTTATCGGCGATGAGTGGAATCACTATATTTTTGCCAATATTCTTGAACGCCACCCGGATATTTCCTGCGACAAAGCAAACTGCGATGGTGTGAGCAGGTCTGCGAATAGCTCGGGAAGCGAGGGAGTAAAAAAAAGACTGTTTGCAAAGTATTTGCAATGGACGAGCCATTTGGTGACGGCGGACGACGCCTTTTTCTTGAGCACATATCTTCCCAATGCGGAGATGCTGAAACTTCAATTGCGTCTCGGACAATTCCCGCAAATGTGGCAATCCGTGCCGCCGACCTGCACGCCGATTGATTGGACGCAACGGTCTTGGTCGGTTGAACCAGGTCAGAATGAGTTTGAGCTGTTTGCGCAGTCTATGATCCCCAGACAAATTCCGGCACTGTACCTGGAAGGGTATCGTCGGTTGTCCGAGCAAGTAGCCGGTTTGCCGTGGCCTTCCAGGCCGCAACTTATTTTTACATCGAACGCGCTGTGGTATGACACGGTGAGCATGGCCTATACGGCCGAAAAAGTTAATCGGGGCGCCCCGCTCGTATATGGCCAGCATGGCGGGGCGTATGGGGCGATCAAATGTTCATGGCCTGAAGAGCACGAGGTCGCGATATCTGATCGCTATCTGACCTGGGGCTGGACCGATGAATCCCGGCCACAGGTTGAAGCGGTCGGCATGCTCAAGATGTCCAAGATCCGGAGGGATGTTGCGGATTCTCCTCAACGATTGCTGTTAGTAACGCTAGAGTGTCCAAAGTACAGCTGGGGGATAACCAGTGAGCTGTTGGTGATGTCCGATGAATACATCGCCAAGTGTTTGCAGTTCTCGGCGGAACTGCCGGACAAGGTCCGGGATGCGCTTCTCGTGCGGCTGACATCGCATGATTTCGGGTGGGGACAAGCCGCTCAATGGAAGGAACGTTTTCCTGACGTTGAGTGCGATCTTGGCTCGCAGCTCATGCGGAATTTGCTGCGCGAGGCGCGCTTGGCGGTGTATACCTATAACTCAACGGGCTATCTTGAAGCCTTTGCGTCGAATATCCCCTCTGTATTGTTTTGGGACCCCAAAGTGAGCACCTTGCGGGATTCAGCCGTCCCCTACTTCGACAGACTCAAGCAAGTCGGCATTCTTCATGAAACGCCTGAATCCGCCGCCGCTCACGTGTCGGCTGTCTGGGATGATGTGGAGGCATGGTGGTTGAGTCCCGCGGTGCAGTATGCGCTGGAGGGTTTTAAGGCCCGATACTGTCATGTCCCGACTAATCTGTTGGATCGGATTGAATGCGCGCTAAGGAAATCGATGGCGGTTTCGCAAGGTGCATAACTCAGTGACGAAATATGCTGGTTTATTTTTCAACCCGCCAACACCAAAGAATTTTTCGAGACCCTCCAAATCACAACGTTTGCGGTTGGCAATGAGTGCTTCATCGGCGGCTGTTCCCGATAAACGAGAAGTTCTATGCGCAGTGCGTGCCGGTAGATAGCCGTTGCCGCGATGGCGGTGACTCTTCGGCGAATCGTGAGAGGTTGTTCCATCAATCCGGTCGTAAGGACGAACATGTGCCTCGATTGCGGAGTGCAATTCTTAACGCGGGATATAGGGGAAGCCTATGCCTAAGGCACTGATCACGACGGTTCCGTTTGCAGAAAAAAACCGCGTGCCCATCGAGCTATTGGAAAGCGCCGGGATCGACTATGTCGTCAATCCGCTTCGCCGGAAGTTGAAAGAGGAAGAGTTGGCGGAGATGGTGACGGACTTTGATGTGCTTATTGCCGGGACCGAGCCAATTACAGATAAAGTGATGGGCTCCGCCACAAACTTGAAGTTGATTTCTCGCGTGGGCATCGGCCTGGACAGTGTCGATCTGCTGGCTGCGGAGCGCCGCGGGATACACGTCAGCTACACCCCTGATGCGCCGGCACCGGCGGTGGCTGAACTGACAATAGGGATGATGCTGGCCTTGCTGCGCCAGGTTCATGTGGCCAATTCGCAAATGCATCGCGGGGAGTGGCATCGTCATTCGGGACGCCGGATTCCGGAAGTTACCATCGGTGTCATCGGTGTCGGGCGTATTGGCGGACGTGTGTTGCGGCGGTTGGCGGCCTTCGGATCGCCCAGGGTCTTGGTGAACGATTTGCATGCTGTTACGAGCGTGGCTTCCGCGCTCAAACTGGAATGGGTGGATAAAGATACCATCTTTCGGGAGGCTGATATTGTCAGTTTGCATCTGCCGCTTACGAAGCAAACGAAAAACATGATCCGCTATGAAGATCTCAAGCGCATGAAGCCCGATGCGATGGTAATCAATACTTCGCGCGGTGGCATTATCAATGAGCAGGATCTTGCGAGAGTGTTGTCGGAAGGGCATTTGTCGGGCGCGGCGATAGATGTGTTCGAGCAGGAGCCCTATTGCGGTGAACTAGCGAAGATCGAACGATGCTTGTTGACGTCGCATATGGGATCCATGTCGATAGACTGTCGAATGCGAATGGAGATTCAGGCGACGGAAGAGGCGGTGCGCTGTCTTACCGGTCAGTCTCTGGCAAGTTTGGTTCCGACCGGGGAATATGATGTTCAGCGGCAGGGGTTGTGACATGAAAAAAGTCTGTGTAGTCGGAGGTGCGGGTTTTCTCGGTTCACATGTCTGTGACCAATTGTCCGAGGCCGGTTACCAAGTGCATATTTATGATCGGTACGTGTCTCCATGGAAACATGGCGATCAGATCATGGTTCAAGCGGATATTCTCGACGAAGACGCTTTGAATACTGCAATTGCGGGGTGTGAAGCCGTCTACAATTTTGCGGCAGTGGCCGACATAGATGAAGCTTTGGATAAGCCTGTGGACACGGTGAAGGTCAATATCCTCGGCAACACCATGGTGCTCGAGGCCTGCAGACGTAATGCGGTAAAACGATATGTCTATGCGAGTACGGTATACGTGCATAGCCGGGAGGGCGGCTTCTACCGCTGCAGCAAACTTGCAGCGGAGCAGTTTGTCGAGGAATATCAGCGGCGGTACGGGCTGGATTTCACGGTGCTACGTTATGGGTCTTTGTATGGTCCGCGGTCTGACCATCACAACGGTTTGTGGCGGATCGTAAAGAAGGCGATTGAAACCGGCAAGGTGAGTTACGAAGGCAGTCCGGAGGCGATGCGTGAATACATCCATGTCGAGGATGCCGCACGGGCCAGTGTAGCCGCTCTCGGTGAGGATTTTAAAAATCAGCAT
>CAZEHM010000004.1:0-125973 GCA_964512025.1 uncultured Nitrospira sp. | reverse complement strand
AAAGTCTTCAGGTTGGACAAGGACCTCTAAATGCATTCTGTCACCGATGATCAGGTTGTCCAGATTCAGGCGTTGCGCAAGGTCTTTCGTGTCGGGTTCTGGGGTCGGCGCGTGACGGCGGTGGATCAGGTCTCCCTGGATGTCCGGCGGGGCGAGGTATTCGGATTTCTCGGCCCCAACGGAGCCGGGAAAACGACGACGCTCAAAATGTTGATGGGGCTGATCTATCCGACCAGCGGCCGGGCCAGAATCTTCGGCTATCCGGTGGGTGATCCTGCTGCCAAAGCCAAGCTCGGGTTTCTTCCCGAGTCTCCCTATTTCTATGACTATCTGACCAGCCGCGAGTTTCTCAGCTTCTATGGCCATCTGTTCGGGTTGTGGGGGGGCGCTCTCAACAAGCGCGTGGATGAGTTGCTTGAGCTTGTGGGCATGACGCATGCGCGGGATCTTCAACTTCGCAAGTTTTCCAAAGGCATGCTGCAGCGTGTAGGAATTGCACAGGCCTTGATCAACGATCCGGAGTTGGTCGTCCTGGATGAGCCCATGTCAGGGCTTGATCCGATCGGACGGAAAGAAGTTCGGGATCTGATTTTTCGTCTCAAGGAATCCGGCAAGACCGTCCTGTTCAGCTCTCATATTTTGCACGATGCCGAGCTGCTCTGCGACCGGGTCGCGATGATTATGAAGGGCCGGTTGGTGGCGTGCGGTCCGGTGACTGAACTGATCGAACAGGGAGCCACCCATCAGGTTGAGATGGTTGTTGATCAGCTGACGGCGGAAGGATTGGAGCATCTCCGCCCGTTGTCCGACAAGGTGGTGACGCAAGGTGGCCGTGTGATGGTGGTATTGAGAAGCCCTCAGCAGGTGGAGAGTGCCTTGGAAGTGATCAGAGTCTCCAAGGCCACACTGGTGTCGCTGACCCCCCACAAGTCGTCGCTTGAAGAGCTCTTTATCCGGGAAGCCCAAGGCCTGCCTGCTCAGACGGAGGGCCGGGCATGAAAGTGTTGTCGATTGCGCTGAATACATTCCGGGAAAACCTGCGGGACAAGTTACTGTACAACCTCCTGGTGTTTGCGCTGCTCATGATCGGGAGTTCCCTGTTGCTGATGCGGCTGACGTTGGGAGAGTTTCACCGGCTCTTGCTGAATGTGGGGCTCGGAAGTATCAACATTTTCGGCGTGCTGATCGCCATTTTTGTGGGAATCGGTCTCGTCAACAAAGAGATCGAAAAGAAAACGATCTATACCATCGTGTCCAAACCCGTCGCGCGTTACCAATTTTTGATCGGGAAATACCTCGGTTTGACGCTCACGCTCCTGGTCAACACGCTAATTATGGCCGGGGGGCTGTTGCTGGTGCTCGTTGCGCAACATGTGCCGATCGAGAGCATGTTATTCAAAGCGCTAGGGCTGATCTTTATGGAGTTCATGGTCATCACTGCAGTGGCCCTGCTGTGCTCGACCTTTACGAGTGCGACGCTCAGCGCCATCTTTACGCTGGCTACGTATGTGATCGGCCATCTGACAGCCGATCTCAAGACCTTCGGGGAGAAGCTGGACGAAGGAATGCGCGCGCTGGTCACCGGTCTTTATTACATCCTGCCGAATTTAGAGCGGTTCAATCTCAAGGGGAATGTCATTCATCATATCGAGGTGTCCGGTACAGACCTCCTGCTCATCGTGGTGTACGGGTTGACCTATGTCGCCTTTCTCCTGATATCCGCGAGTATCATTTTCCAGCGTCGGGATTTCCGCTAAGGCGGGTTGCACCGGTTCCGCATTCTCTACTTGCAAACACCCAGCGTCCAAGGTATTGATGGAGTCTGCGAGGCTGTATAGCGTCGGCCAATTCAACGGATTCCCGGACTATGTAGCACATGAATATTCCACTGCTCGATCTGAAAGCTCAATTCCAGCCCCTTCGCGCCGAGATCATGGCCGCCGTGCAGACGGTGTGCGACGAGCAAGGCTTTATCCTCGGTCCACGCGTCGCGGCGTTCGAAGAGTCTGTGGCCAAGTATGTCGGCGCCCGCTACGCCATCGGGTGCGCGTCGGGAAGCGATGCGTTGCTGTTGTCGCTCATGGCGATGGGGGTGGGGCCCGGCGATGAAGTCGTAACCGTCCCGTTTACCTTTTTTGCCACAGCGGGCGCGGTGTCTCGTTTGGGAGCCAAGCCGGTTTTTATCGATATCCAGCCGGATACGTTCAATCTTGACCCGACACTGATCGAACAGGCGGTGACATCCCGAACCAAGGCAATCATTCCGGTCCATCTGTTCGGTCAATGCGCCGACATGCCGGCGATCAATCAGATTGCCAAGGCAAAGCGATTGTATGTGATTGAGGATGCCTGTCAGGCCATCGGGGCCGGGCAGGGCGGTAAACGCTCCGGAGTCCTGGCCGATACCGCCTGCTTCAGCTTTTTCCCCTCAAAGAATCTTGGCGGATTCGGCGACGGCGGGATGATCACGACCGACGATCAGAAGCTCGCGGATACCCTGGCCATGCTGCGCGTGCACGGGAGCCGAGTGCGCTATCTCCATGACGCAGTCGGGATCAACAGCCGGTTGGATGCGTTGCAAGCCGTCGTGCTCGATATCAAGCTCAAGTATCTCGATCAATGGGCCGAAGGCCGCCGGCGCAACGCCGCCCGGTATGAACAGCTCTTCCAGCAAGCGGGGCTGCTGAATCGAGTGACGTTGCCGGCCACGAGAACTGGCAACTTCCATGTCTACAATCAATACACCGTGCGGGTATCAAAACGCGATGAACTCCGCGCCCATCTGAAAGAGAAGGGCGTCGGCACGGAAATCTATTACCCCCTTCCCATGCATCTGCAGAAGTGCTATCAGGATCTTGGCCATCGGAAAGGGGCATTCCCCGTGTCTGAGCGTGCCGCCGAAGAAGTCCTCTCGCTTCCGGTCTATGCTGAACTGACCGATGCGCAGTTGACCTATGTGGTCGAGATGATCGCCGACTTCTTCAAGCGCCAATAGACTGGTTCATTCTCCGTATTCCCGTCGTCATTCCGGTCAACGGCCCGGTGATTCTGCGCGTTGACCCATATAGATGATGCAATCCGTTCCGGTTCAGAAATCCTGAGGAAACGTCGTGCGCGCCATGAGACGTGCCGGGAACAGGGAGGAATCGATGAGATATGGCCTGGTGTTCCTGGGGGTTCTGATGTGCCAGTGGCAGGCGGTGGCCGACGCAAAGGAACTGACTCCCCGCGAAATTTATGAGCAGACCTCACCTGCGGTCGTCATGGTGATGGGGCATTCCGACAGCGGAAAAGGCGGTAGCGGGGGAACGGGTTCGATCATTCAGCCTGACGGCGTCGTGTTGACGAACGCACATGTGGTCATCGAAGAGAAAACCGGGAAGCCCTATCCGCGTCTCTCCGTGTTCTTGAAACCTGCCCGTGTGAGCGGCGATGCCAAAGCCGATTTAGCGCGCATGGTGCGTGCCAGGGTGGTGGCCTATTCTTCCCCGTTGGATCTGGCGTTGCTCAAACTGGAGGATGCGGGCGGGCCGCTCCCGGTCATTGCGCTCAGCGATTCCGACCGGACAAAAATCGGGGACCGCGTGATTGCGATCGGCCACCCCGAGCAGGGCGGGCTGTGGACCCTGACGACGGGCGTGATCAGCGCCGAAGTCGATAATTTCAACGGCGTGAAGGGGAAGCATGTGTTTCAAACGGAAACCAGTTTGAACCGGGGGAATTCCGGTGGCCCTCTCGTCGACAACGAGGGACATATGATCGGGGTCAATACGGCGATTGCCCGCCTGGCGCCAGACGGCATGCCGATCACCAGCATCAGCTTTTCGCTCAAATCTTCGGTCGCCAGGCAGTGGCTGCGCGAGCAGGGTGTGGGAAGCGGCCGGATGCCTGCGGCAGCGGCGCCGACTCCTGCAGCGGCAGAGTCTCCATTGGTTCCATCCCAGACTCCGCAACCGATTCCGGCTCCGCGTCAGATTCCCGACTCGACTCCGGGCGCAAAGATGGCCAGCCCGGGGAGCCAGGCGATGCCTGGTCAACCGCTCAATCCTTCCCCGCCGGCCCGCGCGTACAACCTGGATGAATTGGTCAGTGACCGGAGCAAGGCCGAAGCCGATCTCGACCGCATGATTTCGGAAATGCGCGGGCGTATGAAAGAACGGTAAGCGTTCCCGTCAGCGGAAGTTTCCTCATCGAGGCAAGCGGTGTATGATGCGTCACCTGCATGCTGGCTGATCCCCTCAGGTTGTTCAGAATCCTCGCGATAGTCGGTGTGTCGCTATGCCTGGTTCCCCGAGCGGCGCTCGCCGTACCGGCGAGCGATCTGTCCAAGCAGGAACTGACGGGCCCGGTGAAGACCGTACAGACCCGTTATCCCCAGCTCCGTACCATTCATCATTTCGACCGCGACGGGCGTCTGAGGAAGATCGAATTGTTTCCAACTCAGGAATCAGATTCGGCGCAATATCATTTATCCTATGATGCGGCCGGTCGAGTGACGGAGGAGCAGACGGTCGAGCCCGACGGCCATGTCCTGTACAGGAAACTCTACCGGTACGGGTTTGATGAGCAGGGCCGGCACATCGCGACAATTGCGGCGACCGAGGACGGGCAGCTGGCTCACGCCGAATTCGATCTGTATGACGAACGCGGTGTCCTCACGGAGGATCTTGCGATCACCGGAAACGGAACCGTTGAAAAGTCCCTCTATGACATCCGGGGAAAACTGGTCTATCTTGCCCGATATTTTCAGGGAAAGCTGGTGCTGGAGTCGACGTATCATCACGGGCCGTTGGGGCGGCTGAAGGAAAGCCGTTTCTATTCAGGCGACGGGACGCTGATGCGGAAAGATGTTTATCGATACAACGACGCCGGTGAGCGGATCGAGCAGCAGAGTGACTTCTTCCGGAGTATGCATCTCCGCAAGTCCGTGGTGACATATGAGTTCGATGCCGGGGGAAACTGGACGAAGGAAACGATTCAGCGGTGGGCCGAGAAAAACGGAACGCTCTCGCTCCTGGAAACGGTGGTCAGCCGGGAGCGCCAGATCACCTACTACTAACGAAATCGGGGCGGAACATACGACATGTTCCGCCCCGATCCCTCCGCACAAACTCAAAACGGCTAGCTGGTCACCGCTCCCTCTGAAGCCGAGGAGACGTGGCGCGAGTATTTGCCCATCACGCCTGTGGTATAGCGCGGCTTGGGATGTTTAACCTTCTTGAGGCGCGCTTTGATTTCTTTATCGGTCAGCGCGACATCCAGCCGTCGCTTGGCGATATCGAACGTGATCGTATCGCCGTTCTTGACCGCGCCGATCGGGCCGCCCTTGATCGCTTCCGGAGCCACGTGTCCGGCCATCAGGCCGTGCGTCGCACCGGAGAAGCGTCCGTCGGTCAGCAAGGCGACGGAATCCCCGAGGCCGGCTCCCACAATGGCCGCCGTCACGCCCAGCATCTCCCGCATGCCTGGTCCGCCTGACGGACCTTCATAGCGGATTACGACCACGTCACCGGCTTTGATTTTCCCCGCTTTGACAGAGGCGAAGGCATCCTCCTCGCGCTCAAACACTTTGGCCGGACCTTGAAACTTCATGATCGAGTGGCCGGCGACTTTCACCACACAGCCTTCCGGCGCCAGATTGCCCTTCAGAATGACCAGCCCGCCGGTGGGCTTAATCGGGTTCGAGAGCGGCCGGAGTACCTGCTGCCCGGCCGTTTCCCTGGCCCCTGCGGCTTCTTCGCCGATGGTGCGTCCGGAGACGGTCGGCTGATTCGGATGCAAGATGCCGGCATCCAGCAGCCGCTTGGCGACGAGCGTGGTTCCGCCCGCCGCAAAGAGGTCTGACGCGGTGAAGCGCCCGCCTGGCTTGAGGTCCGCGAGGAGCGGAACTTTCCGGTTCAGCTTGTCGAAATCGTCGATGGTCAATTTCACGCCCATCTCGCGGGCGACCGCCAGCAAGTGGAGCACGGCGTTGGTCGAACCGCCGGTCGTGGCGACGGCGGCGATCGCATTTTCCAGCGATTTGCGGGTGATGATTTGTTTAGGGCGAAGATCCTTCTTAAGGAGCTCCATCACCATTTTCCCGCTTTCGAACGCGACATCGTCTTTCTGCTGGTCCATGGCCGGGACACCATTGCGGCCCATGGCCGACATGCCCAGGAATTCAAACGCGATGGCCATGGTGTTGGCGGTGAACTGGCCGCCGCAGGCGCCGGGTCCCGGGCAGGCATGGTCTTCGAGATCTTTCAGTTCGGCGTTCGTCATCTTGCCCGATGCGTGCTTGCCGACCGCTTCGAACACATCTTGAATCGTCACGTCGTGTCCTTGGAAATGCCCCGGCATGATCGACCCGCCGTAGAGCATCAACGACGGGACGTTCAATCTGGCGAGCGCCATGACGGTGCCGGGGATGGTCTTGTCGCACCCGGACAGGGCGACGACCGCATCGAACAGATGGCCACGGGCCACGAGCTCGATCGAGTCGGCGATGACCTCCCGGCTGATCAGCGAGGCTTTCATCCCTTCGGTGCCCATCGAAATGCCGTCGGACACGGCGATCGTGTTGTACTCGATCGGCGTCCCGCCGGCGGCGCGGATCCCGGCTTTCACCCGTTCCGACAACCGCCGGAGGTGAAAATTGCAGGGCATGACCTCGATCCAGGTATTGGCCACCCCCACGATGGGCTTGGACAGATCCTCGTCGGTGAATCCGACGGCTTTGAGCATGGCCCGCGCCGGCGCGCGGCCTGGACCAACGAGGAGATCGTGACTCTTCATCTTCAATTCTTTGGGCATGGTCCGATTACTTTCCTTTCTTTCCCTCTTTCTTCATCCCGTCTTTCTTGTCCTTGGCTTCTGTCCCGATCACCTCTCCGGTCGCCGCATCGATGCAGACTTCCGTGACGTTTCCGTCAGCGCCGAGCACTTCCACCTCCCAGGTGGTTTTGCCGTGCTTCTTTTCCAGCTCCGCTTCGACGACCGTGCCGGGCACTTTCTCCACGGCGGTCTTCACCGCCTGCTCGATCGTGATCTTGGCGTCTTTGGCCAGGGTGGCGATATCGCCTTCTTCGCCCTTCTTCTTGTCGCTCCAGGCGGGCGTGCCGAGCGCCAGCACGGTTCCAACGGCGAGCGTGAGAATCAGTGTGAGAGATTTCATCGGCCACCTCCTTCAGGAGACAGGTTATTGCACGGACATGTTGCCGGGAGCTGCCGGAGTGCCGGTCCCCTTGTGCGGGTTGGCTCCGCCGTGCGGGTTGACGGCACCGCCGCCATGGGGATTGCTGTGTCCGCTGCCGGCGCCCTTGTGTTCTTGCATCACTTTGTCGTGTTCGGCCTTTTCTTTGGCGCGTTGTTCGGGGGTTAAGAGCCCCAGGACGTCGCGCTTGGTCTTGATGGAGGTCAAGCGCAGCCCGACCTGCATATCCTCACTCTGCTTCAGCTTGGCTTCGATGGCGCCGAGATCGGATTTCTCGTCGTCGGTCAGCGCTTTCAACTCGCGCTCCGCGACCTGGATATCCGCTTCCGCTTTAATCCGGGTCTTGTCCAGATTGAGTTGGATATCTTTCAGCTTGGCGACCTGTTCGGCGGTAAGGCCGATCTCTTTTTCATGCTTGAGGAGATGGCGAATGAGGTGGCCGGTGCTGCTGTGCATCATGCCGCCCATGCCGTGTCCGCCCATGGCGCTGTGTCCGCCGCCGGCATGGCCGTCCTTGCCGTATCCTTCGGCCCGGACGCCGGACGTGCCCAGCGTCAGGCTCACTGCGGCTGCGAGAGTCAGAGTCATGATTGCTGCACGGGATTGTTGCATGTGTCCTCCTTCGGTTAAGCTCGCGTGTAATGACGATGAAGCGTGCGCTAAGGCTGTAGCAGTCCGCCGTCTCCCTTGAGTCCGTTAAACAGGAATTGCACGGCCAGCGCGGCCAGCAACAGCCCCATGAGGCGCGTTATAATTTTCTCGGCCATTGGGGTCAGCCATTTGGCTCCCTTCGCTCCGAGCGCCAGGATAATGTAGCTTGCCAGACCGACTACCGCAAGGCAAGCGAGCAAAATGCCGCGTTGAGCCCACCCGGCCGCCTGGGCATCCAGCAAAATGACGGTCGAAATGGCCGCAGGGCCCGCCAGCATAGGGATGGCCAGGGGCGTGACGGCGATGTCGTCCTTCCCGCTGGCTTCGGCGGTTTCTTCGGCGGTTTCCATGACCGGTGAACGCTGGGCGCGCAACATGTCCAAGGAAACCAGGAGCAACACCAGCGCGCCGGCGACCTGCACCGCTGGGAGTGTAATGCCCAATAAGTGAAAGAGCGATTGGCCGACCAGCGCAAACCCGGCCAGCACCCCGACCATCACCAGACAGGCGACGCGGGCCATGCGCAGGCGCTGCTGCAGCGTATCGCGGGGGGTCATGGCGAGAAAGGCGGGCACTGTCGCGACCGGATCGACGATCACAAAGAGAGAACTGAAAGCCAGCAGTGCATATTCGGTGAGGGGCATGCAGGGTCCCGTATCCGAACGGTGAAGGAGATCAGCTTCGCTGAGCGGAATTCAGTAGTTCCGCGCGCGGGTCACCGCTCCGCAAACGGCCGAGCTGCTCGTAGAGCTTGCGCTCTTCCTCGGTCAACGGAGAGGGCAGGACGATTTGCAGCGTGAGGAACAAATCGCCGTGGCCTCCGGCCGCAGTCGGGAGCCCCTTCCCTTTCAACCGCAGCTTGCCCTCGGCGCGGCTGCCGGCGGGAATTTTCACGCGGACCGGCTCGGTCAACGTGGGAGCCATCACTTCGGCGCCCAGTGCGGCCTCCCATGGCCACACCGGCAGATTGGCATGCAGGTCGGTGCCCTGTTGCCGGAACACCTTGTCCGGCATGAGCGAGACGTGCAGATAGAGATCGCCGCGTCTGCCGCCGTTGATGCCGAGCTGGCCTTTCCCCGGTACGCGGACTCTGGTCCCGTTCTGAACGCCCGCGGGGATTTTGACCTCGATGGAATGGGATTCCATCCGGTGGCCGGAGCCCAGGCACGCCTGGCAGGGGCGGTTTTTCACCGCGCCGCTCCCGCGGCAGGTGGAGCAGGGGGTCGGCTCCATCAGATTGATCCGCTTGGTCACGCCGCTCAGCACTTCACGGAGAGACAGATCGACTTCCGTTTCCAGATCCTCCCCGGAGGATGAAAATCCCTGTTGGCCTCCCGCTCGCCCTCTGCCGCCGAAGAGATTCTCGAAGATATCGGAAAATCCCTCGCCGCTGAAGGAGTGCGCCTGCCCCCGGGCTTGGGCTCCGGCGGCCTGGCGTGCCCGCTCATAGGCCTCGGCCTGTTCCCATTGCGCACCGTGCTGGTCGTATTTCTTGCGTTTCTCCGGATCTGACAGGACCTCGTGGGCCTCGTTCATCTCCTTGAATTTCTTCTCCATCTCGGCCTTCTTGGCGCCGCTGTGCATATCGGGATGGAACTGGCGGGCCAGGCGACGATAGGCCTTCTTGATTTCGTCGGCTGAGGCCGTGCGGGAGATGCCGAGAATCTGATAGTAGTCGCGTTCAGAAGTCGCCATGATTTCGCGCTTTCTCGTCGGGTGATCCGGAGAAGAAGATAATTCCGCAGCTTACGGGGTCAATCCCCGCTTTGCAAGTTATGAACGGCCCTGTCAGACCGAGCAGCCGGGCTGTCAGAATCCCCGGTAGGACAGGCCGATAAAGGGGAGTCCGAAGTTGAGTCCGGAATTCGGAGCGCGGGTTCCGGCATTGGAAATGTGCATGATGCGATAGCCGGCGGTGAGGGCCCAGGTCGGCGTCATCTGGTATGAGCAGCCGGCGCCACTCCACACGAGAAAATTGAATTGTCCGGGCTGTTCGGGGACCCGGCCGCCGAGATCCGTCCACACCGGTCCTCCGCCTGCTTCGAGAAAGGGGCGCATTCGCCCGAATGCCGTCGAGGTATAGACCAGCTTCGGCGTGAACCCGACGCCATAAGCCGTGACGGGCTCAGCGGTGTGAAAAGCGATCACTTCGGCGCCGAGCGCCAATTGGCCCTGATACCAGCCGGTCCCGATCGGTTCCGTGAGTGTCATCATCCAGGAAGGCATAAGCGCGTCGCCGAACAGTTTCGACGATTGGCCCGACAACACGCGAATCGGAAAAAACGGCCCGGCAGTGAGCCCGATCGTGTGGGTGCCGACGGGCGTGGCGGCGGGAAATTCTTGAGCCTGGATCAGGCGCGATGTCGCGAGATCCACGAAGAGGAACAGTCCGAGGCACAATGTCAGGAGGCGCGAGGGCGTTCTAAGCAGAGTCGCCATCAGTATTCCGGGAGTCGGCGCGGCTAGGAGGCGTGGGCTTTCGCCCGTGCCATCATCTTGCAGTAGGAGCAGACTTCGGCGGTCGTCGGCTGGCCACAGGCCGTACAGGGGTGCAGCATCGCCTGATCCTTCTCCGCCATCGTAGCGGGAGCGGTGTCCGGTTTGCGCTGTTTGTCGAGAAATCCGCAGTAGAAAGCCTGCTTCGTACCGGGCGATTCCGTTTCGAGCCGGTTCAACACTTCTTTGTAGAGCAGCGTCCGGGCGCCTTTCGCCATCGGGCATTCTTCGACGATATAGTCGATCCGGTTCAAGACCGAGTAGGCGGCCAGTTCACGCTCGGACAGGCGGAAGAGCGGTTTCACCTTTTTAGCGAACCCGTCGAGAGATGCCGGCAGGTTGGGAGATTGCTTATCCAAATACTCCTCCTGCCAGCGGAGCACATTGCCCAGCAGGCGGGCCGCTTCATCATCGAGGTTGTGGCCCGTCGCCATCACATCGTATTTATGTTCCAGCGCCACGCGGTTGAACTGGTACCGTTTGATGGTGCCGCAGGTAGAGCAGGTCGGACGGTGAATCAGCATGGCCAGTTCTTTGATGCCGGCGCCGGCTTCCTGCTCGACGGTGTGCACGTGCAGGACTGCGCCGTGCGGCGCGGCGACGGTCTCGGCGAACTTGACCACTTTCGCATGGGATACTTCCGAATAGCCGCCGATGCCGAGATTCACGTACAGCGCGTCGGCCTTGTAACCCATTTTGAGGAGCACATCCCAGAGTGCCAGGCTGTCTTTGCCGCCCGATACGGCCACCAGAATCCGGTCGTCCTTCCCGAACATTTTCTCGGACTTGATGGCCCGGCCGACCTGGTCATGCACATAGTAGTTGAAGCAGCCTTTGCAGAAGGCGGCGTTGTGGCGCGGCAGATCGATCACCGCGCGGGTTTTGCATTTCGTGCAATTCATTCTTAATCAAGCGATCAGCAATCAGCGATCAGCTGTCAGGGCAAGAACTGTATTCTTGGCTGAAGGCTGAGAGCTGATGGCTGACAGCTAGCCTCCTGAGATGACTGGACGGATTTCAATCTGATCCTGGTCGTAGAGCATTTCGTCTTCGGTTACCAGCTCATCCCCGCGGATGACCAGGTGTGCTTCCACCACGAGGTTGAGTTCTTTCAGGAGGTCCTTGGCTTTCTTCGGACCTTTGATTTCGACGGCTCTGGACGGATGGCTGAGTTGAATACGCATGAGGCGATCATATGACGCCGATGCGTGAGGGAGCAAGGGGCGTCAAGAAGCGATGAGTGCTGCGTATTGAGATGAAGGAAAGTTACGGAGAAGAAGAAAGGACCTGGCGGGCATAGGCCAGGCCTTCGTCGAGGGTGGTGAATAATCCGTCCAACTGGGCTTCGTAACAGTCGTCGAGATATTTGCCCATTTCCGGTCCGGGAGAAACTCCCATCGCGAGAAGATGCCGGCCCATCACGATCGGGGTTGGCACCTGTGCCTCGACGTCCAATTCCCTCGCTTTCTTGAGCAGCCACTCGCCGGCGGGAAAATGATCGAACGGTTTCGGCGGCCGGCCGGCATGATCCGCGCGCGCCACGCGCACGAGGCGATCGATGCGGCCCACGTGCCTGGCGAGACGCCGAATCGCGCTGTCTGAGGCGTTCCCGTCGTAGAGCGCGCGGGGGCGCAGATGGCACAAGACGAGAGCCGTGACGTCGTCCGCCAGGCCGTTCTGATTGGTGAGCCGGGCCAGGAATTCTCTGGTCGGGGCCTCTCCTTCCGGTTCATGGCCGCGCGAGGTGATGCGCCCGAACTCTTCCTTCGTCGTGGCGGGTTTCCCGAAGTCGTGGCACAGCACGCCAAGGCCGACGGTCAGATCCTCGTCCGGCCGTCCGGTCCGTTCCCCGGCGAACCAGTCCAGGCAGTGCAGCGTGTGTGTCCAGACATCGCCCTCGGGATGCCAGACCGGATCCTGCGGGCATCCGCGTAGCGCCGCGAGTTCCGGGTAAAACCGGATCCAGTCGCAATCGTTGAGCCATTGCAGCCCTTTCGAGAGGCTGATGCCCTGGAGCAGGAATTTTTTCCATTCCTCCCAGATCCGCTCACTCGGAAGATGGTCCTGGCTGAGTGACCGGCAGAGCGTGATCGTGTCCGGCGCTCCCGCCAGATTGTACCGCGCGGCCAATTGCATGCCGCGCAGCACTCGGAGCGGGTCTTCGGAAAATCGTTCGGAGGTATGCCGCAAGGTGCCGGTCTTGAGATCGTCGCGGCCGTGAAACGGATCGCGGAAGTCCAGCGTATCGGGATCCCAGGCCATGGCATTGATGGTGAAATCGCGCCGTGAGAGGGCGTCGTCGATGTCCATCTCATGGTCGGCCAGATGGAGCAGGCCGGGGATGCTCGCCTCCTCCAGCGGTCGCCGCAGGGGCAGCGATACGTCGATCGGCAGGCCGTCGAGTTTGAACACGCCGAATGCCCGCCCGACGAATTGGACCGGGAAGTGTTCGGTCAGGATCCCGTGCAGTTGGCCGGCAGGAATTCCGGAGACTTCAAGATCCAGATCGTGCGGCTGCCGTTCGAGGATCAAATCCCGCACGCAGCCGCCGACCAGCCATAGCCGGCCTCCGGCCCGGCGGACCAGTTGTTCGATCTGCCGCAGGGGATGCGCGAGCGCAGGGTTTTCAAGACGAAAACGAACGGGCATGGTGTCGTCCTTATCGGGAAGGTTCCGAAAGGAAATATGATAGGCGTCTGGAACGGGTGAGGCAAGGAGTGAACGGCGATCCGGTTGCCGGAAGGGGGCCGCTCAAGCGGCGAGATTGTCGATGGCCGTCGCCTGCGGATGGGTATGGACGACCGTTTCGACATGATTGCCGGCGCCGTGGTACTCCAGCGAGTCGAAACTCATCATCTTGGCCGTGGCGATGCCGCGGCCATGGGTGTCGAAGGCACGGCTCGGATCGAGATGGAGGAACGGCCGCCAGTCGAATCCGGCGCCTTCATCGATGACGGAGAGATACAGATCCTGTCCGTGCCGGATAAACGTAGCGACCGCGCACCGGCCGGCATAGGCCGGTTCCTTTAACCGGCGTGCGATTTCTTCGTCGAGCTGTCCGGTCTCCAGGAAGCGGGATTTTTCGCCGTAGGTGATTCCCAGGTTGCCGTGTTCCACGGCATTCAGCAACAGCTCCAGGAGCCCGGTCACGACGCGGGACGGATCGGGGTAGGCATGAGCGAGCAAGGCCGCCAGCCGCCTGGCCTCCTCCAGCGTCCGAAACCGGAACGTCCCGTTGTGGAGCAGCTGCAGAGTTCCCGCCGTCGTCTCCAGTTCTTCCTGGACCGAGAGGTAAGCGGAACGATCCCGAATCGCTGTCGTCAGGATGGCGAGCAAATCGGCCTTTTGGAACGGCTTCGTCAGGTAGTAATGGGCTCCGGCGGCGAGTCCCCCGGTGACTTCGGCGGGGGTGGCGGCCGCGGTCTGGATAATGACGGGCACCTGCGCCAGGATCGGGTGGGCTTTCATGTGCTGCAGGACTTCCATGCCGGTCATTCTGGGCATCATCAAGTCGAGCAGGACGGCGTGGTACCGCTGGGGCTCGAGCATCAGCTTCTCCAGCGCGTCCACTCCGTCGCATGCAGACACGAGGGTGTAGCCACTGTCCTCGAGATAGTCTTCGAGAATTTCGAGGTTGGCCGCGTTGTCATCGACAAGAAGAACCGTAATCGCGTTGTCCGCCATGTTAGGCCGCCTCCTGTTCGAGCGACCGGGAGTCCAGCGGAAGCACGACGGTAAACGCGGCTCCTGCCTCAGCGAGGTTTTCCGCACGGATCTGTCCGTGATGCGCCATGATGATTTCCTTGCAGATGGCCAGGCCGAGGCCGGTTCCTCCGGCGCTGTTTCTGGATTTGCTGCTCTGCACGAACTTATCGAAAATTGCCTCCGCTTCTTCCGGCGGAAACCCGATTCCCTGGTCGGTGATGGTGAGGGCGGCGGCGGGAAGCGGAGAACCCGCCGGGTTTCCATCCCGGGCCGGGAGCGTTGCCGCGGCGAAGGATATGCGTATCTCGCTTCCTTCCCGGGTGAACTTCACCGCGTTGGAGAGAAGATTGCGGATGACCTGGGCCAGGCGGAGTTCATCGCCCGGCAGATGTGTGTCGACAGGTGAAGGCTGAATCGTGAGCGTGAGGCGTTTCGCTTTCAGCAGGGAGTCGAACTCGGCTGCGACCGTTTGTACGATCGACACCAGGTTGAGGCAGACGCGCTGGTAGACCATACGGCCGGATTCCAGCTTCGACAGATCCAGAATATCGTTCAGGAGGGCGAGAAGGATTTTCCCGCTTCCGCGGAGGCGGCTGAGATAGTGGCGGACTTTCTCCAGGTCTCCTTCTTCGAGCCGCTCCGTCGCAAGCTCTGAAAAGCTGAGAATCGCGTGCATCGGGGTGCGCAGTTCATGGGACATGTTGGCCAGGAAGACCGATTTCGCCGCGTTGGCCGATTCGGCCGTGTCCTTGGCCAGTTGCAGTTCGTTCGTGCGGGCGTCCACTTCTTCGCGCAGATGGTTCTGCAGCCGGAGCAGCGCCGCTTCGCTGGCCTTACGGACGCTGACGTCGATGACGGTCGCGAGCGTGTGTAATCCGTCCGTGGTCTGAATCGGCGTCAGCCCGATCTCTACCGGCACCTCCGTGCCGTCTTTTCTCAGGCCCGGCAGGTCGCGAAGCCCGCCCATCTGTTTTCTCGCCGGATTGGCGAAGAATGCCAGAAGGTGGCGGTCGTGAGCGGCACGATAGGGGCGCGGGAGCAGCATCGCGAGGGACTGTCCGATCAGCTCCTCCTGCGTGAACCCGAAGATAACCTCGCACTGAGGATTGACCATGGTGATAATGCCTGCCGGATTGACCATCAGGAGACCGTAAGGGGCGGCTTCCACGACCAGCCGGAACCGCTCATCCGCCCGCTGGATCGCGGCGGAGTTGTTGTCCGGGCAGCCTCCGCAGGCCGGTGGGCCCTGTGTGTGCGTTTCATGCGGGGGTGTGAATGGCATAAGGGTGTAACAGCCGTTCGGTCGTCTAAATGGCGCTACCCAACAAAAAAATGCTTGCCCGTTGTCGGTCAAGAACCGGCGAACTTGAGGGGGATGGATTGCATAAATAGAGAGAAATTCAAGAATGGACCGGTGCCCGGTGAAGAATGGGAAAGCGGCGGGTTGATCCCTCCCGTGGCGAGCACAGGAATGGCTTTCTTCCGTCGGTCTGACAGAGAGACGAGTCGAGCGAGTGTCCGGCGGGCAGGTGCGTGAGCCGCTTCCGAAGGTCCGGATCAGGCGGCGACGGAATGGCGAGGGAGAGACAGCGGCTGCGTTCGAACGACCGTTTCGACATGGTTGCCTTTCCCGCAGTACTCGATCGAGTCGAAGCTGTGCATCCGTGCCGTCGCAATGCCCCGGCCATGGGTATGAAACGCGCGTTCCGGGGTGAACTCGAGAAAGGGCTGCCAGCAGAATCCATCGCCTTCGTCGATCACCGACAGATAGAGCGTGTCGCGCGCGCGCGTCAGTTTTGCGACGCCAACCCGGCTCCCGAATGCGGGATCGCGAATCCGCCGCTCGATCTCCTCGTCCAATTGTCCGGTAGCCAGGAGATGCGTTTTCTCCTCATAGGTGATGCCTAAATTGCCGTGTTCGACCGCGTTCATTAGCAGTTCCAGCAGCCCGGTGCTCGCGCGGCCCGGATTGGGGTAGGCGTGGGCCAGCAGGGCGGCCAATTGGCGCGCTTCTTCGGGAGTTTGAAAACAAAACCGTCCGTTATGGAGTAACCGCAGCGAATGCATGGACGCCGTCAATTCGCGTTGGAGCGTCAGGTAGGCGGTGTAGTCTCGAACGGCGGACGCGATGATGGCCTGCAGCTTGTCCTGCTGAAACGGCTTGATGAGATAATAGCGCGCTCCGGCGGCCAGCCCTTCGGCAACCTGGTGCGGATCGCTGGAGGCCGTTTGAATGATGACGGGCACATGCGTCAACTGGGCATGCGACTTCATGTGCCGCAAGACCTCTAAGCCGGACATTCTGGGCATTTCAAGGTCGAGCAGGACGGCGTGGTAGCGGGCCGGTTCGAGCGTCAGCAACCGGAGCGCTTCCACGCCGTCGCGGGCGCGGACCAACTCGTAGCCGGTCTTGTCCAGATAGGCGACCAGCACAGCAAGGCTGGTTCTGCTGTCGTCGACAAGCAGGACGGTCGTAGTGGAATCGCTCATAGTACGGCTTCTATCTGTGCGACGACAGACGGGTGCACGGCGGTCTCGCTGACGTTGCAGCTATATCGGTAATTATATTGAGAACTTGAGACGGTGGAGCGGCACAGCATTGTCGTCGCACACAGGCTGTGCCGGCGGGATGAGAGCCACGCGGGTTGTTACAGCTCTGCTTCCCTCAGGAACTTCGCTGACTCTTCCGGTGCCACCGGATTGATGTAGAAGCCGGTGCCCCATTCGAATCCGGCGACCTGGGTGAGCTTGGGAATGATTTCCAGATGCCAGTGGTAGTAGTCGCCGGTCTTTTCGTGCAGCGGGGAGCTGTGCAGGATGAAGTTGTACGAAGGGCGGCCGAGCGCCTTGTCCATGCGGCGCAGGGATTCGGAGAGAATCGGCGCCAGAAATTCGAATTGCGATTTCTGGCTTTCTTCGAAGTAGGCGGCGTGGCGTTTGGGCAGAATCCACATCTCGAACGGAAAGCGCGGGGCGTAGGGGGTCACGCAGAGGAACTCCGGATTCTCCGCCACGATCCGGTCGCCGTCCGAGAGGTCCTGCCGGAGGATGTCGCAATAGATGCAGCGCTCTTTCTGCTCGTAGTGGGCACGGCAGCCGTCGAGTTCTTCCGTCACGCTGGTCGGGACGATGGGCAGGGCGATGAGTTGCGAGTGACTGTGCTCCAGCGTGGCGCCGGCCGAGGCGCCGTGGTTCTTGAAGATCAGGATGTAGCGGAAGCGCAGGTCTTTTCTGAGATCGATCATGCGGTCGCGATAGGCCCAGAGCACGTCCTCTATTTTTTTCGTCGGGAGGTCGGCCAGGCCTTCTTTATGGCCCGGCGATTCGATGATGACCTCGTGGGCGCCGACGCCGTTCATCCGGTCGTACAAGCCGATGCCTTCCCGGCCCATGTCGCCTTCGACCTGTAAGGCGGGAAATTTGTTCGGGATCACGCGGACGGTCCAGTTCGGCGAATTCGGTTCGCCGGGCTGCGGCCGGTAGGCCATGATCTCTTTCGGCGTGAGCCGTTCCTGGCCCGGGCAAAAGGGACAGATCGCGGTGGAGATGGGCTTCGCCGGTTGCAGCTGCGCAAAGTCATGCGGCCGGCCGTTCCGTTCGGTCGAAATAATCACCCAGCGGCCGACGATGGGATCGCGTCTTAAGTCAGGCATAGTGGCTCCGAAGTATGGAAGACGTCCTGAGTCCTCAGTGTCTCAGGCAGCCCGGAATTTCACAACTCAAAACTCAGCACCTTACGCTCAGCACGCTTTCGATCACACTCTCCACAGGCTTGCTTCAAACTCGTCTCCCGGCACCGTCAGGGTGGCCGGTGTGTGATGCGGGTAGCGGGCCGCTTCCAATCCATGCTCGAGGATGAGGACACTCATACGCACCTCTTGCCCCGGTTCGAGATGGAGGTCTTTCGTCGGGATCGCCAGTTCCAAAATAGTGCGCCGGCAAATGGAGCGATAGGGACCGATCTCCTGCCAGGTCTCTCCCTCGCCTTGCTGGAAGAGCGTGAAGGATTCCGGTCCGGACGGCGCGAGCGAACAGGAGAGACGAAAATTGTGCCGGGGGCCGAGGAGCGTGATCTCCATTCCCAATCCGTGTTGTCTCGACTGTGCAGCGTCGTCCGGGTCAAGCCGCAGGCAGAGATGGTCCCGGCTCCAGCCGAAATAGATGGCCGTGAACAAGCCTTCCGCTTTCCACATGGCGCCCAGCGGCGGCTGCGTCGTGATGGTTCCGGCGCCGCGCCATTCGAAAAAATCCGTCACCAGGCCGTCGATGGCCGGCGTGAGGATGGACACAGGCTGCGTGACTCGATCGGCCGCGGCCTGCGGGGTCAACAGGCAGATGGGCTGGTTCAATCGATCGGGCGGCGCGAGGCCCATGAAGAGCCAGACGTTGCGCAAGTGGGTGCGGAAGAGCCGGTCGAATTCCTGCTTATAGTCGGTGTCGAAGTCGTCGCCGTACCACCAGAACCAGTCGCTGCCTTCGGCGGCATAGAGCTCCTGCCAGGCCGCTTCCGCGCGCTCAGCCGGCAGGGTGGGGGCCGCTTCCACGAGACGGGTGCGGGTGTGGCCGAGGAGATCCCATCCGCGGTTGTCTTCCTGATGGCCGATCCAGATCTTGTAGTCCTGGTTGATCCAGGACCCCGAATGGAGCGACGGTAGATGTTGGGCGGGCGGAACGGCGGCCAGGCCTTCCGACATGGTCGAGGCCGTCAGACGCACGCTCTGCTCCTGGTCCAATTCCCGCGCGGTAAACGCACGGTAGAGCCGGGAGAGAAAGTGTTCGCCGCCGTCATGGTAATGCTCCCAGGGATTTTCACCGTCCAGGATGATGGGAATGAGGATCTGGTCCTGGGGGGCGTTGTGAATGATGTTCCGGAGCCGGCGGAGCACATCGTCGGCGGCCGAGTCCGGGTTGGTTTTGTGGTACACGAAACCGAAGGCGTCGGAGATATCGCGGTCGCGAAAAACCATGGCGACCTCCCGGCCGGATTCTCCCGCCCGATAGGGCCGGTAGAGATCGGTGTGCCGGTGCCAGGGGCGATGGTTCAATTCGAACGAGCGGGCCAGCACGCCTTCGTCGGTCGCGAGCCAGCGGAGCCCGGCGTGATGGACCAGCGGCAGCAGTTCGGGGCAGACGGATCCCTCCGACGGCCAGAGCCCCACCGGGGGCTGGCCGAACGTCTTGCGGTGAAAGTCGACGGCGCAGCGGAGTTGTATTTCCGCATCTTCGGGCGCGCGAAAACGCGACGGCAGCGGCAGGTCGGGGCGCGCGCGCCGGTTGATCTCCGTGTCGATGACGAGCGGCAGGATCGGATGAAAAAACGGGGTGGTGGTCAATTCGATCTGGCCCCGGTCGAGGAGGCGGCGATAGAGCGGGACAATTTCCTGGATGGCGAGGCGTTGCAGGGCGAGGACTTCGTGTTTGTCGTCCTCGGTGAAGCCGCGATTCTTGGTGCGGAGCGCCGCCAGGCGCGGGTAGCGCTGGAGGGGCCCGTACCCGAACCAGGCCAGGTTGTGCCAGACCTGCAGGTCCAGAAAGTCCTGCGTGGAAAACTGGCGGGCGACTCTGGCGAGGTCCGGTCCCGAGACATCGGGGCCGCGTTTGACGAGCAGCTCGTGATAGCGGGGGAACGGGCGCACCATCGTGGCCCAGTTGGCCGAAAAGAAATGGCGGATCAGGAAGGCCTGCTCTTCCGGCGTCAATTCCGCCGCCGGGCGCTGGGCCCGTTCAAGGAACAGGTCGCGCACGGTGCCGTCGCCGATTTCCTGGAGCTGCAGCAGCAACGACGGTGTGAAGTTGAACGTGGCGTGCACCGCCGGAAACTTCTCCAGCAGATGCGCCATATCGAAATAGGCTTTGGTGGCATGGAGGCGCACCCAGGGCATACTCGCCGTGCCCGCAACCGGGTCGGTGTAGTAGGGCTGGTGCATGTGCCAGACGAAGCAGACGTGGACGTTCTTCATTGGAGCGTGATTTCTCTCATTTTTTGAAGTATGTCATAGGGGTAGAGCACGCGCAATGAACGGAGGAGTTTGAATCGTGACCGGTCGGGGCGAACAGGCGGGATGGAGACGCCTCATTCTCTATTGGGGGCCGGTGCTCGGCTATGCCGGCTTGATCTTCTATCTGTCGGCGCAATCGCATCCGGACGAAGATTTGCCGTCGCTGCTCGGACACGTGAACGACAAGGTCTTGCACGCGATGGAGTATGCCGGACTCGGCGGGCTGTGCTATCGGGCGTTCCGCCGGGGTGTTGACGGGCCGGTGGCAGCCCGTGCGCTCTTTTTCGCCATTCTGACTGCGTCGTTGTATGGGATGACAGACGAAGTTCATCAACTCTTCGTGCCTCTTCGCGAATCGAGCTGGCAGGATTGGCTGGCCGACGTCGCGGGATCGACGGTGGGCGCGCTGGCGGTGCGCAGGTTGTTCGGGGCGAGCGTGACGGCGCCGTTCGTCGCTGATGCCCGCTTCCGTTGACAGATTCACGCTGTGTTCGTGACAACCTCCGGACCACTCGGTATAATCCGCCGCGTATGACTACCTCGAACCCGGCTCCACCCAAAGGGCCCCTCGCGCCTCCCGATCAAGCGCTCGTCGCCCGCACCATCGAGTCGCGGCTCAGTCCCGGTCTGGTTCTGCGCGAACTCCAGCCGTTGCCGGGGGATGCGTCGAACCGGCGGTATTTCCGCGCGGTCCTGGCCGGCGGGCCTCCTCACTCCGTGATTCTCATGCAACTGGCGGAGCCGGAAGGGTTCAAGCAATCGGAAGAAGCGGTCAGCGGGGCGATGCATCAGATTACCGAACTGCCGTTTCTGAATATTTTGTCCCATCTCGGGAAGGCCGGAGTGTCGGTCCCGCAGCTGCATCACTATGACCATGTCGCCGGGTTGCTGTATCTCGAAGATTTCGGCGATCTGACGCTGGCCGAAGCGGTGCGCGACGCGGACGCCCCCAGTCTCGAATCGCGGTACAAGCAGGCGATCAACGTGCTGGTTCAGATGCAGGTGAAGGCGACGTCGCCGGCCGATCCCGGCTGCCTGGCGTTCCACCGGAGCTTCGACGTGCCGTTGCTCATGTGGGAGTTCGATCATTTCCTGGAGTACGGTATCGTGGCGCGCCGGGGCAAGCCGATGTGCTCGGAAGATTGGACCGCGATCCGCGGGGAGTTCGAAAAAATCTCCGAACATCTGGCGGGCCAGCCGCGGGTCTTCACGCATCGCGACTATCATTCGCGCAATCTGATGGTCGACGGCCTGCGTCTCGGGGTGATCGATTTTCAGGACGCCCTTATGGGCCCGGCGACGTACGATCTGGCGTCTCTCTTGCGCGATGCCTACATCGCGCTCGATGAACCGCTGGTGGACCGGCTGGTGAGTTATTACCTCGATCAGCTGGCCGAACACCGGCACGTCTGGACCAACCGCGATGCCTTCCGGCGATTGTTCGATCTTACAAGCATCCAGCGGAACATGAAGGCCGCCGGACGGTTCGTGTATATCGACCGGGTGAAGGGAAATCCCAAGTTTCTGGCCGACATTCCCCGCGTCCTGGGGTATGTGAAGCGGAATCTCCAGCGCTATCCCGAACTCGCCGTCCTGCGTCAGCATCTCACGCCCTATGTGCCCGAACTGCAGTGAAGCGACGCGGTCAGCAATCAGCGATCAGCGGTCAGTATCGGACTTGTCTGGTTGGCGCTGATGGCTGTCGGCTGATAGCTGAGAGCTCACCATGAAAGCCATGATCCTCGCGGCGGGTTTCGGAACCCGCCTCCGGCCGCTCACCAATACGATCCCGAAACCGCTGCTTCCCGTCGCCGGCACGCCGCTCATCGTGTGGAATCTGTTGCTGCTCAAGCACCACGGATTCCGCGATGTCGTCATCAATCTGCACCATCTGGGTCCGATGATCGAACAGACGCTGGGGTCCGGAGCGCAGTTCGGCCTGCGGCTGCTCTATTCGCACGAGCCCATCATCTTAGGGACGGGCGGAGGGATCAAGCAGGCGGAACGCTATTTTTCCAATGAGCCGGTGCTGATTCTCAACGGGGATACGCTCTTCGACCTGGATCTTGAGGCGTTGTGCGCGTTCCATGCACAGCGGAAGGCGCTGGCGACGCTGGTGTTGCGTGAGGATCCCGATGCGGTGAAGTGGGGACTGGTCGAAGTCGGGCCGGACGATCGCATTGTGCGGATCAACGGGAAAGGGCTGGCGGACGCCACTGTGCCGACGCAGCCGCGCATGTTTGCCGGCATCCACATTCTGCATTCCAGACTGTTACGCGACATTCCCAAAGAGGTGGCCTCTTCGATTATCGATCCCTATGTGGCGGCGATCGGGCGGGGCGATGCGCTGCTGGGTTACGATCTGAAGGGCTATTGGTCCGATGTCGGGACCCCGGAACGCTACGGACAGGCCGAGCGCGATGTGAAGGCCGGTCTGCTGCGGCTGGAAGACCGGAAGCTCCCTCCGGCCTGAGTCGCGTTACAACTCCGGCGATTCCGTTCCGTGGTCGGCCCGTCCTTCCTGCCGGTCGCGCTGCTGCTTGATCAACCGGGCCAGATAGGTGCGTTGGAGGCGGAGAAATTCGGCCGCTCTCGTTTGATTACCCTCGGCTCGTTCGACGGCCCGCGCGATGATATAGCGGCTGTGTTCATCCATTGATTCGTGATAGGGCAGGTCGAGATACGACAGGGCCGGTCCATGGCGCCGGGTCATCTGGGCATCGTCCGGAACGAGTGCCAGCATCTCCGGTTCAATCGTATCGGTCGGGCTGAGCACCACCGCCCGGGCGATGACATTGTCCAATTCGCGAATATTGCCCGGCCAGGGATAGCGGGCGAGCGTCTCCATCGCCGCCCGGCTCAGGGTCATACCCGGGCGCTTGGCGTCCCTGGAATGGCGTTCCAGAAAAAACCGGGCCAGGGCCGGGATGTCCTCCGGTCGTTCTCTGAGCGGCGGCAGGGTGAGGGTAATGACGTTGAGGCGGAAGTAGAGATCCTCACGAAATTGTCCGGCCTTGACCGCCTGCCGCAAATCTTTATTCGTCGCGGCGATGATGCGGATATTGACGGACACTGTTCGGGTGCCGCCGACCCGCTGAAATTCCCGGTCCTGCAGGACGCGCAGGAGTTTCGCCTGCAGCGGCAGCGACATGTCGCCGATTTCATCGAGAAAGACCGTTCCGCCGTCCGCCATTTCCAGCTTGCCCTTCTGCAGCCGGTCGGCGCCGGTGAAGGCCCCGCGTTCGTGGCCAAAGAGCTCGTTTTCCAGCAGCGTTTCCGTCAGCGCGACGCAGTTGATCACCACCAGCGGCATGGCGTGGCGATGGCTCCATTGATGGATGGAGCGGGCGAAGAGTTCCTTGCCGGTGCCGCTTTCCCCGAGCAGCAGCACGCCGGCATCGGAGCGCGCCGCCCGTTGCGCCGCTTCGACCACGGTCCGCACCGCTGGGCTGGCGCCGACGATGCTGGCGTAGCGCCCGTCGACTTCCGAGCGCAGATAGGCCACCTGCCGCTTGAGGGAATCCCGTTCCAGGGCTTTGCGGATGACGATGAGGAGATGGTCTTTGTCGAGCGGCTTCGTCAGGAAATCGTAGGCGCCCTCTTTCATGGCCTCGACGGCGGCGTTCACCGATCCGTGCGCGGTCATGACGATGACGGGCAGGTCTTCGACGTGCTTGATCTGAGAGAGCCGCTTGAGGACTTGAATGCCGGTCAGTTTCGGGAGATCGAGATCGAGCAGGATCAGGTTGGGTGCTTCATGTTCGATCTGATCGAGGGCCTGCTGGCCGTCCCGCGCGATGACCGTGGTATAGCCGGAGGCCTGTAGCCGATCTTCCAACACCGTGACGATATCGGCGTCGTCGTCGACGATGAGGAGTTTGGCTTTCATCAGTCTTGAGGCGCATCAGCGGTCAGCGTTCAGCCGTCAGCCTTGAGGAGCGCACTGCCTATGCAGTTTCTCCAAGCTGAGAGCGGACCGCCGATGGCTGCGCGCTCATCCCTCCATGACGTTCATGACCAGTCCGGTCAACGGCTTCGGGAAGAAGTACGTGGACTTGTGCGGCATCCGCTCGCCGGCGGTCGCCACGTCCTTGACCTCGCTCACCTTGGTGGCGTTCAGGAGCAGCGCGCCGGTGCCGGTGCCGTTCGCGGCCCAGTCCAGGGCTTCGTGGTCGTCTTTCGTATAGAGAATGGCTTCCTGTTCCTGCTGCGTCGGGCAGAGCTTGGCCACGACCAGCTGTTGCAAGAGCGAGACGTCCAGCTTGGTCCGGGGAGAGGCGCTGGCCGGCGGACGGTGTGCGGCCTTCAGCGCCAGAGTCAGATAGGCATCGCGGTCCTTCAGCGCCAATCCGAACATCGGCGTCGTCCGCCCTTGTGTCCGCATCGCGTCGATAAATTGCGCGCGCACGGCGGCTTGTGTCTGCTTCGTAAACGGATATTCCTGCAGGTCGAAGGTGTCGGCGAACAGCGTCTTCACCCGGTCGAATGACGGCAGCGGTGTGGTCGTCACGCGGTGCGTGGGCAAGACGGTCAATCCCGGATCTTCGATCGGCGTGAGGAGCATGAGCACGCTGTCGTAGGGCTGCAGTCCCTGGACATTCCCGGCCTGCTGGCGGCGCAGCTTTTGATAATTCAACGCCGTTTCATAGCGATGGTGGCCGTCGGCGATGAAAATGGGTTTGCTGGCCATGGCCGCCGTGATTTTCTGGGTGACGGCCGGATCGGAGATCGCCCAGAGACGCTGCTCGAACCCGACGTCGTCGCGGAATTCCACGCAGGGCGCCGTCGCTTTCGCCGCCTGAGCCAGGGTCGACAGGATGGTGTCCTGGGGATCGGAATAGAGCGACCAGATCGGGCTGAAATTCGCGCGGCAGGCTTCCATCAAATTCAAGCGATCGGTCTTGGCGGCGGCGCGGGTGTTTTCGTGCGGATAAATTGCGCCGGTCCCGAACTCTTCGAGCTTGAAGGTGGCGATGAAGCCCCGCAGCGTTTTCCGCGGGCCCTTGGGGTCGGCTCCCGGCGGCACATATTCGATGGTGTGGTAGTAAATGGTCGGCTGCGGATCCCGCTTCAATGCGCCCGATTGCATCCATTGCGAGAGCGTGGCCCCGGCTCTGGTGTAGCGGTTGTTGGCCGGGCCGTCGCCGGGCTGGTCCATGCCCAGTTCCAGGCGGATGACATTGTGCGGGTTCCGGTCGTAGAGGGCCTTCTGGCCGGCGGCGTCGATGATGTCATAGGGAGGCGCGGCGACGTCGCGCGCTGCGCCGGCAATGGCGGCATCGTAGCGTGCGCCGCGAAACGGGAAAATCTGAGCCATGATGAGTTCGTGCTCCTGTGAAAGATGGTCAGCGTGAATGTGTGAGACCGGAAAGGCGTTTACCCTCGCATCCGGCTCAGTGCCCGTCTTCTCGCCGACACCGTGGTGGGGAAGAGCGTGAGCGGAGGGAAGGTTACCGGTCGCGGGTAATCATGTAGTCGGCGGCGACGGCCAACGCCCGGCGTGCCGACGAATCCTCAAAGGCTTCGAGTTCGTGTTGCGCGGCGGCGATGTAGGCTTTGGCCCGTTCCATCGCGTAGGCCAGCGATCCGGTCTCCTGCATCAGGCGCAGAATCCGCTCAAGGTCTTCCGGGCTCAGCGTGCGGGTTTCCATCCGGTCCTTGATCATGCTGCGGTCCTGTTCGCCGCAATGGTCGAGCAGATGGAGCAGGGGCAGCGTGGCTTTTCCCTGCCGCAGATCCTGTCCGAGCGTCTTCCCCAGGCGTTCGCCGTCGGCATTGTAATCGAGCGTGTCGTCGGCCACCTGGAAAGCGATGCCCAGATACTGTCCGAAGCGGAAGAGCGCGGACTGCTTTTCTTCCGAGGCTTCGGCCAGGATGGCGCCCATGCGGCAGGCGGCGGCGATCAGGCCGGCGGTCTTGTGTTCGACGATCTTAATGTAGTCGGATTCCGGCATCGACGGGTTGCCGTTGTAGTACAGCTGAAGGACTTCACCCTCCGCCATTTTCGTGCAGGCTTCGGCCAGCACTTCATTCATGCCGTGGCTGCGAAACTCCACGATCTGGGCCATGGCTTTGGAGTAGAGATAGTCGCCGACGAGGATGCTGATCTGGTTGCCCCAGACTTTGCGGGCCGTGCTGCGGCCCCGGCGGATGTCGGCTTCGTCGACCACGTCGTCATGCAGTAGCGTGGCCGTATGAATGAATTCAATCAGGCTGCCGAGTTGATGGTGTTCGCGGCCGGTATAGCCGCAGAGCCGGGCCGAGAGCAGAAGGAGGAGCGGGCGGACGCGCTTGCCCCCGCTGCTCAGAATGTGGGCAGCCACGGTATTGACGAGAGTGACGCTGGAATCGAGGTTCTGACGGACCTGGTGTTCGACGCCGTCGAGTTCGGCGCGATACGCCTCCCAGACGTCTGCCATGCTGTTGATGGTCGAGGTGCCGGGTGCGTTCGACATGCCGCGGATGGTAGGGCACCGGAGCAAACAAAGTCAAGCAAACCGGGCCCGGACCGGCCTGCACAATCTTGACAGGGCGGGAGCCCATCCAGTAAGGTGCGGAGCAGAAAAGAACCAGAGAGAGACTGCCGATAAAACGACACGATATCGCGTGCTTGCCTCTGCATGTATGAGTGGCCGCTGACCGCGAAGTCATCACCTTCTTCCTAGCGACACGAGATTGCCATGATGCGGATACCCGGGCTTCCACCGAAGCAAGGCCTTTATGACCCTGAACAGGAAAAGGATTCCTGCGGAGTCGGCTTTGTCGTCAATATCAAGGGACAGAAATCCCACCAGATCGTGCAGCAAGGCTTGCAGATTCTGGAGAATCTGACCCATCGCGGCGCGCAGGGTTGTGACCCCTGCACGGGTGACGGCGCGGGCATTCTTCTGCAAGTCCCCCATGAGTTTTTGAAGCGCGCGGCCGGCGACGTCGGCGTGGCTCTGCCGGGCGCCGGCGAGTATGGCGTGGGCATGGTGTTCCTGCCGCCGCAGGCCGATCGCCGTCAGCAGTGCGAGCAGCTGTTTGCCAAGGTGATCGCCGAAGAAGGATTACGGTTATTGGGCTGGCGCGATGTGCCGGTGAAGAGCGATGCCATCGGGCCGGTGGCCCGCAGCACCGAGCCGTTCATGCGGCAGATCTTCATCGCCCGCGATGTCCTCAATGAAGCCCAGTTCGAGCGGAAGCTCTACGTGGTCCGCAAGCGGGTCGAGAACGCAGTCCGCGAATCGGCCATCCAGGGGCGCGAGTACTTCTATATCTCCAGTTTGTCGGCGAATACCATCGTCTACAAGGGATTGCTATTGCCGCACCAGATGTCGGCCTACTATCAGGATCTCAAGGATGCGAGCCTGACGAGTGCGCTGGCCTTGGTCCATTCGCGGTTCAGCACGAATACCTTCCCGACCTGGCCGCTGGCCCATCCTTATCGCTACATGTGCCACAACGGCGAGATCAATACGCTGAAGGGCAATGTGAACTGGATGCGCGCCCGCCAGGGGCGGCTCAATTCCGATCTGTTCGGCAAGGATCTCGAGAAACTGTATCCGATTGTTTCCGAGAACCAGAGCGACTCGGCTTGCCTGGATAATGCCATCGAGTTTCTCACGATGGGCGGGCGCTCGCTGCCGCACGTGATGATGATGCTGATTCCCGAGCCCTGGGTGGCGAATCCGCAGATGGATCTCGACCGCCGCGGGTTCTACGAATATCACGCCGCGATGCAGGAGCCCTGGGACGGTCCCGCGGCGGTCTGCTTCACCGACGGCAAATTGATCGGCGCCACGCTGGACCGGAACGGCCTGCGTCCCTGCCGCTACCTGGTGACTACCGATGGGGTCGTCGTGCTCGCGTCGGAAGCCGGGGTGCTGCCGATGGAGACACACAAGATCCGGCAGAAGGGCCGGCTCATGCCGGGCCGCATGTTCCTGATCGATACGGTCCAGGGCCGTCTGATCGACGACGAGGAAGTGAAGGCCGAGATCGTCAGCCGCAAGCCCTATCGCTCCTGGGTCACGCAGCATCGGATTTCGCTGGATGAGCTGCCCGAGCCGTTGAATGTCCCGCAGCCCGACCATCCTACGACGCGTCAGCGGCAGCAGGCCTTCGGCTACACGGTGGAAGAGCTGAAGATGGTGCTCACGCCGATGGTGGTGAACGGGGAAGAGGCCATCTCGTCGATGGGCACCGACACGCCGTTGGCGGTGCTGTCCGACCGGCCGCAGCTTCTGTTCAAGTATTTCAAGCAGCTCTTTGCGCAGGTCACGAACCCGCCGATCGATCCGATCCGCGAAGAACTGGTCATGTCGCTCACCACCAGCATCGGGCCCAAGCCGAATCTGATGGATGAGAATCCGGAATCCTGCCGGCGCATCCGCGTGAAGCAGCCGATTCTGACCAACGCCGATTTGCAGAAGATCCGTGAGATCGCCGATCCCCAGTTCAAGAGCAAGACCTTGAAGATGCTCTTCCGCGTGGCCGAAGGCCCGGAGGGGTTGGGCGCGGCGGTAGACGATCTCTGCCGTCAGGCCTCGCAGGCGATCAAAGAAGGCTACAAGTTTCTGATTCTGAGCGACCGGGGCGTGAACGACGAATGGGCGCCGATTCCCAGCGTGCTCGGCGTCGCCGCCGTCCACCATCACCTTGTGCGTGAGTGCACCAGAACAGAAGTCGGCCTGACCGTCGAAAGCGGCGAGCCGCGCGACGTGCATCATTTCGCCTGCCTCATCGGCTACGGCGCCGGAACGGTGAATCCGTACCTTGTATTCGAATCGCTGGTAGACATGGAGCGCGACGGCTATCTGCCGGAGGGTCTCGACGCGCAGACCGCCGAAGGGAAATTCATCAAGGCGATCAATAAGGGGTTGCTGAAAGTCTTCTCGAAGATGGGCATCTCCACGGTGCAGTCCTACTGCGGCGCGCAGATTTTCGAAGCTATCGGATTGAACCATGAGTTGATCGGCCGCTACTTCACCGGAACCCCGTCCCGCGTCGAAGGCATCGGCATCCGCGAGATCGGCGAAGAAACGCTGCGGCGGCATAAGCTGGCTTACGAGCCGGCGCCGATCCGCCAGCTCGACTTCGGCGGCGAGATTCACTACCGGATCCAGGGCGAGCACCATAACTGGAATCCGGATACGATCTACAAGCTGCAGCATGCGACGCGGAACAACGATCCGAAGACCTTCGCGGAGTTCTCGCAGCTCGTCAACGATGAGAGCAAGCGGCGCTCCAATTTGCGCGGGCTTCTCGATTTCAAGTTCCTGCCGGAGCCGATTGCCATCGACGAAGTGGAACCGGCGAAGGACATCGTCAAGCGCTTTACGACCGGCGCCATGTCGTTCGGTTCGATCAGCAAAGAGGCGCACGAGACGCTGGCGATCGCGATGAACCGGCTGGGCGCCAAGAGCAACACCGGCGAGGGTGGCGAAGATCCGGAGCGGTTCAAGCCGCTGTCCAACGGCGATTCGAAGAACAGCTACATTAAGCAGGTGGCCTCGGCGCGGTTCGGCGTGACCAGCCACTATCTGGTGAACGCGAAAGAGTTACAGATCAAGATGGCGCAGGGCGCGAAGCCGGGCGAGGGCGGGCAGTTGCCGGGCCACAAGGTCGATGACAACATCGCCAAGTTCCGCTATTCGACCCCCGGCGTGCAGCTGATTTCGCCGCCGCCGCATCACGATATTTATTCCATCGAGGATCTTGCGCAGCTGATTTTCGACCTCAAGAACGCCAATCCCGAAGCGGCCGTGTCGGTGAAGCTCGTGTCCGAAGTCGGCGTCGGTACGGTGGCGGCGGGCGTGGCGAAGGCGCATGCCGACAAGGTATTGATCAGCGGCGACTCCGGCGGCACCGGCGCGTCTCCGCTGTCGTCGATCAAGTATGCCGGCGGCCCGTGGGAACTCGGGCTCGCGGAAACCCATCAGACCCTCGTGATGAACGATCTGCGCGGGCGTATCCGCGTGGAAACCGACGGCCAGTTGAAGACGGGACGCGATGTCGCCATCGCGACGCTGCTGGGGGCAGAAGAATACGGGTTTGCCACGGCGCCGTTGATCATCGAAGGCTGCATCATGATGCGCAAATGCCATCTGAACACCTGCCCGGTCGGCATCGCGACGCAGGATCCGGAACTGCGCAAGAAATTCAGCGGCCAGCCGGAGCACATCGTCAACTTCTTCTTCTTTGTCGCCGAAGAACTCCGGCAGATCATGGCGAAGCTGGGGTTCCGGACGATCAACGAGATGGTTGGCCGCGTCGACAAGCTCAAGGTGCAGAAGGCCATCGACCATTGGAAGGCCAAGGGGCTCGACCTCGCGCCGCTTCTGACCGCGCCGGATGTGAAAGCCGATGTCCCGCGCCATTGTGTCCAGAAGCAGGATCACGGGCTGGCCGACGTGCTCGATAATCAGTTGATCGAACTCTGCAAGCCGGCATTGGAGAAGGGCGAGAAAGTCGCGCTCGATCTGCCGGTGCGCAACGTGAACCGGACGGTCGGCACCATGCTGTCCAGCCGCATCGCAAAGAAGTACGGACTGGAAGGCCTGCCGCCCGACACGATCTCGATCAAGTTCAGCGGCTCCGCGGGGCAATCCTTCGGCGCATTCCTCTCGCGCGGCGTCACGCTGACGCTGGAGGGCGAATCGAACGACTATATCGGCAAGGGCCTCTCAGGCGGCAAGATCGTGGTATTCCCGCCGAAGAATGCGATCTATACGCCGGAGGAAACCATTCTCGTCGGCAATACCTCGCTGTACGGCGCGACGCAGGGTGAAGCCTATTTCTACGGCATGGCGGGCGAGCGGTTTGCCGTGCGCAACAGCGGGGTGCGGGCGGTCGTGGAAGGCACCGGCGATCACGGGTGCGAATACATGACCGGCGGCGTCGTCGTTGTGCTCGGACGCACCGGGCGGAATTTTGCCGCCGGCATGTCGGGCGGCGTCGCCTTTGTGCTCGATGAACTGGGCAAGTTCCCGGCGCGTTGCAACACCGGCATGGTCGAGTTGGAGAAGGTCGCGACGGCGGACGACAAGAAGCTGTTGCATGAGATGATTACGGCGCACTTCATGTGCACCGGCAGCCGGAACGCGAAGCGCATCCTCGATTCGTGGGAGACGATGTTGCCCAAGTTCGCGAAGGTGATGCCGGTGGATTACAAGCGCGTATTGGAAGAGCGGAAGAAAAAAGCGGCGGCGAGCAAGTAGAAGGATACAGGGAATGGGCGATCCAAAAGGTTTCATGAAATATGCCCGCGAGGGCCCCAAGCGGAAACCGATCGAGCTGCGCGTGCTCGATTGGAAGGAAATGTACGAGCCCATCGCCGAGGATAAGCTCAAGGTTCAGGGCGCCCGTTGCATGGATTGCGGCGTGCCGTTCTGCCAGGGCACGACCGGCTGTCCCGTCGTGAACCTGATTCCCGAGTGGAATGATCTCGTCTATCGCGGCCGCTGGAAAGATGCGCTTAAGGCGTTGCATACCACGAACAATTTCCCGGAATTCACCGGCCGTCTCTGCCCGGCTCCCTGCGAAGGGGCCTGCGTGCTCGGCATCAACGAAGATCCGGTCTCCATCCGTGTGCTGGAATGGAACATCATCGACCGCGGCTTCAACGAAGGCTATGTCGAACCGGTTCTTCCCGTGCAGAAGACCGGCAAGACCATCGCCATTGTCGGCTCCGGTCCTTCCGGATTAGCCGCCGCGCAGCAACTCGCGCGTGCCGGCCATAGCGTGACGGTGTTCGAGAAATCCGATCGCATCGGCGGTTTGCTGCGTTACGGCATCCCCGATTTCAAGATGGAAAAGTGGGTCATCGACCGGCGGCTGGAGCAGATGAAGGCCGAAGGCGTCGAATTCAAGACCGGCGTGACGATCGGGAAAGACCTCACCGGCGAACAACTGCGCAAGCAGTTCGATGCCGTGGGATTGACCATGGGCGCGGAGCAGGCCCGCGAACTGCCGATTCCCGGCCGCGAGCTGAAGGGCGTGCACCTCGCGATGGAATATCTCACCCAGCAGAATAAGCGGACCGCGGGCATTCCCATCACCGACGAGCCTATCATTGCCAAAGGCAAGCGCGTCATCGTCATCGGCGGCGGCGATACCGGATCCGATTGCGTCGGCACGGCGCATCGCCAGGGCTGTGCGGAAGTCCATCAGTTCGAGTTGCTGCCGGAGCCGCCTCCGTCCCGGTCGAGTTCGACCCCCTGGCCCCTCTGGCCCATGCAACTGCGGACGTCGCACGCGCACGAAGAAGGCTGCGACCGGCAGTGGAGCATTTCAACGACGAAGTTCACCGGCCACAACGGCCAGGTCACCAAGCTGCACGGGAATAAAGTGAAGTTTGAAGCAGGAAAGCTCGTGCCCATCCCCAACAGCGACTTCGACATGGATGCGGATCTCGTGCTGCTCGCCATGGGCTTCACCGGCCCGGTGAAGAACGGCCTGCTGGACAGCCTCGGCGTGAAGTACGATCAGCGCGGGGCCGTGTCGGTGGACGAAGGATTCATGACCAACCTTGACGGAGTCTTCGCCGGCGGCGACACCAAGCGCGGCGCCTCCCTCATCGTCTGGGCGATCGCCGAGGGCCGCAAGATGGCGGCGGGGATCAATCAGTATCTGAGCGCAGGAAAGTCGGCGAAGAAGGCCGTCTCGTAACTTGGCCTGACGGTCAGCCGATCTTTTCCCGCTGGAGAAGGGAGGGGCGGATGAACCGACGAGCGAAGTCCCTGGTACTCTGCGTCATCGGCTGTCTCTTATCGGCTTGTGCCGGCACTCTTCCTGAACCTCGACTCACGGCCTACGTTCCATCCTCCGTCATTCAACCTGGTATTCTCTCCTCCCGCCCCACACCCCTCGATGTGGCCCTGGTCATCATGAACGATACGGCAGGAAAGGATTCGGCGTTGCCGTTGTCCGATGAGGAACTCCGGCCTGTGCCGGAACTGTTCCGTACCCGCCTGGAGCGTGAGCTTCCTGTCAGAGTCGTGAAAGAGACACTGGTCCGCGCCCTGTCCGAGCGCGCTGGCGCCATGTCCTGGAAACCGTTTGCCGATGAGCAGGGCGTCGAGACGCTGCTGATCGCTGTCCTGTCGCACGTCGAGCAGCGAAGCCAGGATAGCCTGCTGTTGGACGGGTCGCACGAAGGCGGCGGGGCGATGGGGACGGTGCTCGGGTCCGTGACGAGCGATTATGCGCTGGTGGAATTGGCGCTGGTGGATACGAAGGCCGACCGAGTACTCGCCCGCGCCGAAGGCCGGGGATGGGCCACGCTCGAAGAGATCGACAGCGGACTCGCTTCCAACGTCTACCCGGCGATCAGGAAAGCGGGGCATACGCAACGCTACTTCCCGCCGCGCGAAGACCCAGCGAAACGCGCCACACTGCGCTGGGTGGCCGGAGAAGATGCACTTAGCCAAGCAGTCACCCGGTTGAAAGAGAACTTGGGGCGGTGAAGTGAGGGAGGAATGGCGGCTGGTTCCGATTCTTGTCTCATTCGGCTTTTCAGTCACTACTCACAGGAACCAATTTCGTCAGCTATACACTCCGCTGAACTGTTATAGGAAATGATCTGCCGAGAAAATGGTTGCCCGGAAGCGCCGCTTGAAGTCTTTGTTGGTTCCTGACACCATCTAATCCTCCTGGCGCGTCAGCCACCTAACTACGGGTTGCACCGCACGGCGGCGAGTCGTAATGAGGGCTATTTGGTGATCGCACACATCTTCAATAAAGTGTCAGCCTGCTTGCTTTGGTGGATCGGCGATGAATCCGATCGGTGGGCGTCGAGGGAACCCTCACGTCATGAGCCACCAAGGTATTGAGGGCTGGTTTCCCGAGTGCCCCGTTTGCGGATTTGGGAATGTCGGTGGAATCGTGTGTCTCGACCCGACATGCCATGAGCAGCATGCGGGGAAAGTAGCTTCGACTATCGATGAGCAATTGGTACAACGAGACGGGCACTGGTGGAAGCTGTGCCACTGGTGTCAACGGACCGTTCTTGCTGACCCAGGCTCCTGGGGAACCTACGCACTTTGCTTAGGCTGCTGGAATCGATTTGCTGCTAAGGGAGAGTTGCCCCCAGCAAGGGCACGAATTGTATAGCTACTAGGAATCCGTACGTTGGAAAACCACCCGAAGAAAATTGAGATCGCAGCTCAGACCGAGACTGAGCGTCGCGCCCGAGAGGTGCAGATCCTTGTGAATATCATCGAGCCGGACCCAGAGTACCAACCCTTTCTTCTAACCGATGAGGCAACACTCTTTGAGGTCTCCGCTGCGGCACCTGAGCTGATCCAGTCTCGATTTGAGTTTTATTTTGGGCGGCCCATCCCCGTTCCTCTCTCAACACCTCTGTGGCAACTCGTCGATGCTCTCAAAAGCGTGTTTCCTGGGTGGCCAGATGACTGGTCTTCCCAAGACAATAGAGGTGGGAAAGGATTCTATGGAAAAGAAAATGTACCGTGAGTCTTTTCTTTGTGTGCAGTGTCGCTCCGGAAAAGCGGAGAGTAGCGGCGGCAGGTCGGTAATTTTGTGCCGAAGTTAGGCTGTGATCCCGTTGCACCAACCAGATAAACCTTGTAGAGTTCCCGCTAGAAACGTTCTGTTCCAGGAGAAAAGAGATGACCGCACGAGCGTTGGCCCTCGAAAAACAGGTTCGGAAGTTGCCGGCCACGGAACGCGAGCGGTTGGCTGAACGACTGCTTGTTCAGATGAAGCACGAGCCGCTTACCGCCGTAGACGAAGCGTGGATTGCGGAGGCCGAGAAACGATTTGCCGCGTGGAAGCGAAAGGCGACCAAGGCGGTCATTGCACGTACGGCGCTGCGTGAGATCCGCGAGGAACTTCGTCGTTGAGAGTCCGCCTCGATCCTGCCGCGAAGTTGGAAATTCGCCAAGCCGCATTGTTTTATGAAGATTGCCGTGAGGAGCTTGGGCAAGATTTTCTGGCTTCGGTTGAATCAGCTTTCGAGCAGATTGAGCGACACCCCACCGTGTGGCGCATCCTCAAGGGCCGGTTCAGACGTTACCTCCTCCAGCGCTTTCCCTATGGTGTGATCTATGCTGTGGACGAGGATGTGATCTATATTGCGGCTGTCATGCATCTGAAGCGGAAGCCTGGCTATTGGGTGTCGCGAGGCAAGACTTAACTTTCAAGCAAGACCATCGACTGGAGAACACTATGATAACGAACTATCCCCGCAGTCCGAAAGCATTGCTTGGTGGCATCGCCCACTTGGGGCGGTTTATCGACAAGATCAAGCTCCGCAATGCCGGGCAGATTCATGATTACAACTACATCACGGTCGGGTTCGACAAGTACCTGGTCGATTTTCTTGGTATCGATCCGAAGGCGTTTGAACAAAAAGTTCTAGCCGGTGGAACGGATGAGCAGTTGCTTGCCTGGGTGGTGGCGAACGGGAAGCCGCATTCGCACGAAGAGATTGCGCAATGGTCGCAGGGATTGCTCTCTTCCGGCCCGAAAGATGACGCGACGCGCGCGCGCTTTCAGGGGCGCCTCGATGAGATCGCGAAGAAGCGCGGCGTTGCAGTGAGCTCGCTCCCCGCTGCCTCAACCTGGGCGGATGCGATCGAGCTCGACGAAGGAAGAATGTAGCGGGCCTCTGTCTATCGTATCTCGACCCACTCGGTGGTCTGGGAGCGAAAGGCGAGGGTGCGGGTGCTCGTGCGGATCATGACGGCGTCGCCGGTCTCGTCAACTGACTGAACCCGTTCATCGGCCGACCAGGGGATCGAAAAGAATCCTCCGGTGTAAGACGAGAAGGCCAGGGCTCGCTCGGTTGTGACGGCGAAGGCGATATGGCCTCGGCCCCGTACCTGCTTCACGACTTCACTGGTGCCGAGGGCTTCGCTGCTCCAATGGCCTCGTCCTTCTTGAAAGCCGTAGACCTGCCGGTTGCTCTGGACCAGAATCAGCGCGGGAAGAATCTGGTGCCGCTCGATGCGCTCGTCGACGGCCAGGGGAATTTCCGTCCATCGCCGCAGGCCTGAGGAAAATCCCAACAGTCTGTTCGTCGTCTGTGCAAAGCCGGTGAACCCGTGCGCGCCGGTTGTGACGACGGTTTCGTTCACGCCGAGCGATTCTTCTCCGCCGCTTCCGCCGGCCGAGAGCGCCACGATTTTGTCTTTCATCACTGTGACCATCACATCACTGTGGCGGCCTTGGCTCAATGCCGGATCCTGGCCGCACAGGCTGGTCAACAGGACGAATAGTAAGACAGCGTGCTGTCTTGGTATTGAGTGGTCATTGATAGGAAGTTTCATCGCACTCTTACTCTACCATGGTCGGCTTGACGCGGCCTTGGGGGACTCGCCGATGGGGCAAGACGGCGCGGTTGTAGCCATTTTGCTTCAGGTGTTTGGCGAACCCGGGAATATTCTGCTGGGGACAATCAAAAAGACAGGCGAATCATCGGGGCAAATTGGTAATTTCTTGGCATCAAGGTTGCTGTGTGGTTAGGTAGACATTCTGCGGGGGATAGGCCTTCGCGTGGGCGCCAGATCGATGACATATCAAATGGAGGATCGAATGACGAAGTCTGTTGCGATGTTGATGGCAGTGGCTGTGTTTGCGGCCTACACTCAGGTCTTTGCTCAGGCTCCGGCCGCTGAGCCGACCCCGGCTCCTCAGGCGACCGCGCCAGCCGCTGCCCCTGCTCCTGCGGCGGAAGCGCCGAAGGCTGAAGGCGACAAGGAGCAGCATGAGGAGAAGAAAGGCGACCGTCACGGCCGCGGCAAGAGCGGCGAACACCGGAAAGACGGCGAAAAGCGGGGCCACGGTAAGCACAAAGACAAGCATAAGGACGGCGAGAAGCACGGCGGCAAGCACAAAGATCGCGAGAAGCACGAAGAGGGCGACAAGCAGGAAAAGAATTAAGCGGCGATCCTGCCTCGGCGGGAGTGCGGGGCACACGGCGGCCGGCTCGAAAGAGCCGGCCGCTTTTTTATTTGCGGGAATGTCGAGCGGAACGGACGGATGTGAACGCGGGGAACGCTAGGCTGCCGGAATCGTCAGGAGCTTCTTGATCTCGCAATGCGCCATGACGACGTCGGGGGCGCGCTGCAGGGCTTCGTAGTAGCTCCGTTCAAATCCATCGCCCAGTTCAGAGGGGCGGATCATGCCGCGGACTTCCGTCAGGATCTGCGCCACGTCCTCGGTGGTCAAATTGACCTCTTCGTCCAGCATTTCGTCGATGCGGACGACGACGTTGGACAACGGATGCAGCCACGTAAACCAGGGATCGTTCATGACTAGTTGCAGCAACTGGCCGGTCGAATCGATACGGCCGTAAATCCGTTCGAAGGTGAGCTGTTCCGCGATGATCAAGGCCTTGTGGAGCCCCAGGAGTCCGTGACGCACGTCGGTCAGGGTCTGGCGGAGCGGACCGGTTTGTTGCAGAGTGGATTGTTGCGATGTAGTAGCCATAGGTGAATTCTAGCAGGGTTTTTAAATTTTGCAGACCGCCTGTCGTCTCTGGTCGGTCGGTCCGTTCCTGGTTTGATATTGTTATCGGCAAGTCCTCACTCGCACTGTAGAGCCCCGGGAATGATTATCCTTAGCGACCGAATTGACCGGTTCCGCCGGCGGGGGCTTGGCGGCTTGGCGGCGGAGATAAGGCGCGGTTCGGATGAAAGGGAAGGACCGGCGCCGGGGTCAGATTATTCGGCGGCAGAGGGGTGCCGAACGAGGAGCGGTTCCCGCTCTCGATGTCGCCATGGGGCCGTAACCCCACCGGACTTTCCGATCCCGGTTTGGCAACGATAGTCTGATTGCCATGGGGGTCGGAATAGATGCCGATGTCGTCTCCGAGGGGAGAGAGGCGGCCGCTGATGCCATCCCGGTTCCGGACGACTCCGCTCTCAGCCAGGCAGATTCCCGCAAGCAGGGCCAGAAAGGGGATGGCGATTGTGAGCGCTGTGAGCATTCGATGCATCGCAACCTCGCGTTGATCGACTGTTTATACTGTACTCCCCGAATGAAGGTTCTTCCAGAAGGGGAGATCTGTTTACCTTTCGCTGCCTGGTCCGTCATATGGACAGGTATCGTGATTGATCTCCGGGTCTTGTCTCCTTCGTAGGCTGTGTCATGCGTTTCGGTCTCATCCTATCTGCCGCCGTCGTCGCGATCGCGACGCTTTTCTGTTTGTCGTTTGGAGAAAATGTGTCGGTCGGGTTTGCCGGTGAGCGCGACTGGCTTCAGATCGCGCGCCCGCTCGATGTCCCGGCTGAACGGCTGGAGCGTCCCCGCCCTGAGCAGGATCGGTTACCACGGACTCAGTCCAATCCGTCGTTAAGCCAGGCTGAGGTCATCACAATAGCCAAAGCGGAAGCCCGGAAGGAATTGGGTAAGCGATTTGATGACTATGAGATCAAGAGCGTGATCTTCGAATCGTCGACCGGCCTGTGGTCCGTGACGTTCGATCGCAACCAGGCGCATCGATCGCCCGACGGCTGTGTTGTGGTGTTCGTCCACGATAAGGACAAGACGGCCGAGGTTCAGCGCTGCGCGTGATGGATGCGCCGGCCTATCCCGCTGAACGGGTGTGTTATTGAGAGATGCGGGTTCCGTAGAAGGTGAAGAGCTCGCCGGCCAGGTGTCCCATGTCCTCCGGATCGGTCGGCCGCTTGCGGCGGATGTAGTCGTTCAGCACACGCCCGTCTGCGGTCTTGTGGACATGCGGGAGCGCCAGGTTCATGCGGTAGCGCTCGACGGCTTCCGCGACACGGCTGATGAAGACGACGGTGCCGTCCGGTTCGGTTCGTTCCACCACCCCGACGTGCGTCAGCGGGTCGTTCAACCTGCCGTCACCGTTGAAGTCCCAGGTGTTGTCGAAGAAGACCAGGTCGCCGGGCTGCACGACCGGTCCCTGGTGCAGCGTTCCGTGCTGGCGCATGTGGTTGTAGATCAGCCGGACGCCGTTCGCCTGCCGATCCGCCGTGCCGCTGTTGTACAGATCGATGCCGTGTTCCAGATAAATCGCGCGGGTGACGCCGGCGCAGTCGTAGGCTACGCGGCGCCCGTTGCTCTCGATCGTTCTGGCGCCGAGCAGCTTGGTGGCCGTGCGCACGACACCGGTGCGTGTTGTGGCGGGAGCCGGCGCTTTCTGAGTCGCGGTCACTTCGAAGCGAGTGGCCGGGACGCGCGCCACCGGGGTGCTGGCACAGCCGACCAGCGTCAGCATGACGACTGTGGTGCCGATCAGCGTGATGCGTTGCGGCTTAGCGGACATTCACGAAACGGCCCTGCGCCGTCTCCCTGAGTTGATCGATGTCTTCGCGCCGCGTGACCGAGAGCGGCACGGTGTGGGTCAATTCCTCGATCAGTAAATCGGTGGTCAGCGGCGTTTTCTGGTGCAGCGCCCGATACAGCGCCGCGACCACGGCCTGTTCGATCTCCGACCCGCTGAAGCCGTCGCTGGCGCTGACGATTTTTACCAGATCGAATCGGGTGTTGTCTTGTTTGCGGAGTCCCAGGTGAATCTTCCAGATGGCCTCCCGTTCGCCGTCGTCGGGCAGGTCTACGAAGAAGATTTCATCGAACCGGCCTTTGCGGAGGAGTTCCGGCGGCAGCAGCGCGAGGTTGTTGGCGGTTGCGATGACGAAGACCTCCTGCTTTTTTTCCTGCAGCCAGGTGAGAAACGCGCCGAAGAGTCGGCGGCTCAAGCCCGCGTCGGCATCGCCGCTCCCGCCGCCTGCCGCCATCGCTTTCTCGATTTCATCGATCCAGAGCACAATCGGCGACAGGGATTCGGCCATCTCGATGGCCTTGCGGAAATTCTTCTCCGATTCGCCGACGAACTTGTCGAACAGGCGGCCCGCGTCGAGCTTGAGCAGCGGCAGCTGCCATTCCCGCGCGATGGCCTTGGCCGCGAGCGATTTACCGCAGCCCGGCACGCCGACCAGCATGATGCCGCGCGGCGGCGCCAGGTTGAGGGCCTTGGCTTCGGCGCTGAATCCGATCTTCGCCCGCTCCAGCCAGGCTTTCAAATTCGTGAACCCGCCCAGTTCGAACCGGTTGTCTTCGAGCGGATAATATTCCAGCAGCCCGCCGTCTTTGATCGCCTGAACCTTGCGCTTCAGAATGGTCTGCACGTCATCGGCGGACAGGGCGCCGTCTTCGACGACGCATTGCGTGATGACCTGTCTGGCCTGATGCAGCGTCAGTCCCTGCAAGGCGCGGAGAATGGCATCGCGCTCCTGCGCCGAGAGGCCCGCGTCGGCCGGTTTCGTTTCAGTAAACGATCCGAGGATGCTCTGGGCTATGGTCGTGGATCGCGGCCGGCGCGGCGCGGTTCTGGTCCCGAGCGAGGCGAGGAGGCTCTGGAGCATGGACTGCAGTTCGGTACGATCCGGCAATTGGAGGTCGAGACGGACCGCCATGGTTTCAAGATCGGGCGGCAGGACGATGGGATGGCCGGTGAGGACACAGGTAGCTCTGGTTTTGTTATAGACGGCCGACACTTCCCGCAGCTGCCGCGCAACGGCCGCATCCTGTAGATGCGGGGCAAGATCCTTCAGCCAGAACACGGCTTCGACGGTCAGCCCGTTGAGGTGCTGCAGCAGCGCCAACGGGGTGGCCGTCATTTTACTGAGTGTGGGGCCGTCGTCGGTGCGGGTGAGGCCTTTCGTGATCGACCATTCGAACAGCGGCATGCGTTCTTGCGCCGCCACGGATTGCAGCAGGGCCAGGACGCGCTCTTCTTCCACGGTCTCGATGACGACCAGCGGATGGCAGGAGCGGATGAGAGTGCGGAGGTCATGGACGCTGGTTGCCAGGGCCATAGGAGTGCAATGGTAGCACGCGGGTGGTGCGTCACCAAGAAAACGGCTGTTTGCTACTTGGGATCCGGTGCGGCCGCAGGCGCTGATTTGGCGCAGCGGAACCCGACGGTGGCCGATCGTTGTTCCGGAGGCGAGCCGCTGCGGGTGGCGGTGCGGAGCATGATCACTCTGCTTTTCCACGATCCGCCGCGCACGCTCCGGTAGCGCCCGCTCGTCGGTCCAGGAGGATTTTTCTCCGTCATGTAGGCGTAGTAGTCGAACCCGAACCAGTCGTGCACCCACTCGGCGACATTGCCGGCCATGTGATGCAGGCCGTAGGGACTGCGCCCGTCGTCCAGCGAATCGACCGGGGCGAGAATCGGAATCTCGTGCACGTGATATTGCCCGAACATCGCCAGCTTCGCGTCGGGCATTGCGTCGCCCCAGGGGAACAGCCCTCCCTCCGTTCCGCGCGCGGCTTTTTCCCATTCGGCTTCGGTGGGGAGCCGCTTTTGTGTGGATTGGCAGAGATCTCTGGCTTCCTTCCATGTGACATAGAGAGCCGGCCAGCGGGACAGAGTCTCGTCGGTGACGGAGTGAACCGTGATGACGTGCCAGATCAATTTCTGCAGTTCGTCGGAGGGCGTGATTTTCCGCTGTTGCAGAAATGCGAGATACTCCCCCAGACTCACTTCGTCGCGATCCATGTCGAACGCATCGAGCCAGACGCGATTTTGCGGCAGCTCCGTGTCGTCGAATTGCGTGCCGATGCCGTAGGGATCGGTGTCGATTCGTTTGCTGCCGAGTAGGAAATGGCCGGCGGGCACGGTAAGCATGGGCGAGGGTTTCGCCAGCGCCGCAATGGCTGAGAGATGGCGCGCCAGTTCCTGCGATGGCTTGGTCTCGACTTTGGCGCCCGATGCCGGCGCCGAGAGGGCGAGCAGGAGAAGGAGTGTCATGAACCAACGCGGGAACATCATCAGGTCTTGCTCTGCGTTTCCAGCGCCTTGTGAATTTCGCCGATCAGGCGCCGCTCGATTTCCGCTGTTTCTTCCTGGCTGACGCTCAGAATCCGGCCGCCCTGCGCCACCTTCTCGAATTCGGCGCGGACGCCGAGTCTGGTGGTATTGGCGGGGAGGGCCTGCAGGGTAATGAGGTATTGATTGCGAAAGCCGGCGACTTCCAGTGATGCGGGATTCGAAATTTTCCGTTCGGTTACGTAGACCGCTTTCTGATCGTTCTTATAACTGACTTTTACGGGATAGCCGTTCTTGGCGAGGGCCTCCTCCACGATCTTGGCGACGGCGGTCAGCGGGCGGGCGACTGTCTCGACTTGCGCGCCTTTCTCCTCGATGCGCAACTGCTGGGCGGCCTGCGCTGCCGCGGTCTTGACGGCTTCGGCGCTCGCGCGTTTCGCCTGGGCGAGCTGCGTATTCAGTTGGTCGGTCAGCTGCGTCATCTCGGTCTTGGCCGATTCCGTGGCTTTCTTCGCATCGCGGAGTTCCTGATTCAGCAGGTCGATCTGCTGCTGCATGACCTTGTTGCCGTCTTGCAACGACGAGAGCAAGGATTCCTGCTTGGTCACCTGCTTTTTCAAGACTTCGTTCTCGGCCTTGAAAGGCGACTCGTCCGGCTTGCACCCGGCGGTCGTCAGGACCAAGGCCAGAAGTCCGGTCCAAGCCATGGTAGAAAATGTTGTCGTCATGGTCGGCGTCCTGAAAGAATTCATCCGGCGATTATCTACGGTTCGAGGGAGGTTGTCCACGCAGGAATTCCCGATTGCAAGGACCGGCTGAATTGACCGGCCTCCGGCTTGGCAGTTATGCTGACGCTATGCGCGAGAGGATTTCTTTGCTCCTGATTCTGTTGAGCCTCGTGATAACGCTGCCGGCCGTCGGGTTGGCCGGAGAGAGGGCGGCCAGCCCGATTCCCGTCGAAGACTACGCCCGCTACGACCAGATCATCACCAGCAAATTTCTCTCCTCGGAAACCCAACTCGTGCTGCTTGAACGGAAGACCGCGACGCAGATTTCTCCCGAACAGGAAGGGCCGCTGACGGCTGCGTGGCTGCAACAGCAGGCGTACTTCGACGGGACGTTGTCTGCGGAACTGATCCGTGACTTCGCCTCGGTGAATCAGGATTCCATCAGGCTGGAAGGGCGCTTTCAGTTCGGGACGCGGTATCGCTTCGTGTCCGGCAATGCCGTCGAGGAGCCTGAAGTGTCGCTCGCGCGACCGGTTCTGACTGCCCGTCTGAGATCTGTGCAGGCCCCGCCGGTGCTGGACCGGCTGGTGTTCTCGCGGATCGGCTACGATCTCCGTCAAACCCAAGCCCTTGTCTATGTCGGCAATCTGCGTCCCGACGGATCCGGCGCCGGTTTTCTCGTCTGGTTGCGCCGGCAGGGAACGGCCTGGTCGATTTGGGATACGGAAGTCATCTGGACGATCCGGATCGAGCCGGAGTCGGACGGCGGGCCGCTGCTTGCACCGTGATTCAACTCAGGAGTAGCATGCGCCCGCCATGGTCAATCTAATCCGCAAAACATTCTCTGTTCCACCGCTCGGGTGCAATTGCTCTATCATCGGCGATCCGGTGACGAAACAGGCCATCGTCGTCGATCCCGGCGGGGCGCCTGAACGGATTCTGCGCGAGGTCGAGCAGCTAGGTTTGACCGTCAGCCACATTTTGCATACCCATGCCCACTTCGATCACTTTCTCGCCTCCGGTGAAATGCGCCGGTTGACCGGCGCGACACTCTGTCTGCACCAGGACGACCTCGACCTCTGGACCAATCTGGAAGTGCAGTGCCGGATGTTCGGCGTGCCCTATGTGGCGGTACCGCTGCCGGAGTATTGGATCAAGGATGAGGAGCGTATCATGGTCGGCGGCGTGACCGTCGTGGGCCTCCACACACCGGGGCACACGCCCGGTTCGATGAGCTTTCATATTCCCGATGAGAGTGTAGTGTTGGCCGGAGATACGTTGTTCCGGGGCAGTATTGGCCGGACCGATCTGTGGGGCGGAGATTTCGATACAATTGAGCGGTCGATCCGCGAACGGCTCTATACCCTCGCCGACGAGACGACAGTGGTGACGGGACATGGGCCGGAAACGGAAATCGGAGTCGAGAAGGAATCGAATCAGTTCTTTCGTGTGGAGTGACGGCGGCTACTCTTTCGCCATCCGCTCTTTCAGGCGGGCGAGACGCTTCTCGGTCGATTGCTTGATGAAGGCCATGTTCTCGGAGAGATGCTGCTGCGCGTTGATCTTCCCTTCCTCGCGACGCTTTAATTGATCGAGTCCGAACTGCGAGATTGCTGCGCCGTCTTCCTTGTTGAGTTCCTTCCAGATGACGACACATCGAGCCTGTTTCGCCTGCGGGTAGGCGTCGCAGGGAGGATCGATTGTAGCCGCCGCGTCGGCCACGGCCGGCAGGCTGATGATTGCAGCAAATGTGAAGAATAGATGTTTCATTTCCGGCCGGTCTCTCTCATCCAGAAGCGCCACGCGACATCGGCACCATATCACAAGTCGGATTGTCGTGCCGACCCGGCCGTGACGTCACCCGCTGGCTGAGGCTCCTTGCGAGGCTCGATGTATGGCGAGAGGGGCCGAACGCAGGACGGGCTACTTCGCCGGAGCCGGCTCAGCTGTCTTGCGATCAAGGATGAAGTAGATCTTCTCGTCGAAGGTATAGTATCCGCCTTCGTCGATGTCGTGCATGATGCAGAGCGGTGAGAAAATAATCGCGCAGCCGAGCACGTCGCCCACCACCCACCAGGACCAGGTTCGCTTGATCGTATAGGTCGCGGAGTCATACCCGTCTTTGGCGAAGGCAGCGCTGTGGTCCGCTTTGCGGCTGAGGTTCACGGTGCCCGGTGCGAGCATGTGCACGAGGTCGTCGACGACGACTTTGGTATCCGCCGGGGTCGTGAAGAGCGTGACGGATTGATGGTCTCCGTGCATCCAGGTGCCGCAGCCGGTGAGGGTCAGCAGGCAGCTCCCGAGTGTGAAGCCCAGCCAGTGTCGTGTCGGCATCATGGGAACCTCAGTCAGCCGGCGTCGTGTGGTATCAGCCGGCGCAGTTGGAGGGTGAACAGCTGTCGGCATTCTTCCATCTTGCCCGCCGTTCTTCTAGCGTTTTTCCGATTTGTGCAGGGCGTCGAGGCGAGTTCTAGATCTTCATCGCTTCGTTCACCTCGGCGAGGGTCGCCTTCGCGACTTTCTCGGCGCGCGCGCTGCCGTCCTGCACGATCTCGTCGATGCGTGAGGGATGGCTGGTCAGTGCTGCGCGGGCCTCCCATATCGGGCCCATGCGCTCGACCATCCTATCCGCGACCAGCTTTTTGCAGTCGATGCAGCCGATGGCGGCGGTGCGGCAGTCTGTGTTGATCTGCGCCTGGACCTCTTGCGGCGAATAGATCTTGTGAAACTCATAGACCGGGCAGACATCGGGATTGCCGGGGTCCGTGCGCCGCACACGTGCCGGGTCGGTGACCATCGTCTTGAGCTTTTGCCGGACCACCGGTTCCGCATCCGACAGATTAATCGTGTTGCCGTAACTTTTGCTCATCTTCCGCCCGTCGGTGCCCAGGACCTTGGGAAATTTGGTGAGGTGTTCTTTGGGTTCCGGGAAGACCTGCTTCTTGTAGATGTCGTTGAAGCGCCGCGCGAGTTCTCTCGTCAGTTCCAGGTGAGGCAGTTGGTCTTTGCCCACGGGAACAAAATCCGGCTTGTACAGCAAGATGTCGGCGGCCTGGAGCACGGGATAGCCGAGAAAGCCGTAGGTGCTGAGATCTTTTTCTTTGATCTCGTCCTGCTTTTCTTTGTAGGTCGGGTTCCGCTCCAGCCAGGAGACGGGGACCATCATCGAGAGCAGAAGATGCAGTACGGCATGCTCGGGAATATGCGACTGAATGAAAACGGTCGATCGCTTCGGGTCGATGCCGGCGGCCAGCCAATCGATCAAAAGCTCGCGCACGAATTCGCGGATCCGGCTGGTGTCGGCGTAGTTCGTCGAGAGAGCGTGCCAGTCGGCGACGAAGAAGAAACACTCGTAGTCTTCCTGCAGGGCTTTCCAGTTTTCCAGCGCACCGAGATAGTTGCCCAAATGCATCAAGCCGCTGGGTTGCATGCCGCTGAGAACACGCTTACGGGGTGCAGTAGTCATTGCGAGGCTCCTGTACTGAGGCCTAGTGCTGTCGACAGAATTGTGCCGGACAGAGCGTTGGCGAATGTGCCGGTAATGGTGTGGATGACGCGGAGTTCTTTGTCGAACACGATCAATCCCATGAGAATCATCATGCCGTAGGGCTCCAACCGCGCGAGCGCGATCGCCGGGGCGGGGGGCAGCAGACAGGTCATGATACGCCCGCCGTCGAGCGGCGGGATCGGAATCAAATTGAAGAGCGCCAGAAAGACATTGATCATCACCGAGTACAGGGCCATGACGCTGATGGGGAGCAATATCATGGTGGTCAGGCTCGATGGCTCGGCCTCGGCGCCGCCGGGGCGTTTGGCCAGCAGGGTCGGATCGAAGGCGAAGAGCGCCGCGACCACCAGCGCACCGATGACGGCCAGGACGAGATTCATTCCGGGCCCCGCAGCGGCGACGAGCGCCATGTCGCGGCGTGGCTGGCGCATGTTACGCGGGTCGACCGGAACCGGCTTGGCCCATCCGAGGAGGAAGCTTCCCGGCAATGCGAGACAGAGCAACGGCAGAATGATGGTGCCGAGGGGATCGATGTGTGCCAGGGGATTGAAGGTCAGACGCCCTTGCAGCTTCGCGGTCGGATCGCCGCATTTATCGGCGGCCCATCCGTGCGCATATTCATGCAGCACCATCGCGAAGAGGAGCGGGAGGCCCATATACGAAATCTTATGGAGAATCGGAGCGAGCGTGTCCATGCGATGGTCCGGTTAGTCGAGTTGGACGAATTTCCCGTGTTTGACCTGCAGTAACGCGAGGGGCCGTTGGAACGTCCCTTCCGTCCCGAAGCTGGCCGGTCCCATCAGTGAAGGGAGATCGCGTTGCGTCGTCAGGAACTCCCGGATTGCCTCGCCCGACGTAGCCCCATGGCGAATAGCTTCCAGCACCAGCTTGGCCGCATCGTAGCCTTGCATCGTAAACAGGGTCGGGGTGCCCTGGAAGCGTTTCTGGTAGCGCTGGACGAAGTCCTGCACATTGATATTCGTGCTCTCCGCGAAGAACCCGTCCACGAAGACGGCGCCGTCCACCGTGCGATCCGCCGTGCGCAGGAAATCGGGCGAGTTCCATCCGTTCGTTCCCAGCAGCGGGACTTTGACGTCGTGAAAGGCGAGTTGCGCCGCCAGCAGGCCGATTTCGCTGGCGCGGCTGGGAATGAAGATCGCGTCGAAGCCCGGCGTGTAGAGAATCCGTTTGTCGGTTTTGCCGATCGGCTTGCCCGCCGGGCGGGACGGATCATAGGGAACCGCGAGGCCGTATTTCTTGAGATCTTCCGCCTTGAGCCGTTTGATCTGCGGTGAAAAATCCGTGTCGCCTTCTTTGAAGGATTCCATGGCGATGATTTCGCCTTCATGCTGCCGGACTTCCTGGGCGAAGAGGCGCGCCTGTTCGCGGCCGTAAATCGTATCGGGGTAGAGAATGCAGAACCGGCGGTAGCCCTGTTCGCCCGTGGCGTAACCCGCGATTCTCCGGGCCTGCAACGCGTAGGTCAGGGTGGTGCTGAAGACGAAGTTTCCGAAGCGGCGGACATTCGGGAACGTGGCGGCCGGCGTGATTAGCGGGATCTTCGTCCGTTCGGCCAGTTCGGCCATGACGGGTAGATTTTTTGACAGCACCGGTCCGATCACGGCCAGCGGGCGATCGTCGTTCAGCAGGGACGAGAGGTCTTCGAGAAACGACGGGCGGTCCGATTCATTGTCTTTCACGATCAGCCCGACGGGCGGCATTCCGGACTGTTCGCGCGCGCGCTCGACGGCCAGCTGAATGCCTTCCAGCACTTCATTGGCGAACGGTGCGAGGCGTCCGGATAGGGGCAGGACTGTGGCGATGAAGAACTGGTTCGCCTTCAGCCTGGTCTTCAGCTGCGCCAGTGTGTCGGTGGCTTTCGGGCCGTAGGGGTGGTCGGGAAATTGCGCGAGGAATTGCTGGATCTGCCGTTCCGCGAGATGATCCTCCCCCCGCCCGGTATAGAGCTCGATGAGCCGGACAGCGGCCAGATCCCCGGGGAACGATTTCGGATAGAGGTCGTGCAGTCGTATGAGCGCCTTTTTGTCCAGCTTCTCAGTGATGAACTCGCGGATTTGCGCGCGCGTCTCCGCCACCTGCTCTTCGGTGCCGGCGGCGCTTTCTTGGAGAAGGGCTTCGATGGCGCGGACATATTCTTTTTTCTGCACCAGAAATTCTGCGGTGAGCCTGAGGGCTTCGTGTTTGGTGTCTTCGTCTGCGGTGCTCGTGCGCAGCTGCGTGAGCAGCGGGAGAGCGAGATCGATGTTCCCCATCGCCGCGTGGGTGCGGGCGAGCATGATCTTTCCTCGTTCGCTCAACTCGGACGACGGGAACTCCGTCTGCAGCTGGTTCAAATACTTCAGCGCCTCGGAGTATTCCTTCATGCCGAAGAGCGCCGCTCCGAGGAGCAGGTAGGTGTCGTCCAAATGCTCGGGGCGCGGGGATGTCAGGAGAAAGCGCCGAAGAACTGTGGCGGCGGATTCCGCGTCGCCTTTGTCGATCAGTCGCTTTGCCTGTGATAAGACCGGCGGATCAGGCAGGGGCGCTTTCACGTCTGCGGCGGGACTCGGGTGCGGTTGGATCAGCAGGCACCCCAGAGTCAGCGCCGCGGCGGCAAGCAGACGGCGGCAGGCAGACAGTCGTGTGTATATGTGTTGAGCACTCATTGGAAGCGGCGGAACGGACGAGGGTCGTTAGTCGATGATACTCCGTGACTAGTATCGGAAAGGGTGCGGAGGTGTCAAGGAGAACCGCGGTTGGTTCGTTGAGTTCATCCGGTGAGTTGGCTATAGTTCGTCCGGAGCCGCGTCGTGCAATTCGCAATGCGGCCGGTCCGCGGTCCTCTTCGCACCCCGTTCTCCTATGACGACCTCAACCGAGCAGATTCTCGATCCGCTGGCTGAACGGTATCTAGGCCAACTTCGCGTTGAAGGCGGATTGGCGGTCAACACGCTGGAGGCCTATCGGCGTGATCTGGGCAAGCTGCAAGCGTTTCTCGCTCATCAAGGGGTGAGAATGGGAGAGGCCGTCGCGCCGCATCAGCTCACCGGATTTCTTGCCTCACTGCAAGCGCATCGTCTGTCTTCTGCCTCGACGGCGCGTACCCTGTCGACGTTGCGGGGTTGGTTTCGATTTCTGGTTCAAGAAGAGATGTTGCCTGTCAGTCCGATGCGGGATCTGTCCGTGGCCCGGCGGGCGGTGCGGCTGCCGAAAACGCTGACGATGGCGGAGGTCACGGCGCTTCTGGATCTGCCGCCGTTGCCGACGCTGGAGGATCAACGCGACCGCACAATGCTGGAGTTGATGTATGCCTCGGGGCTGCGGGTGTCGGAGCTGGTGTCGGTGGACCTGGTCCGTCTCGATCTCGGAGTGGGGTGCCTGCGGATTCTCGGAAAGGGTGCAAAGGAGCGTCTCGTGCCGATCGGCGAAGCAGCCAGAGCGGCGCTCACCCATTATATCGAGCATGTCCGTTCCGCGCTGTTGAATCGGCGGACGTCGCGCGCGCTGTTCGTCTCGCGGCGCGGAGGGGGGCTGACCAGGCAGGCTTTTTGGAAGATCGTGAGCCGGCGCGCCAGACGCGCTGGCATTGCCAAGCCGATCTCGCCTCACATGCTGCGGCATTCGTTCGCCACGCATTTACTCGAAGGGGGCGCCGATCTTCGCGCGGTGCAGGCGATGCTGGGCCATGCGAGCATCGCCACCACGCAGATCTACACGCATGTTGAACGGAGCCGGCTGAAGCAGGTGCATCAACAGTTTTTCCCCAGGCAGGTCCGGACTCTCAAGAAGCGAACTTCCTGAGTGCCTGCGTGGAGATGAATCAAAAAGCATCAGGGTGCAAGAAAACGGCAAGAAGAGTGCGAGAATCGGTTGACAAGGCCGGATGGACTTGGTAGCATCCGCCAACGTTGTTAAGAAAAACGGGCGGATAGCTCAGTTGGTAGAGCGCCACCTTTACACGGTGGATGTCGCAGGTTCGATCCCTGTTCCGCCTACCAGAGGTAAGCCGGTGTGTAGGGGCAGATCGAAAAAGGAAGATATTATCATTTCTGATTTCGGGACTTGAACGGCTGCACAGTCAATCGTCTTGTCGTTCCGACCATCCGCCATATAGAAGAATCGCGCGGGGCCGTCGTTCAGCTGGTTAGGACGCCAGATTGTCAATCTGGAGGTCGCGGGTTCAAATCCCGTCGGCCCCGCCATTTTTCTTCTGTGTTACGCACACTCCATCACACTACGGTGTGTCATGAATAGAGGAGGGAGACGCTAGCGTCCTATGTTCCAGGCAGGTCCCATGGCTCTCATTGGATCGCTGGGCGTCGTGTCGAAAGTCGTCCTCTTTCTTCTCCTCCTGCTGTCGATTGTGTCCTGGGCCGTCATTCTTCTCAAGTGGAAAGTGTTCAAATCGGCCGATGCGGAAGACCGTCGGTTCATGGCCGTGCTGGCGAAGGCCAAGGATGTCGATGAGGTAGCGCGGCATGCCCAGCGTTCGACCGGCAGCCCCTGCGCCAAAATTTTTCATGGAGTGATCGACCGGCTGGGGAGCGGGCATGAGTCCCAGGACGGCACCGGCGCCGCGTCGGTGGACCGCCATGTCATGGAGCGCACGGCTCAGCATATCGCCCAGGGACAGCTCTCCCACCTGGAATCGTATCTCCCTTTTCTCGCCACGACGGGGAATATTAGCCCATTCGTCGGATTGCTCGGGACCGTGATGGGCATCATCGACTCGTTCAGGGAAATCGGATCGCAAGGCACGGCCAGCATCGCTGCGGTGGCGCCCGGTGTGTCTGAAGCTCTGGTGGCGACAGCGGCCGGATTGTTTACGGCGATTCCCGCGGTCATCGCGTACAATTATTTTCTGTCCCGCATCCGCGGCACGGCGTTCCGTATGGATACCGTAACGGTCGAACTCCTGACCTTGATGTCTCCGAAGGGTAAACCGGCTTCAGCAGGGACGAAGGGATGATCCTCGAAACACGCCAGCGCCGTTTCATGGCGGAGATCAACATCATTCCCCTGGTCGATGTGGTGCTGGTGCTGCTGGTCATTTTCATGGTGACCGCGCCGATGCTCTATCGCGGCATGGACATCAAGTTGCCTGTGTCCGCATCGAATACCATCAAGCCAGAAATTCGTGCGGTGCTGACGATCGAGAAGGATCAGCGCCTGTATCTCGATAAGGATCAGGTGAGCGCCGTGCAACTGGAGCGCAAGTTGAAATTGTTGAAAGAAGAGCATGCCGATGTCTCGGTCTATCTCAGGGCCGATCGCGATGTGCCCTACGGTGTCGTGGTGCAGGTGATGGACGGGGTGAAGAAGGCCGGAATTGAGAAGTTGGGGATGGTGACCGATCCGGCCGGCCCCGAGCGGGTGGCGGACGTAGCACTCCCACGTCGAAATAATAAATAGGACGCATCGGTTTGGCCCTGGTACAGGTGGCAACACACGCACGGGCTTGGCTGATACGGTGGCCCGGGTGATGGATGGAGTGAAGAAGGCTGGGATCGAGAAATCGGGGATGGTGTCGATTCCCTGAACGGGTGACGGACGTGGCGCTCCCGCGTCGAAATAAATAGGACACATCGGTTGGCCATGGTACAGGTTGCAGCGCACTCCCGAGCTTGGCTGGATGAGGGACTGCAGGGTCAGTTGACCCGCCGCCTTCAGCGGGCGGTGGTCTGGTCGGTGGCGCTCCACCTGGGTGTCTTCATTCTCGTGACGTGGGTGCGTTTGCCGCAGCACGGGGAACGGCCCCTGGCGTCTATCGAAATTTCCCTTGCCAGTTTGCCGACGCCTCCGGCCAAGGCGGTTGAGCCGGTAAAAGCGCCGGTGAAGCAGGTAGAGACTCCGGTCCCGACGCCTCCGGTGAAAGCCGCTCCCGTGGCGCCGCCGGTTGTGCAGCGGCCGGCAGCCGTCTCCTCGAAGGCCGTGCAGGATCCGATGCGCGATCTCTTAAAGGGGATTGAGTTGCCCCCGGATGCGCCGAAGTTCGGCGACTTCAGTCCGGCTGACAAGCCGAAGAAAGTTCAGGAACCGGCGGTTTCGAGTGCATCCAAGCTGAAATTGCCGGATGTTCCAGTCGTGTCCGAGGCGAAGATCGTCCAGAAAAAATCGCTCGACACGAAGCCGCGGCCGTCGCTGACCGAGGAGCTCAACCGGGAGCTGGATGAAGAGCTCAACAAGATAAAGAAGATCGAGTTGCCGAAAGAGTCCAAGGCGGCCCATGCGGAGTCTCAGCCGGCGCCGACGCCGCAGCTGGAGACGAAGGCCCCGAGTGTAAAAGCCGTCGACACGACGTTGAAAGTTCCCGGGATGGCGCCGGGTTCCAATGTGTATCTGGCTCAAGTGCGCCGCAAAATCAGCAGCATGTGGTCGGCGCCGCCGGTTGATGTGACGGCGCATGTATACAGTGTCGTAGTGAAATTTCGATTGCATCGGGACGGAAGCGTGAGCGGCGTGGCCGTCGAGCAGTCTTCCGGAAACGAGTATTTCGATTTGGCGGGGAAGCGGGCGGTGGTGACCGCAAATCCCCTACCGGGGTTTCCCGCGGAGCTGACCGAATCCTACTTTGACGCGCATTTCACGTTTACAGTTGGAGACCAAAACGGATAGCCCATGACATTCCGAACGTGGTGCATAGCGGGTTGCATGGTTGTGGCCGGGCTCGTCGGCATTATCGAGTCCGGCGCGACCGACGTGTTTCTTGAGGCCACCCGGCCCGATTTTCAAAAAATTCCGCTCGGCGTATTCGGTATTCAGAATTCAGGCGGACCGGAATGGCTTGGGGGGCGGATCGAAGAAGTCTTGAAAGCCGACATCCGGCGTTCGCTCGTGTTCTCGCTGGTGGATCTTCCCAGTATCGGGATCAAGGTGCGCGATGTAGGTCCCGGCCCACACCCCGCGTTCAAACAGGCGAAGGAAAACGGGGTCTCGGTGCTGGTCTGGGGGAAGGCTGGCGCGAAGGACGGGGACAAAGAAGCTGATGTGAGCATGGATGGATTCGTCTATGACGGCGAATCGGATGAAATCGTCGGTGGAAAACGCTATGTCGGGTCTTCCTCGGTTGTCCGCCTGATGGCGCATCGTTTTGCCGACGAGCTGGTATTCCGGTATACCGGCGAGCCGGGTATCGCCCGCACGAAAATTGCTTATGTTTCCGAGCAGGGGACGGCGCGAGAGCTGTTCGTGATGGACTACGACGGCTATGAGCCCCGCCAGCTGACGTCGGATGGATTCTTGAATCTGATGCCGCGCTGGTCTCCGGATCGCCGGTTTCTGGTGTTTACCGCGTATCGCAATCGCAATACGCAGGATATCGACATGATCGAATTGGCCACCGGTAAACGATGGACGATTGTCTCTTTGCCCGGATTGAACATCACGCCCGCGTTGTCGCCCGATGGCAACTTCCTGGCGTTTGCGTCGAGTCATGAGGGGAATTCGGAACTGTACAAACTGGATACCAGAACGAAGGCGATGCAGCGGATGACCACGCATGCATCCGGAGATCTATCTCCGTCCTGGGCTCCGTCAGGACGGGAACTGGCGTTCGCGTCGGATCGCAGCGGCGGCCCCCAGATTTTCCTGATGAGCGCCGACGGCACCAATGTCCGCCGGTTGACGTTCGAGGGGGACTATAACGCGGCGCCGGCCTGGTCGCCGCGCGGAAACTGGATCGCGTATGTGTGCAGGACACCCAGGAAAGAGTATAAGTTGTGCTTGATCACGCCGGACGGGCAGAAGCGTGTGCAACTGACGGCGGGACCCGGAGTGGAGGATTCTCCTTCCTGGTCGCCGGACGGGAGGCATCTCGTATTCAGTTCGACGGTCGATGGAAAAAGCCAGATTTATATGATCAATGCGGATGGGAAAGATTTGGAGCGGGTCACGTTTACTGGAACGCACAACAGTGCGCCGGCCTGGTCGCCGGCGTCCTAATTCACCGTGTCGACGTACACGATAACTAATTACACGGCGTCTTCCCGGTCAGGCGGGAGATGTCTTAAGAAGAAGGAGTGAGTCTATGAAAGCGACGTTGTCACAATGGTCTATTCCGATGCTGGCCGGTCTGTTGCTGGTCACGATGCCGGGCTGTTCGAAGAAATCGGTGCAGTCCGGAGGAGATACCCAATCTTCTCAATCGGGCATGGGCAAAGGGACTCCCGGTGCCGGGGGAACAGGCGGATCAACCGGCGGTGGGGTCAGCTCCAATTTTCCCGACACGTCGCTGGCCGGCCGGGACGGGTCTGGCGGATTGCGCGGACTCGATAAGAATCCCGGCGAAGAGCGTGTGAACAGCGGGACGATGCTGGCGAAACTGGATCCTTCTCAGAGCGGCCGACAAATGGACGAAATCCGGTCAGAGCAGGCCGCGGCCGATGCGGCCGGATTGCGCGACGTCTTCTTCGGGTATGATAGTTTCGCGATCTCCGAGGAAGGGCGGCAGTCGCTCTCCCGCGACGCAGAGTGGATCAAGTCCAATCCGGGGGCGCAGTTGAAAATCGAGGGCCATTGCGACGAGCGTGGCACATCCGCCTATAACCTGGTGCTGGGGGAAAAACGCGCGAAGGCGGCCCGGAACTATCTCGTCGAGCTCGGGGTCAGCGCCAATCGTCTGGGCGTGGTGTCGTACGGGAAAGAGCGTCCGTTCTGCAAAGATCATAGCGAGTCGTGCTACGCGCAGAATCGTCGCGGCCATGTGGTCGTGAAAACCGGGAAGTAAGACGGCCTGCGTCGGAGCGCTGCACGGATGGTGAAGGAACATGAATAGAGATCATTTCCAGCAAGTGAGGTGTGCCGTGGCTGTTGTGTTGGTCATGCTCATCACGCTGTTATCCGGATGTGTGGCGCAACAGGCCGACCTGAAGCAAACCGAGCGGGCTCTGCAGCAGCGGATTAAGCAGCAGGACGAACAGAACTCACAGTCGCGGGCCAGGCAGGGCGCCGAGCTTTCCGAGTTGCGGGAGAAAGAGCTGCCGCGCCTGCAGGGTGAACTCGAACGGGCCTTGCACCAGGCCCAGGAGCTTCAGGCGAAGCAGGATGATCTGAAGGCCCGTTCCGCGCAACTCGAACAGCAGACAAAGCGGCTGGAACAGTTGGCGGCCAAGCTGGAGACCGAGACCAATACCCGGTATGTCTGGTTGCAAAAAAGCCTGGAGACGCAGGACGCCAAAGTCAGCGCGCGGCTCGACGAGTTGTCCCGGTCGGTGAGTAAAGCGACCGAAGACTTGAAGCGGGACGTGCTGGCGGTCGTCAAACAGAGCAACGAGGTGTTGGATCGGAAAGTTGCGGAGCGCCTTGACGGGCAGCGGAAAGAACTGGAATCCAGTCAGCAGAGCCTGGATCAAAAACTGTCGCAGAACCTGACGCAGTTCAACCAGTCGCTCACCGGATTCAAGACCGCATTGACCGGTCTGAATGAGCGTGTGACTCAGGGTGAGCAGGAGTCCAGGGCGATTTCGACTAAAGTCGATGCCGATAATAAAGCGGCGGTTTCGCATGTCAACGAGGCGAATCGGACCATGACCGGCCATCTCGACGGGGTAAACAAGAGCGTCGCCTCGGTGGTGAAGACGCTGGAGGCCGTGAGCCAGAAGTTTTCGGCGCGGTTCGATGAACAGGACCGTCGGATCGAGTCATTGAGCCGGTTCGTCGAGCAGGCCGGCCAAAAGAACGGAACCAGGTCCCAGAGTGCCAAGCAGGCTCACCGGTCCTCTCCCGCCCCTTCCACCGAGGCTCCGGTGATCGAGCGGCATGAGCAGGATGCCGAGTCCGCTTCGGTTGCGCCCCAGGCTCAAGTCTCACAGGCGTCACCTGAGGAAACGGAAGCGCCGGGTGTCTCCGTCGCATCCATCCCGGCACCGGTCGAAGCCCCTGTTGTCGCAGCGCCTCATCCTGCGGAACCGGCGGCGGACCGCGCGCAATATGAACGGGTGCTGGCGTTGTTCCGCGACGGTGATCTGGAAGGCGCGCGCCGGGGATTTACGGCGTTTATCGCCGGCTATCCGAATTCAGACCTCGCTCCGAACGCCCGGTATTGGCTCGGAGAGGCGTACTACGGGGCGAAAGATTTTAAGCGGGCGATTGACGCGTACGACAAAGTCGAGTTGGATTATCCGCGAAGCGAGAAGGTGCCGGCGGCAATCCTGAAGAAGGGCTATGCCTATCTTGCCCTGAAGGACAAGAAACGGGCTTCCACGGCATTCAAGCAAGTGGTCACGCTGTATCCGAGGAGCCCCGAGGCCGGCAAGGCCTCCGACAAGCTGGTTCAGTTGAAGGAGGGTCGATAGATTTCATGCGAGCGTATATTCTCCCCTGTATGACGGCGGTCGGGATCGCCGGGACAGTATTGACTCTGTCGGGCTGCGCCAAACACGCGGACTTTGTCGAGTTGCGGGATCAGCTCTCGACGGTGTCGCGCTCTCAGGACCAGGACCATCAACGGGTGGATGCGGTCCTGCGGCGCCTGGAGTCCGTCGAGCGAATCAAGGACGTTGAGGCGGGGAAGCCGCGAGTCGATGAACTGGCCGCGCGCATTCAAAAACTTGAAGCGAAGCTGGCGAAGATCGAGGAGGGTGCGGGGCTGCCGTCCATGCGGTCCGACGCTACCGTGCCCGATGCCGCCAAGACGGTGAAGCCGGGCAAGCCGCCGGTTCAGAGCGAGAATCCCTCGATTGTGTCCGGCATGCCCGGCATCACGCCGACGTCGGCGTTTAATCTGGCCTACAACGATTTCCTGAACGGCAAGTACGAGCTGGCGGTGGCGGGATTTCAGCGGTTCACCAAGGATTTTCCGGGCACGTCGTTGACGCCGAACGCCCATTACTGGCTGGGAGAATCGCTCTACAACCAGAAGGATTATGCGCGAGCCACCGCGACATTCGAATACCTGGTGGCGGAATATCCGGGAAATGAAAAGGTGTCCGCGGCGCTGTATAAGCTTGGTCTGGCGACGGCGGAGACCGGCGATCTGGTGAAGTCCAGAAAGTATCTCAAGCGGGTGATCGAGGAGTTTCCGGCCTCGGACGAAGCCAAGCTTGCCAAGAATAAGCTCGCCGAGATTCGATGACCGTCGCGGGCGCGCGATTCCCCGCCTCCCGCAGTCAGCCGCCGTCGCGATCGTGTGGAGCGTAGTGTTGTGCTGACCACCAGTTCGAGCGGAAAAATTCGTCTCCTGCCGGAAGACGTCGTGAGCCGGATTGCCGCCGGCGAAGTCGTCGAACGCCCCGCCGCCGTCGTCAAAGAACTCATCGACAACAGTGTGGATGCGCAGAGCCGGACTATTACCGTCGAGATCAAAGACGGGGGGCTCGCCGCCATTCGAGTGACGGACGACGGCGAGGGCATGAGCCGGGCGGATGCGCCGCAGGCGTTTGAACGTCACGCCACCAGTAAGTTGCGGTCCGATCAGGATTTGTGGTCCATCCGCACGATGGGATTCCGCGGAGAAGCGCTGCCCAGTATCGCCTCGGTGTCGAATGTGCGGCTGGTCACCGCGATGCAGTCGGATCCGGTGGGAACAGAATTGCAGATGCGGGGAGGGGCGGCCCCGCAGATTCTCGATGCGCCTCCGGTCGTCGGGACGCGCATCGAAGTCACCGACCTCTTTCACAATCAGCCTGCCCGTAAAAAATTTCTGAAATCAGTCCCGACGGAATCTTCGCATATCACACGGGTCGTGCAGCAGGCGGCTCTTGCCTGGCCGGCGGTGCATTTCAAATTGATCTGCAACGGACAGGAGACGTTGAATTATCCCGCCGTAACGACGGACCGGGACCGTATCGGCCAGGTCTATCCCCGGTTCATGCACGATCGGACGGTGCCGGTTGAAGCCGGACAGCCGGGGGCCAGACTCAGCGGGGTAATCGTCGATCCGAACCACGCAAAGGCGTCACGCATCCCGCAAGAATTGTTCATCAACCGGCGGCCGGTCCGGAATGCCGCGATCTCCCATGCGATCGCCGAAGGCTACGGTTCCTTTCTCCCCAAGGGGCAGAATCCGCTGTTTGTCCTGTTTCTCGACGTCGATCCGAATCGTGTCGATGTGAATGTGCATCCCTCGAAGCGGGAAGTCCGTTTTGCCGAACAGGAAGCGATTCATCAGCTCGTCCGGCGCGCGGTGCGGCAGGCGCTCGGCCGGCACGAGCCGAACGCCGGTGAGCCTGTGGCCGCACCCGAGCCGCAAGAATCGGGGCAGCCTGTCGCTGGTACACAACTGTCGCGCTCGTGGTTCCCTGCCCGGTCGATGGCTTCCCCGGAAGAGCCGCGCCGGTCGGTTCCCCAGCATGCCGTCAGCCTTCCGCCCTCAGACGATCAGCTCACGTTTGTGAATGAGGCCGCAGAGCCCTATGTGCGTGCCCCCGCGTCGGAGGTGACGGCACTCGGGCAGCTTCGGCACACGTATCTCGTCGTGGAGCTGGGCGGCGCGTTGACGATTCTTGATCAGCATACGGCGCATGAGCGGGTCCTGTTCGAGCGATTGTACCGGGCGTGGGCGGCGCGAGGAATGGCGTCGCAGCCGTTGCTGATCCCGGAGTCGGTGGAACTCTCCGCTCCTCATGCGGCCCTGTTGCAACGCTATCAGCCCGATCTTGAAAAGCTGGGACTTGAACTTGAACCGTTCGGCCTGACCGCCGTCCTGGTGCGGAGCGTGCCGCTTGGAATCGGGGTGATCAACGCGCCGGCGTTTCTGCAGGACCTGCTGGATGATTTGAGCCTCTGGGGGCAGGTGTCCAGTCTTGAGGAACGGGTTCGTCCCGTTCTGGCGTCGCTGGCCTGCCACAGTGCGGTGCGGGCCGGACGTTCGCTGGGACTATCCGAGATTCAGCAACTGACGGAAGACTGGCTCGCCGAGGGGAAAATTCAGACCTGCCCGCACGGGCGGCGGACGGTTTTTCAACTGACGGCGGACGAGCTTGAAAAACTATTCGGCCGGGTCGGATGGTAGCGGGTCGGGATCGCTCCATGGCTATGCAGTCCGACAGGTTTGCCGAGACGATTCGCCGGCATCGCCCGCTGGTCGTTGTGTTGGGGCCTACGGCGGCAGGAAAGAGTGCCGTCGCGGTACAGGTGGCCCAGCGGTATGGCACCGAGATTTTGACGGCCGATTCCCGGCAGGTTTACCGGGGCATGGACATCGGAACCGATAAGCCGTCGGTGAAAGAGCGGCAAGGGGTTGCGCACCGGCTGATCGATCTCGTGGATCCCGATGAGCCCTATAACACCGGGCGGTATCGGCGGGAAGCGCTGGCAGAAATCGATCGTGTCATCCGGGAAGGCCGTCTCCCGTTGGTCGTCGGCGGAACCGGGCTCTATATCCGCACCTTGATTCGGGGCATCTGTGAGGCGCCGGCGGCGGATGCGGACATCCGGCGCGAGTACACGGCGCTCGCGGCCGCGCAGGGGCGAGAGGCTCTGTATGCGGAGCTTGTCCGGGTGGATCCTGTCACGGCGTCGAGACTGCATCCCAACGACGAGTCGAAAGTGATTCGGGCGTTGGAGGTGTTCCGGCTTGCCGGGTGTTCGCTGGCTTCCTTGCAGGCGCAGCACCAGCTCCAGGCGGCGCCATTTCCCACGTTGCTCATCGGGCTGCAACGTCCGAAAGAAAGTCTGTATCGCCGGATCGAAGCGCGGATCGATTGGCAGCTGACGCATGGCATGGTAGAAGAGACTCGCGCGTTGCTGGCTCGCGGGTATAGCCGGGCGCTGGGCTCCATGAAGGGGTTGGGGTATCGACACCTCGCCGCGCAATTCGCCGGCGAGTATGATGCCGTCGAGATGGTGCGACAGTTCAAGCAGGACACCAGACAGTTTGCGAAGCGCCAGATGACCTGGTTCCGGAAGGAACCGGGCATTGTGTGGTTGATGCTCGACGAGCAGGAGCCTGTCGGCCGGACCGCCGACCGGGTGGTCGAGCAGATCGAACAGTTCATGGCAGCGCTCGGCACCCCGCGTGCCTTGCCGGTGTAGGTCTGCGACGTAAGAGGAGCACGAGTTCATGGCACGGAAGGCGAATGGGTCCAAGGCGTCGATCGGCGTGATCGGCGGGAGCGGATTGTATGACATCGAAGGATTGAAAGGCGTTCGCGAGATGCGGGTTCGGACACCGTTCGGTGCGCCATCCGACGCGATTCGCGTGGGGCGGCTGGACGGGGTCTCGATCGCGTTTCTGTCCCGCCATGGCCGCGGACACCGCCTCAATCCCGGCGAGATCAACTATCGCGCGAATATCTACGCGATGAAGTCCCTGGGTGTGCAGCGAATCATCTCGGTGAGCGCTGTCGGGAGCATGAAGGAGCTGATTGAGCCCGGCGACGTGGTGATTCCCGATCAATTCATCGATCTGACGAAGCGGCGCGTGGCCACCTTCTTCGAGGGGGGACTTGTGGCGCATGTCGCTTTCGGGGAACCGATTTGCATGTCGCTGGCCCAGGCGCTGGCGGTTGCGGGTGAAGGTGCCGGCGCAAATGTGCATCGCGGCGGGACGTATCTGTGCATGGAGGGGCCGCAATTTTCGACCAAAGCGGAATCCCGCCTGTACCGGCAATGGGGTGTGGATGTGATCGGGATGACCAATATGCCGGAAGCCAAGCTCGCGCGCGAGGCGGAACTCTGCTACGCGACGATGGCGCTCGCGACCGACTATGACTGCTGGCACGAGACGCAGGAAGCCGTGACCGTTGAAGCCATTCTCGCCACGCTCCACAACAACGTCGCGCTGGCCAAGGATGTCCTGAAGCGCGTGGTGCCGACTCTGGCCGACGCACCGGCCTGCCCCTGTCATCGGGCGTTGGACAATGCGATCGTGACGGCTCCGGCGAGTATTTCGGCGGCAGTCCGGAAAAAATTCGGGATTCTCACGCAGCGAGTCTTGGGAACAAAGAAAGGAGCGCGTTGAATCGATGGGAAAGCTGTTGGTTGTAGGGTCTGTTGCGCTCGATACGGTCAAGACGCCGTTTGGAGAGGGGACCGATATTCTGGGAGGGTCCGCGACCTATTTTTCCACGTCGGCCAGTTTCTTTACATCGGTGGCGCTGATTGCGGTGGTGGGGGAAGACTTTCCGGCCCAGCACATTGCTTTCCTGAAGAGCCGGGGAATCGATCTGACCGGACTGGAGCAACGGCCTGGTTCGACCTTTCGCTGGAAGGGCGAGTATTCGCACCAGTTGAACGAGGCCAAGACGCTCGATACGAAGCTGAACGTGTTTGAAACCTTCCGGCCCAAGATTCCCGACGCCTATCGATCACCCGATGTGCTGTTCCTCGGCAACATCGATCCAGAGTTGCAGCTCGATGTCCTGCAAAAGGTGGAGCGTCCCGGTCTCGTAGCCTGCGATACGATGAATTTCTGGATCAACGGGAAGCGCGACGCGTTGTGGAAGGTGCTGGAGAAGATCGACGTGCTGATCATCAATGACGGGGAAGCCCGCGCGTTGGGACAGGATTCGAATCTGGTCAAGGTGGCCAAGCAGGTGCTGGCGCGCGGCCCCAAGCATCTCATTATCAAGCGGGGCGAATACGGCGTATTGATGTTCAACGGCACGCAGGTGTTCGGCGCGCCGGCGTTTCCGCTCGAGGATGTGCGGGATCCCACCGGTGCCGGCGATACCTTTGCGGGCGGTTTTCTCGGCTACTTGGCCGCCACCGGAAACCGCTCTCCCGAGGCGATGAAGCAGGCGATCATCTTCGGCAGCGTCATGGCGTCTTTTACCGTAGAATCCTTTAGTCTTGACCGTTTACGTATCCTGGATTACAAAGAGATTCAGGCGCGGTTCCAGGAGTTCAAGCGATTGACGCATTTTGAGGACGTGTCGTAATGCCCCAGCGGGAGAAAGTCTGTGAGCGAAGGACGGGGCTCGTGACCCGGTACGGGCGTATTGTGTGTGCGGCGGCCGGTCTGTTCGTCAGCGCCTGTGCGGCGACCGAAGAGGCGCTCCAAAAATCGCAGGGCCATTACCAGGAAGGTGTTGCGACGCTCAGCGGCGACCGGCAGAAAGCCTTCGTGTCGTTTCAGAAAGCGGTGCAACTGAATCCCAAGAATAAAGAGGCGCGGTACGGTCTTGGCCATGTCTATGCTCTTCAGGGCAAATTGGCTCAAGCTGAGGAAGAGTTCCGGTCCGCCATTCAGATTGACGACGCCTACTCGGAAGCGCATACCTATTTGGGGCAGGTGTTAGCCAGCCAGGGGAAATGGGAGGAGGCGATCCGGTCGTATCGGGCCGCGTTGTCCAACCCGCTGTATGCCACCCCGGATTTGGCGCGGTTTCATTTAGGCCGGGCCTTGGCTCAGCGGGGAGATTTCCAGGAAGCGATGGAATCGTTGGAGGATGCGGCTTTGGCGAATCCTGCCAGCGTTCCTCCGGCGTTGACGCATCTTGAACTGGGGCGGGTCTATTCCAAGCTGGGGTATGCCGCGAAGGCGCGAGAGGTGCTCGGCAAGGTGAAAGCCTTGGATAAAAGCGGCGAGTATACGGATGCAGCAACAGAACTTTTGGCTCGGTTAAAGTAGTCGAGGGCGTATGGAATCGGTTGGTGAATTTTTCAGGCAGGTTCGTGAGACCAAAGGGCTGACTGTCGACGAAGTGGCGTCGAAGACGCGCATCCGCTCAGATTTCGTCAAAGCGCTGGAGGATGGAAACTTTGCCAAGCTGCCCGATCAGGTCTTTGCCAGAGGATTCGTTCGTTCCTACGCACGGTCTCTGGGGCTTGACGAAGAGGATGCGATCCACCGGTTTGTCCAGTCGGCCGGAGCGTTTTATGAAAAGCAGGATGAACGTGAACGGTTGAAAGTCCGGCAGGTCGAGGAGGAGCGGAAACGCCAGGCCAATCGGAAGGCCGTGGCGGTTGCGATCGGGATCGCGGTGCTGACGCTCATCTTTTTACTCAGCCGCGAACAATCATCGGTCCTGCGCCGCGGGACGTCCGAACTGACATCCACTAAACGATCCGCTCAGACGACAAAAGAAACCGCCGAGCCAAGCGCGCATCAGGATCCTGAGCCGGCGCCCGTTCCCGCCAAGTCGAGTGAAGCGGTGCCACCGGCCGTCCCGAAGGCGGCGGCGGAGGTTCATGTAAACGACCCGGCCGGCGCTCGCGCTGCGTCGGGTGCGGCCAAGCCCGATGCCGATCTTGTTTCGACGGCTTCCCCGGGGACGGACGGCCCGCTCGGCGGGATTTCCATCGATGGGGGTGGCGCTTCTTCTGACGGACAATTGTCGTTGGATCTTGAAGCAAACGAGTTGAGTTGGGTTGTGGTTCAGGTCGATAGCGGCAGCCCTCAGGAAGCGTTATTGCGTCCCGGAGAAAAAGCTCATTGGAAGGGCCAGGATCAATTTGTCTTGACGCTGGGGAACGCCGGCGGTGTGAAAGCAGAACTCAATGGAAAGCCGCTCAAGCCGTTTGGCCCAAGCGGAAAAGTTGCCAGGGATGTGGTGATTAAACGATAGTGCGAAATCCTCCCGTCGCTGTTGCGCTGTTACACGACAGGCGCAAGTTTTCCCCGCTGCATTAATTCGGCGCTACGCGCGCTTCTCAACAGACCTTGGTTGCCGGTTTGTGCCGGCCATGATGTGGGTGTCCATCGCTTGCCTGTGAGGCATCTAGGGGAAACTTGTGGCGCAAAGGTGTCACGGTCGAGGCGCATTGAGAGGACGGCTGGAACCTACTGTTGTAAGTGATCAAAATATGGGGCTTCCTTGTGGGGGAGTTGTGGCACGGCCCTTGATAGATGTGTTGAGTATAACGGGTTGAGGACAGTGAATTTCCGGTTTGAGGCGCGAGGAAATGGTATCGAGCAAGATCCGGATTTCTTGACAAGAAATGAGCGCGGTTGCTATAGTCCGCCCGTTTAAGTGCACTACTTTGGTACAGGTATTTTAGAGCCAGCGGCCTGAGGCCGAGTTCACGTGTGGTGGGTTCAACACAAAGGAGGACGTGCGATGGGTTACTTCTCGAAGTTCTTGGGAGTCACTGCAGCCCTGATGCTCATGACTGCGACGGTGGCGGGAGCCGCGGAAAAAGATCCGCTGAAGCCCCGCGTTCCAGCCGACCAGATGGGCGATGCAAAGGCCATGAAGAATCCGGTTGCTTCGACTCCGGAGAGCATTGCCAAGGGTAAGGCGTTGTTCGAGGGCAAGGGCACCTGTTTCAATTGCCACGGTAAGGAAGGCAAGGGCGATGGACCTGCCGGCGCGATCCTGGATCCGAGCCCCCGGGACTTCACCAACTGCAAGTTCCACAAGAAGCGGAAAGACGGCGAGTTGTTCTGGGTCATCAAGAACGGCAGCGCGGGCACCGGTATGGTGTCTTTGATCCCTGCCGCCATCAACGAAGAAGAAGCCTGGAACATCATCAACTACGAGCGGAGCTTCTGCAAGGGCGAGTAATTCCTTCAGAGGTCCTAGTGTTGAGGGAGGGGCGGGGAAGAGATTCCCTTGCCCCTCTCGCATTTTGAGAGACGGCTCGTGCCGCTCTCTGCGAAGTAGGGCCTCTTCCTTCTTTCTTTCCCATCGCTCTTCTCCAGAGTGGCCGGTTTCCGATCGAAGTCTCTTCCAAGCCTAAGAGATTCCTGTCATACGCGCCCATCACCCGGCGCGCGCAGGTTGAGCGGGGCATTTCTGTTTTCCCGGAGTCGAGGGCGATAGGAGCGGACTGTTTAAGGGGCCTGTTCGCTTCGAATCGCGGCGAGCTTGCTGAGTACAAGAGCAAAGCCCGGATCGTTCGGCTTCAGTGACGGGTGAATGAGCGGGTGTTGCTGGGTATTGAATTGAGATTTCGATGCCCATGTGACTTTCTGGCTCACGTAGCCGGCCGCTTCCGCCAAGGTGACGGACCCGTCACGGTTGGAGTCGCATTCTCCCCGCAATGCACGCAGTAGATAGTAGGTCATTAGCCCGTGGCGGTGTTTGTCGTCTTCGATGCCCTTGCTCAGATTGTCGCTGCTGATGATACGGATGGTTGACGAACCTGCTGAATCCCATCGAGGGGGGAAATTTTTCATTTTGGGGTCGCTATGGAGCCGCGATACCGCCCCGTCGAACAGCAGGATGGTCTGCTTTGCTTTGAGGCGTGCCAGTGCCGCTTCGAGATCTTTCAATGGATAGAGGCGCGAGGTGGCCGTCGGGCTGCCTTCGTAGGGAACGAAAAGGACTTCTCCCGTCGAGGTCGTCATGGCTTGCCCGGCGAAGTACACGATGACGACCGCATCTTTAGTCATGTGCGGAGGCAGCCAGTTCAGCAAGGCGTCGTCGATGTCCTGGCGTACGGCTTTCCAGTCCTGCAGGAGGCGCACGTTGGCGGAAGGAACTCCCCCCAGTGCCTGAAAGTAGTTGGCCACCATCTCCGCGTCCAATGACGCAAACTTGCGGGGGAGCAGTTGCCGATCTCGGTAGGATCCGATTCCGATCGATAGCAGATAGGTCTGCGGCTGGCGGAACTCGGTTGTGGCGGCGGGGATTTGGTCCACATCGTCGATCCTGATTCCGGTTGCCTGCATCACGACTGTCAGCGTTTGAGTAGGAGCCGCGGTATGCGAGGCAGTTTCTTCGACGTGGACCCGGAGTTCCGCTTTTTGCGGCTGTATCGACGGCGGCAGCGTGGCGACAAATTCGATCGACTTGGTTTCCCCCGGTTGCAACAACGGCACGGGGATCGTGGCTGCAGGAAAATGCGCGATGAGCGCCGGGCTTCCGGAAAGGGAGACCAGGGCCTGTTGAATCGGCGCCAATCCAGCGTTTGCGACATCGACCCGCACCCGGACGCTCTCACCGCCTTCGAGTAGCAGATTCCCGTTCTCATCGAACACCTTCGCTGTGAAACGGAGCGTCGGGACAGATGCCGGTGTGGCCGGATCCTGAGGTTTGAGTGCGGGAATGGCGGGTGCGGCTGTCTGCGGAACCGCTGTTACGCCGCTGAAGGCTTGCCGGACATCCATTGACACCTTGGAGGCAAACTCGACAGAGGTGTTCTGCGTAAATGAATCGGCGAGGTAACGACAGTACGGTTCCATGGACTCAAGGCTCAAGAAGTCCTGGCGCACGATCGTGACGGCAGATTCCCGGAGGGTGTTCCCATTGTTATCAACGACCCTGGCAGTGGCATGTAATTGAAGATTGACCGGTACGCGGTCGCGCGCAGGGTTCTGCTGCAGCTTGAACGACCAACTCGCAAGATCCACACGTACGGTGGCTTCCGGTCGAGCGGTTGTGTCTGCGCGCCCCTCATAGGAAACCGACGTGAAGGTCCGGTCAGCGCCTTCCACGAGCGCTTCCTCCAGCCGGGCTCCAAGCGGAATCCGGGTGAGATGACCGCATGCGTCGGTATATTCCAGGCGAAGCTCTTTGATCGCGACGGGAATTTCAAGTTTGACCGCAACGGGGAGCGGGTCACCCATCGGAGGAAACGCCAATCGGCTGGTACATCCGGCGATGGAGATGGAAATAAGGCAGAGGGCGGTCGGTATGATTCCAGAACGATTCATGGGCAGGCGGGACTAGTCCAGAGCCGGTGTCGTGGAGATGAGAGGTGCAAGCGTGTCTGGTGTCGTGAGCGGTGAATAATAGCCCTTGGCGGCATTACGGTGAATGAGGCTGAACTCGCGGAGGATGGCGATGCCGTCTCGAAAGAGCCGCATTTTCGAGCCCGGCTGATCAGCCCAATTCACGGGTATTTCCGCGATCCGATAGCCGCGTTGTTGGGCAACGAACAGGAGTTCAAGATCAAAGCCATATCCATTGATGGTGGAGACGGAGAACAGATCGCGTGCGACGGATCGCTCGAACAGCTTGAACCCGCATTGGGTGTCGCTGATTCCGCGAATTCCTCCTGAGCGGACAATGGCATTGAAGCATTCTCCGAGCAGACTTCGATGCCACCGGGCATTGACCGTGAAGCCCTGCTGCCGGGAGGCCAGGCTTCGTGAGCCGATGGCAACGTCGGCCCCGTTCCGGATCGCCTGTTCGAGCCGGTCCAGTTCCGTAATGGCGGTGGCCCCGTCGGCATCGGCGAATAACTGCAGCCGGCCGCGCGCCGCGAGCATGCCATGCCTGACCGCCCCGCCTTTCCCCACGCAGGTAGGCAGAGGAATGAGCCGCAAATTGGGCTCGGTCTTGGCGAATTCACGGACCACTTTATTCGTATCGTCGCGGCTGCCGTCATCGACGACAATGATTTCATACGATCGGTGTTGTCCGGAAAGGGTGTCGCGAATCGTGCGCAGATAGGGAAGAATGCGTGAGGCTTCGTTGTGCGCGGGGATGACGACGGAGAGATCCAGAACTCGATAGAAATCTTTTTGTGTCACAGGCTGATTTCCCCTGTATCGGCACGACGGTGGCGTTACCGTATATGGACTCAGCATTCGATTGCAAGTGAGGCCGATCGACCCTGGAGGATTTCGCGCATCCGCCGAGAACCGAGCCTGTGTGTCCGCCATGGTCGAGGTCGATCGCCTAACTACGGAGACATGCGGGCAAACGGAGGCGACTGTTCTGACGGCGACGAGGCCGTAGATCGATCGCGCAAGCTGTGAAGCGCCATCACTCGTTTGCCCGTAGGTCGCTGCCTTCACGCCGTCTACTTGGGATGCAAATTTATAGGCCGAACAGGGACTTTTCCTCTTTGAAGCCCAAGGAATGATTAGTGTAAGATGTACCGTTCGGTCGGCTGCCAGGCAGGTGGCTGCTGATGGGAGTGATGTGTGTGGTGAGTTCAACCGTCGGGAGGAACTGAGCATGGTCTATCGGAGTCAGCAGGCGACCAAGTTTGTCATTGGTTGTGGGCTTGTACTGGCGGCCACGGTCGCAGGCGGGTTGATCGGGAGCCCCGCCGTATTGGCGGCAGGTGTTCCTCCGGCCTTTACCCAAGGTTTTTCTGAGATCGTCAAGAAAGTCACCCCTGCCGTCGTGAATATTGCCGTGACCGGCGGTGGCGGAGAAGGCGGACGCCGCCGCGGCGGGCTTCCTCCAGGACCCTTCGGCGGACCTCCCGGCGGCGGTGAAGAGCCCGGCGGAGGAGATCTTCCGACCCCGCCTCCGATGCCGCCCGGCCCTCCGGGAGGACACGGCGGGCGACCTGAACAGAGCGCCGGATCCGGGGTGATTCTGGATCCCAACGGTTATATTGTGACGAATAACCATGTCGTGGAAGGGGCTACGCAAATTACCGTGACCCTCAGCGACCGCCGGGAGTTTACGGCGAAGACGGTCGGAACGGATCCCAAGACCGATCTGGCCGTGATCAAGATTGATGCAAAGGATTTGCCTTCGTTGAAGTGGGCCGACTACGACAAGCTGGCCGTGGGAGACCTGGTGCTGGCCGTCGGCAGTCCGTTCGGGCTGAGTTCCACGGTGACCTTGGGCATCATCAGCGCCCTGGGCCGCGGGAACGTGGGCATCGCCGATTATGAAGATTTCATCCAGACCGATGCGGCGATCAATCCGGGCAATTCCGGCGGCGCGCTGGTGAACATGAACGGTGAATTGATGGGTATCAATACCGCCATTTTCTCCCGCACCGGCGGTTCGGAGGGAATCGGATTCGCCATTCCCAGCAGTATCGCGGTGGACATTGTCGACAGTCTCCAGAAAACCGGCAAAGTGGTGCGGGGCTGGATGGGTGTCGCCATTCAGGAGATCACCCCGGCCCTGGCGAAGTCGTTCAAGTTGCCGGAGCAGCGCAAGGGCGTGTTGATCAGCGACGTCAACGAAAACGGGCCGTCGGCTGCCGCCGGCATGAAGCGCGGCGATGTGGTCATTGCGTTCAACGGTAAAGAAGTACAGAGCGTGAGCCAGTTGCGCAATCTTGTGGCGCGGACGATGGTGGGTAAAGATGCCCAGGTGAAAGTGTTGCGCGACGGCAAGGAGCAAACCATTTCGGTGAAAGTCGCCGAGCGGCCCTCCGATGAGTTGCTGGCCAAGAAGGAAGCGGCTCCGCCCAAAGAGCAGGGCGAGACGATCAAGCTCCCGGACAACGTGCTGGCGTCCCTCAAGATCCAGGCGTTGGATAATGCGATTATGAGTCAGCTGAATATTCCCGCCAAGACCACCGGCGTGGTCGTGACCGGCGTCGAGCCGGGCGGTCCGGCCGAAGCAGCGGGATTGCAGCGCGGAGATATCATCCAGGAAGTGAACCATGAGACGGTCAAGACCGTGGATGACTATTTGAAAGCCGCGAACAAGATCAAGAAGGACGAATTGGCTGTGTTGCTGGTGAACCGGCAGGGCAACAGCCTGTTTGTGGCAGTGAATCCGAAATAGACCGAGTGTGCGGCGCCGGAATCTCCTGAGAGATCCGGTGCCGCATCGTCCCGTACGATGAGGGCGCGGTGCTGAACGATTTCAACCGGTGGCTGCAGGACTCGGTCTTCAAGCCGCTGGAAGACAAAAAAATGCCGGTCATGGAGCACCTGGTGGAGCTCCAGGTCCGGCTGACACGCGCCGTCATCGTGACGGCGATCGTGTTTGTTGTGACGTTCTTCTACGCCGATGCTCTCGTCAAGTGGCTCCGTATCCCCCTCCAAAACATGTTCGTGCCCAGCACGCTGTCCTGGGAGCCGACGGATCTGCCGACGGTGCCGTTTGTCTTTCTGGCTCCCGGTGAAGCTCTGTGGCAGAACGTCAAAGTCGCCGGTTTGTTTGCCGTGGTACTGGCGACACCCTATATTCTGTTGGAGTTCTGGCAGTTTGTCGTGCCCGGTCTGCACGTGCAGGAGCGCCGGTTTGTCGGCCCGTTTGTGTTATTGAGCACGCTGGCATTTCTGGCCGGAGTGACCTTTTCCTTTTTCTTCGTTCTGCCCTTTGCGTTGAATTTTCTCATTTCCTACGGCGTGAACGCCGGCTTTATTCCTCAGCTCTCGATCGCGCAGTATGTCGGTTTTGCCTTGTGGTTTTTGCTCGTCTTCGGGCTGATCTTTGAAGTGCCGCTGGCGATTACGCTCATGGCCAAGCTGGGCTGGGTCGATGCCCCGTTTCTGCGGCGTTATCGGAAATGGGCGCTGCTGGGGGCGTTTATCATCGCCGCCATTCTTACGCCGACGCCCGATCCGTTCAACCAGTGCCTCATGGCGTTGCCGATGTATGTGTTTTATGAAGTCGGCATCATCAGCGCGGGTTTCTTCAACAAAAAGAAGCCGGTGCAGGAAGAAGCCGGCAGCGCGGATGTACCGCCGCTGACGCCGGCGACCGCGGCGGCCGGCGCTGCGCGCATGCCGAAGTCCGGCGACAGCGAGTATGTTGGAGTGCCGAGCGGAAACCCCCGTCGATAACCGAAGCCCCAGGCTTCATGTCATATAGAAGGACACACTATGGCCCGTGAACTGAATGTCATTCAAACGCCCACATCCGGGGGAAGCGACGCCTGCACCTATATGTGGGCCTGCGCGATCTGTGACGAGAACGAATCTTGCCAGAAGGATAAAGAAGGCCATAGCCGGTGGCTCGTCGCCAAGCGGATGGAGCGCATCGAGTACAAAGTGCTGATCATGAGCAACAAGGGCGGCGTCGGGAAGAGCACCTGCACGACCAACCTGGCGGTCAGTCTCGCACTCAAGGGCTGGCATGTGGGCATCTGTGATATGGACATTCACGGGCCGAATATTCCGAAGATGGTCGGAGCCGAGGGGCAGAAGCTCAAGATCAGCACGTCCGGCGGCATCATCCCCTTCCAGGCCTACAATCTGAAAATCGCCTCGATGTCGTTCCTGCTCCAGAATCCGGATGATCCCATCATCTGGCGGGACGCGTACAAGTATGAGTTCATCAATCAGCTGTTGGGCGGCGTGGAGTGGCAGGATCTGAACTTCCTGTTCATCGATTTGCCGCCGGGTACCGGCAACGAATCGGTGACGACGATCGATCTGCTCGGCAATGTGAGCGGCGCGGTCATCATCACGACGCCGCAGGAAGTCGCGCTGCTGGATTCGCGCAAGTCGGTGACGTTCTGCAAAGACAGTGAAGTGCCCATCATCGGCATCGTCGAAAATATGAGCGGTTTGGAATGTCCGCATTGCCACAACCATATCGAAGTGTTCCGCAAGGGTGGAGGGGAAGCCTCCGCCAACGGCATGGGCGTACCGTTCCTCGGACGGATTCCGCTCGATCCGGATGTCGTGATGCAGTCGGATGCGGGTGAGCCCTTTGCGATGTTCAATTCCGATACGGCGACGGCCGAGTGCTATCACAACATTGCGAATCAGATCGAAGCCTTTTGCAAGAAAAGCGGGTCACTGGTGAAAGTGGCGCCGCGTCATGCACATTGAGACGGGAGTGATTGTGAAGGCACCTGACGCGACAGACGGACTGACACGGCTTGAAGATGCGCAGCGGATTGTGTTGGAGGCCACCCCGACCCTGGGTTTGGAGAAAGTGTCGATCCTCGACGCGCTCGGACGTGTGCTGGGCGAGGATATCGTGGCCGAGCGGGATAATCCGCCGTGGAACAACAGCGCGATGGACGGATTTGCCGTCCGCTGGGACGACATCAAGCGGGAACATGCGATCGAAAAGACGGTCACGCTCAAGGTGATCGAGGATGTGCCTGCCGGGAAAATGCCGACGAAGTCGGTCGGCCCGGGGCAGGCGATTCGCATCATGACCGGCGCACCGATTCCGCAAGGCGCGGATACGGTACTGAAAGTGGAAGATACGGAGCACACGCCGGATTCTGTTCGGGTTTTCAAGGCTGAACCGCGCGGCTCCAATATCCGGCCGCAAGGCGAAGACGTGAAAAAGGGCGAATGCATCATCGCCAAGGGAACGCAGATCCGTCCGGGCGATGCGGGGATGCTGGCGATTCTCGCGAAGTCCTTTGTTTTCGTGTATCAGCGTCCGCGGGTGGCCATTTTGTCCACAGGTGATGAGCTTGCCGATCTGGATGAGCGGTTCAGCGAAGAGAAGATCATCAATTCGAACAGCTACGGGATTGCGGCGGCGGTGCAGGAAGCCGGCGGCATTCCCTTTCTGCTGGGGATTGCCCGCGATACGCCGGCGGCGTTGAAGGAAAAGATGTCCCACGGGCTGACCGCCGATGTGCTGGTGCTGTCCGGCGGCGTCTCGATGGGCGACTACGATTTTACCAAAGCAGTGTTCCGCGAACTGGGCGCCGAGATGAATTTCTGGAAGCTCGCGATCAGACCGGGGCAGCCGCTGGCCTTCGGCAAGATTCAGGGCAAGTTGGCGTTCGGTCTTCCGGGGAATCCGGTCTCATCGATGGTGACGTTCGAACAGCTGGTGCGGCCGGCCATCTTGAAGATGAACGGGCACCGGACCTACGGGCGGCCCCTGGTGCAGGCGGTTATCCAGGAGAAGTTTTCGAAGCGCACGGACCGCCGGCACTTTCTCCGCGGCGTGCTGACGCGGGAGGACGGGGTCTTCAAAGTCCGGACGACCGGCGCGCAAGGCTCAGGGATTCTCACGTCGATGGTGAAGGCGAATTGCCTGATCGATATTCCCGTCGAAGTGGAACGGGTGAATCCAGGCGATCTGGTCACCGTGCAGTTATTGAGCGGGGAAGCCTGGAAAACGCAGGCCGAGCATACCCACAGCACCGGACATAAGACGTCCTGTTGTTGATCCTGGAAAGGGACTGAGCCCATGGCCGTGCCCATCGTGTCATTTGTCGGCCGGTCGAACAGCGGCAAGACCACGTTGATCGAGCGCGTGATTCCCGAGTTGGTGCGGGCGGGTTATCGCGTGGCGACGGTGAAACATGCCGGTCATGGTTTCGATCTCGATACCGAAGGGAAAGACAGCTGGCGGCACAAGCGCGCAGGGGCCAGCAGTGTCATCGTAATGTCCCGCGGCAGCCTGGCGATGTTTGCCGATGTGCCGGAAGAGATGAAGGTGGAGGAGATTCGTGACCGGTTTCTCGATGGCTCCTACGATCTCATCATCGCGGAAGGCTGGAAGAGCGAGGGGTATCTCAAGATCGTCGTGATTCGCGAGCAGGTCGGCGAAGTGCCGGTCTCTCCCGACGGGCTGCTGGCGGTCGTCTCAGATAAGCCGATTGATCTTCCTGTGCCGGTGCTCGATTTGAACGATGTCACGGGTGTGGCGGCCCTCATCATCAAGCACTTTCCGCGCGTCACGCATGAATTGGAACCGTAAAACGATCCTGGTTCTGGCCCTGATTGCCGGAGCCTTCGCCTTCGGCGGGATCGCAATTCCCCTGACCAATCATCCGAAGTTTTGTGCCAGTTGTCATACGATCACACCGTCTTACGACAGTTGGGTAACGTCGTCACACAAAGAGGTGACCTGTGTGGCCTGCCACGTCCGTCCAGGTGTCGCTGGCTGGCTCCATGACAAGGCCTGGAACGGGACGAAGGATTCGATGATCCAGCTGTTCGGCACGCCGACGGATTCCCACAATCTTCAGGCGAAGGTGGAGTCGGATGTCTGCCTCGGTTGTCACCGCAATATCTTGAGAGTCTCCGAGATTGCCACGAGGGATCTGCCTGCCCCGGTGAAGGACGTAGGGCTGGTAATGAGCCACCGTGCTCATATGGAAGCGTTTGGCGTGAGAGGGCAGGGCGAGGGATGCACCACATGCCATTCGGGCGTGGTGCATGACAAACCGATCAAGGGCTATCCGATTGTGATCCCGCGCGGGCATGTGACGGCCGACAGCCAGCCCTGGCATCCCGATCATCCCGAAGGATCGTATCTCCGCACCAGGGCCTTGTCCGACTGTTTTCGCTGCCATGACGGCAAACAGGAACATCAGGGGAAGCCGGTCAGCCGGAAATGCGAGACCTGCCATATCCCTGAAAAAATCGGTGCGTCGTTATTGTTCAATTGATACCCGAAATGCTTGCGATGTCATCACCCGTTCTTGAGGTCCGCAATCTGACCAAAACGTTCGGCGATTTTACCGCCGTCAACGGTATTTCGTTTGCCCTGCGGCCCGGAGAGATTCTGGGAGTATTGGGGCCGAACGGCGCGGGCAAGACGACGACAATGCATATGCTGTTGGGGCTCATCGCACCCACGTCCGGATCGATCTCGATGTTTGGAATGGACCTGGAGACTCATCGGGAGGCGATTTTACAGCGGGTCAATTTTTCCTCCACCTACATGTCGATGCCGCAATCGCTGACGGTCGAGGAGAACCTGTGGGTGGTCGCCAGGCTCTATGGTCTGCTCGATGTCCGCCGAAAGATCGACGATATCGTGAAGAAGCTGGAAATGGGGGAGTTCCGGCATAAGGTCACGCGCAAGCTGTCCTCAGGGCAGATGACCAGAATGACACTCGCGAAGGCGTTGCTGACTGAACCGAAAATTCTGTTCCTGGACGAGCCGACGGCCAGTCTGGATCCCGATATCGCGCATAAAATTCGCGGGTTGCTGAAGGATGAGCAACGCGCGTCCGGATTGAGTGTCCTCTATACCTCGCACAACATGCGGGAAATGGAAGAAATGTCGGACCGCATCATCTTCCTCCAAAAAGGTAATCTGGTGGCGGAGGGGACGGCGGCCCAAATCGTATCCCGCTTTGGGCAGGCAGACCTCGAAGATGTGTTCTTGAAGTTGGCCAGAGAATCATAGCGGCCCCGCAAGGCGGGGAAGGAATGGAGTGCGGCTATTATGATCGAGACAGCCATCTCGTTTATCCTGGGGCTGGTACTGGGCGGATTTGGAGTGAGTGCCTGCTGGGGGCTGTTCTGGTCGGCCTTTGCCCTTGTGGGCGTCGCGCGCGGCACCAGTAAGTGGCAAGTCGTGCGGGCCAGCCTGACAGCGGGCATTGTTCCTCTTCTGATCGCGGTCGCGGTGGTGTGGATGATGGATACGGGCCGTGTCGGGACCTGGCCTTTTCTGCTGGGCGCGGCGGGAGTTCCGGTGACGCTGCTTGGATTGGGTCTGAGAAAGTTACCGGACGGCACGCGTGTGGGCGAACGGCTTGTCGGCGGCGCCCGGACGATGATGGATACCATGCTGGGGCGGCACCAGGGATGTGGAGATTGCGGGGGCTGCGGTGAGGAACATCACCACTAGGATTCCATGAAGCTCCACCGGATTACAGCCATTGTGTTCCGTCACCTCTACCTCTATCGCCGGAGTTTGCCTCGGATTATGGAGATCTTCTACTGGCCGTTTCTCGATCTGGTCATCTGGGGATTCATTACCCTCTATCTGGCGCGGTATCAGGCACAGGTCCCCGGATTCGTCACGTTTTTCCTCGGCGCACTGATTCTCTGGGACGTCCTCTTCCGGTCTCAGCAGGGAATCACGATTTCGTTTCTTGAAGAGCTCTGGTCCCGCAACCTGATGAATCTGTTTGCGAGTCCGCTGAAGCCGAGTGAGTTTCTTGCTGCGACGATGATCATGAGCATCTTCAAGGTTGTCTGTGTGTCGCTGGTGATGGGACTTTGCGCCTGGTTGTTTTATGACTACAGTATTCTGATTATCGGGCTCTGGCTGCTCCCCTTCGTGCTGAATTTAGTCGTGACCGGGTGGGTCATCGGTGTGTTTACGACCTCGCTGATCATGCGGTTCGGGCAGGAGGCGGAGGTGCTCGCCTGGAGCATGGTGTTCCTCTTTCAGCCGATCTCCTGCGTGTTCTATCCGATGGATGTCCTGCCGGCCTGGCTGAAGCCGGTGGCCTGGGCCAATCCGGCTGCGCATGTATTCGAAGGCATGCGGGGCGTACTCAGTCAGTCCGGCCAGCCGGTCGAGCATCTCGGTTGGGCGATCGGGCTGAATCTCCTGTTTTTGGCTGTGATGATCGCCTGGTTTCACCGGACATTTGCCTATTGCCGGAACCAGGGCTTGCTGGTTCGTGTCGGGGAGTGACGTTGAATTCACCGGACCCCTGTGTTAGGCTCACGGCAAGTCATCGCCAGGGCCTCGCGATGAATCGCTAAAATAAAGCAGGCCCGCAACGATGTTGCCTTGCCCGGGAATTTCGTCGGAAGTCAGACCTGAGTCGCCGCACTGATTGCGTCTTCGGCCCGCTCCTTCCTCCGTCACTCGAGTCCAAGACAATATCATCATTTTCAAAGGAGGAACCCACATGGGTTCGAAGATCTACGTCGGTGGGTTGCCCTATGCGGCGACCGAACAGCAACTCAGTGAACTGTTTGCCGCGCATGGGGCCGTGGAGTCTGCGCGCGTGATCACGGACAAGTTCACCGGCCAGTCACGGGGCTTCGGCTTCGTGGAGATGGCATCTGATTCTGAAGCTCAAGCGGCTATTACGGCTTTGAACGGCGCCGATTTCGGCGGCCGTACGTTGACCGTCAATGAAGCGCGCCCGCAGGAGCCCCGCACTGGCGGCGGTGGTGGCGGACGCGGTGGATTCGGCGGCGGTGGCGGCCGTGGTGGTAACGGTGGTGGCGGCGGCGGCAAGCGCGACCGCTGGTAAGATATTCTGTGCAGTCAGTCTTGAAGGGGCTGCCACCTTGCGGTGGCAGCCCCTTCGGCATTTCAGAGGTCGGCGGCCTTGTCATTCTAAAGACGAGGGTGATAAGACAACTTGTCGGACGGCCGGTCTGTGAGCTCCAAGGAGGATAGGAGTGATGACTCAGGTAGAGGGGCGTTCATCGGTGGTTTCTCTCTCGGATCTGCCGTCGTTTTCATTCCGCCAGAGTCCGGTACTGGTCGTGGAAAACTTCTGGTCGGCCGACGAACGGCAGTATTTCCGTGATGCGATGAATCAGGCGGCGTGGAAGAGCTTGTCCGACCTCCCCAAAGTGCGGGAGGATTTCCCTAATTCAGGCAATTGGGCGAAAGCGGAAATCGGACCGGCGCAGGGGAATCGATTTCTGTCCCGGCTGCAAATGCCTTGTATCCAGGAGCATATGGAGTCGTTTCCGAACATCATCGGTCGTCATATGGGGTTCAGCTACTATTCTTATTCGGCGGGGGATTGTCTGCTGACGCACGACGATACCAATCAGGGCCAGCCGGTCGGCGGACGGCGGGCCCCGTCGCGGCGAATCGCGTTGGTGAGTTATTTCCACGAAGAATGGCAGTCGGATTGGGGCGGGGAACTGATCGTCTATGCCACCCGTTCGACGCATACGGCGGAGAAGCCGGCCTTATCCGTCACGCATTGTATCGAACCGCGTCCGGGCGCTCTGGTCATGTTTACCGTGCCTAGATTTCACCGCGTGTGCCGGGTCGATCAAACGGCCGGTCAACACCGGCGACTCTCCATTGCCGGCTGGTTCATGACGGAACATCCCTAGCAGACTGTTGAAAAAGTCCGCCAGCGGCGTTCTCGCGGCGCTCAGAGACTCAACGTACGGCACTCCGTACGCTTCGCCTCTTCGCTTGCTGCGGTCTTGCTGGACGGCCATTTTGAACAGTCTGCGATAGATGTTGAAAGAGTTGGCGCGGGCTAGACTCTCATCGTGGCTATCATACGGCTGGATGAAGTGACGGTTTATCCGAACCAGTCGACGCTGTTCGCCGCTTTCCCCTGATTCAGATTGAGAGTCGGAGAGGGATTCTGCAGCACCTCACGGATGAGCTGAATCAATGCGGCTCTCTCAAACGGCTTTTGCAGGAATGGCAGCATGCCCCGTTTGATTCCGTGGCTGGTGAGCTCCTTATCCGGATTCCCCGACATCAGGATGATTCTCAGTCCCTGGCGCATCGTGGCGGCGCGCATGGCCAGCTCATGCCCATGGACATGGGGAAACTCGTTCCCGCTCGAAGCCAGTTGGAATCCGGGCGGGGGGAGGACCAAGTCGGTCAACAGGACATCAATGGGCCCCTCGTGCTTTGAACAGATTTTCAGCGCCTCCGAGCTGCCATCCGCTTCCAGGATGGTGTAGCCTTCAGGCTGGAGGAGTGCACGGCATAGCTTGATGATGGACGGCTCGTCATCCACGACGAGAATGGTCGCGGGTGAGTGAGACGCTGGGCTATTGGCGGCAGTGTGATCCATACGGGTCTACTACTTAATCGGATAGGTTCAGCCTATTCTTGAGTGTTCGTCGGTGCCAGAAAATATGTATTTTGTGCTGGCCGTGAAGGCGAATGAAGAGTCTCGCCCTGGAATAGGCCGGGCAATCCGGACTAGGACGGTGATCCTGCAGAAACGGGCTGTTTCCAGCCTCCTCCCAAGGCCTTGAAGAGGCTGACCATATCGGTCAATCGTGCCCGTTCAGTCAGGACCACTTGGGTTTCGGCCGAGAGCACAACCCGTTGGGCATCGAGTACATCCAGATAATTCACCAGGCCTTTGCGGTATCTGACGGTGGCCAGGGTTACAGCCGTTCGGGCGGCTGTGAGCTGTTCCTGCTGGCGAGCCAGCTGCTCGGCTCTGCTGTTCAGGGACACCAACAGATCGGCCACTTCCCGAAAGGCCTGGAGGATGGTCTGCTGATACCCTTCGAGCATTTGCTGGTAGCGCGATTCCGCCTGGTCCAACCGAGCCACGTTGGTGCCACCAAGGAAAATCGGCAGGGTGATCGACGGGCCGATACTGTAGTTCCAGCTGTTTCCTGAAAACCAGTTGGCGAATTCGGCGCTCTGCAGGCCGCCTTGCCCGGTGATGGAAAGGGTCGGGAAGAAGTAGGCGCGGGCCTGGCCGATCCGGGCATTCGCGGCAATCAGCGTGGATTCCGATTGGAGAATATCCGGTCGCCGTTCAAGCAACTGAGAGGGCAGACCGACAGGAATGTCCGGTTGCGTCACAGCGGCGCTCAGCGCCTTGCGGGGAAGGTCTATCGAGCCGGGCGACGAACCCGTGAGTACCTCAAGGCGATGCAGTTCCACGGTCCGGCTTCGCGTCAGGTCGGGGATCAAGCCGGCGGCTTCCGCCACCAGCACGTCGGTTCTGGCCACATCCAGGTCGGAGGCGAGGCCGACCGCCGCCCGTTTCTTGATAATGTCCAAGGATTCCTGCCGGACGGCGACTGTTCTGGCGGCGATGTCGATCTGTTCGTCGAGTTCGCGAATGCGGAAGTAGGACTGTCCAAGATCGCTGATCAACGAAAGGGCGACCGCTCTGGCGTCCTGTTCATTCGCACCGACCTCTGCGAGGGCCGCCTCCTCGCTGCGGCGGATGCGGCCCCAGAAATCGAGTTCCCAGCGCAGATCCAAAGACCCGCTCCAGAGGTTGAACGTGCTGCCGGGGGCAGCGAAGACCTGCGGGCCCGGCTGTCCTCCGCGCGCGAGCCCCAGACCCGCGAAGGTGTTTTTGGAGACCGCCAGATTGCTGTAACTGCCCTGTAGATTGACTTGGGGATAGAGCCCCGCTGCGGCGGACATGACGGCGGCCCGGCTCTCCAGCACGCGGGCCACCGCGCGTTTCACATCGTGATTCTGCTGCAGGGCCCGCTCAATGAGGCCGGTCAGTTCGTCGTTTCCGAACGCGCGCCACCATTCGGCGTCGGGCTGTTGATCGGCGGGGAAACGCGCCGGATCTGCCACGGCGATGTTCGACCAGCCGGTCGGGACGTCGACGGCCGGGCGCTCATAGTTCTTCCCCTGTACGCAGGCCGTCAGACTCAGAGCGGCCAGCACGACGGGGAGGATCGACGTGCGTCGCGTCATGGTGCCGGCTCCTGCCGGTGAGTCGCGGCCTGGCGGGGTGCGGATGCTGCCGGACCGGCGGGTTGGCGTTGGATGAACACATCGACTTGTTGGCCGGCATAGACGGGAAACGGAGGCCGGTCGAATCTGTAAATAATCTGAAGCACCCGCGTGTCGACGCGTTCGCTATTATCCCCGGTCAACGATTTTTTGGGCACGACATAGGGTTCGATCCGGACGAACGTCAGCGGGATCTTCGTGCCCGCCATGGATTTGAGGGAGGCAACTCCCGATGCCTGTGGCGCAACCATCGGGGCGTTGACCTCGTCGACATCGGCCCGCACTTGAAGCCGCTGGGTATCGCCGAGCAACAGGAGCGGCTCGCTCGCCCCCGGAGTCGCGTACTCGCCGGCGCGGACATTGACCTGCAGAATAGTTCCCTCGCGTGGCGCCCGGACTGTCAGCCGGTCGAGGAGGATTGCGATTTCATCGCGCTGGGCGATCGCCTGTTTGAGTGTCGCTTCGAGGCGTTGCTGCGCTCGTTTCGCGACTTCGAGGGCATACCACGTGCGTTTGAGATCGTCTTCACTGACGGCGCGGTCATCGTGCACGGATTTGAGCCGGCGCAATTGCGTATCGAGATCGCCGATGCGGTATTTCTGTTCGTCGATCTGGGCCTGCAGCGGGGGGATCGCCGCGTCGCGAGTCAGCAGTTGGGCGCGCAATTCCCGGTCGTCGAGTTGGAAGAGCGGGGCCTGCTCTCTCACCTGATCGCCGACGGCGACAAACATTTTGGTGATCAAGCCGGCGACCGGCGGCGCGATACGCACGTTTTCGTTCACCGACTCGATGATGCCTGATGCGGCGACCGTCTGTTCATAGGGCGAGCGGGGCGGCTCAGAAATCGGTGTGGGCATCGGCTCTACCTTGTTGGCGCCCACCAGCACCCAGGCTGCGAAGGCCACTCCTGCCAGAGCGACCCAGACACTGAACCGTTTGAGGATAATCATGCGGTGCCCTCTCTGCTGATCGTTTCGATGCCGACAATTCGTCCATCGGTGAGGTTGGCCATCCGGTCGCCGAAGTGAAAAATACGGCTGTCGTGGGTGACGATGACGACGCAGCGGTCCGGCGCGCGGCCCACTTCGCGTAAGAGTTCCATGATTTTTTGTCCGTTCGGCCCATCCAGCGCCGCAGTCGGCTCATCGCAAATGAGGAGGCGAGGTTCATTGACCAGCGCCCTGGCGATGGCCACTCGTTGCTGCTGCCCGCCGGAGAGATTCTTGGGCAGGAACTCCGCCCGGTCCCCCAGGCCGACGCGATCAAGCATGGCCCGCGCCCGCCGTAAGGCTTCGGAGCGACCGACCTTTTGGATCAGGAGTGGCACGGCGACATTCTCGGCTGCCGTCAATGCAGGCAGCAGATTGAATTGCTGATAGATGAAGCCCATCGTCTGGCCGCGGAACGTCGTGCGTTTTCCCGCAGGCAGATCGCTCAGCGGCACCCCCAGCACATCGATGTCGCCTTCATCAATGTCGAGAATGCCGGCAATGGCCGACAGCAAGGTGGTTTTCCCGCCCCCGGATTCACCGACGAGCAAGAGCATCTCGCCCAGGTAGATATCGAGGTCGATCCCCCTGAGCACGGTCACTTTCGTGTCGCCGGTGCCGAAAGCTTTCACGATGCCGCGGAGGCTGACGGCTGCCGGTTGTGTCTGTCGTTCTGTCGGATGATCCATCCTGCTCACCGGAAGACAATCGCCGGCTCGAGCCGCGCGAGTTTAACGATGCTGATCAGCGCCGAAAAGGTGCAGATGGCCAGCAGTGCCACCAGCACTAGCAGGAGCAGTTGCCAGGTCTCGATGAACGGCAATCCGCCGCTCCGCGCCGTGAAAAATCCGAACACCGTGGCGAGGCCGATGCCGACGCCATAGCCGGTAAGCCCCACCGTGAAGGCTTGCAGGAGAATCATCCGCGCCAGCGTGAAGGTCGATGCGCCCATGGCCTTGAGTGCGCCGAATTGCCGGAGGTTCTCCACGGTAAACAGGTAAAACGTTTGTCCGGCGATCGCCATGCCGACAATGAATCCCAGGAGAATGGTCGTGCCGAAGTTGATGCCGATGCCGGTGTTCTTGAGCACCCAGCCGATGGTCTTCCACCCGAAGTCTCCGGCGGTGAAGGCGCCCAGGCCGGTTTGTTCGTGGATGCGCCGGGTGACTTCCGTAACAGGCACTCCGTCCTTGGCCTTGGCAAGGACATAGGAGAGGGTCCGGCGCTCACGGGGCACATACCGGATGGCGCGTTCGTAGGTGGTGTAGACGACCGGGATGTTGGTGAAACTCTTTTGGGTTTTGGCGATGGCGACGACGCGGGCCAGCTTGTCGTTCAGCTCGAACACCGTGCCGATTTTGATGATGCTCGGGCCGCCCATGCGTTCAACGGCCCATTGGTCCAGCACGACGGCATCGGGCTGCAACACATCTTCGAACCGGCCTTCCAACACTTCGGCCGGTCGTCCGATCAGTGTTGACGATTCCAATCCGGTGAGCGTGATCTGGTGATAATCCCCGTTGGAGAGGCGCGCGCGTAACAACCCTTTATACAGCGGGACGGCCCATTCGACGCCGGGTACGCTGCGCACGCGGTCTACGGCGGTGTCGGCGATCGGCTTCACTTCATCGACTTGCGCGATGCCCGGATCCGTGACCCAGATCGGCACATTCAGATTGCTCACGCTGGACTGGGACCAGATCATGAGCCCCCAGAAAATCGAACCCTGCTGGACGATGAGCATGACCGCGAAGGTCAGGCCGCAGAGGAGCATGAGATATTTCGCGCGATCGCCGAACAGCATTTTGAGCGCCACGTAGTTCACGCCGGTTCCTCCGTATCGGGTTCCGGATGGTCGGGGGGGTAAGCGATGACCCGGGGCGGTTGCGGCAGCGTCACCTGGTCGTGGCGATGAAAAAAGTGGGTGCAGAGACGGGCGATGGGGCAGCCATGGTCGAGCGCCGTCGTCCAGAACCGGCGGACGTGTCGGCCGTCGGTCAACTGGTCTTCATCCATCAGCCGGAACGGGCCGGGGAAGGCTTTACTGAATGTCACGCCGCGCAATGCCAATCGTTCGGCCAGTCCATCGGTCAGATATTCCAGCACATCGCCGCACCAGGAGAGCTTCGTTCCGTCTTTGGTCTGTTCGCCGGAAGGAAGGAGGTTGGCCTGCCGCTCAGCGAAGTACGCTTCGATGGTGCGGCTGAGATGCTCCGGTGTGAGGGGGTGGCGCGGATTCATGCAACAGATATAAAGCAGGGACAGTGCCAGCTCGATGAGCGCGGGAGTGGTGGGCGTGAAAGTCCATGATCAAATGGGGAAAACGCCAAGTACGATCTGAGTGAGTCGTGGACGGATCAAGATGCAATGTGCCGAAAGGTTGGCAATGCTGGGCGGTGACTGCCGATATGCGGGCACATTATTTTTTCCGGTGCGGGGGGCGGCTGATCCCGAGTTTCTTCATCCGGTGTTGCAGCGTCGATCGCTTCATTCCAAGACGGGAGGCTGCGCCCTGCTTGCCGGCCAGGACCCAGTTTGTTTGGCTCAGAACCTGGACGATGTGGGTGCGTTCTGCATCGGCCAGCGTCAGCGGGGCCTCTTTCCCGTCGCTCTTCTTCGGTGTGGGATCCAGATCATCAATGACCAGGACCGGACCCTGGCTGACGATCACCGCCCGCTCGATCACATGTTCGAGCTCGCGCACATTGCCGGGCCAGTCATACGACACCAGGGATTTCAGCGTGTTGCTGCCGATGCGCGTGAGAGACTTCCGGTGGCGCTCGCTGAATTTCTTCACGAAGTGGCGGGCCAGCATCGGGATATCCTCGCGGCGGTCCCGGAGCGTGGGAATCCGGATCGGAAAGACATTGAGCCGGTAGAACAGATCGGATCGGAAAAGGCCTTGCTTGGCCGCCTGCTCAATATTCACGTTGGTGGCTGCGAGCACGCGGACATTCAGTTTGATGGGCTGTGTGCCGCCGACTCGCTCCAGCTCCTGTGCCTCAAGGACCCGGAGAAATTTTGCCTGGAGATCGATCGGGAGTTCGCCGATCTCGTCCAGGAAGATCGTGCCGCCGTTGGCGAGTTCGAAGCGGCCGATTTTGCGCGTCGTGGCATTGGTGAAGGCGCCTTTCTCATGGCCGAAGAGTTCGGACTCGATCAGCGTCGGCGGCAGCGCAGCACAGTTGACCGTGATCAACGGCTTGTCTTTTCTCGGCGACAGGCGATGGATGGCCTGCGCGACGAGTTCTTTGCCTGTTCCGGTTTCTCCCGTAATGAGCACGGTGGAATCAGTCGGCGCGACTTTCTCGATGGCTTTCAGCGTTTTCTGCAGTGCCGGGCTTTCGCCGACCAGTGTTTTGAAGTCGACCGAGGCCTTCATTTCATCGCGCAGATACACATTTTCCTGCTCGAGCTGGTCCTTCAGCGCCCGGATCTCTTCGTACGCCGTGAGGTTGGCGATGGCGTGCGACAGGTGAAAGCCGATCTGCTCGGTGAAGGCCAGGTCACGCTCGGAAAAGGCATTGCGCCGTTTGCTGCCGATGGCCAGGAACCCGTAGGGAAGCCCACGCACGATGAGGGGGCAGAGCATACAGGACAGAACGCCGATGGATTCAATATAGCCGCGCTCCGGAAACCGTTCGTGGTTGTGGCCGGTGATCAACAGCGGTTTCCCGGTGGTCATCATTTCGGCCGGCGCCATGCGTTCGAATGGGAAGCGGCGCAGTTGTTCCAGGTCGATGGTGACGCTCTCGCGATAGACGATGTCGAACCAGGGGCCTTGCGGGGATTGGATGAATCGCACCAGCCCGGTCATGTCCTGCCGCACCACACGATGCAGCACGCCGCGTACGGCCGGCATGAGTTGTTCGATCGTCATCGTGCCGACGACCACCTGACTATTGATTGCCATCAACGCATCGCGCTCCTCGGCGGCCAGAATATGGCGCAGGACCGGGGCGAGTTGGGGGCCGAGGGTTTCGAGAAACAATCGATCGCCTTCGGAGAACGCGTCGGTTTGCCCGATCCTGACCGCGCTGACGACGGCGATGGCTTGGGGATGTCGTTGCGCGGGAGACGCCGGCGCAATCAGGGGAGCCGTGATGACCGAGGCGGTCTTGAACGGAGCGGACGTCAGGACAGCGGATTCGGCCCAGGAGGAGCGAGCTACGTCATGTTCTAGAATTGCCCGGCCTCGTTGGATCACCGCTTCTTTCATGGTTCCGGCTGCAGGTAGTTGGCCGATGTGGTAGCCGGGGCACTCAGGATCGATCAGCTGTTTGGAGATGGGAGTAAAGGACTTGGCCGCCGCACTATATAAATAGAGTCCGATAAAGTCGCACTTCAGGAGCCTGATGAGTTCATGGCTCAACGCCTGTTCGAATTCGTGGAGGCTCTTACAGGCGATGAGGGCTCCGATAATGCGCAGCGAGTCAGTCGATGGCGATGGGGTGCCCATATATGGGCACTGTAGCACGGTGTGAGAATATTAGGAAAGAGACGACGACTCCATGCGATTACTCCCGGGCTGAGCGGCTCTTGAGCGCATCCAACCGCTTTTTGTCCAGGCTGACATGAAGCGACTTTTCCTGGGTCACGATCACAGCGCCGGGCGCCTGTCCTTTGGCTTTCTTGACCCACTTCCGTCTGGTGTAGATCACATCGCCCTTGCCGCTTTTTTTGAGATCGCTATACAGCAAGGCCAGTGTGGCGGCATCCCGAAGGGTTTCCTGAGGCGGGTCGCTGCCTTTTTCCAGGCGCACGACGACATGCGAGCCCGGTGTGCCGCGAGCATGGAGCCAGAGGTCGTCGCTCTTCGCGAGCCCGAAGGTCAGTTCGTCATTCTCCCGGGCGTTGCGTCCCACGAAGATCGGGAGGCCGTCCGAGGAGGTAAAGCGGCGGAAGGGGCCGCGCCGTTCGTCCTGCCGCTCGCTCGGCGTCGATCGATCCGGTCGCCGGGCCGGTGCGTTGGCCGAGGGCTGAGGCGGTGCCGGCTGCCAGGTTCCTTGTTCGATGGAGTGCAGTTCCCGGCGGAGGGCATCCAGCTCGGCTTCTCCCTGTGCAATCCGGGGGAGCAGCTCGCGCTCAGCCGTCGCGTGTTTCCGTTGTTTGCGAAAGTAGTCGTCCATATTGCCCTGGGCGGATTTCGTCGGGTCGAGCGGGATCGTGAGTTGCGGCAGGGCCTCATCGAAGTAGTCGACGACGACGATCGATTCCAGTCCCTTTTTGATCGTGCCCAGGTTGGCTTTGAGCAATTCTCCGTAACGGGCATAGTCCTTATACTTCTCTGCTTTGGCGAGGTCGCTCCGCCAGGCCTCTACCCGCCGTCCCTGCTTTTTGATCGTTTTTTTGATCTGGTTTGCACGGGTGTCCCGGACAGCGGCCGTGCCGTCCGTCGATTCTTTCTCCGCATAATACGATTCAATTGCAGCGGATAAACCGAAAGGCGCATGCGCTTCTGCTGCGAAACGGGCGTCCCGCTCCCGTAGTCCGGCGCCGGCTGAAAGAATCGGTGGTTGGTATGGTTTGCCATACATGTCCGTCGAGCGATTCAGATCCCTCAGCACGCGTTCCTCGGGATCAAGCACCAGCAAATTGGCGGCGTTGCCGGTCAATTCGGCAACCAATCGGTGCGGGCCTGATTTGCTCGTCAATACGAGTGAGATGATCCGGTCCAGGCCTTCCTGCCGGAGATCGTCGATGCGCGCGCCGTGGAGATGAGCCCGGAGGTATTGGCAAAAGGCCGGCGGAGTCGGGGGATTCTGCAGCGGATGAGTGGCAAGATGGATGCGTGTCGTGGCCGGAGACGCTGAGAGCAGGAGGCGGTGGGTCTGTCCGTGGGTCCGGATTTCCAGTACAACCGTTCGCGCTGCTGGTTGATAGGCTTTTTGGATCCAGCCCCCGATGAGGGCGGGGGCCAATTCAGCCACCATCTGGGTAATTTCTGTCGTGGTCAGTGCCATTGTTTGTCTGTCTTATTCCGCTCTTGAATGCGGGGGAGAGGCCGGTCTTTCTCCATTTGTGTCGCATGGGGCCAATTCGGTCACATTCTCTCAGAAACAGCCGGTTCCCCAGGCGGCACACTCTACGATTCGACGAGGAAACCCGCAAGGGCGTATGGATGGACTCACTGGCATCCTGTTTGCTTTGTTCATGGACAAGCAGGATTTCGGCAAGCTGCTAGGCTCTGTATAGCAGCGGTGCCGGATGCGTGAACCGGCACAATCATTCGTGATGAGGAGGGCGCTATGAAGTGCACCAGATGTGAAGGCCTCATGGTGGTCGACAATCTGATCGATATACAGGAAAGCTGCGTCCCCATGTGGATGCGCGGTATGCGTTGTGTGTCCTGCGGCAATATCGTGGATCCGTTGATCCTCCGGCATCGCATGATTCAAAAATCAGGAGCGATGAAGCTGCTGAAGCCGGGCGTCCTGGTGCCGGAGTTCGCAGGACAGCTTAAAGCGACGGCCTGATCGACTAGCGTAGGGTTTTCACTGCGGTGTGATTCAATCAGTCTGGTGCGCATACGCGCTCATCGGATTATCCCCCGCCGTTTCTACGTGCTTCCCGCCTTGGTTCCTCCTTGCAGGCCTGTCTCTCCTACGCTACAGTCTCCGGTGTTTCATATTGATTATTGAGGGAGGCTGCAGGTGCTGCTATTCGATTCTCCATCGCTCATCGCGCTGAATCTTGAACTTCGACTGTCCATGCGGAAGCTGCTTCAGGAACTCTGTCGGGAGTTGCAGGACGATTACGCTGAGCTGGCATCACAGCTCGCGTTCCCGACTGACGCCGTGCAGTTTCTCAGCCGCAGCGTGAAAGCCGAGGACTTGTCCGATTGGAAAGTGGTCGGATGGATCGAGTCGCTGAACGATTTCGTGTATTTTCTGGATATCTGGCAGCAGTGGCGGACAGAGTCAGACCGCCGGGAGTTTGCCGAGCAACTGTTTGCCGAGTGTCAGGAAAAGTTTTTCGAAAACAGTTATCTCGACGAGCTGTTTCCCAAAGGAAAACCGCAGGTCAGCGGTCTGGACGGCCGGCTCGCGCGTCTCTGCAAACGATTGGCTCAGGACATTGCGCAAGAGGCCCTGTGGCTTAATCCCGCCGCCGCGGCAGCCTGGTGTCACGCGAGGAAGATGCGGCCATGGAGCGTGCCGGGCAGTCTGGCGCAGAACTTTGAAAAGGCGGAGGAGGCAGGCGCCGTGCCTCTCGGGGTTGCCGGAGATCAATGCGAGGCTCCGCCTTCATTGAAACGTCTCCTGACGCGTGCAGCCGGTCGTGCAACCTTTCTCGTCGATGCTTCGGGGATCACCGTAAAAGCCGGGCGTACGCGCGAGCCGATTTGGTCCGTTCCAGACGGGCAGCCTCAGTGGCATTGGGCGGTCCGTCCGACGGCCGAAGTCCTCTGCACTCCCTACGGCGCGGTGACGGTCGGCTCCACTCTCGTCTATGGCAAAGACCGCCAGCCGAAGAAAGTGGTTCCGACGGATCCGAAACAGGCAGCCCGCATCCGGCGGGCCTGGGAAACGATTCACGCGGCCTGGCCCGAAGGGCATGAGGTGCTGGCGCTGTTGACCTCGCGGATTATTCCGCTCAACGCCAAAGGCGTCGTCAGCTTCAGCTACCGCCACCGCCCCGGTCTCTCTTTCATCAATTGCTTCGACCGGGACAATCTTGACCTCATCGACGATCTGATTCACGAGAATAGCCACCATCACTTGAATCTGTTACTGCGCAAGCACGTGATGTATCACGGCGATCACAACCAGCAGATTTTCTACTCGCCCTGGCGGCGGAGTCTTCGTCCTCTCCGTGGCATTCTCCACGCGACCTTTACGTTCACCATGGGGGCGCTGTTGTTCGAGCGGCTCTCGTCCTGGGCTGATACGAAGCAGGGGATGAAACAGTGGAAAGTCGCCGGGTTGACGCAGCGCGATCTCATGCGGGCGCGTTTCCGCTGCCTCGAAGAGATCGAATCAGTCCGCTACTCTATCCAAGATCTGGAATATGCCGGCAGTCATCTCAAGTGGCTGACCGGTTCCGGTGCGCGTCTGGTGAGGCAATTGGAAGAGCAGATTGGAAATGCGGAAGCGCGTATCGCCCGCCACAGAGAAGCGGTCCTGCGCTCTACCTTCGGCCCGGCTCTCCGCCGCCATATCAAGGAGCTTCAGCAGGCCAGGCAGGTCTTCGGCCCGGTGCGGCTGGGGGAGGCTTAGTTGGGAAGAGCTAAGATGATCGCTATGGTTCAACCGTCACATCCACAAACGCCGGCAGGCTGTCCGCCCCCTTCTTATCCGTCACGCGCAGTTTGAAGCGGTAGGTTCTGGGCTCTGACACGGTCGGGGCTTGGAAAGAGGCTTCGGGGCCGTTCACGTCCAGCAGCGGTACCTTGCTGCCGCGGATCTGGCTCCAGGAATAGTACAGCGCCTCGCCTTCAGGATCGCGGCTTTTCAAGCCGCTCAGCTTTACCTTCGTTCCGGCTTTGACCGTTCGATTGGGTCCGGCATCTGCGACCGGCGGTTCATTCGGTTCATCGTTCACGGTCACATTGACGTCAAGTGAGGCCTGCTTGCCCCGATTGGTTACGGTCAGGATCGCTTTGCCGTTACCCACGATCTGCAACATGCCGTTGTTCAAGATTTTTATGACGGCGGGATCGGAGCTCTGATAGCTCGTGCCGCTGGCCGGCGAGGCGAGGGGCCGCACGACGCCATCCGCAAATTCGCCGACGACCGGCAGCTCGAAAATCTTGCCCATCGAATCGACATGGCCGAAGGCCGATGATTGGCCGGTGCGCCCCAGTTGCAACGGTTTGTCTGTTTCGAAATCGATCGTCTGCAGGGCCGCTTCTGGTTCCACCTTTACAATTACCTCGTCGAAGACCGTTCTGGTCCCCAGGCGTCCGCGCGAAATTTCCGCGACGGCCAGGAGGCGCATCGGGCCGATGGCTTCTTTCGGGACGTTCAGCGCCCCGCCGAACGGGGGTGTGCGATCTGATCCCGACGACAGGGCTGCGATGGCGACCACTGGCGCGCCGGAGATGCTGTCTTTCCGGGCGTAGCGATCGTCACTGAGACGATCCTGCCCGGGCATGATTGAGGCCGTAGCGTCATCCTGTTGGACGAGGGTTTCGGCCTGTTCTCCGTACCAGTAGTAGCGGACGTTCACGACGCCGCTGTCCGCGCCGAGATCGACCTTGGCGGTGATGGCCTGCCCCGATTTAATCGTTGACCCGTCTGCCGGCGAGAGGATGGTGAACGCGAACGCCTGTTGCGTCGAAAGGAGAAGGCCGCAGGCCGAGGCGAGGAGAGAATTCCGCAACCACAGGTGACGTTTCACGGCTACCTCGTCAGGTGGAAGGGCACATCGGTCAATACGACACGGTCTTTGAAGAGCAGCGCGCCTTTCAAGAGCAGCGCCCGCTGATTGTGGAGAATATTCTGCCACCAGCGCGCCGGCAGAATTTCCGGGATGACGACGGTGATCCAGCAATCAGGATCTTTCTGCTGAAGTTCCTCGATGTAGTCCAGGATCGACCCCAGGATGGAGCGGTAGGGCGACGGCAGGACGACGAGCGGGACGCCGCAGCCCCATTGCGCCCACTTGATTTCGGTGAGCGCCGTTTCTTCTTTGTCGACATCGACCAGGATGGCGCGAATTTCTCCGCCCCGGCTGCGGGCGTAATCGACTGCGCGGACCACCGATCGATTGACCCCGCCGATTGGCATAATGACGAGATTGCGGCGGGGCCGCGGTGGTCGGGAGTCCCGGGTAAGCGACACCTGTTCGGCGACCGCTTTGTAGTGCGACCGGATGCTGCGGAACATCATGATGAGCAACGCGACGAGCAGAAACACGATCCACGCGCCCTGCATGAACTTCGTCGTGGCAATAATGATCGTCGCGACGCCGGTGGTGACTGCGCCGATGCCGTTGACGGCGAGTTTCTTGCGCCAGTGCAGGCCCCGTTTGACCAGCCAGCGCTTCACCATGCCGGCCTGGGACAGGGTGAAGGAGACGAACACGCCGATGGCATATAACGGGATCAAGGCGTGCGTATCGCCATGGAAGATGACGAGGAGCAGGCAGGCAAAAAATCCCAGAATGAAAATGCCGTTGGAGAAGACCAGCCGGTCGCCGAAGCTGGCCATCTGATGCGGCATATACCCGTCTCTGGCCAGGATGGAGGACAGGTGAGGGAATCCCGCGAAGGCGCTGTTGGCGGCCAGGACGAGGAGCAGCATCGTGCTGATCTGGACGGCATAGTAAATGGCGCCGGACCCGAAGGTCAGCCGGGCCAATTGCGAGACGACCGTTTCATCCGCCTTGGCAAGAATGCCGTAGTGGTAGGCCATCCAGCTGATGCCCATGAACAGGCCGGCGAGAATGGCCGACATCCAGACCATGGTCGTGGCGGCGTTCTTCGACTCCGGTTCGCGGAACGCTTTGACGCCGTTCGAGATCACTTCCATTCCGGTGACGGCCGAGCAGCCGGCGGCAAAGGCCCGCAGGATCAAAAAGAGCGTGATCCCGTCCAGGCTTTCCGGTGTGACTGCGGGGGGGGCGACCGGGATGGCTCCCGATCCATAAAAGGATTGGAATGTGCCGATCGCGACCATCAGGCCGAGGGCGCCGATGGCAAAATAGGTCGGAATGGCGAAGAACTTTCCGGACTCGCGCACCCCGCGGAGGTTCATGACGATAATAAAGATGATGGCGGTCAATCCCAACGCCTCGCGGTGCGGGAAAAGGACCGGGATGGCCGACGTCAGGGCGGCAATGCCGGCGGCGACGCTGACTGCGACGGTCAGAATGTAGTCGATCATGAGTGCGCCGGCGGCAATCAAGGCCGGGAGTTCGCCGAGATTGGACCGGGCCACGATATAGGCGCCTCCGCCTCCGGGGTATTCGTAAATAATCTGGCGGTACGAGATGGTCAGAATGAGAGTCAGGAGGAGAATGGCCAGGCTGATCGGAATCGACCAGGAGACGGCAGCCGTCCCGGCCAGGATCAGAACCAGGAGAATCTCTTCCGTGGCATAGGCGACCGACGAAATGGCATTGGAGGAAAAAATCGCCAGGGCCAGGGTCTTCGACAGCCGTTCATGTGCGGCTTGGGCAGTCTTGAGGGGATCACCGACGAGCCAGCGTTTCAAAATCATGCCGGCATTATCGCACAACCAGCCGGTGGAAGAACAAGATGAGTGACTCCGGTGCCGGCGGGCGAAATCTCCAAGATCTGTGAGAGGCTGCGAGGTTATGGAGACAGGGAGAAGAGAAGGGGCTCGATCGGTTACTGGCCTCCATAGGCGGCTGCAAGGGCGTGTCCGTCCTGGCAGTCACTGCAATACGAGGGGGAGAACGCCACCTGTCTGGCATGGAGGCGGTGCCGGGTGACATAGGTCTGAAACTGGGTCCAGACACTGGCTTCGAGGGCATCCGTACGATGATCGTAGACTCGCCGGCAGAGTTCGCACATGGGAATAATCCGGGTCGCGGCATCGGACATGGTGGTCAACTCACGCTCTGATCGAGGGCCCTTGCGGGCGTGAGAAGGTCGGGAGCGCGGCGGGGTGCTGGATGCGTTCGCCGCGCATGATTCGTGTCAGCAGGCCCGGCAGGTCGCGGGTGCGTTGTTTCACGAGAAAGCCGGACGCGCCTGCTTCAAAGGCCGCGTTTGCGTAGGCGGTATCGTCATGGGTTGAAAAGAAGACGATCTTCGTCGCCGGCAACAGCTGGGTAAGTTGACGGGTAGCGGCCAGGGCGTCTCCGAACGAGGGCGCAAAGTCAAGCAGGGTGAGTGCCGGTTGGTATCGTTGCGCCGCCAAAACGAGCGATTCGCTATCCATCACGCTGGCGACGACCTCAAAGTCGGGATCCACCATGGCTTCTGTGAGCGCCAGCATCGCTCGGGACGAGTCACCGAGGATGACGGCGGGGCGAGGTGCGTGGGGCATAATCGCGGCTCCCTCTGATTCGACCGGAGACAGGACGCCACTATAGAGAATCGGGAGCGGCAACGCACGCGTAGGATTACGAGGGTGCTGTGAAAAAAATTACTAGGGGAGGCGTAAGCCGCAGGGATGCCGGTTATGGCAGGTGGACCAGTCCGTTGGTCATGGCGAATTTGATCAGCTCGACCGTGCTGTGGAGATTCAGTTGTTGCATGAGCTGGGCTTTATGGAACTCGACGGTTCGATGCGAAATATTGAGTTTCCCGGCGATGTCTTTGGCGGAGAGCCCGTCGACGATGAGTTGGAGGACTTCCTGCTGTCGAGCGGTAAGTTCGACGAGCGGCCGTGAGTCGCCGTTCAGCATCCCGTCGACCACCTCCTTGGCGATCAACGGAGTGACGTAGGTGTGTCCGCGCAGTACGGCATGGAGCGCCTGGGTCAATTCATCCCCCAGAGACTGTTTGAGGATGTAGCCGGAGGCTCCGGCTTGAAAGGCGGCCCGGATGTAGGCCGGATCCGCGTGCATTGTCACAAACAGCAGCTTGACCGAGGGGAATTGCGATTTCAGCGCGCGGGCCGCTTCTATGCCGTTCATGACCGGCATGGAAATATCCAGGATAACGATATCGGGATGCTGCTGCGCCACTGCCTTCAAGAGCGCCTGTCCGTCTCCGACGGTGGACAGCAGTTCGCACTGGGTTTCGAGCAGGCGGCGAAACCCCTCCAGGACCAGCGTATGGTCGTCCGCCAGGATGACGGTCGGTTTCTTCATGGCGCAGGCGCCTCGCACAACGGAAGCTGCACGTGAATTTCCGTACCTTGTCCCGGGTGGGACTGTACGCGAGAGGTGCCATGAAATGCCAGCGCCCGTTCGCGCAAATTGAAGAGGCCGAGGCCCTGGCGGTCCTCTTTGGCGGCGTCGATCTCGAACCCGACGCCATTGTCGCGAATCGTGAGGTCCAGTTCCCGTTCACTGCAGAACAGCTCCACCTCCACCCGGGTCGCCTTGGCATGGCGGGTGATATTCGACAGGCATTCCTGCACGATCCGATAGACGGCTGTGGCGATGGATTTTGATGGCGGTGTGGTGAACGGAGGATTGACAAGGACGGTCTTGATTTTCGTGCGGTGGCTGAAGTCGTCGAGCAGGCGCCGGAGCGCCGCGTCCAGGCCGAGATCGTCCAGGATCGACGGGTGAAAACGATAGGCCATGCGCCGGATGTCTTCGGAGAGGAGGAGAATGTCCTGCTGGCTTTGAGTGAGGGTGGCGCGAACCGGTTCGGGCAGCGCCTGTTCCGGTTGTTCCAGCGTGCGAAGACCGAGCGCCAGCATCGCCAATCGTTGATTGATGTCGTCGTGTAAGTCGTGGGCGATGCGCCGCCGTTCTTCGTCCTGCACGGTCAGTAAGCGGCTGGTCAAGGCGCGCAACTCTTCCTGCGTCTGGCGCAAGGCCTGTTCGTGCGCCACAATTTCAGCCGTGCGGCTCTGTACTCTGGTTTCCAGCGATTCGTTCAGGTTGCGCAGCAGTATTTCGGTCTGTCGGCGCTGAATAAGGAACAGAATCGGTGTCCAGATGGCGATGAGGCTGATCGTCCTGTTTGACAGGGCCATCCAGAGAGGAACTCCTGGAATCGACGGACCGAGCCAGGCGCCGACGACGGTGAGCATGGAGCAGCCGGCAGCGGTCGTAACGGGAAGTCGGAGTGATGGGCTGAGTGCGGCCAGAAACACGACCCCGGCATACAGCACGGCGTTGGCCACTCCTAACGGGAGCAGGAGGTCGAGGCCGAACAGCGCGACGCTCAGTCCGAAGATGAAGAACTGAAGAAACTGTGGGCGAGGAGGCATAGTCTCCTATCGGTTCTACGGAGCTGAGGGGCGGGAAGCCGATGACCCGCCGGGTATTATGCGTGGCCGTCAGGCGGTGCAGCAAGTAGGCAGAAAACGCAGATGGACGGATCAGCCCGAGAGACGGGATGTACGGCTCTATGAAAGATACAAGCGGCTCGAAGTGCGTTGAGATAAACCGGAGTGGGGAAAATGGCTACACCGCAGAGCCGAGAGGTGTCTAAGGGGGTTGACAGAGAATCGTGAGTTCAGTATCGTGCGGCCTCCTCAGAAGGCAACAGTCAGTATTGTCTGAGAGACGAAGGGTTAATGTAAACGTATTGCGTGCAGTTTGTTTTCTGGTTTTCGTTTTACATAGTTTCATCATAATAACAAGGAGGCCGGTCCATGTTATGTCGCACACCACGAGTTGGTGTACCTATCCGTATGCTTAGCGTGATGGCAGCGGTGGCCCTGTTGTGGGCGCCGCTGGCATCCGCTGAGTCCCCCCGCACCGCTGGTCACGCGACGCAGCAGGTTGCGATGAACCACCAGCTGCCAGGCTGGGCGGAACAGCTCAAAGGTCAAACGATCGTCGAAGACACGATGTCCGGAAAGGGCGAACGGTCGGCGATGGTCGAACAACAGCACCAGCGCATCATGGAGCACATGAACCATGATCCGCAGGTACAGGGCGTCAACACCGGGATGTACAACACCCAGTCGATGATGCACCAGTACGGCGCGGGCGGACAGGACATGCTGTTGGTGTCCGATCCCCGTGTCGAGCCGGTGGCGATGGTGGGCGGCGGCAAGTGCCCCGCGACGGCTCCGGTGAAGCAGTACAACGTGTCCGCGATCAATGTCGAGATCACGCTCAACCAGTGGCTCGATTTCTATCCCGGGTACATGTACGTGCTGGATGAGAATCTCGACAAGGTCCGTGCGGAAGAGGCGACGAACAAGGCCGCGCGCGAGAAGGAAGGCTTCGATCCGGGCGCGATCATCCCCGGTGTGCAGGCCCAGTGGATTCAGCCTCTGACCATCCGCGCCAACCAGGGCGATTGTCTTAAGATCAAGCTGAGCAACAAGCTGGAAGGCGGCGAAGACGTCAGCCTCCACATTCATGGATCGTCCATGGTGGTGAGCGCGACGGGCGCCGCGGCCACCACGACCAATTCGGATACCAGCATTGCTAAGGATAAGAGCGGTGATTTCGAGTGGTATATCCATCCGAACACCCAGGAAGGTGTCCGTCAGTTCCACACGTTCAGCAACGACCGTGAACTGACCGTGATGGGCATGTTCGGCTCCTTCGTCGTGGAGCCCCGCGGGTCTTCCTACTGGGAAGCGCTCGGCAGCGGCGACGCGACGCCGGCCTCCAGCGGCTGGCAGGTCATGATCAAGAACGGGACCGGCCCGGACTTCCGTGAGTTCGTGCTCTACTACCATGAAGTCGGCGACGAAGCGTTCCGTCCGTTGAACAAGAAGGGCGACTTCCTCCCGCAGCGCGATCCGTTGACGGACGCGTATCGCCCGGGCGGCCGCGCGATCAACTATCGCAGCGAGCCGTTCGGCATCAACAACATGCATGTGCAGCACGAGTACTTCGGCTTCGAAGACGAGTCGATGGGGTACAGCTCCTATACGTTCGGCGATCCGTCGCCGACGATTCCGCGCTCCTACATCGGCGACCCGGCGAAGTTCCGTCTGGTCCACGGCGGTTCCGAAGTGTTCCACTCGCACCATCCGCACGGCGGCACGATCCGGTGGCCGCGCAGCCCGCGGGCGATCGATGACATGAACCTCTGGGCGACCAGCACCAACGGTCCGGTCAAGTATCCGGTCATCCGTGCCAAGACCGACCGTGTCGACGTGGAAGTCATCGGGCCGTCAGAAGCCCTCGATCTGGAAACAGAGTGCGGTTCAGGTCTCTGCCAGCAGCTGGCGGGCGACTTCCTCTTCCATTGCCATGTGGCGCATCACTATGTCGCAGGCATGTGGGGCTACTGGCGTGTGTACAACACGATTCAGCAGGGAGACCTGCGGAACGACGTGATGCCGGATCTCCGTGAGTTGCCGGATCGCAAGGGCCGCATCAAGACCCCGATCGCGTCCGACAAGCTGATCGGTCAGACCGTGGACTGGTTCGGCAAGCAGTTCATGATTACCGATAAGGGCAAGAGCAACTGGAAGGGCAACCCTGCCGTCATCAATATCAAGGATTGGGTGGCGATGCAGTTGCCGACGATGGGCAAGCCCGGCCACAAGGATGATGAAAAGGGTCAGACGCAGTCGTACGATGCCACTGTCCTGGATTGGACCTGGAACGGCAACGTGGCGATGAGCGAAAAGGAAAGCGAAGTCGATAATCCCAAGTACAAGTCCACTCATCCCGGTAAGCGGCATCCGATCATGTTCGAGCCGATGACCGGAAAGGTGGCCTGGCCGCATCTGACGCCGCACTTCGGCCGGCGCGTGATGTTCTCTCCGAACCACGTCGGTGCGCCTTGGCTGGAGATGATCCGCCGGGATGCCAACGGCGAGGAGAGCGTCGATCAGTCCCTGCCTGGTGAAAACGGCGTGTGGAGTCTTTGTCCGGAGAATGCCGGGCGGAAGAGCTACAACGTCCACTTCGTGAAGATGCCGATCAAGATCGCCAAGGCGCAGGGCAAGGAGCCGGCCGTGGTCGATCCGAACGGCTTGATTTATGTGCTCCATGAAGAAGAAGCGGCGATCCGCGCCAACGACGACCTGAAGTATCCGTTGGTGGTCCGCGGCAATATCTACGATTGCCTGGACTGGACGCTGACCAGCGAGTGGGACGACGACGACTACACGAACTTCCAGTCGTCGAAGATCAACACGCACTGGCATTTCCTGCAGTTCGACAACCAGGCGTCGGACGGCGTGATCACCGGCTTCTCCTATGAGCAGTCGGTCCGTCCGTTCACGATGCTGGAGAAGAAGAACCCGAAGGGCCTTCCGGCCCCGATGAACACGGTGTTGACGGGCGCGGTCAAGAAGGGCGCGACCAGTCTCTCCGTGAAGAATGCCAAGCAGTATCATGTCGGCACGCTCATCATGGTGGGCGCCGATAACGTGAAGGGCAATGAAATCTCCCGCATCAAGGCCATCAACGGTAACACGATCGTCTTGGCGAAGGGATTGAAGAACGACCATCCGGCGAACGACATCATCACGGTGGAATTCGTCCGGCAGCGGTTCTGGGTCGATGCGGACGTGGGCACCGTGTTCTGGCACGACCATGCGTTCGGCGCGACCACCTGGCCGCACGGCGGGTTCGGCACATTCATCGCCGAGCCGGTCGGTTCCACCTATCATGATCCGAAGTCCGGCAAGGAAGTGCGGAGCGGCCCCATCGCCGACATCCGGACTGTCGAGCCGGTGGGTCATGGCGTGAACAACAGCTTCCGTGAATTGATGGTGCAGGTGCACGACACCGTGCCCCATACCGTCAACGTCGTGACCGCAGGCAATCCTCCCGGGCAGCCGATTGAAGTGGCGCTCGAGGCAGGAAAGACTGTCTCGTTCATGATGCCGGAAAAGATCTACATGACACCGATGCCGTTCTTGAATGGTGGCACGCATACCACCGGCAGCGGTCTGAACTTCCGGGCCGGTCCCATCGCGCAGCGGTTGGCGACCAATCCGGATTCGTCGCAGATCTTCAACAGCAACATCCACGGCGATCCCTATACGCCGACCTTGCGGGCTTATGTGGGAGACACGATGGTGTTCCGTCTCCTCCATACCCTCATGAACGAGTCGATGGTCTGGACTCTGTCCGGCCACACGTTCCTGACGGAGCGCTATGCGGGTGACGCCAACCGGAAGAATTCGATCCACATCGGTATTGCCGAGCGCTATGACCTCGTGGTGCCGCAGGCCGGTGGACCGCGTCTCCAGGCGGGCGACTACATCCACTTCAACGGCCGGTCCTCCAAGTTCTCCGAGGGCGGCTGGGGTATTATTCGTGTCTATGACAAGGAACAGGCCGATCTGAAGAAACTCACGTCGGGTTTCTCCACGAAGAATGAAATTCCGAAGGCCTTGCCGGTCTGCCCGGCGGACGCTCCGGTGAAGTCGTTCAACGTGGTGGCGTTGGATTATCCGTCCATGAAGTTCAATGCGAAGGCCCCTGAGACCATCGAAGTGGACTTCGAGCGGAAGATCCTCATGACCAATCCCGAAGCGAAGATCTACGCCTTGGAGGAAGATACCGCCAAGGTGGCGGGCGGCGCGCAGCCCATGCCGCTCACCCTTCGTGTGAACGTCGGCGATTGCGTGAAGGTGAATCTGAAGAACAAGATGAAGGAGAGCAAAGCGTCGTTCTCGGCCATCGGGCTGGCATTCGACCCGAAGGAATCGATGGGCGCCAACGTCGGCAATAACTCCGGCGATCAGACGATCGCGCCGGGCGCCGAGCGGACCTATACGTACTATGCGGATCCCTTCAATGGCGAAACGACCTCGTTGGTCTGGGATTGGGGTAACGTGATGACCAATCCGCGCAACGGTCTGTTCGGCGCCATTGTGGTGGGCCCGAAGGGTGCGAAGTATCGCGATCCGAAGACCGGTGCCGATCTCTCGAACAAGAATGCCTGGGCGGCCGACGTGATCCTGGATCACTCGATGCCCGGGATGGAGAATCGGCCGAACTATCGTGACGTGGCGTTGTTCTTCCAGGACGAAGACAACATCATCGGCACGAGCTTCATGCCCTATGTGCAGAATGTAGCTGGTTTGACCGGAGTGAACTACCGGTCCGAACCCTACAAGTTCCGGGAAGAGCAGGGTTGTTCCTTGGGCAAGGTGTTCCAGCCTTGCAAGGCCGACAAGCCAGAGGATCCCGCGACGCCTCTCATCGAGGCCCATGCGGGCGATCCCGTCCGGATCCACATCCTGGGCGTGAGCAACGAGCAGAACGGGATGTTCAGCGTGGAGAAGCATGAGTGGCCGATCGAGCCGTTCATGCGCGGCGCCGACCTGATCAGCGTCGTGGAGTTCTCCGGTTCCGAGACGATTGATGCCTTTATCCCCTCGGCGGGCGGTCCCTACCGTCAGCCCGGTGACTACGTGTACAGCAACCAGCGGTTGCCGTATTCACAGTCCGGCCAGTGGGGTTATGTGCGGGTGTTGCCGTCCGGCGATCAGCGGTTGTTGCCGCTGCATGGGACGGGCGCCGGGATGAAGAGTGCGTCGGTTGAACAACCGGTGCAAGTGATCCCGGTCGCAGCGAGATAGACTCCGTATTACCTACGTTCAGTAGGAAGCGGGGTTGAACGCGAGGGGGAAGCCGCAAGGCTTCCCCCTTTTTCTTTGTGGCGGCCATTTGATACGATGCACCGGCTGGGAACAGGTGATTCGGCATGGAGGTGCGTATTGTGACAAGACATGCGGGTCTGAAGCGGTCTGGCAAGAGGATTATGGCGGCGTTCTGGTTGCTGGTCATAGGAGCCGGGGTTGGACCAGTCTCCGCCTACGATGTTGTGGACGTGTCGCATGGCGGATCGATCGAAGGTATTGTGCGGCTGGAAGGCGGGATTCCTGAGCCGAAAGGATTCAATCTCATCACCTTCCCTGACCCTGCCTACTGCGGACGAATTTCCAACGGCCGGGGGTGGCGGTTATTGCGGGATTTTGTTGTGAGCCCGGAAGCCGGATTGAAGGATGCCATTGTGCTGCTCGAAGGGGTGGAGGCAGGCAAACCGTTTGAAACGTCGGTTCCTCTGATCGAAGCGCGGGATTGTATGTTTCAACCGTTCATGACGATTGTCCGGAACGGGCATGCTGTCGAAGTCATCAATATGGATCCCGTCATGCATGACATTCAGGGGTATGAAACGTCTCCGGAAGCCGGCGCACGGACTCTCTTCAATACTCCGCTGGTGATGAACCACCAGCACCAGCGCGGTGATATTCATGCCCTGCACAATCATGCGCCCGGTGCCTCGCTGGTCGGACCGGTGTATCTGAATAAGGGGCGCCGGACCTTTTATATGCAGTGCGGGTTTCATGCCTACATGGAAAGCTGGGCGATGGCGGTGAACAATCCCTACTATGCGTTGACCGATAGTACGGGTTCTTTCAAAATCGATCGTATTCCGCCGGGGACCTATCAGATGGTGGTCTGGCATCCGCAGACGGGCCCCGGTCTGACGAAGATGGTGACGATTCAGGCGGACGGCAAGTTGAAGGAACAGCTCTCTCTCCAGGCTCCTAAAGGGAGCCGGTCAGCCTATAAAGTCATGGACAATCCTCGTTTCGGGCCGGAATCTCTGGGGTATTCGATCGACATCAAGCCGCTCGTGGAACATCAGCATTGACGGGCGCTTCAGTCACTCTCTGCACGAGGGCACAAGTCGGGTTTGTCTGTCTTGCGCTCTCGCTCCTGTCGGGCATCGCATCGGCGGAGCCGGTCACCGAATTCTCCGGGACTCTCGTCAAGCAGGTCGACACCCGGCGCCATCAGGCCCAGGTGTTCGCCAAGAGCGACCGGATCCGGTTGGAGTATAAGTATGCGTTGAAGACCGACTACGGGTATGCGGCGATTGAGATCATTCGCTTGGACAAGGCCGAAACCTGGTATCTTCTCGCGCAGCGGAAGGAGTTGCTGGTCACCCCGGTGGATGTGGACGATGTATTGCCGGTTCGCCCGGCCTTACCCGGGGAGAAAGAACGGGTCTTAGTGGGCGATGCCACGGCTGTCGGACGGCCGGCGCAATTATTCGAGGTGCAGACGGATCGGCATGGCCGGGTTGAACGGTTTTTCGAATGGGTCGATGTGGAAACCGGGATCGTGTTGAAGCTGGTGAGCCGCGATCGACCCTGGTCCGTGGAGTACGAACGGATCCGGTTCTCTCCGCAGCCGGATTATTATTTTGATGAGCCTCCGGGGTATAAAAAACGGCCAAGTCCCGCAGGGCCCGGCGTGCGCGGGTAACGGGTGTAAGGAACAGTGATGTCGCAAGGAATTCGCAATCGACGTGGAATGGCGATCGCAGGACTTTTGTGTCTGCTCGCGTGGCTTAATCCTTCCGGGCTCCTCGCCGGGGCTCCCGGCGTACCCAAAGAAGCTCAAACGGCGTTTGAAAAGAAAGCCTATCAGCAGGCGCTCGATGAGTTGGCGAAGCTCGATAAGGAGAAAGCCGCCGCTCCTGATGTTCGGCGGATGAAAGTCAGGTCCCTGCTCAATCTTGGCAAGCCGAAGGAGGCGCTGGATGAATACGATCTGCTGGCCCAGTCTCTCAAGCGCGACGACGAGCCGGTGCTTCGCGAGGTGGCGCTCGGCTTGATTGTCGTGCTCATGAAGGATATGCGCGAGCAGATGCGCGGGGCCGCCTATACGGCGTTGAAGGAAATCGATTCCAACGAGGTGGTGCCACTGTTTGAGGATGGATTGAGCGACGGGTCTGGTCCCGTGCGGGTGTTGGCGGTCGAAGGGCTGGGCCGCTCGGAAGCCGGGAGAAAGTCGAAGAAGTTGCGCGGGGCGATCGAGGATCAGGCGGGCCTGGTGAAGGCGCGCGTCGTCAAAGCGCTTGGGCGCTCAGGAGATGCGTCCGTGCTGCCTCTTATCGAGACTGCCGCGAAGGATGAACTGTCTCCTGTCCGAATTGCCGCCTACGCGGCGCTCATCCGGCTGGGGAAAAAAGAGGCCTGGGATGAGTTGCGGAAGGTTGCCGATGCGGCTAACCCGGACGATCGAACCGACGCCCTGCGGGCGATCGCCGATTTGAAGGATCAGCGGGGCGCGCCTCTGATGCTGGACCTCCTGGCATACGCACAGCCGTCGGTGCGGGGAACGGCGGCCAGAGGGCTGGGGCAACTTGGACGGAAAGAGGCGCGGGAGAAAATCGAAGCGTTACTCAAAGATCCGATTCCGGCGGTGAGAGAGTCAGCGGTGTCGAGCCTGGCGGAGTTAGGGACGGTGGAATCTGTGCCGGCGATCAAGCCGTTGTTAGGAGACGGGCAGGTGACGGTCAGAGCGGCGGCGGTGGCGTCTTTACTTCAGCTCGGTCAATCGTTTGAGGTCGTGGCTGAAACAGCCAGGGCTCTCGCGCAGCAAAACGATACGGCCGCCCGTGCTTCGATCGCATTTGCGCTCGGGAAGGCGACGAAAGCGAATGCGAAAGATGCGATCGCGTTTTTGGGCGGGCTCACGGCCGATACGTTGCCCGGTCCCAAGATCGTTGCCCTGCGTTCACTGGGGCACATCGGGGATCGAGACGTGATCCCTTTTATGCTGGAGGGGATGCACGATGCGAATGAGGCGGTCCGGGCCACGGCGGCCGGCGGACTGCTGCATCTGCTCAATTTAAAACCGTAATCGGGGTCAGGCGAATCGGCTACTTGTTTCAGATTGACAGGGTACGGTAGACTTTACTATATATACTCGGTCCACGATCAGCCTCGCCAGCGTGACAGCGATCGGGTACACCAGAGAGGAAGGGGTCCCTTCCGTTTCTCTCATCAGGCCGGTGGGTAATGGAAGGGAGCCGTAAGTGAGAAATCAGGGCAGTTAGTTCATCACAAGGAGGCAGTCTCATGAAGAAGGGTGCGTTATCAGTTGTGTTTGGTGCGGCCGCGGTCGCGTTTGTTGCAGCTCCGCTGCTGGCCAATGCCGGCGGAACCATTGCCGGGAAGGTGACTTATGCCGGGAAGTCCGAGCAGAAGGAGTTCTCCTTCGCGAAATTCCCGAACCCCAAGTTCTGCCCGAAGAACCCCAACAAGGGCTTGATGGATGGCGATAAGCGCTTCTTGAAGACCATCGAAGTCGGCAAGGATGGCGGTCTCAAGGGTGCGGTCGTTGCCGTGGTCGATATCGAAGACAAGGCGTTCATGGACGGCTATGCCGGCACGGATGTCGCCGCAGAATTCTGCGAGTTCCTCCCGTTCACTGGTATCGTGGTCAACAACAAGAATTTCCGCGCCGTCAACAACGATGCGGATCCTGACGATCCCAAGTCCGTTCAGGGCGTGCTCCACAACCCACACAGCTTCACGGTGAAGGGCTCCACCTCGGCGACCGGTTTCAACATCGGTTTGGCCAAGAAGGGTGACAAGCTCGAGAAGCCGGTGACGTTCCGTGGCGGCGCCGAGAAGGAAGGCTACTATCGGTTGCAGTGCGACCAGCACGAGTTCATGCAGTCCTTCTTCCTCCCGGTCTCGAATGCGCACTATGCCGTGGTGAAGGAAGACGGCACGTTCGAGCTCAAGGATGTCCCGGCCGGCAAGCACAAAGTGGTGGCCTGGCACCCGTTTGCCGCCAAGGGCAAGAAGGTGGAGTTCGAGGTGGACGTTCCTGAGGGCGGCAAGGCTGACCTCAAGGCTGAAATCAAGTAAGCCGGTTTCCAGTTTTTGCGGGGGTTCCTCCCGCGACAAAGGGCAGCGGAGCAATCCGCTGCCCTTTGTGTTTCTCCCCGTAGTTCCGCCCGCGTGGTCGCCTTGCCTTTCACTTTCTGAACTGGGTAAGATGCCGAAATCCTGAATGTGAAAACGTCAAGGGGATTGGTGTGTCACGAGAACTCTCGCTCGCGGAAATCTTTCAGCTCGGGTACTACTGGGAGACGAAAATCCTGCTCACCGGTGTACGTCTGGACCTCTTTTCCGTCCTCGATGGGAAGCAGAAAACCGCTCAGGAGGTGGCCGGCCGGCTAGGCGCCCATGAGCCGACGCTGACCCTTCTCTTAAATGCGCTGGTCGCGATGCGGTTGCTGAATAAAGAGGGTGAGGCCTACGGCAATTCAGCGGCAGCCGCCAGTCATCTCGTCAAGCATTCGCCTCAATATATCGGGCACTTGCTCCTGCTGCACGATGCGGAATGGGAGAACTGGGGAAAGTTAGAGCAGACTGTTCGAACGGGCCAGCGGGCCGTCGATCGGCATGTTTTTGAAACGGATCCTGAGTTGGGTACGAATGTCTTGGCAGTCCTTCACCGGATCGGTCAGCAGAGCGGGCCTGACTTTGCCAAACGGCTGAGCCTGTCCGGTCCCGTTCGCCTGCTGGATTTGGGCGGAGGCGCAGGAACCAATGCGATCGCGTTCTGCCGGACCTACCCCGAACTGACGGCCGCCGTCTTTGATCTGCCGGCAACGTTACGGCTGACGGAAAAGACGGTGAAAGAAGCCGGGCTGGAATCTCGTATTGCCCTGCTCCCTGGGAACTTTAATACAGATGGTCTTGGCGGTCCCTATGATGTCGTCCTGATGTCCGACATTCTGCACTACCAGACGTTTGAGACCAATGCCGCACTTGTGAAAAAGGTCCTGGCCCATCTGGCGCCCGGCGGGCGGTTGATCATTAAGGATCGGTTTCTGGACGAGGCGGGGACAGGCCCTGCCTGGACGACGGCTTTTGCGGTTCACATCCTGGTCAATACGCAACAGGGCGGCTGTTACAAGACCAGCGATGCCATTCAATGGATGACCTCAGCGGGGTTTGCTTCGGCCACCGAGTTGGAGAAAACCGCCGTCGTTCAGGGTCTGAAAGGGATAAGGTAAGCGCGCAATGGAATGGCTTAAGGATCCCGGTTTTCTCGGGACGCATGCCACGATCGGCGCGGACTTGAGCCAGTTCATGGCCACGCTGTTCACCGGCTTGTTTATTCTTGGATGGATCCAGGCGAAACAGCGCAAGGCTGATGCCCATCATTGGTTGATGCTGGGCGGGATGATCTCGATGCTCAGTTTCTTCATCGCGTACTATTTGTTCCGGCAGCTGGGAGTGCTGGCGGTGGAGGGCAAGGAAGGGTTCGGCGGCTCGCAAGCGCTGTACGATTATGTGTTTATTCCGGTGCTGACCCTCCACATCATTCTCGTCATCATCGGATTGGTCATGGCGGTCTATATGATCGTGTTGGGATTTCGCTCGCAGCAGGTGATCGACGGGGTGCGATCGCTGCGGGAGTCGCTGCTGGTGACGACCTGGAAGAAAGTCGGCGTGATCTTCGGCGCGGTGACGGTCGTCGTGCTCGGGTTGTTTTTCTCCCGCGTGGCGACGGCTGGGTTCTCCATGCGCAAGCTGGAAGTGTATCTCGGGCTCCTGTTGCTGGTGGGGGTCGTGCTGGCGGTAGAGATCACGATTCAACGCATCTGGCCGGACGGCGGACGGCGGCATCGGGCCCTGGGCCGGTTCACGATGGTCATCTATTGCATTCTGTTCGCCACCGGCACGTTTACGTATACGATGCTCTATATTCTGTATCCCGGCAAGATCGGGTAGGCCCATGTTGACCTGTGGCTGCGGACGCTGGATGCATACCGAGGGCATTGAAGAGCGGGCCTATGAAGACGGGGCGCTCCAGTGGTTTATCCGATCGGAATGCCGTGGGTGCGGTCTCAAGGTTGGGGTGGATGTTGCGGCCGGACAGCTGAACGGGTTGGTCGATCGTCTGATGTGGACGGACGATGCGCTGCATCGGCTGGACCGCATGCCGCCGTACTTGGCTCCGCTGTTTCGGGACGAGGTTGAGCAGGATGTGCGTACACGCGGTGAACGGGTGGTGACGTACGATACGCTGCTTCGCCCGCGAACCGGTGAACGGATTGAATGGGATGCCGAGGCGGAACGGCGTCTGGATAGAGTGCCGGCTCCCGTGCGCGCTATGGCCAAGGTCGAGCTGGAACGAACGGCCGCCGATCGCGGGCAGACGCGGATCACCGTGGCCCTGATGGAAGAGCTCAAGGCCAAGTATTTCGGAATGGCGGCTCAGAAGACGTAAGGAATAAGGAGTGAGGGGTAAGGTGAGGATGATGGGGAAACACCCCCTCGCCCGTTACTTCTCACTGGTAAGAAATGTTGCATCGAATGGCATTGCGGGTGCTTCCGAGTCTGAGTCTAGCGGTCACGGAAGATGCGGTACGGAAGCGGAAGCGTCTCGTCATGTTTGTGCCGGGGATGGTGGCGTTCGGGGTCTATCGATTGGCGAAGCATCTGGTTCCACTGACGGAGCCGTTGGTGTTGCTGGCAGTGAGCAGTGCGGTGGCGGTTGTCACTGCGCTCTTAGCCTATCGTGTCGGACGGGCGTCTTCTTGGACGGCGATTGCACGGGAAGACGGCGGTCGACTCCTGGCCTGGCTGGCCGGATGGATCGGGGCTGTGTACGGCGTTCAGCTCTCACTGCTGGTGCTCGCGCTCTTGTGGATCGTGGGCTACAACTATCTGCAGCATCCGGATGGCCCGGCCATGATGGCGATTATTATTTCCAGCACGGCGGTGGCTCGGGACGCGTTTGAGATCGGCCATGTCCGGAAACTTGCGGCTCTGGGACGCCCGTTCCTCACCTTTCCGGACGGCGCAGCCCTCCGCGCGCTGGTGCAGAGCCGGCTGTCGCAACTCGCCCCGTGGGGACTTGTCGGGTTGGGAGTCGGCGGTGTGATGGGATTGTCGGGGCATGTGATTGCCGACGGGCAGATGGCGGCGTTGGCTCAGTTGCTGGGCATCACGATTTTTGGCGGTGGCCTCACGCTCTGCGCGTATTTCGGGGGGTTGCGTCCTTCCGCTTCATGGCTGGAGACGCTCAAGCGGACTGCCCCGACGGAGCTGTTGAAGTATTGGTGGTGGCCGGGGATGGCGTTTGCGTCCACCTACTATTTGGTCATGATGGGGCTGGTGCTGTTCGTCGGCAGGCAGCCGGGGATTGCAACTGGGCAGGCCGTTGTGGGGGGCGCGGCGGTGACGGCGATCATGGCGCTCTACGGGTATTATCTCGGTCATCGGCGGCAAGTCGAAGACGAGCAGGCGCCGCAGCTGTCGAGCGGGATGTTACGCTGCCCGTTTGTCATGGGCATTCTCGGGAAGTCGCCGAATACGTCCGGCAGCATGGATGGGCTGGCCGGTGAGATGGCGTTAAGCAAGACGGGATCAAAGGGGTAGTCGTATGCGTCTTCGCAGCTGGCTGATCCGTTCTATGACCGCCGGGGTCATCTGTCTCGCGGTTCTTGTCGCGTTGTTGTCCACGATAGGGAGTGTCCCGAGTCTGTCGTTTGCCTCGGATGCGACCGACTTGTATTTCGGAACACAGGGCACGCCACAAGGGCCTCCGGCTCCGGGACCTCAAGAGACCGTCTATTCACGGATCGGGTCATTCGATAGCCGGCTGCTGGTCTGGTTTGTGACGCAGCAGCATACGTACTTTGGCGGGTTTGTGCTCGCGCTGCCGCTGTTTTGCGCGTTGCTCGAGTTTGCCGGACTGATCACGAAAAAACCGGCGTTGTCGCTTCGGTACGACGGTTTGGCCAGAGATCTGGCGAAGGTCGCATTGCTGGCGCTCTCGGTGACCGCGGTCGTCGGGAGCCTCATGCTGAGCATGTTCATCTACTTTTACCCGTCGTTTATGAAGTATATGGGCGGGACGTTCAAATCGTTCATGCCGGTGTATGCCATCGTGTTTGTCGGCGAATCTCTGCTGCTGATCCTCTATTACTACAGCTGGAATCGAATGGCCGAGCGCGGGCTGAAGTGGGGCCATGCCGCGATCGGCATCTTGACGAATATTTTTGGCACATCACTGCTGTTGCTGGCGAATGCCTGGTCGGCGTTCATGATGGCGCCGGCCGGTGTCGATGCGCAGGGCCGGTTCCTGGGAAATGTCTGGCATTTGCTGCATTCGGCTCTCTGGAATCCGCTCAACGTCCATCGGTTTCTTGCAGATATTATGTCGGGCGGCGCGGTGGTGCTGGCCTATGCCTGTTACCGGTTTTTCACCAGCAAGACCAGCGAAGAGCGGGCCTATTTCGATTGGGTGGGCTATGTGTTTCTGTTCGTCACGGTCTGTGCGCTTCTGCCGATGCCGATTGCCGGCTACTGGCTGATGCGCTCGGTCTATGCGTTCAGCCAGAGTATGGGCGTGACGATGATGGGGGGCTTGTTGACTTGGATGTTCGTTGTTCAGGCGCTCCTGATCGGGGCTCTCCTCCTGGGAATCAACTACTATATCTGGCAAAGTATGGCGCGGATCACCGGCGGTGAGCGGTATCAGCCGTATTACCAGCTTCTGCTCGGCGTTCTGACGCTGGCGCTCTTTATCTGGCTGACGCCGCATACAGTGATGATGTCGGACGGCGAAGTGAAGGCGATGGGTGGGGCTCAGCACCCGGTGGTCGGGAACTACGGGGTGATGTCGGCGAAGAACGGTGCGGTGAACGTGATGATTCTCATCACGGCGCTCAGCTTTCTCTACTATCGCCGGGCGAACCGGACCATGACGGTGTCGTGGGTAACGACCGGTAATATTGTGATCGGGACGTTGTACGCGGTGGGCATGGCGAATGTGGTCTGGCTGTCGATTTATGGATTTTATCTGCCCGCGAAAATCAGAGTCGGTCTCTCCTCGCCGCAAGCGTTTACCACGCTGACTGTGATTGTGGCCGGTGTCGTGATCAATCGTCTCATGTTGAGGGGCGCGATTGTGCACGGTCCGGTCCAATGGGGAAAGATTTCCGTCCGTGGGATGGTGGGGCTGTTCGGCCTGGCGGCGGCATTTACCTGGGTGATGGGGTTGATGGGTTTTATCCGGTCGTCCGGGCGCTTGTCCTGGCACGTCAGCGAGTTGATGGCGGATGTGTCTCCCTGGGCCTTTACCCCGGATCTTGAGTTTGCCGCGAAAATGGTCACGCTGAACATGGTTGTCTTTTGGGGGGCGGTGTTTGCGCTCTTTTGGATGTGCCAGCGCGGACAACAGCCTGTGATGGGAGAAGAGTATTTCGAGGAGAAGGTGCCGGCGCTGGCCCCCTCCTCCTCGCAAGAAGCCTCATCTTGAAGAAAGGGTCGATACGTCTATGAGCGGTCGGATGGCGTGGAGCGGGTTGGTGTTAGTTGCAATGATGCTGAGTCTCGGAGGCGTAGGGATTGAATCTGTCTCTGCGCAAGGCCAGGTGTTGGTCTTGGAGGATTTTCAGGGGAAAGAGGCGGATGGATTTCCGTCGTCCTGGGATCATGAAAACCAGCGCAGCCATTCCAAGGGACGCGAAGCCTATAAGGTGCAGACGGAAAACGGAGTCAACTTTCTGTCCGCCAAAGATGCCGGACAGCGCATCAAAAAGAAGAAGATCGACTGGGATCCGAAGGCCTACCCTGTGCTGACATGGCGCTGGCGTTTACTCAAGGCTCCCGCCGGAACTGATCAGATCGCTGCGATCTATGCGTCGCTCGATACCGACCTCATGTTTATACCCGTGTTCACGAAATATGTCTGGAGCGGAACAAAGCCGGAAGGCACCGTGACGGAAGGCGGCATGTTCAGCGGGTCGGAGATCGTCATGCAGAGCGGGACCAAGGAAGTCGGCCAGTGGTTTGAAGAGCGCGTAAATGTGTATGAGGACTTCAAGCGCATTCACCAGCATGAGCCGGCGCCCAAAGCCTGGGGCATTTCGATTATTGCCGCGCCGGGAGTGGAGATTGATTTCGGTTCGCTGGTCGCCAGTCCCGCGAAGTAATCAGAGAGGCTCCTTTTTGCCATGACTGAATCTGGTGCCGCCCGGGCGATGTCGACACGCACGCTCGTCGATATTGCATTCGGTATTTTGGTGATGGGGACGGTGGGAACGCTGATCGGCCTCATCATGGGCAGCGAATTCATGCCGCTGGCGATCGGTATCGGGCTGGTGATGGGGGGTGTCGTCGGATTTCTCGGCGGGCGCCGGTTTTTGATCAGCATTTTAGTCGGAACGGTATTCGGTGGTGCGCTGGCCTGGTTGTTGGCCGGGCCTGACCGGATATCGTATGGGGCTGGTGCCGGGGCTGCGATGGGGGGATTTCTCGGAGTTCAGGTTTCGATGTTGCTGGATATGCGTGCGGCCCGCAAGGCCGAAGCGGCGGGCGCGTCCGTTGAAGGCGTGACTCAGGACGCCCGCCAATAAAGATCACGTTCGCTTTTTCGTGGTGCACGGAGACGTATGGAAAACAGGGGTGTACTGATCGGGTCGATCGTCTTTGTGTTTGGTTCCTTTATTCTTCTCATCGGGATGCTCGTATACGAATCGTACAAGTCCAAGCAGATGCGGGAATTGGCCATGAGCATACCGACGGAGGCTCGTCCCGTGGCGGCAAAGGCCGCGGCGCAGGACTTTTCGATGTATAAGACGAAGGTCGGAGATGAAGGCCGCGAGATGGTTCAGATTCCGGCGGGGCCTTTTACGATGGGGAGTAATGATGGCGATCCGGATGAGGCTCCTGAGCGGCAGGTGTTTTTGAAGGGGTACTTCATTGATCGATACGAAGTGACGCAGGATGAGTATCTGCGTTTTGCCAAAATGACCAAGCGCCAGATTCCGAGGATTGAAGTGTTTGAGGACGACCAGTCAAAAGTCTTGAAGCCTGAATTAGCCGCGATGAGCGTTTCCTGGGATGATGCGGTGGCGTACTGCAAATGGGCCGGCAAACGATTGCCGACGGAGGCGGAGTGGGAAAAGGCTGGGCGCGGGGAGGGCAAGCGCAAATATCCATGGGGTGACAAATTCTTGAACGGCACGGCCAATGTAGACGGGCCTGAAGACGGCTATAAGTATCTTGCGCCTCCCGGCTCGTTCGAGGCGGGCCGGAGCCCCTATGGATTGCATGATATGACGGGAAATGTCGCCGAATGGGTGGCGGATACCTATGACGAAAATTACTATCGAAAAGGGGGGTATCGAGACCCCAAGGGGCCTGATGAGGGTGATCTGAAAGTGGTGCGAGGCGGTTCCTGGAGAGAGACCGAGCAAAATGCCCGGCTCTCAAAGCGATTTGCGGCCAAGCACTGGCGGAATGACATCACCATAGGAATCCGTTGCGCGAGCGATTTGGAGCCGAGCAGCGAAGCGGCTGGTCAGTAGCAGTTATGCTGGAAACCAGATTCAAGGTTGTCTTTCTGATAGTGGTTCTATTGTTCGCGGCGATGCCGATCATCGCCATCCTCCGCGGGACGACCACGACCCCCTTCGAAGAAAATGATCCTGCCTTGCCGGGTTCGGTCCAACCGATCGATCCCTCTGCCGCAACTGAAAAACCGATTGATGAAGAGATGGTCTTGATTCCTGCCGGGCCGTTTCTGCGTGGGACCGACGTGGGCGGACTTGACGAAGGTCCCCCCCGAGAGATTTATCTCGATGCGTTTCAAATTGATCGCCATGAAGTGACGAACTCGCAATACGGTCAGTTTGCTGCTGCCACCGGCCATCGAAAGGCGGGCCCGCCTTCGCGCTATGCCAAGAATGTTTCGAAGATGCGGGGTCCGAATCAGCCGGCTATCTATGTGTCGTGGGATGATGCGGTGGCCTATTGTCAGTGGAAGGGGCGGCGGCTTCCCACGGAGGCTGAATGGGAAAAAGCGATGAGGGGGACAGACGGCCGTCTGTGGCCATGGGGAAATGCAGAACAGCCTGATGGGGCGAACTGGGCTCGAGTCAATGACGGATTTGAGGCGAGTGCTCCTGCCGGATCGTTTCTGGCTGACAAAAGTCCCTATGGGGTGATGGATGGGGCGGGCAACGTAATGGAGTGGGTCGATGATTGGTACGCGGAAGGGTATTACAAGGAGTCTTCCGAAAGGAACCCGCAAAGTCCGGAGCACGGTGTCTACCGGACATTACGGGGGGGGGCGTATACGACGACCGGTGGAGATTTTAGGCTCACCAGTCGAAGCAAAATGGTTCCTGATTTTAGGGATGAGACGATCGGATTTCGGTGCGCGATGTCGGTTGAAAACGGCTCAGATGAGGCAGCGATTCGCAGCGAGAAATCTATAGAAAATCAAAGTAGTAGAGGATCAGAAACACGGCCAAAATGATGTTGACAACCATACCGGCCAAAACTATAATGTCGAAAATTTTTGAGTTTTTTGTCATGGTTTCCCTTGTGTTGTTATGGCTGCCTGCTAAGGAATTTTGAATAACACACAGGTTTTAGGGTGTCAAGGAATTCGCTGATTTCACTCACTATTTCGATCATGGAAGGGGAGGCACGATGGCGACGGCGACAACTGACAGCGAGATGAAGGTTAAGGTCGGCAAGATGATTTTTTATATCACTTGCGCGGTAGGTTTGTGGTTCTTCTATTGGTTTGCCGGCATTCAGTGCCCCTGCTAAGTCGGGGCCGCTGGGGCTGTGAGCTTTGTTGGATTTTTTGATCGAATCGATCTGATGAGGAGGAGATGATGGGGCAGAACATTCTGTATGGGATTATCTCTCTGGCAATTTGCGTGGGGTACTTCCTGCTGGTTGACCATTTTCTGATGGATGCTCAGGGCCTGGACTTCTGGTACATGTTCCGAAAGTAGTCTGGCTCTGTATAGATTTTTAGGGCTTGTGATGAATCTTTTTCGTAATGCATTAAGGAGGTATCCCATGGGTCTTGTAACCCGGAAGAAAGTATTCTCAATCATGGCGCTCTGCGCGATGGTTGGCCTCCTCCTGTTTCCTGTGATCGTGTCGCTTCCGTCACTGGCAATCGGTGCGGATGCGCCTGACGCGGCAAAGAAGGAGGAAGCAAAGGTTGAGAAGGGGCGCGATGTCTATTATAAGACCGAGGGCATCGTGGTTGGTGCGCCCGCTCCGAAGACCGTCGATGGTCCGAAGGACTATCCGCGATACAATTTTGAGAGCCGCGTGCTGCTCTGGTTTGCGAACCAGCAACATCTCTATTACGGCAGCTTCGTGCTGGCCGTTCCGATCTTCTGTATGGTCGTCGAGTTTATGGGGGTGGTGACGAAGGATAAGGCGCTGGCGAAACGCTATGACCAGCTCGCGTACGACTTTATTAAGATCAGTCTGACGGCCTACTCGTTGACGGCCGTGCTCGGTGGTATTCTGATCTTTACCTTCCTGACTCTCTATCCGGCGTTCTTTGGGTACCTCTCCAGCATTTTCCGTCCGGTCATGCATATCTATGCATTGATGTTTGTGGCGGAAAGCGCAACCCTCTACATCTATTACTATGGCTGGGACAAGATGAAGGAAGGGTTCTTGAAGTGGATTCACTTGAGTATGTCGGTCATCCTGAACATCATCGGCACGTTGCTCATGTTCCTGGCGAATTCATGGATCGGGTTCATGATGTCTCCGGCCGGTGTTGACGAGCAGGGACGGTTCCTCGGGAACATCTGGCACGTTCTTCACACGGCATTGTGGAACCCGCTCAACCTCCATCGCATCCTTGGCAACATGGCCTTCGGTGGTGGTGTGGTCGCGGCTTATGCGGCGTATAAGTTCCTTGCTTCTAAGACGGATGAAGATCGTGCCCATTATGATTGGATGGGCTACATCGCGATGGCGCTCGGCGTCGCGTTTTTGATTCCGCTTCCCTTTGCCGGTTATTGGTTGATGCGCGAAGTGTATGCGTATCGTCAGCAGATGGGTATCACCTTGATGGGTGGATTGCTCGCCTGGTTGTTTATTATTCAGGCAACCATGATCGGTATCTTGTTCCTGAGCACAAACTACTATCTGTGGCAGGCCATGGGGCGGATGCGTGGCGCAGAAAAATATCAACGATACATTAAGTATCTCGTTTTCATTCTTGCCTGCGGTTATCTGGTCTTCATTACTCCTCACACGATGGTCATGACCCCGGCTGAATTGAAAGCCATGGGAGGTCAGCAGCATCCGGTGTTGGGTAACTATGGAGTTATGTCCGCTAAGAACGGCGGAATTAACGTCATTATTACCACCACGGTGTTGAGCTTCGTGTGGTACATGCGAGGCAACAAGGTCTCGACCGTCTCTTGGGCTAAGTTTGGAAACATCTTCATGGGCGTATTCTTCGCTTGTGCCTATGTGAATATCGTCGGGCTCGCGATTTATGGATATTACATTCCGGCGAACGTCCGGGTTGGTTTGTCCGTGCCTCAGGTGGCAACGACGCTCTCTTCTCTCTTCTTCATGTTTGCGCTGAATAGCGTCATGATGAAGGGTGCCAAGCAGACCGGTGCGATTGAGTGGGGTAAAATTTCTGCCCGCTCCCAGTATGCACTGATCATGTTGGCGACGGCGTTTACCTGGATGATGGGTTTGATGGGCTATATTCGCTCATCGGTCCGCCTCTTCTGGCATGTGAACGAAATCATGCGTGACAATTCACCGTGGGCCTATACGCATACGGTCGGATTCGCCGCAAACATGATTTCGTTTAACGTATTGTTCTTCTGGATCAGTATTCTTTTCGTGTTCTGGCTTGGAAGTTTAGCGGCAAAGAAGGTTCCAGCTGGTGAGAAGGCGGGAGTTCCTGGTAGTGCGCCTCAGCCGGCAGGTAGCCACTAACCATCTTATTGAGCAACTGGCTCAGGGGGGAGGCGATGCCTCCCCCCGGTGTAGCCGCAGGAGGTTAAAACCGTGGGCGATTTGATTACTCAAGCGCTAGAGATGGGGTGGCCAGCTTTCGCTTTGCTGGCTGGCCTTTTAGTCTATTTTCAAGTCTCAATCAGTGATCCTGTTGCAAAAAAACGGGCATCACTCCAGACAATCATTGGGATGGCGGCAACGCTTCTCTTGTTTATTGCGATCGTAAATTACACGACAAGCTTCTACGGCGAAAACCGGCTTATGCCCGTGTCGCTCGTCATGATTACGGTTGCCGCGTTCATGGTGGCGGTTTATTTCCCTAATTTGGGTGCCTTGTTGAAAATTGGCGGTCTCATGTTCTTCGTGGCCGCCTTTCTTTCTGGTTATGGAAACTGGTTGCCTCAGGTTGAGGGTGGTTTTCCGCCGAAGGAAGAAAAGCTTGAGTATAGCGGTATGACTGCGCAGCAGTTGGCCGATGAAGGTGAAAAGATTATTTTCGGCGGTGTTGGAAAGAATAAAGAGCAGGGTGCTATCGGCAAGGGGCAGTGTCCGCTTTGCCACGCGTTCCATGCCGGCATGCTCGGCGAGCGTGCGCCAAATCTGCAGGGTTTGCCAGAACGCGCCGGTAAAGAGCGACTCGATGATCCCAAGTATAGCAAGGGTAAGCCTGCGGGTCGTGACTATGCTCAAAAGGAAGCGTTCCCAGGTTCGGGGACTGCTGAAAACGCGATTGAATATATTGCGGAATCGCACTCCTGTCCGAATTGCTATGTGGTTGCCGGGTACGGCGTAAAGGGTACGAATGACAAGGAAAGCCCGATGCCGGCGATTCACAAGCCGCCGATATCGCTCAGCATTGATGAGCTGGTCGCGGTCGATACTTGGTTGTTTGTGCGTGAAGGACGGGATGCTCCGTCGTTTGAAGAAATTTCAAAGGCCTACGAGAAGTTTATTCCTGAAGCGGATCGGCCTAAAAAGCAGGAAGAGAAGTCCGGTCCACCTAGCGCTTTGATGGCGGATGGGACGGAACCGGTCGATCAGATTCTTGCCAAGGCGCAGTGCGTTTCGTGCCACACGATTCCTGGAATCCCTGGAGCGAATGGCACCATCGGTCCCAAGCTGGTAGAAGGAACGAATGCGCCAAATCGTATCAAGGATAAGGATTATAAAGGAACGGCCAAGTCGACTTCTGACTACATCATGGAGTCGATTGTCTCGCCCAGTACCTATGTGGTGAAGCCATTCCCGGACAATACGATGCCGAAAGTGTTTGGTCAGAAACTCAGTGCGGGAGCGCTCAAGAAGATTGTGGATTATCTCTCGCAAGTCTACGAGGGGAAAGAGCCTCCGAAGATTTCGTAACTGAGCTGTGAATCTTTTTAGACCAAAGGGAGTGAACTCATGAAAGCATTGATGTCAGTCGGCGCGCTGGTAGGAGCTGTACTGCTCCTCCTGCTAGTCGGGATGATTCTCGACGTCGTCCCGTCGAACAGCGTCCGTTTAGTCGAAGGCTATATGCCGATCCAGATGTTGTTTGAGGTGGCGTGTTTCGTCATCGGATTCGCCGGGCTGAGCTATATGCTCAGCTCGATGGGCATGGCGCTTCCCCGATTCTGGCAGGGAATCGGGTTCTGGGCGTTTGTGCTGTTGTATTTGAAGTTCCGTGTTTATCCGCCGATCCCGTTCAGCGTTCGCGCAATGTACGGGACCGTGTCACTCGTGGCTGTCTTTATGTGGGTGTCTGCCAGCGAGGAAGACTGGAAGAAGTTTAAGCAGCCGATCATGAATGTGCTTGATGCGCAAAGCGGAGCGAACAAGATGCTCCGGTATGCGTATCTGGTCCTCATTCCAATTCTCATTGGTTGGACCTCCTTCAATTCGATGAAGCCGAAGTCCGAAGAACCAGTTGAGTTGCGCACGGTGCACCCGGCTCCTCCGGCCAGCACGAAGGTGCATGGCAAGACCTATACGCTGCAAACATCACAGAATCCATACCGTGTTAATCCGGAAGGCAAGTTCGATCAGGAATATAGCAACAAGCTGATCGTCGAGCAGGGTATGGGCCGGTTGATGGCCCCGAACGCAAATCCGTGGGACGAAAAGAATCAGGGCTATTTGAAGTACGTGAAGGAAGGTGGAGAAATCTTCTTCCAGAACTGTCACTTCTGCCATGGAGACAATTTGAACGGTCGTGGTCTTCATGCTTTTGCATTCAACCCGATCCCGGCCAACTTCACTGATCCGGGAACAATCGCACAGCTTCAAGAAACCTTCATTTTCTGGCGTGTCGCCAAGGGTGGAATCGGGTTGCCCAACGAAGGGTTCCCCTGGGCTTCTGTGATGCCGCCGTGGGAACAGCATTTGACCGTCGATGAAATCTGGAAGGTCATTTTGTTTGAATACTGGCACACGGGTTACTACCCCCGGACCTGGGACTAATCGTCCATCGGTATTACGGATAACCCATGGATTATGAGATGAGGAAAAACATGATGAATACGTCGATGGGCAGAAAAGCAGGGGTCGTCCTTGCCTCGGCCTTTGGACTGGCGCTGTTTTCTGCCAGTTCATTGGTCTTGACGGCATCTGCGGAAGAAGTTCCGCAAGGGTTTAAAAAAGGCGAACTGGCGCCGGAACCATCTGCCGATATGATTGAGGCAGGAAAGCGCGTGTACTTTACGAAATGCGTGTGGTGTCACGGAGTCGACGGGGCTGGCGACGGGCCAGGTGCTGACCGGCTGTGGCCACGTCCGCGTAACTTCAATCAGGGGACTTTCAAAATCAGGCATACTGCCAGTGGTGAATTGCCCTTGTTTGACGCCAAGAAACCGATTGCTGGACAGAACGACCTCTATGAGACTGTGACTCATGGGTTGCCTGGTTCTGCGATGCCGTCCTGGGAAGGTATTTTGACAGAAGAGCAGCGGTTGCAGGTGCTTTCGTTCGTGACCACCCAATTGGTCAAGGACCGGAAGTTCACCGATAAGCAGTCAGAGACCCAGACGATTCTCCAGCTGGCCGATTTGAAGCCGAAAGAGGCGACAGAGGAAAGCAAGAAGAGAGGGTCTGAGTTGATCGTGGAAAAGAAGTGCGTAGAGTGCCACGGCATGGAAGGCCGTGGTGATGGAAACGCCTTCAATTTGAAGGATGACTGGGGTTTCTCAATCCAGCCTGCCAACTGGCACAAGTGTTGGAACTTCAGAGGAAGCCGTCAGGATCCGTATAACGTGAAAAATATTTTCCGCACCTTCTCGACGGGCGTTAACGGAACCCCGATGCCGTCGTTTGCGGATAGCACGTCAGTCGATGATCGTTGGGACATTGCTAACTTTGTGAATTCGTTGTGCGAAAGAGATGCTGAAGGGAATCCTCTCCCAATTGATCCACAGACGGATAAGCCGAAAGTCAACTTCGTGCTTCCATCGAATCCTGTGGAAGGTGAGATCCCAACGGATATCGAGAACGAAGCCTGGCAGAAAACCCAGAAGCGGATTATCGCTATGGGTGGTCAGATTACGCATAAGCCGCGTAACTTCGTGAATCGGATTGATGATCTCTGGGTTCGGTCGCTCTATAACGAGAAGTCCATTGTGTACTTGATCGAGTGGGATGATCGTACGAAGAGTGTGGCCGAAGGGAAGTTGCCCTGGGCTCCGACTCAGGTGAACGTGGATGTGAAGGAACAGGACCCAAAGACCGGTGAGGAAGGTTCAATCGCTGCGCATCAGAATAACTACACGGTTTACAATGACGCGATTGCGATGGAAACCCCGGTCAAGTGGCAGGATCTTCCTGCTCCGATTAAGCCCCGATATCTTTTTGGAAGCAATGAGCAATATCCCGTGGATATTGTGAAGTGGGAAGCTGACGGTTCAATCCGGGCCTTTAAGGGAACCGGATGGGACAAGGATTTCGAAGAGCGCGATAGTTATGAAGAGAATCTAAAGGTTCTCAAGTCTGAATGGAAGAACGGCCGTTGGTACGTCATGATTCAGCGTCCTGTCGGGAACAAGAAGGACCAGGATTATGACGAAGACACGCTGTTCGAAATGGGGAAGTACATCCCGACGGTGTTCTTTGCATGGGATGGTCATAACGGTGATGCAGGGCGTAAGATGGCCGTGTCGGCCTTCTACTATACGTTCATGCAGCCTCCGACACCCCGTGAAGTCTACATTTATCCGTTTGTCATTGCCGGCGGGATCGTGCTGTTGGAAGCATGGGTCCTGACTCGCCGCGCCAACAAGCGGAAAGGCAAGACGCTCTAATTACACTTCTAACAGAAGTGGATCGGTAGCGAATGAAGGGGGTGGGGTAACCCACCCCCTTCGTGTTTTTTGGCGATGGATCGATAAAACTTTTATGAATGTCACGGGTGTCATCCTGGCCGGTGGCAAGAGCCGCCGGATGGGAGAGGATAAGCGCTTTCTCCAGGTAGGGGAGGCGACATTATTGGACCGAACGGTTTCGGTCATGGCCAAGCTATTTCCCGAGGTCTTGATCATTATTGCGCAAGATAGCCCGCTGCTCACGGTTGCAGGATGCACGGTCTATCGGGACTTGATCGCCGATTGCGGAAGCCTTGGGGGGCTCTATACAGGACTGGCTCAGGCGACGAATGAACGGGTTTTTGTGGTGGCATGCGACATGCCATTTTTAAATCCAGATATGATCCTGTGGTTTCTCGTCCGCGATTCCTCGGCTGATATCGTGATGGCCCAATTGCCGGATGGCTTGCAGCCTCTACATGCTGTGTATGGCAAGCGGGCGGTACCTGTTCTTGAACGGATGGCTAGCTCGCATGAACTGAAAATCAGGAACATTGCATCCGACCCGTCACTCCGCGTGACCGTTGTGTCACCAGCCGAGTGGGGGGAGCGGGATCCTCTTGCTCGATCTTTTCAGAACGTGAATACGCCGGCAGACCTTGAAGCGGCCAGAGCCGCGCTCCGCAATCAAGCCCAGACTCAATAATGTCCGTACCTCAGCGCGCCATCGTGGTGATTCATCCGGGCGGGTTGGGTGATGTGCTTCTGTCGCTTGGTGCGTTGGCGGCCATGCGGACTGCGCTTCCGCACCATGAGCTTGTTCTGCTTGCGGGATTGGAAGTAGGGACGCTACTGATTCATTGCGGAGTGATTGATCGCGCATGGCCACTCGAATCAGGCCAGTTGAGCGCGATATTCGCGGGAGGTAAACAGCTCCTAGGTGAACAGCGAGAAGTCTTCAGCCGGTGCGATCTTGTTGTGGGATGGCTTAATGATCACACCGGCACCCTGAGCCGTACCATGCAGGAGCTTGGAGTTTCACGTGTGATTCTGCAATCACCGGCTTCAGCCGAAGGCCCGCATCAAAGCGAGCGATTTCTTCAGGTGTTGCAGGGAGAAATTCGTGCTGATGTGCGGCCCTCTTTCAGACTCCATCTTCCCGATCATGTACGTCAGGCAGGAGCGAGCGCACTTCAAGCCGGCGGGATCAGACAAGTACATTCTCTGATCATATGTCACCCCGGAAGCGGAAGTATTCACAAGTGCGTGAGATCCGATATTTGGGGTACGCTCGTTCAGGGATGCCGTGCCAGGCAGCTTACGCCAGCGGTGGTGCTGGGGCCTGCTGATGACCAGAGCGCGCTAGCCATCCAAGAACAGAATGTTTTTGAACTGCCGATCCTTCGCCCCCAGTCCGTCACGATCCTGGCCGGAATCGTAGCGCAGGCACAGGGGTTTATCGGCCATGACTCCGGCGTCACACATTTAGCCGCCTTGCTTGGCGTGCCGACCGTGGCGATGTTCGGGCCAACTGATGCGCAACGGTGGGCTCCTCGAGGACCGCATGTGACTGTGGTGAGAGGCGGGAGCTGCGCGTGCAAGGGGTGGGATGCTGTACGGGCTTGTACGGAAAAGCCGTGTCTCAATATAGATCCGGAAGAGGTCTTCGAGGCACTCGACCGTATCGATTTCCGCTACCATCGGGTAACGAATTCATAGCCGCTCACCTTGTCACTCCATGAGCCGTATGCTACAGTGCAAAATTGTTTTTCTCTTTCTTCTCTAAGGACTTAGGAGATTTTGTGACGCAGGGGCTCGTACAGGAACAGGTGGCGAACGCGGTGCAAGGAGCTCTCTTGGACGCAAAAGCCAAGGGTCAGCTGAAAATCGAGTCTTGGCCTACCGTCACCTTGGACGCCCCCAAACGTCCGGAGTGGGGGGACCTCGCCACAACTGTTGCGATGTCTCTCGCTGCTTCAGAAAAGCGCGCGCCCCATGACATTGCCCAAATCATTGCCGATAATCTGCTGGCCCGCGATCAATTATTCGAACGTATTGAGATAGTCCGGCCAGGTTTCCTCAATCTGACGGTGAAGCCTGCCATCTGGTTGGAGGTATTGCGAGACATCGAGCGGCAAGGCGCAGCCTATGGTACGTCCACTGTCGGAGCCGGGAAACGCGTATTAGTCGAATATGTCAGCGCCAATCCCACCGGGCCGCTCCATGTGGGGCATGGGCGTGGCGCCGCCGTCGGCCAAGCCCTAGCACGACTGCTGCGGGCGGTCGGATACGACGTGGTCAGCGAATATTACATTAATGATGCCGGACGGCAGATGAAGCTCCTGGGCGCCTCTGTCTATGCGCGATTGCAAGAGCTTGCAGGAAAGCCCGTCACGTTTCCGGAGGATGGCTACCACGGAGAGTATATCCGGCTTGCGGCTGAGCAGATTCAGATGTCAGATGGCGCGAGGCTGGCAACGCTGCTCCCGGCAGAGGCTGAACAACTTTGTCGCGATCTGGCCTACCGGACGCTGCTTCAGCACATTCGTGACGACCTCTCGACATTGGGCATTGAATTTGAATCCTGGTTCAGCGAAGCGTCGCTGATCGAGTCCGGTGCCGTCGAGCGTGCGTTTGCCGAGTTGAAGAACCAGGCGCTTCTGTTTGAAGAAGACGGCGCGTGGTGGTTTCGCTCGTCCCGCTTCGGGGATGAAAAGGACCGGGTCGTCCGCAAAAAAGACGGCGAGTGTACCTATCTGGCCTCCGACATCGCCTATCATCGCGACAAGCTGCAGCGGGGCTACGATCTCCTGATCGACGTCTGGGGGGCCGATCACCACGGCTACATCCCGCGCATGCAGGCGGTCATGCAGGCCTATGGCCATCCGAAGGAACGTCTGCAGGTTGTGCTGGTGCAGCTGGTCAAGCTGCTGCGGGGCGGCGCCGAAGTAAAGATGTCGAAGCGCTCCGGTGAATTTATTACCATGCGCGAGGTAATCGACGAAGTCGGTATCGATGCCGCCAAGTTCTTCTTTCTGATGCGGGATTCAAAAACGCATTTGGATTTTGACCTGGAACTGGCCAAGCAACGGTCCTCGGATAATCCCGTCTATTATGTGCAGTACGTCCATGCCAGGATCGCAAGCCTCTGGCGGGTCGCTGCGGCGCGTGGGATTGCCTGCCCGACGGCGGCGGAAGCCGACTTGACAGTGTTGACTGATCCTGACGAACTGGCGCTGATCCGGAAGCTTTCGGTCTTCCCCGAGGTCCTGGAGTCCAGCGCGCTGGCGTTTGAGCCGCATCGCCTGACCTACTATCTTCAGCAGCTCGCGGCGCTGCTGCACACGTTCTACAATAAGCATCGGATTCTCCCTCCGGCGGCTGATCAGGAAACCGGGGAGGCGCCGGTGGCGGAGGAGATTTCTCCCAAGACAACGGCGGCCCGGCTGGCGTTGATGCGGTCGGTGCAGCAGGTGGTGAGAAACGGATTGACCGTGCTGGGGATTTCCGCTCCCGAACAGATGTAACGGAACGTAATGGCGCAATGATGCAGTTTACGGTCAGACAGCAGGATCAACAGACCAAAGGACGGCTGGGGCAGCTCCGGACCGCCCGTGCCGTCATCGACACGCCCGCATTCATGCCGGTGGGGTCGCTGGGGCCGGTGAAAGGGCTGGAGCCGGAGGATCTCCACAACCTGGGGTTCAGGTTGATGTTGAACAACGCATACCACCTGTATCTGCGCCCCGGGCATAAAGTCGTGGCGGAGTTAGGCGGATTGCATGCGTTTACCGGATGGCCGGGCGCAATTCTGACCGACAGCGGCGGGTTTCAGATTTTCAGCCTGGCGAAGCTCTGCAAAATTACCGACGAAGGAGTCACGTTTCAATCGCACATCGACGGCTCGACGCATTTCATCACGCCCGAAACGGCGATCGAAATCGAAGAAGCACTCGGAGCCGACATCATCATGGCGTTCGATCAATGTGTCGCCCTGCCGGCGTCGCGCGCGGCGATTCTGGAGGGGGTACGTCGGACGACATCGTGGGCGAAGCGCTGTCAGGCGAGTCGGCGGCGGAACGATCAAGCCCTTTTCGGCATTGTCCAGGGCGGGTTGGAGGCGGATCTCAGGAGACTCTCGGCGCAGGAGCTGGTCGCGCTTGATTTTGAAGGGTACGCCATCGGCGGACTGTCTGTCGGGGAAAGCAAAGCCGACATGTATGCGATGTTGGATGTCACCGCTCCGGAATTGCCGGAAGGCAAGCCCCGGTATCTGATGGGGGTGGGTCTTCCGGAAGATCTCATCGAAGGGGTGGCCCGCGGGATTGATCTGTTCGACTGTGTCGTGCCGTCCCGCCATGGGCGGACGGGATGGTTGTTTACGGGATTCGGGCGTGTCTCCATCAAACAGGCGCAATTCAAGCAGGATGAACGGCCGATCGATCCCGACTGCGGCTGTCCGGTATGCAAACGGTACACACGTGCGTATCTGCATCATCTCTTCAATGTGAAGGAGATGCTCGGGTCCCGGCTGAATACGATCCACAATCTTTGGTACTTTGCCGATTTGATGCAGCGGGTGCGCTCCTCAATCGAGCGGGGAACGTTTCTCACAATGCGCGAGGAGTTTTATCGCGCGCGGGCGGAAGCCGAGCGGATCGGCGGGACGACAGCCGTCGCCCCGCAGGAACCGCGGGCCGGTCTCGACTAGCGTAAGGGGAGTCAGAGTTATGATGATCGTTCTGATGGCGTCGGTGGCGTGGGCTGAGGGGCCAGGGGGCGGCGGGGGCGCATCGAGTTCGCTGCTCTCGTTGGTGCCGTTTGTCCTGATTTTTGTGATTTTTTATTTCCTGTTGATCCTGCCCCAGCAGAAGCGGCAAAAGCAGCAGAAGGCGATGCTCGATGATCTGAAGAAGGGCGATAAAGTGATCACGGCGTCGGGTTTCTGGGGGACGATCACGAACCTCGGGAAAGAAACGGTCACGCTGCAGATCGCCGACAATACCAAGGTCAAGATTCAGAAAGAGCATATTGCAAAAATACGGGCGGAAGACGACGACAAAGAGTAGCCGGACGACGTTAATCACACGAGAATGCTCAAACAGGCTGCCCGGCAAGGCCGCAGCAAGCAAAAAGGCGAGGCGTACGCGGCGGTACGGTGAGCCTCTGAGCGCGGCGAGAACGACGCCGGCGGGCTGTTTCAGCATTCTGCAAGAGAGGGTGGCGGAGACATGAAAAAAGTTGGTGGACGGTTTGCATTGCTTGCGCTGGTGGTCGTGCTGTCGGTGGTGTTTTTCCTACCGTCGTACAGGCCGCTGTATCAGGGCTTGCCCGACTGGGCGCGGAAGATTCTGCCGGATAAGGGGATCACGCTGGGGCTGGATCTCCAGGGCGGCATTCACATGGTTATGGAGGTCGATGAAGACCGGGCGGTCGAGATCGCCGTCGAGCGGTCGCTCACGTCGCTTCAGGACGTGCTGGTCGACAAGAAGCTGCCGGCTGAGTCGGTGAAACGCACGGCGTCGAATCAGATCACGATTCAGTTCGCCAACGCCGAATTGAAGCCGCAGATCCAGAAGCTCTCCGACGAGTATCCCACCTTCTTTGAAGTCGATGCTGCCGGGTCGCCGAACAGTATCGTCTGGGAACTGCGCGACACGGAAATCAAGCGGATCAAGGATTCGGCGATCAATCAGGCACTCGAAACCATCCGGAACCGGATCGACCAGTTCGGTGTGTCCGAGCCGCTGGTGCAGCGCCAGGGGTTGAAGCAGATTGTCGTGCAGTTGCCGGGTGTCAAAGAACCGAAGCGGGCGAAGGACCTGATCAAGGAAACCGCCCTCCTCGAGTTCAAGATGCTCGACGAAGAAAATCAGATGAAGATGGACTTCCCCGCCAGGGTGCCGAAGGAGAAAGAGGCCGAGGTGCTGGCGCAGTTCCAGGCCAAGGTGCCGGAGGGGGATCAGATTCTCTTCGAGCACCAGGTGGATAAGGAAACCGGACGGGAATTCCGTACGCCCTATCTGGTCAGAAAGCGGGTCATGCTTACCGGCGATGTGTTGAGCGATGCGCGGGTCTCCATCGGAGAGTTCAACGATCCCTATGTCTCCATCACCTTCGACGGGAAGGGTGGACGGGAATTTGAACGGATCACCGGCGAGAACATCAAAAAGCGCATGGCCGTCGTGCTCGACAATACGATCTATTCCGCTCCGGTGATTCAGGACCGGATTTCCGGAGGGCGGGCGCAGATCACCGGGACCTTCAGTACGCAGGAAGCGAATGATCTGGCCATCGTGCTGCGGGCCGGTGCGCTGCCAGCTCCGTTGAAGATCATTCAAGATCTCACGGTCGGGCCGTCGCTCGGCCAGGACTCCATCGATCAGGGCGTGAAATCCACCTTCATCGCCGGGATCCTGGTGGTGGTGTTCATGATTGTGTACTACCGGCTGTCCGGAGTGATCGCCGATTTCGCATTGTTGCTGAATCTGGTCTGCCTGCTCGGGGCGCTGGCGGCGCTCAATGCCACGCTGACCCTGCCGGGCATCGCGGGTATCGTGCTGACCATCGGGATGGGCGTGGACTCCAACGTGCTGATCTTCGAGCGCATCCGTGAGGAACTGCGTGCGGGGAAAGCCGTTCGGCTGGCGGTGGACAGCGGCTATGACAAGGCGCTGCTCACGATCATCGACGCGCATGTGACGACATTGATCACCGGCGTGGCTCTGTTCTTGTTCGGCACCGGCCCGATCAAAGGATTCGCCGTCACGTTGTGCCTGGGGATTGCGATCAATCTGTTCACGGCCTTTGTCGGAACCAAGGTCGTCTTCGATATGCTGAATCAAGGGAAGAAAGTGGATACGCTCAGCATCTAGCCGTGACGCCTAGCGGAAGACTGAACGCTGAACGCGATGAAAAGGGAGCGAGCATGTTAGAGATTCTCGGGAAAACAAATTTCGATTTCATGGGCAAGCGCAAGATGGCCTTCCTCTTTTCTGGCATCATGGTGCTGCTCGGGCTTATTGCAATCGTGCAGATCGCGAGAGGGTCGGCCAATCTCGGAATCGACTTCGCCGGCGGAACCGC
>CAZEHM010000003.1:43101-127368 GCA_964512025.1 uncultured Nitrospira sp. | reverse complement strand
GTCTCTGACCTGTCTTATACAGATTGCATACGACGACGATCTCATTGCTGCAGACGACGTGCGAAGACGCACGCGCCTGCGCAATGGCGTTGAGTTGACGCTTCAGGCAGCAGAGATGAGGCCGAGAGTCTTTCTTTGGTGCGTAGTTCTGAAATGATTCCTGCGTTTTTGAATGTGCCCCGTTCTCAACCTTGTACTTGGTCAAGAACGGAGAACCAACCTCAACGGTTATTTCACCAAAAATGCTTTTGAGACTTCGCCCGAAGCGGTCGTGACGGTGAGCATCGCCAGGCCTTTGCGTCCGCCGCTGGGGACGGTGGTGGAAATCTTGGTATCGCTCTCGACTTTGAACGTCGCGGCGTGACCCGGTCCGAACGAAACACTGCGCAGGCAGTCGCTGTTTCCAAAGTTTGTTCCCGTGATCGTCACCTTATCACCTGCCTTGCCCTCGTCGGGGCTGACTTTCTCGATGCCGGGGGCCATGCCGAAGCAGGCGGGGCCCTTTCCAGCGGTTTCGGCGCTTTGATATTTCGTGTTGCTGGATTTGGCTTTCGGTGCGGCTGACTTTGTCGTCGTTTTGGATTTGGTGGACGACTTTTCAGTCTCAGCAGCGGGACTGGGCCCGTTGAGAAGGATCACGAGGCCGACGGTCGCCAATAGACACACGCTTCCTGTGAGTTTCCAATTCTGCATGACGGTCTCCTTGTCTCTGAAAGCTCACCGGGGGTGAGCCGTCGGTGTGCGGGGTGGACTGCTGCCGCGCTTATGGCGGCGGGCCGGAACGCTACTGCATCATTTGTTTCAACAGAGTTTCGATACGGGCTCTGGTCTCCGACTGATCGGTTGTGAGGGGTAACAGATTGAGGGCCTGCTGATAGGCTTTTGCGGCTTCCGCTTTTTGATCGGTCGCACGGAGCGCATCGGCATATTCCAGATACAGGAGCGGGTCGTTCGACTGTAGTTTGAGCACGGCGCGATACTCCTCCAGGGCCTGCGGCGCATCGCCGTTCTGGTTCAGCGCCACGGCCAGGTTGCGGCGGGCGCGGAGGTAGCCGGGGTCGATGGCCAGTGCCAGCCGGTATTCGTCGATGGCTTCCCGCAGATCGCCTTTTTCATACGCGATATTGCCCAGACCCGTATGGGCGCCGGCATGCCGCGGGTCCTGTTTCAACACCAGCTCGAAGTGCCGTTTGGCCCATTCGTTATCGCCGGTCTTGCGAAAGGCCAGCCCGATATTGAATCGGGCGGCGAGATGGTCCTGCTCTTTGCGAAGCACTGTGCTGAACGCGCGAATGGCGGCGTTATAGTCGCCGCGTTGGCCATAGAGCAGGCCCAGGCGAAAATGGCTGTCGAGATGGCCTGACGTAAACTTCAAGATGGTTTCGTATTCGGTGATGGCTCCGTCCAGATCGCCGGCTTCTTCCAGCGCTGTGGCCAAAAGGTAGCGGGCCTCTATGAGAGTGGGCTGAAGCGCGACAGCCTTCCTGGCGGTTTCCACGGCTCCGCGAAGATCTCCGCTGGCTTTCAGTTCGCCGGCCTGTCGGAGCAGCGGGATAGCAGGTTCGGCTGTCGGGGAGGGCTGCGCCGGCTGGGTCATCGCCTGAGCGACGATGAGCCGCTTGGCCAGGGCGTCTGGTATGGGCATGCCGAGATATGTCCCCAGCCCGATGATGGCGATGGCGAGGTTGGTGTGCAGGCGCCCGGTGGTCAGCAGGCGGCCAGCCAGGCTGACCCGATGCCCGGTCATGAGCCGTGCCGCAGGAGACGTCAACAACCGCTCACTCCTCGATCGTGGAGATATCGCCGGGATCCTGCCCGAGTTCTTTGGCTTTCAGGACGCGGCGCATAATTTTTCCCGACCGGGTCTTGGGAAGCGATTGGACGATATCGATTTCCGACGGCACGCCGATTTTCCCGAGCTCTTTCATCACTTGATCCTTGATCGATTGAATCAAGGCGGGGCTTTCGCTCTCGCCCTGTTTCAAGATGATGAAGGCTTTGATGGACTCGCCCACGGTTTTGTGGGGTTTGCCGATGACGGCGGCTTCGGCCACGGCGTGATGGCTCACCAGCGCGCTTTCGACTTCCGCGGTGCCCAGCCGGTTGCCGGCGACTTTGATGACGTCGTCGGCGCGGCCCATGAACCACATGTAGCCGTCGGCATCCTTGTGGCACACGTCGCCGGCGGTGTAGCAGTTCGGGATGGTGTTCCAATAGGTCTTGTAGCGTTCCGGGTCTTTGTAGATCGTGCGCATCATGGAGGGCCAGGGCTTCTTGATGACCGCAAATCCGCCGGCATTGGCAGGGAGACTGTTGCCTTCGCGATCCACGACGTCGGCTTCAATGCCGAGGAACGGCCGCGTGGCGGAACCGGGTTTCAAGGGCACGGTCGGCAAGGGGGTAATCAGGATCGAGCCGGTTTCCGTCTGCCACCAGGTGTCCATGATGGGCTTGTCGCCGCCGGTCACGCGGTGGAACCATTCCCAGGCTTCCGGATTGATCGGTTCGCCGACGCTGCCGAGAATGCGCAGGGTCGAGAGATCGTATTTTGTGGGCCAGTCCTCGCCATAGCGCATGAGCAGGCGGATTGCCGTGGGCGTGGTGTAGAAAATCGAGACGCCGTAGCGTTCGATCAGGTCCCACCAGCGGCCGGGGTTCGGGTAGTCCGGCTTGCCTTCGGCGGTGAGGATCGTCGCGCCGTTCAAGAGCGGGCCGTAGACAATATAGCTGTGGCCGGTGACCCAGCCCGGATCGGCCACGCAGAAATAGACATCGTCGTCTTTTAAATCGAATACATATTTCGAAGTAATGTAGGTGCCGACCATGTAGCCGCCGTGGACATGCACGACGCCCTTCGGCTTGCCGGTGGTGCCGGAGGTGTAGAGGATATAGAGCGGATCTTCCGCATCCAGCTTGACCGCTTCACATTCAGGGGATTCTCCCTTGAGCCAGTCGTGCCAGTCGATTTCTTTGGGGGCGGCCAACGCGACTTCCGGTTTCTGCCGGCGCACGACGATCACGTGCTCGACCGTCGGGCAGGTCTTCAGGGCTTCGTCCACGACCGATTTCAAGGGAAGGACTTTCCCGCGGTCGTAGCCGACATCGGCGGTGATGACCAGGCGGGCTTCGGCGTCATGGATCCGGCTGGCCAGCGCCGGGGCGCTGAAGCCGGAATAGACGACACTGTGAATCGCGCCGATGCGCGCGCAAGCCAGCATGGCGACGATCTGCTCAGGAACCTTGGGGAGATAAATGGTGACGCGGTCGCCCTTCTTCAGGCCCAGCTTCTTGAGGGCGTTGGCGCAGCGGTTGACCTGGCGATAGAGCTGCCCGTAGGTGAAGACGCGCTCGGTATCGTTCTCGCCGACCCAGATGACCGCTACTTTGTTCTTCCGGCCGTTTTTGATGTGCCGGTCAAGACAGTTATAGGAGATGTTGCAGGTGGCCCCGACGAACCATTTCGCGAAGGGGTAGTTCCACTCCAGTACTTTGTTCCACGGCGTAAACCATTCGAGTTCCCTGGCGACCCCGCTCCAGAAGGCCTCGGGATCGGCAATCGATTTCTTATACTCGGCGTCGTAATCCTGAATATGGGCTGCGGCTTTGGTTTTGGCGCTGGGCTGGTAGGTTCGGCTTTCCTTCAGCAGGGTCTCAATCTTCTCGCTCATGACCACACTCCTCCTCGGTCGATAGCCGTCTGGGTTCGGGAATGATTATGGAGAAAGGGGCTTCCCCCTGCAACCATACAATTGTACGGGGATTGGGCGGCTCTCGCGTGAACTGCCGGGGTGAGCAGGTTCGGCCGGGCGGATTCCTTGACAGCCGTCACGGCGCAAGGGTAGGCTCACTCGGAGCCGGTCATGCGAACATTTCTTCGATCGATCACAGCTATCCTCTCTTGCCTCACGCGGCGCCTCAGCGCGACGAGTCTCGGCCTCGGGCTGTTCCTGCTCGCCTGGTTCAGCGGAACCCCTTTTGCTTCCGCTCAGTTGGGGAAACCCGAAGGGCTCTACTACAAATCATGGGCGGTGATCATCGGCGTGGAGCAGTATTTGCTGGCTCCGCCGATTCCCGGAACGGTCGCCGATGCCAAAACGGTTGCGCAGGCTTTTCGCCAGATGGGCTTCGACGAGGTCGTTGAGGTCTATGACAAGGATGCCAGCTTTCGCCATCTCCAGCAGCTCCTATCGGATATGTTGCCGCGCAAGGTCGGGCGGATGGATCGTCTGGTGCTGTTCTATGCGGGGCATACCGGGGTGACGCAGGACGCCGACGGGAAGGATCTGGGTTACCTGGTTCCGGTGGACGCCCAGCTCAATAATGTCGCCAAGTCCATCACCTTCGATCAACTCAAGGATTTCACGCGGCGCCTGGCCGCGAAGCATACGCTGTTCATTCTCGACAGCGCGGTGCGGGGCTGGGAAACGACGGCTCCGCAGCAGTTGTCTCTCGAAGGCCGGATGTCGCCGGAAGCTGAGACGGAACGGCGCGCGATGCAGGTGATTACGGCGGGAGATAAGGGGGAGGTGTCCAGGCGTGTCGGGGGCGCCAGCCTCTTCGTCAAGTCGCTTCTGACCGGCCTGCAGGGCGCCGCGGATCTGAATAAGAATGGCTGGCTGATGGCGTCCGAGCTGGGCGCGTATCTTGAGAAGGACCTTTCGGCGGTCACGCAGGGGCAGCAGCATCCGGTTTCCGCCAGGCTGGACGGGGATGGCGATACCATTTTGATCGAAGGACGCAAAGCGGCCTTCGTGCTCGGCTCGGGACCCCAGACGCCGGAGGAGCGGCGGCAGGCGGCCCAGGCGCAATACGAGCAGGCCTTCGCCCTGCTGCAGGAGGGCAAGCGCCAAGAGGAAGCGCTGGAGCGGCTGAACCGCTCAATCGAATTGAACCCCGAATTCGGCGATGCGTATGTCCTGAAGAGTTATGTGCGGCTTGAGGTATTGCCCGATATCGAGGAGGCGCTCATTGCCGGCCAGTTGGCCGTCAAGCATGCGCCGCAGAATCCCGACTCCTACTATACGCTGGGATTGATCCAGGAAAAGCGCGGGAAGTTTTCCGAGGCCGAGCAAGCGTTGCTCCAAGCCTTGAAGGTCAACGCCGGCTACCAGGATGTCTATTTTTCACTCGGCACGCTCTACGCCGATCATCTGAAAGATCAGGCGAAGTCCGTCGAAGCGTTTCGCCGCTATTTGGAACTGGGCGGGACCGACTCCCGAGCCAGGACGGCGGTGAGCCAGGCCGATGCTCCGTCCAAGCCCTAGTCTTTTCCCCCGCCCTTGAGATACCCCAATCCGATCTTCAAGGCGCGTCTGGTGATTTCCGGCCAGCGTACTTGAGGATATTCCGCCAGAACCGCAGCCGCTTTCGGATCCTGGATATCCAGGCTGGCGATCTTGATAATGCCGTCTTCTATTTGTACGTCGGCCACAGTGCGTGCCTCCTCTATAATCCGTCATGGAATGGAGTGAATATGCGCCGTTCCGTCAACCGTTTGGACGCCGTTGCGTTGACTGAACCAGGGACGCATGTTAGCATGATTTCACGCAAATTTTCGAACCGTCTCACGCACCACGTCATCAATTTCTCGTTATGAAGGAGGTTCGCATGGCTACATCGCACGCACGTTTTACGAGCCTGGCCGGCACCGGGCTGGCCATTGCTCTCTTGGTCGGCCTTGCCGCTTGTGGTGGCCCTCCGAAGTGGGTGCAACAGGGGTCGGGAGCCTTCAACGAGAAGGACAGCAAGGCGTTCTACGGCGTGGGGGCGGTGGTCGGTGTGCGGAACGAGCCTCTGGCCTGGGATACGGCGGAGAACCGAGCGCGCGCTGAAATCGCCAAGACGTTTGAAACCTATACCGGCTATCTGATGAGAGACTATGCCGCGTCGACGACGGCCGGCGACTTTACGAAAAATACGGAAGAGCAGAACGTCGAGCGGGCGATCAAAACCGTCACGACCGCGACGCTCAGCGGCGTTCGTCCCATCGACCGGTACAAGGACGAAAAAACCAACACCTACTACGTCCTCACCAAGCTGAACCTCGAAGAAATGAAGAATAATCTGGAGCAGGCCAAAGAGCTCAACGCGCAGGTGCGCGATTTCGTCCGCAAGAACGCCGACAAGATGTTCGACCGGCTGGAGAAAGAAGAAGACAAGCGGTTGGCGCGGTAACGCGCGCTATTGCGGCGCTGATTCGATATGACTCTTTCAGCTGGAGGGACTGGTGTGATGGCGATGAAGTCTGGGCTGGTGGCGCTGGGAGCCGTGACCGTATTGACGCTGGCAGGGTGTGGAAGCGAGACCAGGGTCACGCGGGTCGATGCCGGTGTGGTGACCGACTTAAGCGGGCGGTGGAACGATACCGACTCACGGATGGTGGCTGAGACCATGGTCAAGGAATCGCTCGGCTATCCCTGGCTCGGCAACTTTACCCAGGCGAAGCACCGGCAGCCGGTCGTGGTGGTGGGCACGATCCTGAACAGCAGCCACGAACACATCAGCGTCCAGACGTTTGTCACCGATCTTGAGCGGGAGCTGACCAATTCACAGAAAGTCACCTTCGTCGCCGGCAAGGGCGAGCGCGATGAGCTTCGGACCGAGCGCAAAGAGCAGGCGATGTACTCGCGCGAGGATACGCAAAAAGCCCCCGGAAAAGAAATCGGCGCCGACTACATGATGAAGGGGACGATTTCGACCATCCTTGACGAGGCCGAGGGGACCAAAGCGGTGTTTTATCAAGTGGATCTCCAGATGGTCGATCTGGAGAGCAACGCCAAGGTCTGGTACGGGCAGAAGAAGATTAAGAAGGTCATCGAAAAGAAACGAACCATTTTCTAGGCTCCCGGACGTCGTTGAGCCCTTTCCTGACACGCTTTGCTCACAGTGCGGTTGTGCGGTGGAGCGTTGTCTGTTCACTCCTCCGGTACAGCGGGTTGGCCTGTCTCCTGTTGCTGGCTGCCTGCGGTCCTTCCATCAATCGCTACGCACTCATCGAACAGCATCTCGCTTCAGGCGATGCCAAGCAGGCTGATGCCGTCGTCCAGCAGGCCGAACGCTCGTATGGCAGCAAGAGCCGTCTGCTCTACGGCATGGATCGCGGGATGACGCTGCAATTAGCCGGCGACTACCAGCAGAGCAGCGCCGTACTCGAACAGGCCGAAGAGGAAGTGGAACGGCTCTACACGAGAGCGGTCCGGTCTGAAGCCGCGGCTTTTCTGACCAATGACAACGCATTGTCGTACGAAGGCGATCCCTACGAACATGTAATGATCAACGTCGTCAAGGCGTTGAACTATGCCGCGCAGGGCCAGCTCCAGGAATCGCTGGTGGAGGCCCGGCGTATCGATCACCGGTTGAATGTGCTCACCGATAAGGCCAAGGAGAAGAACGGTTATCATGAAGACGGCTTCGCTCGCTATCTGACGGGGATTCTCTATGAGGCGACCGGCGATGTGAACGATGCGTTCATCGCCTACCGGAAGGCTTATGACGCGTATGAGGCGATGAGAGGTTGGGCGCGCACTCCGGTGCCGGGGCAACTGCACGCCGATCTGTTACGGACCGCCGATGCGCTCCATCTGACGAACGAGTTCGAAGAGTATCACCGGCTCTTCCCCGACACCGTGTGGCAATCCGCTGCCGCGCAGCGGGATCTCGCCCAAGTGGTGTTGATCAGCTATAATGGGCGCGCTCCGCGTAAAGAGGATCGCTTTCTTGACTTGCCGATCAGTCTGGATGCGTTGCAGCTGGTGCTGCTGAACCGTGGATTCTCCCAGTCGTCGCGGCATCAGAACCGCGGTGTCGATAGCGTGTTGTACGGTCTCAACGGCCGTGTCGTGCGTGTGGCGTTGCCTCGACTGGTCGCGCAGAAAACTCAGATCCCGTCCGAACAGCTCACCCTGCTGGGCGAATCCGGCCGCCGGGTGACGGTCCGCTCCGAAGTGGGGCAGAACATTTCCGCCCTGGCAGAAAAAAGTCTCTCGGATCGCCTACCGGGCATCACGGTCAAAGCGCTGGCCCGCGCCGCGGTCAAGTTTGCAATGGCGGAGGGGGCGACGCGCGGCGCTCAACAGGCAGCGGGAAAAGATGCCGCGCCCTGGGTTGGCCTGGTCGTGGGGCTATTGACGAAAGGCCTTGCCGTTGCATCGGAAGAGGCGGACAAGCGGAGCTGGCAGACTCTTCCGGACGAAATTCACATCGCACGGGCCTGGGTGGATCCCGGGCAGTATGCCGTGTCGGTTCAACTTGCGGGGCGGGGCGCCGATGCGACCGGGGAGAGCGGGCGGACGCTTACGCTGGCTCCCGGGCAAACCGTGATCATGATTCAACGGGTGATTCAATGAGCATAAGGGCTGGTGCGAGGCGTGATCTGGCGTTGCTGCTCGCGGTGGCGCTCACCGGAGGCATCGCGTTCTCGGGCTGTAGCTGGTTCGGCGGAAACCCCAAACCGGGCTGGGTCGACGGAGCCAGCGCAGAGTTTTCATCGGCGCAATATCTCTTAGGGGAAGGACAGTCCTCCAGCAAAAGCGCCGCCGCCGATCAGGCGTACGCGGCTGTGGCCAGAATTTTTAAGGCGGAGATCGCCGCGCAGGCGAAGGATTGGGAATCGTATCTGCTCGTCGAAAACCGGGGGGCGGCGAACACCGAACGGCGCTTGACGCTCGATCAGGTGACGAATGTGTCCACCGACAAGGTGCTGGAGAATGTGAAGATTTTGGACACCTGGTACGACGCGCATCAGGGACTGCACTATGCGTTGGCGGGGATGCATCGTGGGCAGGGTGAAACGGCGATGCTGGAGAAGATGCGCGAGCTGGACCGGATGATCGAGGCCGATCTGGCCGAATCGAAACACAGCACCGATAAGCTGGTGAAAGTGCGGGATCTCCGACGGGCCACACGAAATCTTGTGCTACGGGAAGCGTACAACGCGGATCTACGCGTCATCCGCGCCTCTGGCCAGGGCACGCCGGCCGCCTATCGCGTCAATGAATTGTCGAACGAACTCGATCAGTTTCTTTCGACCAATCTGGTCATCGCGGTCGAAGTGACTGGGGATCATGCAGAGCCTATTCAGCGGTCGCTGGCCGAAGGATTGATCCGGGAAGGCCTGCATGTGACCGCCCAGCGTGCCGGCAGCGAATTGCTGGTGCGAGGCACCGTGCGGATCTGGCCCATCGATGTGCGGGATCCGCAATTTAAGTATGTGCGCTGGTGCAGCGACTTCGATGTGGTGGAGTCCGCGACCCAGCGCGTCGTCGGTGCGGTGTCGCGGGGCGGGAAGGAAGGACATCTGACCGACCGCGAAGCCACCGCAAAAGCCCTACGGGTTATCCAACAAGAATTTTCCTCAGACCTTGCCAAAGCGATCGCATCTCATGTATTTGGAGAGGCGTCATTGCCGGCCCAGGCTGCAACACCGGCCGGGTGTCCGCGAGAATCCACACCGGCGAATCCGGCGTTGTTGAGCCCGCGCCCATTTTAATGAGGAGGGAACCAGCACTGTGACACAGTCTACAGAGAAATCGATGGGCCGCGCCCCACGGAGCCGCGGACGCGGGCTGACGAAGCCCGGACGGAAACTGTCGAGCCGGTTGGCGAAGCGCAAACTGGGCGACCGGCTGAAGGAGGACACGGCGTCGTTCAATCAGGGGAATCTGGCCGATACGCTGCGCAAGCAGGGGTATGAAGAAGTGCCGCTGGATGAACTGCAGGACCGATTGTCCAAGCTTCAGGGACCGCTGGCCGCCCTGATCATGAAGGGGAGGGCGTGACAGCATGCCGTACTACTATTTTGATTCCACCGCCCTCGTCAAACGCTACAGCATGGAACGGGGCACTCGCGTCGTCAACAAGCTGATGGTCAAGCGCGGGAAGGTCGCCATTCTGCCGACCTGGACGGTCACGGATTTTTACGCCACGCTGTCCAATCGCGCGCAGCAGGGAGAGATTACCCGGGACGACTGTTACTCGGTCTTGTATAAATTTGAGCTGGAATCCAAAGCCGGGCTCTTCGAGTTTATCGCGCCGACGATGGGAACGTATCTGGCCACTAAAGAGCTGGTGCTGGAATATCCGTTTCTCCGGTCCACCCAGGTCATGCATCTGGCCTTGGCGCTGGAATTGAAGCCGTTGCGCCTGACGATCGTGAGCGCCGATACGCAGCTGTTGGCTGCGGCGAAAACAGCGGGACTGCACATCATCAATCCCGAAGACGACTGACGGCGGGAGGTCCGGTTAGAGGCACTGATACTCGGCGATCAGCGCGTCGATCACCTGTTGCCAGTTGTCGGCAGATGTGTGAAGACGCGCGGCCTCGTCGCTGAGGCGGGCGTCCTGCGGAGAGGGCGGTTCCAACTCGGCGGTGTGAGCGAGGCTCGTTCTGGCGAGAGCCAGGCTGCCGCAGACTCCCGATGAAGCCGGGAGTTGGCCTCCGGCCCGCCGAAACAGTCCCATGGCCCGGTAGGTATGTTCCTGTGACCGGAACAGCGCCTCCTGGCTCTTGCGGAATCCGGCAATCCATCCGGGTTGTCTCTTCGCCAGCTGGGCCGCTAACAGCGCGGCCCGCCCCATCATCATGGCGGCTCCGTCCGCATCGTCATTGCCGATCGCCTCTTCGGCTTTCGACTGGAGCCGGCCCAATTCGGCTTCGTCGCCGACCACCTGCGCCAGGACGGAGCCGGTGCCCTGGCCGGTCATGAGCAGGAGCGCCGCGACAGCGATGCGAATCGAACCGGTCATGGGGAATCTCCTCCAGATCTCTACGAATTTCTGCCATCGACGAAGGGTACTCTACCCATGGGTTGTCCAGGCTGGCAAGTTGCTACCGTCTAGACCGGATCAGTATAATCCGCTGGCTTTGTGGGGACGATCAATCCGGCCGGTATCACCGGATATTGTGGAAGGAGCGGCACCGTGCAGTATTGGGTGAAAGTCGTATTTGTGGACAATCAGGAATTGCTGATCAAGGACGCGGTCAGTCACCGGTTATCGGAAGACCAGGAGTTTATCTACCTGGAGTCGCCGCGGGAAATGATTCTGGTCCCGATCAAGCAGATCAAATATCTCTCCTGCGACGCCGCGGTTTTTGCGTCGAAAAAATAAGCCGCCCGGCGCGGGGCTGTTCTTGAGCGCCGGCAGGCTCAGGCGGCAAGTTTCAAGAGATCCAGGATGGCGTGATTCCAGCCGACCGGTCCGATGCCCGGAGCGTGAATCAGCTGCGGGACGTCGATCTCGCGGTCGTACGATCCGTCCGGTTTCTGTACCAGCACCGGATGGTCTACCGCCAGCAGGAGGGGCAGGTCATTCAAGCTGTCCCCGATTCCCACCGTTTCAATGTCGTGCTGCTGCCCGTCCAGATTCCATTGACGCTTATAGCAATGGAGCAGTTTCAACGCAGCCTGCCCCTTATCGTTCAGTCCGGTCAGATGAAAGAACCGTCCGCCCTTGGTCCATTGCAGCCCGCGCATGATGATCTGCCGGCAGACTTCTGCGGCGATCGTCTCGGGGCCCCGGACTAAGTAGGGTTCGTCATACTCGCGCAGTTTGGCCCGCAGCGCGGCTTCCCTGGACAGCCCGGTCAGCTCCATGATGTCGTCGATGGACAGATCTCCAAATCCGATCAACGGGGTGCCGACGCTGTCTTCGATCTGTTTCAGGACATCGCGCAGCATGGCGTAGGGTGTTCCGAACTCGATGACTTGATACGACGCCCGCCGGCGGGCTCGTTCCAGCGGGAAATCGAACGTTCCGCCTGGCACGAATACCGCCCCGCCGTTTTCGACGATGAACGGGCCTTGATGATTGAGGTGCCGGCGAAGCGGTTCGATCTCCGCCCGTGTTTTGCTCGACACCAGGACGACCGGAATATGGTTTGCCTGAAGTCGTTCGAGCGCCGGACGGGCGGCGTCGAAGGAGTAGGTGTGGCTGTCCAGGAGACAGCCGTCGAGATCGGTAAATACCAGGTAATGAGGCATGGTCAAACCCTCAATGGTGATGGACATCGTCGCCGGGCTGTCTGCGTGCCGGCCCGGCCAATCGGCGTTCAAGAAATGACCGGGCGAGGTCTTTCCCTCCCAGGCCGAAGGCCAGCGCCGCCGCCAGCACGACGCCGCCCCAGGTAATGCCGAATCCGACGGCCACGATATGTTCGGCAATGCCGAGCTGTTCGAACGCCATAGCGACACTGAGCACCCGAACCGTCCAGCGCGCGCCGGTCGCGATCAGGCGGGCAGGGGGCAGTTCGGCATTGACGGCGGCGATCAGCGCGGCCTGTGCGACAAAGTTGGAGATCAGATACCCGGCGATTACGATGATCGCGGCGATGATCAGATGCGGCACGTAGGCGAGCGTGGCGTGGGTCAATTGCCGCACGGGTTCGAGGTGCAACGCTTCCAGCGAGGCCACCGAAGCGAACAACAGAATGAGCCAATACACGGTGTGTCCGATCAGGCGGGACGGATCCGACTTGATCCCGCCGCGCAGCAGTGCGGCGCAGAGTCCGAGGCGATCGCAGGCCCGGTCGACCCCGACGGCTCTCAGAAATCGCTCGAACGCCTGACCGGTCGTCCAGGCAATGGCGAGCCCGGCGCAAAAGAGAATCGTGGTGGCCAGCAGATTCGGCAGAATGGCCACCACCTGTCGGCCCAGAAGTGTCACTGGTTCCAGCAGGGTCTCGGTCCATGTTGCGGTCATGGTGTCCTCCTTGGACGGGAGGTGCGGGCGGTGAAGAGCCTCACTCCCATCGCGTCACCACATAGTCTTTGTGGAGTTCAAACGCCTGACACAAGGCTTCCACATGATGTTCGGCCTCGGCGGTGGTGAGGCCCTGAGTCTGTAAGACAAAGGAGGCGGTCCGTCCGAGATATAAGGGTGTGAGTGCCTTCAGGAGATGCTCTTTGGGAAGCTGTCCTTTGCGATGCGCCAGGGCGGCGTCATAGATGATGCGGACCCAGAGGGGATCCGGCATCTGAAATGCCGAGGACGATTGTCCGGTGAGGGCACGGATGCCGTTCATGGTGTCGGCGGAAAGCATGCGGCTCCAGAGCGGCTCGAGATCCTGCATGCCCTGGAAAAAGACCGCCAGCATGCGGTCCACATTCACATGGACCGGCTCCACGCCGGTTTCGTATTGAAACCCGAAGATCGGGACCGGCCGGGACCCCGCGACCGGTTGCCAGGAGTCCGGGTGGGCTTCCATCAGTCCGAACAAGGCGCCGGTTACTTCCGCCAGCATCGACGACAGGTCGGCTGCGGGATCTTTCGGATTGTGGATTTTAGCGCCGAGAAAACTCTGGCATATCCGGGCGCCGCTGGTGAGGGCTTCGGTCGTCATCCAGATATCGATGCCGAAGCGGGCTACGTCGGATTCCCACACCTGTTTCTCCAGATAATGTTCCGCCAGACGACCGGAAAAGCCGAAGTCTCCGCCGATCGGCTGGCGCACGCGGGTGCCGTAGAGCGCGCGCGTCAGCGGGTAGGCGATGCTGTTGGTAATGGTGCCGTCGTACTTGTGCCGTTGGTAGTACGGGGCGACATACTCGAACTCTTCCCGGAGGATCGGGCGCAACAGCAGTTCGATCCATTCCGGCGTGATGCTCCGGAGATCCGAGTCCACTACCGCGCAAGCCCGGACGCCGAGTCGCCGGGCGATCTCAAAGATGGTTCTGAAGGCGCTGCCCTTACCGGGAATGCCATGATACGGGGTGACGATGCGGTGCAGGGTGCCGGGTTGCTCGCTGATCAGGAGGAGGTCGAGGTCCACCATCGTGGTCGCCACGACGGTCGGCGTGCCGTCGGTCGATCCTCCGTCGGCATTGACCAGGACCGCGCGCTGATCCGGAAAATACTTGGCCAGTCCGGCGCCGACGGCGCGCACGACGTGTCCGATCGTCCCGGCGTTATTGAAGCTGGGAATGCCGACGAGCAGATCTGCCGTTCCGATCCGTTCGAGGAGCGATTCCGTTCCGGCGGCGAGAGGGGTAGAGGTGGTGCGCATCTCCATCTCCGCTACGTCGGCCGCTCGACCGGCGACAGGGCGGCGCGCGTCCCGCGCGCGGCGTGTCCCGGTTCGATGGCCGGCTCCCATTCATGGTCGCTCTCGACGGCATCGATCAGCAGGCCGAAAATGTCGGGAACCGCCGCGGCCACGCGGCTCCAGTTCGAGATCATGGGGACGCCGAGGGGGTCGTCGAGAAAGCTGGCGGTGGCGAGCTTCATGCCTTTCAGAAACACCTCGACGGCGGTCCGTTCTTCGTGGCGATCGAACCGGAGCGAGTTGATCATGGCGTCGTTCTCATACCGGCTGATCGCATCCTGCGCCGCCTGGAGATAGGTGGCCCGCAGAGTTTTGAGCAGGCTTTCCGACAGGACGACGCCGTCGCTCGCCAGATTGCGGAAGAGGGCTTTCGTAATGTCGGCGGACATTTTCAGCAGTCCCCCATCCGGATTGTCGGCCGACAAATCCTGGTGTTTGTGTTCGTAGGCATCGGCGATGTCGACCTGGCAGACGCGGCGGAGCGCGCAGTTGCGGTACACCTCGGCAAGCACGCCGATTTCGAGACCCCAATCTCCGGGAATACGGTTGATCCAGGCCAAGTCGTTGACCATGGCGAATTCTCCGGCGAGGGGATACCGGAAGCTATCCAGAAACGTCAGCAGCGGATGCGTGCCGGCCAGTTGCTGAAGGCTCCGGAGCAGCGGCGTGATAAACAGGCGGGTGACGCGCCCGTGAAGCCGGTCGGTGATCCGGCTGTAGTAGCCTTTGGCGAATTCGTAGCCGAGATTGGGGTTGGCGATGGGATAGCAGAGCCGGGCAAGATAGTGCCGGTCGTAGCTCAGGATATCGCAATCGTGCAGGGCGATGACTTTGCTCTGGTGCCGGGCCAGGAGATAGCCGAAGGCGGTCCAGCAGCCGCGGCCCTTCCCCTGGAGACCCACATCGATGGCATGGTCGGTTAAGAGTGTCAGCAGCGATTGGATACGCGCCCCGTCGTTCCAGATGACGCGCACGCGTTGCGGCAGAACCGCGAAAAACTCCTTGGCCCGCCGGAATTCCAGCGCCGATGCGCGATCCAATGAGACGACGATCTCGTTGAGATAGGGGATCTGCGTCAGTGTTGCGACGATCTGTTTGAGCGCGGGCCGCTGCAACTCCGAATACAGCGAAGGCAGGACCAGCGCGATGGGGTTGGCGGCCGCGTAGCGCAGCAGTTCGGCCTCCAGCTGTTCAAGGTTCGGGCGGCCCAGCCGATGAAGCACCGTCACGACGCCGTTCTGATGAAAGTCAGACATGGTAGCACTCCCCGGCGGTTATGAATCAACGGGAGACCCGAGTTGTCGCAGTCTCTTGGTCACCGCTGCTTACGGTCTTATACAGAGCAATGCCTGTGCCGCTCTGGCTCCCTAAGTAGTAGAAGGAAGCGCGTGGCAAAAATGCTCCGATCTTCTGAAGATATTGCGGAGAATTCCCGTCCCGGCTGAACACAGGCGGAGGTTGATTGCTGTATGGCGTGTGAAGAGTTGACGGTGAAGTCCTTCACTATGGTCAGCCCTATAAAATAGGGGGCATGGTTCGAAACGGCCGGCATGGGTCCACTTCCAGGCCGAGCCGTGATCCATACGTGCTCCGTCGAGCGCATAGCTGCGGGGAAACAGCCGCAGTCACATCGCGACGATATCTTTATCAGCGTAACCGTCCGGAGGAGGAGGGTGAACTAGGCGAACCCCGAGGATGGAGACAGGAATGCCCTGGGCCGGTGTTGATGCCGCCGCCTGTGCGGTATTGAGTGCGCCGGTGCCGGGGCGGGCGAACTGGTATGTCGGCTATGCGCTCAACTTCAGTCCGATCATCCCCAGCACAATCAGAGCGAGTGACAGAATCCGTATGGGCGCGACTGTTTCGCCGAATAGAAGGATGCCGAGCAGGGCGGTTCCGACTGCTCCGATCCCGGTCCAGACGGCATAGCCCGTGCCGACAGGAAGCGCTTTCAGTGCTTGTGAGAGATAATAAAAACTGGCGGTCATCGCCGTGATCGTCCAGAGGCTGGGCCAGGGCCTGGAGAATCCGTCGGTATATTTCAGGCCGATCGCCCATCCCGTTTCGAATAGGCCGGCGACAATCAGATAGATCCATTCCATTGCGATGGTCTCCTTCGATCTGTGCTCCGCGCCTGTCGTCGATCTGCATGGCAGAGCATGATATGTGCGGTCAGGGACGCAGGCTCCTTACCGTTCAAAGATCAGCATAAGATAGGCTAAAAAGAGGAGCAGATGCACCGCGCCGAGCAGAATATTGGTGCGGGCGCTGGCGAAGGTCAAGAGACTGAGCCCCAGCGTCAACAGCAGGAGTGTCATTTCGACGGCATCGAGCCCCAGGATGATGGTTTGGTTCATGACGAATCCGATGGTGAGCACGGCGGGAATCGTCAGGCTGATGCTGGCCAGCACCGATCCCAGCAGCAGATTGACGGAGCGCTGCAGCTGGTTGCCCATCGCGGCGCGCACCGCGCTCATCGACTCCGGAGACAGTACCAGCACGGAGACGAGCACGCCGCCCAGGGCCGGCGGAGCATGTAACACGTGGATGGCGTGCGTGATGGGGACGGCGATCTGTCCGGAGAGGATGATGACCGGGAGCAGATGCGCGATGAGCAGCAGCAGCAGGTGTGGCACCGAGCGGTCTTGATCCATGGATGAGCATTTCCAGTAGGGCGCTTCCGCCGGTTCGAGTGAGGCCGGCGCCATGAAGTAGTTGCGGTGCCGGGAGATCTGCATGGCGAGAAACACCGCATACAGTCCGAGCGACATAATGATCAGAAACGCCGATTGACGGGGCGAAAACGTCGGCCCCGGCGAGGACACGGTGAAGTTCGGCAGCACCAGGCCGAGCACGGCCAGCGGCACGATCACGGCCAGGAAGGCGTTCGCGCCCTGCAGATTGTACGTCTGTTCGTGATACCGCAATCCGCCCAGCAGGAGAGAGAAGCCCACCATTCCATTGAGCGCGATCATCACGACGGCGAACATCGCATCCCGCGCGAGCGATGGATTGCCTTTGCCGGTCAGCATGACCGCGCTGATCATCATGACTTCGATTCCGGTGACCGCCAGGGTAAGGATGAGCGTCCCTCCCGGTTCTCCCAGTTTCGTGGCAAGGCTCTCGGCGTGCCGGACGACGGCAAAGGCCGACAGCAGGATGACGGTGAAGAGCCACAGGAACATGAGGGCAAACCAGGCGTGGTGGGAGAGATCTCCCAGCCATCGCTGCCCGAAGAGAAGAAAGGCCGCCGATGTCCCGCCGCTCACGAAGAGAGACCATTCCCGCTTCAACGTGGAGACGGTGCTCATAGCAGCCGCGGCTGTCGGGTTTTCCTTCACGATGCTCCTGTGGCAAACCGGCTGTCCGAACGTGCTGACGATGCGGTGCGCTCGCGGTTAGTGAACGCCGTCTGCGGACGCACTGATCGGCGGTGCGCTCGCGGGGCCGGAGTCCTGCTCGGCGCGGCCCTCGATCCATCGGTAGAGAATTGGGAGGACGATCAACGTCAGCAGGGTGGAACTGACCAGCCCGCCGATGACGACAATGGCCAGCGGGCGTTGAACCTCCGAGCCGATCCCGTGGGCGAAGGCGAGGGGCACCAGTCCCAGCAGCGCGACCAGGGCGGTCATCAGCACCGGGCGCAGGCGGAGCAGCGCTCCGGACAGTACGGCTTCGTCCAGCGTCGCGCCTTCATCGCGCAGGGCATTCATGCAGGAGACCAGCACAATCCCGTTCAGCACGGCCACTCCGAAGAGGTTGATGAATCCGATGGAGGCCGGCACGCTGAGATATTCTCCGGTCAGCCAGAGCGCGACCACGCCGCCGATCAGCGCGAAAGGCAGGTTCAGAATGATCAGCGTCGCCTGGCGCAGCGAATCGAAGGTGGAGTAGAGCAACAAGAAGATCAGGCCGATGGTGATCGGGACGATAAGGCGGAGCTTGGCCATCGCCCGCTCCATGTTTTCGAAGGAGCCTCCCCAGGCGACGGTATATCCTGCGGGAAGGGCCACCTGGGTGGCGATCTTCGCCTGGGCTTCGGCGACCAGACTGCCGATGTCGCGTCCCATCGTATTGAACCCGATGGAGACATACCGTTGAAGCTTTTCCCGGCTGATCCGGCCCGGACCCTCCTCCAGGCGGACGCTGCCGAGATCGCCGAGCGGGATCAGGGCTCCGTCCCCGCCCGTGACCGGAATGTTGCTGATCGTCTCGGCGCTGTCCCGGTACTGCTCCGGGAAGCGGACGACCAGTTCGAATCGCTGCTGCCCTTCGTAGACGCGGGTCGCGACGTCGCCGCCGATCGCGGTGGCGATGATGTCCCGGACATCCGATACGTTGATGCCGTGGCGCGCGATCTTCCCCCGATCGATGTCGATGGTGAGGTAGGGTTGTCCGAAGAGCTGCTCGATCTTGATGTCCCGTACCCCGCGCACCGTGCTCAGCTGACCGGCGATCTCCTCGGCCTTGCCGCGCAAGACTTCCAGATCTTCTCCGAACAGCTTGACGGTGGCTTCCGTCCGGACGCCGGAAATCAGCTCGTCGACCCGTTGTTGGATGGGCTGGCTGATGAGGAAGGTTGCGCCCGGGATCCTCGTCAGCCGCTCCCGGAATTTCTGCATCAGCTCCGGCATCGTGCGGGCGGTGGTCCATTGTTCCAGGGGGCGAAGGCGGACCACCGGATCGCTTTCGTTCGGTTCCTGCGGATCGTTTCCCAGTTCCGTGCGTCCGATCTTGGAGACCACCATTTCCACTTCTGGAAATTCCATCATAGCCTGCTGCATGCGCTTTTCGATCTCGATCGAGGCGGGCAGCGAGACGCTCGGCAACCGGATCGTCTGTGGGGCGACGCTGCCTTCGTTCAGGATCGGGATGAATTCGCTTCCCAGAAACGGAAACAGCGCCAGGCTGCCGAGCAGCGAGCCGATGGCGATGCCCAGCACCAGGGTTCTGTGTTTGAGCGCCCAGCGAAGCGAAGGCGCATACAGGCGTTTAGCCCAGCGGACGATCCAGGGATCTTCTTCGCTGCCCCTCGTCAACATGAGGGAGCAGAGAACCGGCGACAGTGTGAGCGACAGCACCAGGGAGGTCAGCAGGGCGATCATGATGGTGTAGGCGAGCGGTTTGAACATCTTACCCTCCATCCCGTGCAGGGACAGGAGCGGCAGGAACACCAGAATGATGATCAGAATGCCGAATACGACCGGCTGGCCGACTTCCTTGACGGATCTGGTGATCAGCTCCAGGCGCGGGACCGCAGCGGACGGGTGCTCGGAGATGTGCCGGTAGACGTTTTCGACGACGACCACGGAGCCGTCCACAATCATACCGATGGCGATCGCCAGTCCACCCAGCGACATGAGATTGGCCGTGAGCCCGACCTGTCCCATGACGATGAATGTGGCCAGGGGAGCCAGCACCAGCGTCGCGACGACGATCAGCGCGCTGCGGAGATTGCCCAGAAAGAGCACCAGCACGACGACGACCAGTACGACGCCTTCCGCCAGCGATTTGTAGACGGTGTTCAATGCGGCGGAGATCAATTCAATCCGGTCGTAAAACGGAACGATGCTTAGGCCCTCCGGCAGCAGGTGCCTGGCATGAATGTCGGCAATGCGGGCCTTGATGCCTTCGACGACATCGCGGGCATTGCCGCCGCGCAGCATCAGCACGATTCCGGTGACCACTTCGCGGTCTCCGTTCAGCACGGTGGCGCCGTGCCGGACTGCGTGGTCGATCAACACCTGCGCCACGTCGCTGACAAAGACCGGCGTGCCGCCGGTTTCCTTGATGACGATGCGCCCCACGTCTTCGAGCGACCGGATCAGGCCGATGCCCCGGACGATATATTTTTCGTCATGTTTTTCCAGGATGTTGCCGCCGGCATTGGCGTTGTTGCTCGCGACTGCGTCGAAGACCTCGCGGAGCGTCAGGTTGTATTTGCGCAACATCGCCGGTTCGACCAGCACTTGATATTGCTTGACGAAGCCGCCCATGGAATTCACATCGATCACTTCCGGCGTGCTTTTCAGCAGCGGCCGGATGATCCAATCCTGAATCGTGCGCTGATCGATCAGATTCTGGTGGGTCACGGCCTCATCCGCGACGGGGCCCCGGGCGTCGGCCAGGTAGTACTGGAACACTTCGCCCAATCCGGTGCTGTTCGGCACGAGCATCGGTTCGGTGCCGGGAGGGAGCAGTTCCTGCACTTCGATCAACCGTTCCAGAACCAGCTGGCGCGCCAGGTTGATGTCCATCGTGTCGTCGAACACGATGGTGATCAGTGACAGGCCGACTTTGGTCAGGGACCGCATTTCCGTCAGAGACGGGACGCCGGTCAGCTGGAGTTCGATCGGATAGGTCACCAGCCGTTCGACCTCGGCGGGGGACAATCCGGGTGCCTTGGTGACGACTTGCACCAGTACGCTGGTGACATCGGGAAACGCATCGATCGGAATGGTCCGAAAAGAGTAGAGGCCTCCGATGCCGAGCATGAGCGCAAACATCACGATGAGCATGCGCTGGCGGAGAGAGATGTCGAGCAGACGAGCAACCATAGGTCTGTATCTTTCAGCGTTCGGGAGCGCGGTTACAGGCGCGGAGCATCACGGCCGGCCCGGTTTGCATGTGTGCGCGGGCGCCGTGAGCCGTCGCGCAGCCAATCAGACCTGTTTCTTCAATAATTCCGACTTCAAAATGAAGGAGCCTTGCGTCACAACGGACTCTCCCTCATTGAGGCCTCCGAGGATCGTCGTGAGGGTGCCGTTGGATTCACCGGTCTGAACCTCCCGGACTTCGTACTGGGTTGGATTTCGCTGCACGAATACGAATGTCCGGTTCTGGTCCCGCTGGAGCGCGGCTTCCGGCACGGTCAAACGGTCAGGCTGCGATTCCGAAAAAAGCCGGATCGTGGCAAACATTTCCGGCTTCAGGCGTCCCTCGGGATTGGGGAGCTCCAGCCGGAGTTGCATGGTGCGGGTGGCGGGATCCAGAACATCGCCGACATAGGTGATTGTGCCCTTGAAGATTTCCTTGGGGTAGGCGTTGATCCGCACCTCCGCCTGCCGGCCGCCGGAGGCATGAACCGCATGGACGAACGGGATGTCCTTTTCGGGAATGTTGGCCCGCACCCAGACTTCGGAGAGATCGGCCACTACGAAGAGTTTTTCCGTGGTTTCGACGACTTCTCCTCTGGTCAGATTGCGTCCGATGATGCGGCCGGCGAAGGGCGCGACGATCGGGACGTGGGAGCGAATGGTCCGGCTCTTGTCGAGGCGGCGGAATTCGTCGTCGCTCATGCCGAGCAGCTTCAGATGATCGCGCGACTCATGCGCCTCCGCTTCCATGCTCAGCAGTTCCGCCTGCCTGCGCTGGGCTTCCGCTTCGCCGATCACTTTCTCTTCCAGCAGAAACTTCGCGCGCGCATAGGCCTGCTCGGCGACATGGAGTTTGGCCCGCGACTTCAGGTACGAAGACTGAGCCAGCCCCAGTTCGCTGCTGTAGAGGATGGCCAGGAGGGCGTTGGCTTCGACCTGCTGCCCCAAGTCCGCGTAGACATCGACGACACGGCCGCGCACCAGGGTCGTGATGTCGGCCATGGCACGTTCGTTCGGCTGCACGATCGCGGGGAATTCGCGGTACGTGCGAAAGTCGCTCCGGGCCACCGGCTGGGTGACGAGCCCGATGCGTGCCGATTCTTCCGCGGTGAGAGGGATCACGCCGTGGGGCAAGGCGTCGGCGGAGGGCTGGGCCACGGCGGCATCGCCGGGTGCGCGGTCGCATCCGGACCCTATCAGGAGCAGCCCGGCGAGCAGGCCCGGTATCGCACGGGTCGTGATCTGAACTTGGCGCATCATGACTGAGTCTTCTCCCGTCTGTCCGAATGGCTGAGGCCGGGTGCCGGGGGAGTCATAGCGCTCCCCCCACGGCCCGTTCAAGGCGCGCCAGTGAGACGGATAATTCATACCGCGCTTGGGCGTAATCCATCTGGATCTGGCGCTGCACCCGCTGGGCGTCGAAGACGTCCAGGAGGCTTGAGGCCCCTTGCTGGAAACTGAACTGCGCGAGCCTCAGGGCTTCCTGCGCCTGCTTCAACAGGCCTTTGTCGAATACGTCGATCAATTCGGCCGTCGTGCGGGCATCTTGATAGTGCTGAAAAACGGCTCTCGCCAGCTCGTTGCGCGTCCGCAGCAGTTCGGCTTCGTGATGCCGTTTGGAGCCCAGGGATGCGGCGATTTCGCCTTGCCTGCGGTACCACAGCGGCATCGGAATGGACAGTCCTCCTTGCACCGCTTCCCGGCCGATCTCGCGCCAGTAACTGCCGTTCACCGTCACGCCGGGTACCCGTGACTGCCGCTCAAACTCGATTTTCCAATCCGATTGTTCCACCGATTTCAGCAGCCGTTCGATCGCCGGATGCTGGGTGCCCATGCGGACGATCAATCCGTCGAGGGGAAGATCTTTCGCCATTCCCATGAAGTCGCCCTGAATGACATACGCCGATCCGAGGGCGCCGCCGGTCAAGGTGTCCACCACCGCCCGGTTGATGCGCACGGCGTTTTCGGCGCGGGCAAGCTGTTGTTTGGCCTTTAAGACCTCGACTTCGGATTTGATCGCTTCGAACTGGGGAGCTTCGCCGGACTTGACCCGCGCTTTGACGATCCGGGCGACGCTTTCGACGATCTCCAGATTCTGACGGGCGAGCGTGGCATCCTGTTGCGCCAGGAGCAGATCGTAAAATGCGACTTTGACCTGCGTGGTCAGATTCAAGCGGGTCTCGGACATGCCGGCGGTCGCCGTTGCGAGTCCGGCGTCCGCCACGCCTTGTCGTGCCTTGCGCATCGCCGGCCATTCCAGCGGCTGTCCGATCGTCACGTTGTATTCCGTGAGCTTTTCGCGGTCGAGGGACTCGCGAATATTCGCGCGACCGGTGTCCCGCACTTCACCGTATCCCATGTAGCCGGTGGCGGTAGGATTCGGGTACGCGCCGGCGGCGGTTTGATGGCCGCGCTGCTGGTCGATGAGCCCTTCTGCGGATGCCACCGCCGGGTTCCTGGCCAGGGCCAGGTCGAGAATCGAGGCGAGCGTATAGGCTTGCGGCGCCGGCTCCGCTGCCAGACTGTGCGCCGGGCGGAGGAGGGGGCCGCCTAGGACGGCAAACAGGAGCATGAGAGAAACGCAGCGATGAATAGTCATGCGTGTGGCTCCGATCCGGAACGCGCTGCGCCGGTGATCAGGCGCAGGTGCGGTTCCGTTGAACGGATGGACGATGGGCCTTGAAGGTGAATACAACACGGTCATGCGCGGTCCGCAGACACCACGACTTTGGCCGTCGGGGTCATGCTTCGAACAGGATCCTCGAGTTTGAGCCAGACGTTGTATTGAATCGACCCGGCGCGGGTGAAACAGAGGCTCACGTATGCGTTGGGCGGGATCGTGGCTGTGTCGTCCAGCATGCCGAAACGCGAGAAGCCGGTTTGACAGGAAATGCCCGCTCCGGAGAGATGGCTGAGCAGGCTGATTTTGACCGGCTCGCTCCGCAAATTCCGCCAGCGTACTTCATCCCCGACCTGGACATCCAACCGTTGCGGGCTGACACCATCTTGAATGTGAATGTAATGAGTCCGCAACGGAGGGGCGTCGGGCGATGCCGTCGCACAGGAGGCCAGGAGCCCCGCCCCGATGAGGAACCCCGCCAAGCGGACGGCATGATGCGAGCCGGCCACGGTCCACGTCCGTATGAACATCTCATTCCTTTCTTTCCCGGGTAAATCCCCGCGGTGTCGTGTCTCCATCGAATCGGCACTCACGGTTTCTCGAGCAGCGCGGCGATCGACGCCAGTAGGGTGTCGAGGTCGAACGGCTTCTGAATGGTGCGGTCGGCGCCAAACGAGGAGGCGACCGGCAACATGTCGGTATGGCCGCTTCCCCCGCTCATCGCGATCAGTTTGATGGCCGGCATCTCACGCCGTAAGGCGAGAATCGTTTCCAGTCCTTCTTTGCCCGGCATGAACAGATCCACGAGGGCCAGCGCGCACGGTTCTCGTCTGGCCATCGCCAAGCCCTGTTCTCCGTCGCATGATTCCCGGACGATATAGCCGGCCTCCTCGAGTGTGAGCCGGAGAAGCCTGCGAATATCGGCTTCGTCGTCGATCACCAGAATCGTATGGGGGGGTGCCTTATCCGCACCGTCAGCAGTCATGTTCCTGTTCACCTTCCATACCGGGACAATCAGGCCTGTCCTCGCCGAGGGCCCGTGGTCGTTTCATGAAGAGTTCCTGGACGAGCGAGGGCGAGTCTGTCGGCAGGTATCTATGACGAGTTCACGGGCGGGAACGTCGTGCTCCTTCTGCGGTTTCATGAACCCCGCCTCCGCGCGGCGGCACTCTTTCCAGAGCCAGACCAATAGGTGCCTGATTGCGGCCGGTGAATCCCGTTCAGGAGGGCACCGCGATGAAACGATGCCACGAGATTGACCGGCAGCGCTCAGTCACCCACTGATCTGACTGTGCTGGATAGAGTCTGCGATCTCAGTCACATTCGACGACGGCGTTCGGAGAACACCGAGGCGCATTTCAATTTCAACAGCTCCGGGTCAAAGGGTTTCACCAGGTATTCCTGTGCCCACATCCTGACCGCATTCCGCAGCTTGTCGATATGGAGCGTGCGCGCCATGACAATGACCGGAATGGCCGGATGACGGTCTTTCATTTCCTGCAGGACAGCCATGCCTCCGAGGACCGGCATATCCATTTCGAGGAGCATTCCTGAAAACTCGTCGGTTGCCGTCGAGCGGGCGAGGCGCGCGAGCCCGGAGAGGCCGTCGCGTTCCCCGATCGCATCGAACCCCCACAGCCTCAGCTGGATGCAGGCCGACTGGCGTATCTCGTCGTCGTGGTCGATGACGAGAATGCGGCGCCGCTCCGATGATTCCGCCGTGGTATGGGATTTCTGCTCTGTCATGGTGTCGTGCCGGACCACGGCGGCCAGTTTCATTACCGGCAGCTTCCGCCGGAGTGGTGCGCCTGGCTTGCTGCGATCGACACGGCCGTGATGGACTGTCCTCGCGGAGGGCGCGCTTTGCAGGCGCCCGGTTTGGGCCGTGTGGCACGATGGGACAAAATGAGCGAATCGGTGATGTCTCCGCAGAGCAGGCATCGTTGTCCCGGAAACGACAGATGGCCTCCTCCGGAGGTCCAGTCGACAAAGACTTCTGAAATGGTCGGACCCTTACAGCGGGCGCATGCGATGCCGGTTTGCGTCTCCATGTCGGGGTCCTTTCTCTGCGTGGTCATGGCCATACGAGAGGTTCCTATGCCGTAAATCCCGTTGTCATTCCAGGCTGCGGGCCCTCGTGGACCGGCGGTTCCGACGTGCTCCAGTCGGCCGGGAGGATGTTCCCCCGTCCAAATGTCACAAGCTGATGGTAGAACCGTTCACAGTCGCGGCAATAGGTTTCTTCAATCATCGCGTCGTCGGGCAGGAATGAACGGTCTTTGACCGGTCCTGCTTCCTGCCCTCTGCCCGCGGGACCGGCCTCGGTTCGTTCGCAGGTGAGACGGCGGCAGAATCCGCAGCAAGTCATTCGTGTAGCCATCCGGATTTCCCTTTCGGCGGTTCGGTCGGGTAGATCATGCCTACCGGACCGGTCTTCCTTCCCTGTGCGATGCGGACGTCTTTTGCTGTGACGGCGGGGCATACGGCGTGCTTGTCTGTGCCTGAAGGCCGCCAATCAGGTCCCGCAACGAGCCGACCAGATCGGTCGTCGCGCCTTTGATGAGATATCCTGCCGCTCCTGCCGCAAAGGCGGCGGCGATATAAGAGGGCGCCGCGTGGGCAGAGAGAAAAATAATCCGCGCCTCCGGGGCGACATCTTTCAGAAGCCGTGCGGCTTGCAGCCCGTCGATTTTGGGCATATCGATATCGGAGATGATCACATCCGGCTGCAGGCTCTGTGCGTATTGCATGAGCATTTCGCCGTCCTCCGCCACGCCGACGACATTGAATTCCGGTTCGAGAATGATGTGGAGGAGTTCACGGATCAGCGGATGATCGTCGGCAATCAGAATGCGGATCCGTTTCATGGCGCACCTCCATGACCGTGCCGGGCAGTGGTGGAGCGCCATCCGCTGCAATCATGCTGCGCTCCGTACGAGAGAGTGTATGTCCTGGGGAGACAGAGCGGTACTAGACAGGTCCCTAGGTGAGGCTGGGGAACCCCCTGGGTTTTACCCGCGAAGACCCGGAGACCGGAACAGAGGGTTAGGAGGAAATGAGTCCGTGGGCCAGCGCATAGCGGGTGAGCTCGGCCGTGGTATGGAGATCGAGTTGATCCATGAGCTGGGTTTTGTGGAACTCAACGGTCTTCGGCGAGATATCCAAGGCCCCCGCGATTTCTTTTACGGTGTTGCCTTCCGCGACCAGTTGCAGCACTTCGCGCTGGCGCGGCGTCAAGGCAGCGCCGCGTTTCGTGGACGGCGTTCGCCCGGTCACGGCAGACTGCACCAGCCCTTTCGCAATCAGCGGTGTAATGTAGGTATGTCCGCTCATCGCGGCATGAATGGCCTGGACGAGTTCCGATCCGGCCGAGCGTTTGAGGAGATAGCCGGTGGCGCCGGCTTTAAACGCTTCGTTCACATACGCCTGGTCGGCATGCATGGTGACGAAGATGATTCTGGTGTCCGGCAGATCCTTGTGGAGTTTGCGGGCCGCGTCGATGCCGTTCAGATGGGGCATGGAAATATCGAGGGTGACAATATCCGGCCGGAATTGGTGGGCCATCTTCAGCAGCGTGCGCCCGTCTTCGGCGGCGCCGACGATGTCGCAGGATCCTTCCAGTAATTTGCGGTAGCCGTCCAGGACCAGTGTGTGGTCGTCGGCGAGCAGCACTCGGGGCTTTGTCACGGTTCCTCCATCAGGGGAATGCTGGCGTGAAGCGTGGTGCCGGTGCCGATGACCGAGTCAATCGTCAACGTGCCTCCGATCAGGGCCACCCGCTCCTTCATGCTCAATAACCCGAGGCCGCCTGCGTCGGTCCGCCGAAGGTCCGGGGGAAATCCTACGCCGTTATCGGCGATCGTGAAGTTCAGTCCCATGCTGGACTGAGTCAACGCCACGTCGATCCGCGAAGCCTTCGCATGGCGGACGACATTATTTAAGCTTTCCTGTGCGATGCGATAGAGGCAGGTTGCCACGTCCTGCGAAAGCGTCTTCGGTAGATCGTGGCAGGTGATGCGAGTTTCGAGATGGTTGCGGGAGCCGACATCCTCCACCAGCCGCTGTAAGGCGATGGAGAGCCCGAGATCGTCGAGGATCGAGGGGTGGTAGTGATACGCCAGATGGCGTACGTCCTCGGACAGCTCGGCCACGCGGTCGGCAACCGATCGGATGGCTTGGGAGATCGGCGGCGTGAGCGAGGGGAGTTGACGCTGAATTCCTTCCAGTTCGATGGACAGGAGGGCGAGCCGCTGGTTGATGTCATCGTGCAGATCGCGGGAAATTCGCCGCCGCTCATCTTCCTGGATCCGGATCAGTTGCGACGCCAGCCGTTTTAATTCGAGGCGGCTGAATTCGAGAGAATGCTCGGTGCGCATGCGTTCGGTGATCTCGGCGACCAATGCTTCGTTCACCATGGCGAGCTGCCGGGTTCGGTCCCGTACCCGTTCTTCCAGTTCCGTGTTCATCTGCCGGAGGAGGAGTTCGTGCTTGCGGCGCTGGTTGAAGTGCCAGACGGGCACCCACATGGCCCAAATGCTGAACGCCCGGTTTGAGATCGGTACCCACAGGGGAACGTTATGCGGGTTCTCGCTCAGAAGGCCGGCGACGATGATCAGGACCGTGACGGTGCCGGCGATGATATATGGATACCATCGTTGTGAAGACAGCAGCGACAGGAGTACCGGCCCGAGATAGAGGATGTGATTGGCCACGCCGAGCGGTGTGTGGAGGTCGATGACGAGGAGCCCGACCGTCAGCGCAGCCACGCCCGATGAAATGGCCCATTGTGGAGGTGAATGTTTCATGGATGTCAGTAATGTGAATTATCCTCCCCGTGGCCGGGCCGTTCAAGCGGGGTCGGTGCGCGGGCGGAAACGGTGGCGCCGAACGAGCCTGCGCAGGTTCAGGCGCCGTCGCGTTCCCGGCGTCCTAAGGCTTATCCGTTGAGAGTTTTTTTCCGAGGCGGCGTGCCAGGCGGACCATGCCGGGGGAGCGATCGGCCTGGTTCAGCAGCACATTCAGCACGTGCACCTGCGCGGGATCGGCAAGCGCGGACGCCATGCGGTGCTCAAATTCCTGCTGAGTCGTCACGCGCGAGCCGGTCCCGCCGCCGACCAGATCGCAGATGCGTTCATACCGCCACTCGTGAATGTCGTTGAAGGGGCCTTCGAGGATTTCCCGTTCGGTGGAATAGCCGTGGTTGTTGAGAATGATCACGATAGGGGCCTGTCCGTACCGCACGCAACTGGACAGTTCCGTTCCGGTCATCTGAAACGCGCCGTCTCCGACGAGCACGATCGGGCGGAGGGCAGGATCGGCGCAGGACGCGCCGAGCGCGGCGGGAATCGCAAACCCCATGGAGGTGTAATAGGCCGGGGAGAGGAATTCAAAGCGGCGATGGACATGCAGGTCGGCGGCGGCAAATAAAGATTCCCCTACGTCGGCGATCACCAGCGTGTGGTCGTTCAGGACGGTGTCCAGATGGCTGAAGAGTCCGCGAAGGGTGACGGGTCCCCGGGGGTCTAAGGGAGGACTGGCCGGGATCGATTGGACCGGCAGGGCGCGTGACGGGAAGCTGGGAAGCGGCGCCTCACCGAGTCCGCGGACAAAATCCTGAAACAGGATGGCCTCGTACCGGTGATGTTTGATGGCGACACGGTCGGCGGTGGCGTGGATCGTGCGGCCTTCCGTCATGAGCGGCGAGCGGGCATCCACGTCTTCGACATCGGAGAGAATCGATCCGAGGATCAGGAGGCAGTCGGATTCATTGATGAACCGCTGTACCTCATCACGCCCGATCAGCCCTCCGTAGACGCCGACGTAGAGGGGATGGTCTTCGCGGATCACGGATTTCCCCAGCAGGGTGGAGGCGATGGGAATGTTCAGCCGTTCGACGAGACGGGCGAGGTCGTCATGCAGACCGAACCGGCCGACTTCGGCTCCGACCAGGATCGCCGGGCGCTGTGCGGCCGAGAGCATCGTGCGGACCTCGCCGATGGCTTCCGCCAGCGCGGCCGGGTCGCTGGGTTCGTCTTCAATGCAGATCGGTTTCCCGCTGCTCCGCAACGGGCTATGGACCATGTCGCGCGGAATTTCGATATAGATGGGGCGGCGATAGCGCAGGAGGGCGGCAAAGGCCCGATCCATCTCCCGCTCGGCGGTGAGGGGATCATCGAGCGCGATGGCGGCGACGGTCATCTGTTCGAAGACCTCCCGCTGGGTGGAGAAGTCTCTGACCATATGGTGCATGTAGGGCGTGCGGGTGCGTTCGGAGAGTCCCGGCGATCCGGTGAGCAGGACGACCGGGGAACGTTCCGCATATGCGCAGGCGATGGCGTTGACGGTGTTGAGTCCGCCGACGCAGTACGTCACGCAGGCGGCGCCGATGCCGTTGATGCGGGCATAGGCATCCGCGGCAAAGCCCGCGCAGTCCTCCCGGGTCGTTGCGATATGTGTAATCGGAGAGGCCTCGATCAATTTGTAGAGGGACAGGACGTAATCGCCGGGAATCCCGAAGATGTGGCGGACTCCCAGATTATGGAGCCGGTCAAGAACAGCGGTGCCGATTGTCGCCGGTCGCGTCATCTGTATCCTCCGGGAAACGGTTGCGGGCCAGTCGTTACCTCAGCACACCATACTGACCGGGCAGCGTCAAGCGTTGTCGTGTGAAACGTGCGATGGCTGCGGGAATCCCCTTGACCTTTGATAGCGCCAGGTTGGATAAGTGACGCATGACACTACAACCCGAAGCATCCACTGCGCGTGTGACATTACTTCATCAGATGGGGAGAGAGGGGCCCGGTCATCTCTGGCTCTATGCCGGTCATGTGGCAAAGGTCGAGGGCCAGCCGGTTGCCGGTGACGTGGTCGATGTGGTCACGCCTGCCGGACGGTTCTATGGCCGGGGGTTCTACAATCCGGAGTCCAAAATCCGCGTTCGTTTTCTGACCTTCGAGGATAGGCCGATCGATCAGCAGTTCTGGCTTGAACGCATGCGCCAGGCCGTGCGGCTGCGGCAGCGGATCGTCACCAACTCGACGGGCTACCGGTTGATTCATGGTGAAGGAGACCGCCTGCCGGGGTTGATCGTGGACCGGTACGATCAAGCCCTGGTGATGCAGACGCTGGCGTTCGGGATGGACCGCCGAAAAGCGATGCTGGCTGATTTGCTGGCGGACGTCACCGGGCTGCAGACGATTTATCTCCGGAACGATCCCAAAAGCCGGACGCTTGAGGGCTTGCCGCTGGAGCGGGGTTTTGTGAAGGGTGGCGGAGCGACGACGGTCGACATTACGGAGGGGCAGGCGGTCTTTCGTGTGGATATGGAGTCCGGGCAGAAAACCGGGTGGTTTTGCGATCAACGGGAAAACCGGCTGGCGGCGGCGCGGTATGCGAACGGCGCCGAAGTGCTGGAGGCGTTCTGTCATACGGGCGCGTTCGGGATTCATGCGGCCCTGGCCGGGGCCGTCTCCGTCGAGGGGCTGGACGTCAGCGAAGACTCATTGGCCATTGCGCGGGAGCATGCGCGTCGGAATCGTGTCGAATCACGTTGCCGGTATCGTGCAGGCGATGCCTTCGACGAACTTCGAGCATTGAGCAAGGCCGGGAAGCGCTACGATCTGGTGATGCTTGATCCCCCGGCGTTCGCCAGGAGTCAGCAGGCCGTGCCGAAAGCGCTCGCCGGGTATAAGGACATCAATCTGCTTGGAATCAGGCTCACGAAGCCGGAAGGATTTCTGGTGACGAGTTCCTGCTCGCATCATATTTCGGACGCGCAGTTTTGGGATACCATCCGTCTGGCCGCGCGCGATGCCAGGCGTGAGGTCCGGTTGATCGAGCAGCGGGGACAGAGCGGCGATCATCCGATCCTGGCGAGTATGCCGGAAACGCGCTATCTGAAATGCCTCATTCTGCAGATCTTCTAGCAGGCCATCGATCCGGGTCGGAGATGTCAGCCGATGGCGGTGATTAGTCGCTGGGTGGTTCGAAATGTCCCGGGGGCCGTTGTTGCCAGGGGACAGAAGCCTGGCGTGATTGTTTGACGAGACTGCGGAGACTCATTTCCGCTGCCCGGAGCAATTTGGGATCGCCGGCCTGCATCAGCGCCGTCAGCATGACATACAGTGACCGATCCAAGCGCGAGCCGGTGAGAATGCGTTCGGTGACGGGATCCGTCCGTTCGGGCGGCGGGGGCTCGTCATCGCCCGATTCATTGAACAGGCAGTCGAAAGATTTGGGCGTATCGAACAGCCACGAGGGGGGAATGCGGAGCGCGGCGGCGAGCGATTCAATCGTCGTTGAGGAGGGGGCTGTCTGATCGGTCTCGATCTCTTCCAGCTGAGCGCTTGAAATGCCGGCCGCCTTCGAGAGCGCGTCGATCGATTGCTTTCGAGAGAGCCTCCAGGCCTGTATGAGTGCACCGATCGGCATGCGGCAATGATATAGAAGCCGGGATTCTCCCGCAAGCGGCCCCAAGGGATAAATTTGACAAACTGCATACACATCAATGGGTTGCGGTAATTTTTGCCTGGTGGCAGGTGAGAAGCGAATTCAGGTACAATATGCCCGTTCGAACTTAGGTCTTTGAAGGAGGGCGGGAACATGTTGGGAACGGATATTCGTGGCATTATGGCCGAAGAAGAAGAAGTGCAGCGGCGTCAGCAGGCCCTCAAGTCATTGATGACGATGCGGGCGCGCCAGCTTCGCGAGTCACTGGATGCCCGGATCAAGCGGGCCGGCAGCACGGGTGACTGGAAGCATCTGTCGAAGGCCGAATGCGCGGATTTACATAAACAAGAGAAGGCCCACCTGAAATCGCAGCTTGAGAAACTGCAGACTGAGCAGGATCGCACCCGCGGAAAGCTCACGCTGCTCAAGCGCGCGAAGGCAAGGGCACAGCGGATTCGCGCTGCGGAAGCCGCGTCCGAACGGAAGCGGCGGTAACGTCCTGTCAGGGTTTCTCTACGAGCCCGTCGCGGAACGGTAAGAGGGTCGAACGTGTCTGCTCTGCTCCGCCCTCTTACTCGCGCGCACGGGTCGCTGGTTCGGCACCTCCTCCACGACAAGAAATCACGTCTCAGTGAGGGCGCCTTCGTCATCGAAGGCGCCAAGTTCTGTCTCGATCTGATCCGCCGGCATCCTGATGCCGTTCTCAGTCTTGTGCTGTCCTCCGGGTATCTCCTGAGCGAGGATGAGGCTGGACAAAAAATCCGTTCCACGCTCGGGGCTCCCCAGTTTACCTGTTCAGATGCAGTCTTTGAGAAACTTTCGGATGTGGACAGCCCTCAGGGGGTCCTGGCCGTCGTCCGGCAACCCCACTGGAATGAAGCGCAGGTGTTGACTCAGGCAAGAGTTTTCGGGATCTATGGAGATCAGTTGCAGGATCCTGCCAATGTAGGGACGATTATCAGGACGGCTGCCGCGCTCAATCTCACGGGCGTCTGGCTGAGTTCGGACTCCGCAGACTGGTTCGGCCCCAAAGTCGTTCGCGCTACGGCAGGGGCGGTTTTAACCCTGCCGATTTTTCGCATTCAGGACGTTCACGCCTTTTCCACGCACGGCTGCGCCATCTATTCGGCGGTCGTGCCGTCTTCCGAAACGGTCATGATCGAGAGCATTCGTGCGGTTCCCCGGCGCCTGATTGTCGCCGTGGGGAATGAAGGCCGAGGATTGGCTCCTGAAGTAGTGGCGGCGTCCAGCGTTCGATTCTCGATCCCGCTCGCCAGAGACGTTGAGTCATTGAACGTGGCTGCCACGGTCGCCATCTCCGCATTCTATTTCAGCCATCTTTCCACAGGCGTATGACATCCTCGAAATCCTGACTTCGGCAAAAGCTGAACCAGGAATTTGATTGTGAGGGGGATTGTGGTACCGAGGGACAGAATCGAACTGTCGACACCAGCCTTTTCAGGACGTGGTTGTCGCGGGTAATCTACTGAAGCTGCATATGATTTGCGAAGGTGGAAAGTATGGGCAACCAAATGGCCAACCCGCATTTCTGCGGGATTGAGGAGATTCCCTCCCTGTAGCCGTCTCAACCTCGACATCAGAGAAATTGGAAACGTGCCGCACTCATCTTGTCGATGAGTGTACGGCCTCAAGCATTAACAGAGTTCGAAATGATTTTGGGCGGGGATTGACAGAAGTGGCGCACGACATGTATTGATACTAATTATCAAATTCAGAAATAGCCTGATGCCGGTTTCAACATCGGCATCCGGCAAGAGGCCAGAGTACTTCGAGTCCAGAGCCCATGGTCGCCTTAGGCGGTCATGGGCTTTTTGTTTTTTGGGGAATCACCGTGAGCAGGGTCTTACAAACGATGCAGACTTCTTATTCGCCCGAAGGGGAAAGAAAGAGGCGGGGAGCAGGCGCAATGGTTCCATGGGGAGAATCTTGTCAGCCTGTTCTCTCGGGTGAGCCCTATTTGCAGAGCCCGTGTGTTGCCCATTCCGTGAGACTAAGGCCCTCTCTCAAACGGCAACAGCCGCCGTGGCCGTCTGTCGAAGACAACAGGCCTCAAACTGAGGAGGCATCGCTGTTGGGGTGGAGCGTATCCGCCTTTGCCCATGCCTCCATTTTGGCAATCGCCGCTGCGTTCAATCTCCACACTGCCTTCGCACCCGCGATGCCGCAGAGAGAGCCGTTTCGGTGGGATATTGCTCTGATGGCTGCGCCCGAGGCCGAGTCGATCGTGGCTGATGGGGCCAGGCTTGAAAAGGCGACTGCAGCGGAAGAGCCCGGTCTTCAACCGGCCACCGATGCGCAACAAATCGAGCAATCTTCAGAATCCGTCGATCATCCGGAAGAGTCGTTTGTTTCGGATGCGGTCGTTGCCGAGGTTGTTGCTCAGTTAAACTCCCGGCGCGCGCCGTCTGCTTCAGAGCATTCGATTGTGCCTGAAGAACATGCGGCGAACGTGCCGGCGTTCGCTGTGACGAATCCGGACGCATCTCTTTTGCCTCCTCCGGACGTCGAAAGCCGGCATGATGCGAGCAGTCTTCAGGTTGAAACCCAACGTGCTAATCCGGTGGTGTTTCAGCGTCCGCAAGCGGTCACCCGGTCATTCATGACTCGCGCTGCGCTTCCAGACTACACCTGGCTCATGGATACGCTGCGAACGAAACTGGAACGAGTGAAGATCTATCCCTCGTCGGCCAGGGCCAGCCATTCGCAGGGGCGGGTGGTCGTCCGGGTCAGTATTCGGAGTAATGGCCGTATCCTCGACTCTGAGATCGAGGAAAGTTCAGGACATCCCGTATTGGACCAGGCCGCGTTGGATGCCTTGCAGGCGGCTTCCCCGCTCACGCTCGCCCATTCGTTGGACGGAGACTCCGTCGTGATGCTGGTTCCGCTCAGCTATCAACTTGAGTAATCCCGATGCATGACCAACGACTGTTACTCGAAACCTCGCTCTTCCAGCAATATTACGGCGAACTGCTTCGATTTGTGACCGCCAAACTGGGCTGTCGAGACCAGGCCGCAGATGTGGTGCAGGATACCTTTCTCCGTGTGCACGCGGTGAACGATTTGGCCGGTATCGCTCAGCCGCGAGCGTTTCTCTATAAAACAGCGTTGAATCTCATGGTCGATCTATTCCGGCGCCAGCGGGTCCGGGCTGAGCAGAGTACAGGCCTGGATCTGGCCGAGCATCTTCAGTCCACGGCCCCTCGCCAGGACGATGCGGTTGAAGCAAAAGAGCGAGTCCAGCTCTTGTACGACGCGATCGCAGAGCTTCCCCCCAGATGCCGGCAGGTGTTTCTTCTGCACAAGTTCATGGATCTTTCCCATGCGGAAATTGCCGGCCGCCTCGGGATCTCTAAAAATATGGTGGAGAAGCATGTGATGAAGGCCATGACCCATTGCCGTCAGCGCGTGGAAGTGCAGGAAGGATGACGCTGATTGGGGATCGTGTCGAATCTGGCCGGTTCGTCAGGTTCCCTGATGGTTCTGCGTCTTATGGCACAGGATCTCGGGTTTGAGCGGGCGCACGTCAGGGGTTGGTGAATGAACCGGATCGTCGAAGGGCATAGGAAGTCGAGCAACGGGGGAACGATCGCTGACCAGGCGCTGCAATGGTTTGTGCGGCTTCGATCGGGTCATGCCACTTCCGTCGACCGCCGGGAGTTTGTCTTGTGGGTTCGTGCCGATGCCAGGCATCAAGAAGCGTTTGAAGCCTGTTCCAGGCTATGGGGTGATCTGGATGCGGCCAAGCCGCTCTTGCGCGAAGAGCTGGCCGGTGTGGCGTGTGACTGGGAGCATACGGCTCAATCTTCCGTGAGAGCAGCTGTGTGGGGATGGAATTCGGCGCGCGTATCGGCTCTCTTGGCGATGGTGGTTGTCGTGGTCGTTGCAGGAGGATGGTGGTTCGGGGCGCGAGTGGAGACGGCGGAGTATCAGACTGCCAAGGGTGAGCGCCGGACCGTCTTCCTGCCCGATGGGTCAACTCTCACAATGAATACGGGGACGGTTGTCCTCACCGAATTCTCTCCCTTTCGGAGATCCGTCGTCGTTCGGGAGGGCGAGGTGTTGGTGGCGGTGTCACATGCGGACAAGCGGCGATTTGAAGTCGTGTCGGGAGGTAGAGTCATTCGGGATATCGGCACGCAATTTGTCGTCCGCCGCCAGGATCAGCAGGTCAGGGTGACCGTGGTAGAGGGCGCGGTCGAGGTGCAGCGGTTTGACGGGGAAGCGCCGGCGCAGTCGTGGCAATTGCTGACGGCCGGTCAGCAATTGTCGTATGGGCAGCGGGGGGCATTGTCTCCGGTCGGCCAGGCATCGCTGGCCGTGGCCACGGCCTGGGTTGACGGAAAAATCATCTTCGAGGACCGCCCATTGTCCGAAGTGCTTCAAGAAGTGGGGAGGTATCAATCGGGAGAGATACGGATTCTTGATCCGCGATTAGTCGGACTGAAGGTGAGCGGAGTCTTTGGCGTGCGGGACCGCGCGGGCTTCCTGGCGGCGCTGGAAAGCGCGCTGCCTGTCGCCGTGTCACGGGTGACCGCGGATTTGGCCGTTCTGGAGGAGAAGAAGAATTCGTCTCTTGGGCAGTGAGGGGTTAAGGGGCTGGTTCGTCTATAGCTAGACGGCTGTATAGGCAGGTGCTTTGTCTGTCAATTCATGAGGGGACATAGTCGTGGATGCGCTCAAACATATCGTGGACTTCGGAATTATCGGACTGTTAATCGCGCTAAGCCTCTGGGCCCTGGCCGTCGCGGTTGAGCGGTGGCTGTACTACCGGCGGGTCATTCCCGCGCAGTTCACCGATATCCAGACCATGGAAATTGCGTTGACTAAGCGGCTGGTGGTCATCGGGACGGTGGCGGCCAATGCCCCGTATATCGGGTTGCTGGGAACCGTGCTGGGTATCATGCTCACGTTTCATACCATGGGCACTTCCGGCACCATGGCGGTCGGGGCGATCATGGTCGGCCTGAGTTTGGCCCTCAAAGCGACCGCGGCGGGGTTGTTGGTGGCGATTCCCTGCGTGGTGTTGAATAACGTGTTGCGCCGCCGGGTGTCGGAGTTGCTGACGCTCTACAAGGTGCAACATGGAGCGTGAGCTCAATCAGATCAATGTCATTCCGCTCGTGGATGTCATGCTGGTGCTGCTGGTCATCGTCCTGACGACGGCCACCTTCATTTCCACCGGCCAGGTTCCGGTCGAACTTGCTAAAGCGAAATCGGCGAGCGAGCACAAGGATGTGCCGCTGGTGATCACCCTGACCGCCGACGGACGGTTGTTTCTCAATGATCAGCCGGTTGTGGAAGAGGGGTTGAAGGCGGTGCTGGAACCCCATCCACGGGAGTCGCTGGTGGTGGTGCGGGCCGATCGGGTGACCGTGCTGGAGAAGTTCGTCGGCCTTGTCGATGATGTGCGGGGGCTCGGCTTTCGGCAAGTGAGCCTTGAGGTGGTGCGATCATGACGGCGGTTGAATTTCATCGATTGACCACTGATGCGGAGTCCACGCATGCCCGCGGGTGGTTGATCTCCCTGCTGTGTCACGTGCTGGGTGTCGGATCCGCCTTGCTCTTGATGGCAGAATTCGAGAAGCCGGCCCTGACCAATCCCTTTCAATGGGACGTGGCGGTGGTAGAGGCTCCGGCCCCGCCGTCGGCGGCTGAGCCGGTTCAACAACAGCCGGTGAAGCAGGCGGTGCGGTCTCAGCCACGTGAGAAGTCTGTTGTGCCGGTCGAGCAGGAGGTTCATGAGGTTGCTCCATCCGTCGAGGCTCGTGAGCCTGTGCAACAGGTCACTCATGAGGTCGTGGCCACGGCCGAAATATCGACGGAACGCCCCGCGGTCCAGAGTACGGAGCCGCACGCCGTCATTGCCCGAGCCGTCACGACCAGCCAGGAGTCGGTCGTGGAGCAGGTATCCGCTCAGGTCGCGGTCTCATCCGTTGTGGAGCGCGCCCAGCCGGTTGATGCGCCGACCTCCATTGAGGCGGTGCCTCAAGCCGTAGAGCGAGACTCACTGCCTGTCGAGGCAGCTTCTCCGGCGGTTGAACATCGGCTTGTGCAACAACGTGTCATTCGTCATCGGGAAATTCATGCCGACTATGGATGGCTCAGCGATGCGCTGTGGCACCGGATCGAAGAACTGAAACGGTATCCGGCGCAGGCCAAAATCAATCACTGGGAAGGTAAGGTCGTGGTGGAAGCCGTTATTCGCGATGACGGTGAGGTTATCGGGCTCAGCATTGCGGAGAGCTCGGGCCGCACGATTTTGGATCAAGAAGCCATGGCGGTGATGAAAAAGGCGTCCCCGCTGGCGCTCAAGCATCCGTTGGGAAAGCCGCGGGTCACGATTTTTGTCCCGATCAGTTATCGATTGGATGGGTAATGACAACAAGAAGGAGAATGCTTATGAATCGCCAGACGATCGCGTGGGTGACAAGTCAACGGTTCCACATGGTGTGCGGCTTGATGCTGCTCTGTCTGATGGGCAGCCCTGCGTGGGCGGAGAGCAAAGCAGAGAGGACTTTCCAGGTCGTCGCCACCGATACCAAAGGCGTGGAAACGGACCTCAAGAACGTCATTTTTTATTGGGAAGAAAAAATCAGCGAAACAGCATTTGTTCCGCATGAATTGAGAGAGGTTCCGGTCAAGCGCGGAACCGCGACGGTCAAAATCAAGTTCGAAGGAATTAAGCAGATTGATCTTAAGCCTTCAGGAAACAGCGCTCCTCCGAACGTCACGATCACGCTCAACGACGGCAAGACGGGGGAATTTGTGCTTGCCATCGCCGGCAGCTTCAAGGGGCAGTCTGATTTCGGAGAAGTCGAATTACCGGCAGCTGAAATAAAAAAGCTGACGTTTAAATAGCGCCTTCTCGCGGGACAGCCGGGAACGTTGCCTTCGGACATTCCTTCGCGCTTGCGGCGGCGCCTCGCAGAGCGGAGGGAGGAGAATTGGTATGTCGTACCCGGATTTGTCGCAGTCCTCCGCAGTCTTCTGGTCACACGTCAGGTTTGTACTTGCCCATGCGTCTCATAGTCCGTGGACAGAGAGCGATGGATGGGTTTTCCGGAACGCAGACTGCGGTTCATGCCGTAGACTGCTGGTGTAACTGTGAACGAACCCCCTAGACCGGCGCCACTGTCGACGGATGTGCGTTGTCACTGCGGGAAATTGATCGCTCGCTGGGAACAGGGCAATCTCGTCATCAAGTGCACGCGGTGCGGACGCTTCGTCACCATTCACCATTCGGCTATCCGCGGGACGCCGCCGGCCGATCTGACTCCGAGATACCCCCGGTAGTTTTCGCCCGCCACATCAGCCGCCCCTGTGCACGAGGCCAACGGAACGTGAGTCCAGAGCCCATGGCTGCAGCCGCAGCTATGGGCTCTGCTGTGTATCGATGAAATCGTATGACTCACACGTTGGAAAGGATGCGTCATGATGAGATGGCGGGAAATCGGATTAGGGGTAGGACGGTGCGTGGTGCTGGCCGTGCTGGCGATGGGCCTGGCTATACCGGCATTCGCGGAAAGCAACACGGTATCGCTGAATATTCCTCCGCAAGAACTTTCGACTGCGCTGGCGGCGTTGGCTGAGCAGGCGAATGTGCAGGTCCTCTATGCATCGGAACTCGCCAGCGGCCGCATGACGAAGGGGGTTGTCGGCACGATGTTGCTGGAGGAGGCCGTCCGGCAGGTGCTGGAGGGGACTGGATTGCAGCATGTCTTCACGAATGCCAGAACCGTAACGCTTCAGAAGACGTCCGTTTCGGTGTTCACTGGCCAAGCGGAACAGGCCGACTCATCGGACTCTCTGGCCAAACAGAAGCCGGTGAAAGTACCGGAGATCGTCGTGAAGGAAATTCGTGAACGCGATGATGCCAAGACGTATGTGGCGGAAGAGGCCAGCACCGCGACGCGAACCGACACGCCGATCAAGGACGTGCCGCAGTCGATTCAAGTCATCACCCGCAAAGTTATCGAAGAACAACGGACGTTCCGGCTGCAGAACACGCTGGAAAATGTCTCGGGCATCAACGCAACAGATTCCGGCGCATCACTGTACGAGAACCTCATCATTCGGGGATTCACGGCCACCGACCGCAGCTATTTCCGCAACGGGTTGATCGACCCGTTTGCGCAATTCACTGCGTCGGATACCTATAATGTTCGGCGACTTGAAGTGCTGAAAGGGCCTGCCGCGGTATTGTACGGACAGGGAGATCCGGGCGGCGTCATCAACGTGGTCACCAACAAGCCTTTGGCAGACGCGGCCTATTCGGCCAATACCACGATCGGCAACTTCAATTTCTACCGGTCTGAACTCGATGCCACCGGTCCGCTCAACGCCGGCAAGACCGTGCTCTATCGCCTTAATGTGGCCGGTCAAAAAGCAAACAGCTTTATCGATTTTGCCAACCGCGATTTGGCGGCGATCGCCCCGAGCGTCACCTGGCTGCTGGGTTCACGGACCACGTTGACCGTCGATGCCGATTACATGCGGCGGTGGAGCAACGATCCCTATGGACTGCCAGCCCAAGGCACCATCTGGGGGAACGTCAATGGCAACCTTCCGCGGAATCGGTCCACCACGCTGGGCGATTACAGTATGTTCAACCGCACCTCGTACCGTATCGGGTACGACCTGACCCATCAATTCGATGACAAGTGGTCCATCCGCAACGCCTACAGGCATTCGATTGTGGAAGACGACCGCAACAATCTGTATGCCTTTCCCGACTCGCTGGATGCCGACCAACGAACGCTGAACCGGTTTCAGGTGCTGCAGCCGGCGGTGGCCCGCCGGCATGCGCACTCGATGGTGACAAACGTGGTGGGCCATCTGCGTATTCTCGACATGGACCATACCTTGTTGACCGGTGTCGAATTGCGGCAGGAGAAGACCGATCAGTTTACTTTTACCTTTGCCGCCGCGCCGCCGCTGGATCTCTTCGCTCCGAACTATTCCCTCCCTCCGTCGCCGTTTACAGGGAACAATCGTTACTTCCAGGCTGACAATAAGACCGCGGCGTTCTATGTGCAGGACCAGATTGCGATTTTGCCGCACCTCAAATTCATGGGCGGCTTGCGGTTCGACTATGTGCATCAGGCCACTCAAAACAACGAAGGCAGCAACTCATCGGACAATCATGCGGTCAGTCCCCGACTGGGGCTGGTCTATCAACCGATCGATCCCCTGTCGTTCTATACGTCTTGGACCAAAGGATTCCAGCCAAGCTCCCCCTCGTCCCTCAACGGCAATGGTGATTTATTCAAGCCGGAGCGATCGACTCAATATGAAGTCGGTGTGAAGACGTTCATGATGGACAATCGTCTCTCGGCCACACTCGCCTGGTTTCATCTGACCAGGGAGAATCTGGTCACGCCCAACCCGGATCCGGGGCTCGCGGCCCTTGGGTACTCGGTGCAGACGGGAGAGCAACGCAGCCAGGGCATCGAATTGGATGTGACGGCGCAGGTGACGCCAGGCTGGAACGTCATCGCCGGCTATGCCTATACCGATGCCGAAGTGACGAAGGACAACGATGCGACCTTGCTCAATAAGCGCCTGGCCAACGTGCCGTACAACAAATTCACCGTCTGGTCGACCTATCATTTTCAGGAGGGGCCCCTCAAAGGGTTCGGGGTCGGCGGCGGTATTTTTGCGTACAGCAGTCGCACGGCCTCGATTTTCGGAGACCCGATCGACATGCCCGCCTATGTCAGAGCCGACGCGGCCCTGTATTACAATCGTGCTCTCGAACAAGGCAATTGGTTGGGAGCCAAGGGTTTGAATCTGGCTCTCAATGTGCGAAATCTGCTCGATCAGCGGTATGTGACGACGGGGCAAGCCGGTTCGTCATTCTTTTTCTACGGAGAGCCGTTTACCGTACTGGGCACGGTGGGGCTGCGGTTCTAACATCGGGGAACTCCGAGCAAGACAGAGGCGATCTGTTTTTTCAGGTGTGAGTGCCTCTGTCTCGTTCGTCTATACATAGGGGGGTGACCATGTACGAGGCCCGGACATGAACATCGTTGTCCTTCTGATCGCGCTGCTGCTCACCGCCTGTACCGAAGGCCGATGGGAGCAAGCCGACAAGTCCGAGGCGCAATCCAGGGAGGATTGGGAGATCTGTAAAAGAGAAGTACTGTCCGGCCAGGAGCATGCAAAAGATACACTGGCCGGGGGCATCAACTTGAGCGGGTGTATGCAATCGAAGGGGTATCGCTATGTCGAACAGCAACCCTCGCGGAGCGCCAATACAGAGATGCTCGTGCCCAGGTAGCGCTCACCGTTCCGCTCACCGGGACGGGCGCATATGCCGTGGGGAGCGATGAGGTCGGCGGTCGTGGCACTAAAGCCGTGGTATTTCGTCCACAAGTGGACCAGCCTTGTCTGCACGCTCTTTTTGCTGCTGCTCTGCCTGACCGGTCTGCCGCTGATCTTTGGCGAGGAGATCGGACAGTGGCTCGGGACGAGCGTCGAACCGCCGGCGATGGCGGACGATTCGTCGCGGACAGATCTCGATGCGATGGTGGCGGATGCCCGGTCTCGCCGGCCTGGAGATGTCGTGCTATTTCTGTCGCAGGACGACGAAGCCCCTGCCTGGTTCGTGTCGATGGGGCGCACTCCGGACGCCACTGAGGATTCTGCGGTTTATGCCTATGATGGCAGGACCGGCGCGATGTTGCGCGACGTGCCGATCCAGCAGGGGTTTCTCTATGTGATGTTCAAACTGCATGTCGATCTGTTCGCCGACTTGCCGGGCACGTTGTTTCTAGGCGGCATGGGCGTATTGTTTGTCCTCTCTATCGTCTCCGGCGTCGTCGTCTACGGACCGTTCATGCGCAAACTGCCGTTCGGCACGGTCCGTCGAGACGGCAGCCTGCGCCTCACTTGGCTGGATCTCCATAACCTCCTGGGTATCGCGACGGTGGTGTGGGCGCTGGTGGTCGGGGGCACTGGTGTCGTCAATACGCTGGCGAGGCCGCTGTTCGCCTATTGGCAGCAAACGGAATTGGCCGAGATGACGGCCCCGTGGCAAGGCAAACTGCCGCTGACCGCCTTTAGCTCCATCGACAGGGCCGTAGCTGCGGCGGAAGCCTTGGATTCGGGGAAAGAGATCGCCTTTGTGGCCTTTCCCGGCACTCCGTTCGCCGGCCCCCATCACTATGCGGTGTTTGTGCGAGGCAAGATGCCGCTGACGGCCCGACTCATTGAGCCCGTTCTGATCGATGCTGAGACAGGGGAGATCGCCGCCGCACGAGCCATGCCGTGGTACATGACCGCGCTCTCGGTGTCTCAGCCCTTGCATTTCGGCGACTATGGCGGTCTGCTCCTGAAGGCCATATGGGCACTGCTGGATATCATCACGATTGTAGTGCTATGTAGCGGGCTCTATCTTTGGTGGAAAAAGCGAGGTCTGTCTGTCGACCAATTGGTCGTCGAAGCGGAGGCTCAGACTGCTCCCTCCGGAGCTTCGTCGATTGTGGCGGCTCTGAGATGAGCGCACGCCTGACGGCTGGCCAAATCTGGGGGATGCCGGTCTTGCTGGGCGCTATTAGTCTCGTCGGCCTTCTCTCGGCTCTTCTCGGAGACGGAGGGTGGGATGTGGTCTCCGGTCTCGGGCTCGGGCTCCCTAACGGGATGATCCTGTGGTATGTGGTACGTTCTCGCCGAAATACAAATACAATGTTTCGCTGATTCGCAAATCCCGGGGAGGGCAGCAGGTGTGTATCGGTCATGATGAAGAGAGGCAGGATCAGTGGACCATTGAGGGAGACAGGCTTGTCGTCGCCGGCAGTTCTGGGACTACACCGTCATGCTGAACCTCATTGCGTTAGGATTGGTGGCCGGCGTCATTCCTGTGTATCTCGGGATTGCTGTGGCGCTGTTGCTGGGGAAAGTGCTGCCGCGTTCCTGGGAGGGTTTCCTGATCGGGATCGCAACGGGAGTGCTGACGTATCTCTTTTTTGATCTGATGCATGAAGCGGTTGAACTGACGGGCGCGCGCGATGGGCTGTCCTGGGTCGTGTTTCTCGCCAGTCTTGGCATTAGCTTGATCGGCCTGGTGGCGTTGGAATCGAACCAGCTGTTCGGCAACGGGCCTGGAGGCCGGACATTGCCGCTGCCCTATATGATCGCCATCGGAATGGGATTTCACAACCTCGGCGAAGGGCTGGCGATCGGCGCCAGCTACGCGAGCGGCGCGTGGGGGCTCAGTGCGTTGCTAGTGGCCGGGTTCGGGCTGCACAACGGCACGGAAGGGTTCGGCATTGTCAGCGCGGCGGGGAAAACGCCGGTGACGGGAAAAGACGTGCTGTGGCTCGGGCTTCTGGCCGGGGCTCCGACCTGCCTCGGAACGGTGCTGAGCGGACAGGGTCTCTCTTCCTATTTTTCGATCGGCTTCTATAGCCTTGCGGCAGGTTCTCTGCTCTACGTGGTGCTCTCTCTCACGGCCATGGCCTATACCGCCACGCGCCGCATGCAGATGGCATCGGGTCTCTTCTGTGGCATCGCCCTCATGTACGTGACGGCCATGGTCTTGACCCTGGTCAGTGGGATTCGAACCTAACAGATAAATAGTTCTAAAAAGGTAAGCGAAGGGGTTGACAGTACGCCATCTAACTGATATTGAGAATGCATATCAACTTGTGAGGCCAGAGGTCGAGAAGACCGGAGCCCAAGGTATCAATCGATGCCTTGGGCTTTTTTGTTGCGCGGGCGCTGTCGGCGTAAGGCGCCGATTGGATGGCACACCGGCGGTGAATCAGCGGCACAGGGAGGCTCCAATGTATATCTGTCTTTGCAAAGGACTCAGAGAAGCGGAGTTTTCCGCTCTCGCCTCATGCCACGGATCCTGTCCGGAGGCGATGAAGCGGGCGATGGGACTGGATGACTCCTGTTGCGGGCGTTGCGAAGAACGGTTGGAAGAAATGATCCGGAGCTGTTCAGGGTGTATGGCAAAGACGTGAGTGGAGAGGTAGCGATGGCGAATCAAGCGAAAGGACGAATGATGAAAGGATCCTGTCAAAAGTGCGGTGGGCTGCTGGTCGTTGAGCGGGTGTTGGATTATTACGGGCCGCTGGCCGGAATGAAATGCGTGAACTGCGGATGGTCTCGCCACGATCCGCTCCCGCTCTTCGGTTCGCCGGGGAGTTCGTCGCGGCAAGCCGCGTCCAAGTGACTGACGAATAGAAAGGAGCGGCACGATGAAACGCAACGGGGCATATGCTTTGATCTTCAGCGGTCCGGCGCTCGTCGGAGGAGAACTCACCTATCTTGATTCTGCCGGTTATGCAGGCAGGATTGTCGCGTTGTGTTTTCTGCCTTATATCGGACTGGTCTCGACGGACCTGATCGATCGGGAGGCGGACCGGTTCAGGAAGATCGAGGTTGCGCTTGTGATAGTTGCGTCAGGCGCTCGTCCCCTGCACCGGGTGTGGATCGGTCATGGAGCGAAGCCGCTCACACCGGTTCTCGCGGATCCTGGTGGGCGGCTCCATCGGATGTTCGGGGTTGCTGTTGCCGATCCGGCTCGGCGCTGTCACACGTTCGTCGTCGATTGCGCGGGTACCCTGCGCCTGAGAGTCAGTCATGATTTTATGGAGCATGACTTGACCGTGCTACAGGAGCTCATCCGCGTGTCACAACGCACAGCAATAGGGGAGCATGTGAGTGACGCCGGCCCCCGGGCCTCGTGCCTCCTGGCGTAGACGCAGGGTTTCTGAGACTCGAAGAAGATATACATTTTTAACCGGCAAGGAGACTGCGGATATGGACAAGACATTACGTGCCGATGGGCCGATGAAATTAGTATTGTGCGGATGTGGAAGACTGCATGTGACCTGCGGGCCGGTGACGTTGCATTTCAACCGTGAAGAGTTTCTTGCCTTCGCTGACACGGTGGGACGCTTGGCGGCGATCGTGACGCAGCAACCTTCAGGACTGACCCCGGCGGCCAGGCAGGGGGCGCATACGGAGGTCTGTCATTGAGCGGAAGCCGATTCATGAAATGTCGGGCATGCCCGCGGTGCCATCGAACGAGTCTCTATTCGAACGGGGCTTTCTGGGTCTGTGTCGAGTGCGGCTATGCGATTACGGAAAGTGCGTTGTCGATCGATGAAGGCCGCGCCAGAAGCCGTGTGACCGTTTCAGCCGGAGCGTCCGATTGAGGAGCAGGGAGAGGCTGCCGCTTATGCTGCCGCGACCGAGTGGACATGGGGATAACGATCTTGGCGTGATCGTCAGTCTGGCGGTGGCGTTCGGCATGATCGTCGGCGCGGCGGCGGCACTCTGGATTGCCGGTGGTGGAGCGGGGATGGTTGCTCGGTGGCGTCCGTAAAGAGGGTCTTTCAATTGTGTAAAGGAAGTATGAGTAGTGGTTTCGATCCGAGTAGGGGACGGTCTGGACTTTGTTTGTCGTGTGTTGTTATTGTACTGACCTGAGAGCATTTCTCAATATCAGAATAATACGCGGTCGCTGAGGCCAGAGTCTTTTAGGACAGAGCCCACGGCATCTTCGGATGCTCGTGGGCTTTTTATTTTTGAAGAGGCGAGATGAGGGTTCTATTCCTCAAACCGATATTCGAAGTATGACCCTTACGTACACCGAGATCGCAGCGTTGTTTCATCAGTACCGCGACGAACTCATGCGTCGCCTGGTGAGCATGGTGCGATGCCGGGACACGGCAGCGGATCTGGTGCAGGAGACGTATCTCAGACTCCTTCGTCTGGACGAGGGACAGGGTGTGGATCAGCCGCGGGCGCTCCTGCATCGAATCGCCAGTAACCTGGCGATCGATCATCTGCGCAAGGAAAAGATCAGACCGCACGGCTATGAGTCGTTGGAGGAGGCGTTGGAGGTGCCGTCCCATGCGCCCTCGCCGGAACGTGTCCTGATCGGAAAGCGACGGTTCCGCATCTTTCTGCAGTCAATCGAAACCCTCCCGCCTCGAACCCGCGAAGCCTTCCTGCTGTGCCGTGTCTATGGTTATTCCTATCGCGAAATTGCCGCTCGCATGGGCATTTCGGAGAGTGGCGTTGAAAAACTGCTGATGCGCGCGCTCGATCACTGTTGTGAGGTGCTCGATCCTCTCGATGCGGACGAGTGAGGGAATTGGCTCGTCATTTCGTCACAAGCTATACTAGCGTTCCGTCGGCCCGGTCGATATCCGGACCGCAGACGGGACGAGGTCCCTTACCGACGAAGCATGAGCCATGATCCCTTCCGCTGAAGAAGCCAGGTTACGTCAGGAAGCGGTGACCTGGGTCATTCGCTTGCAGAGTCATCGCCTGTTGCCGGAAGAGCGGCAGGCATTCGATGACTGGCAGGCCCACAGTCCGGCGCATGCAAAGATGTTTCAACGGGTCTCTGCTCTCTGGGACGATCCGGACTTGCGCGCGGCGGCCGTGCAGGTTGCGGAGGCATCGTCGCCGATCTTTTCCGGTTCCCGGCTTGCAGTTTTTCGTCGATGGGCGCCCCGTGCGGCGGCGTTCGTGGCTGCTGTGGTTCTCCTCGTCATGGCGGCGTTGTATGGCGATGTCACCACACGGTTGCAAGCCGACTACCTGACGGCGGTCGGGGAACGCCGGACGATTGAGTTGCCCGATCATTCGCTCATGGTGCTCAATACGCAAACGGCCGTAGCCTTGTCATTTGGCGGAACGTCGCGACGAATCCATTTGCTCAAAGGAGAAGCGTTCTTTCAGGTTCGGCACGATCCGGACCGGCCCTTTGTCGTCGAGACGGCTCAATCCGCCACCCGCGCCGTCGGTACCGCGTTTGTTGTCCGGGCGGATGCGGGGCGAGACCAGGTGACGGTGCTGGAAGGCATTGTTGAGGTCGGCGCTGCCGCTGGCACGGGCACGCCGGCACGGGTGGGCGCCGGTTCGCAGATTCACGCGGAGGCGGGCCTGGTAGGTCAACCGCATGTTGTCGATCTCCAGACGGCATCGGGGTGGTTGCGAGGACGGTTGGTTGTCGACGGCGTTCCGTTGGCGCGGGTTCTCGACGAAGTGCGGCGATACTATCCCGGGACGATTGTACTGTGGAATCCACGCGCCGGAGAAATTCGTGTGACCGGCACCTACGATATGGACAATCCTTCCAACGTGCTCTCCCTTCTGGTCAAGACCGTTCCTGTTCACATGATCGGACTCTCCAATCGCCTCGCGATCCTCTTTTAAATATTCTCTCACATGAAGAGGTGAGGAAATGTTGGCGGCCGTCCGTCTACGCAGTCATGGACTTTCGAAGGAGGCATGACATGCAGGCAGGCGATCGGGAGACAGCAGGAATTGTACAGCACGGGTATGGCGCTGTGCGGCGGAATGGACACAAGGGGGTCGGGAAAACGGCCGGAGTATTGCTGGTCATCGCTTGTCTCGGACAGATGATATCCACTGTCTATGCTCAGGAAGGGGCCGCGCCGGCTCAACAGGTGCCCGCGATCGATTTCAGCATTGGCGCACAACCGTTGGGGGCGGCGCTGAACGCGTTCGCGGAAGCGGCCGGGTGGCAGGTCAGTTTCCCGACCGAACTCGCCGCCGATGCGCATTCATCGGGGGTCAACGGCATCCATACGCCGGAAGCGGCGTTGCGGGCTCTGCTGGCCGGGACGGGATTGGAGTATCGAATAACCGGTGAGCATGCCGTGACGCTGACCCGATCCACGTCCGTCGCAGCTTCTGGCGGTGCTGTTCCGATCCTTACCCAGCCGGCGTCGGTCGAACCGGTCGGCGATTCTGCCGTAGTTCCGAAGAGCAGACCGGTCAAAGTGCCGGAGATTGTCGTGAAGGACGTGAAAGCACGGCCTGAGCACAGCTACATCGCGGACGAAGCTACTAGTGCCACGAGGATTCCTGCGCCGATCCAGGATATTCCGCGTTCGATTGAAGTGGTGACCCGCCAGGTCATTGAGGATCAGAAAGTCATCCGGATGAGCGATGCGTTGCGCAACGTCAGTGGCACGTCCATGCCGAATACACAAGGCGGCAGAGCCGGCGATTTTATGATTCGCGGTTTCCGTTCGGACTTGAATGTCTTCAAGAACGGTTTCAGAGACGACAGTACATTCGGCTCACGGGCGGCGCGCGACGTGATCAATCTGGAAAGTATCGAGGTCGTCAAGAGTCCTGCGTCGTTTCTCTACGGGAGGACGGATCCAGGGGGGGTGATCAATCAGATTACCAAGGCCCCTCTGAAGGACCCGTATTATTCGGCGGAGATGATTGTCGGGAGCTACAACCTCTATCGGCCGACGGTGGATATCGGTGGACCGTTGAATGAGAGCAAGACCCTGACCTATCGCATCAACGGAATGTATGAATCGTCGGAGAGTTACCGGGAAGGCGTCAAGACCGACCGGTTCTATCTCACCCCGACCATCGGATGGGAGATTAGTCCACGCACGACGTTCCGTTTTGAGGGCGAATATCTGTACGATAGGTCTCCGATCGACCGGGGGATTGTGGCGGTGGGGAATCGCCCGGCGTCTATTCCGATCGGCCGCTTTCTCGGCGATCCTAGCCGGCGAGGTGAGATCAATAGCGGCAAGGCCACGCTGATTCTGTTGCACGAAATCAACGATTCCTGGAAATGGCGGAGCGCATTTCGGGCGGCGGCCTCCCGTGAGCGGTACACCAGCCTGGAGTCTAATGTCATGGACGATGCGACGGGCATTCTCACGCTGGCCCGATACGAAATCCCGCAAACAGTCCAGAGTCATTACTGGCAAAATGAACTGCACGGAATGTTCTCGACCGGTTCGGTGAAGCATAAAGCGTTGTTAGGGATCGAATTGGGCCGGGAGAACCAGTCCTCTACGCTATCCGGGGATTTCGGCGGGTTCGGGAGCTTCATCAATATCTATAACCCGAGCGATCGATTCTTTGCGCCCGACGGGACGCTCTCAAAGTTCGGGGATTCCAGCCAGACCAACAATCTTCTCGGAGCCTATTGGGGCGATCAGATCGATCTGCTCAGCAATTTGCACATGCACGCCGGGGGGCGGTTCGACGTCTTCGAGCAAAAAATCACGAACCGTCCTCACGATTTCAGTACGTCCATCACGCATGATCATAAGACCGATACGGCTTTCAGCCCGTCCGTCGGGATCAATTATCAGCCTTGGAAGTGGGCGGCGGTGTACGCCAATTTCACACAGTCGTTTGCGCCGCAGGCCGCCGGAGCCCGGAGCACGGACGGAAAATTATTTGATCCGGAGCGCGGTAGGTCGTACGAAGGGGGGCTCAAGTTCCAGGCTCTTGACGGAAGACTCCGCTCGACTGTCGCGGTGTTCGATATCAAAAAGAAGAATGTGCTGACATCCGATCCGCTGGCGGGATTCTTATATTCCGTGGCGACGGGTGAGCAGCGCAGCCGAGGATTTGAGTTCGACGTGGCCGGTCAACTGCTGCCCGGATGGGACGTCATCGCCAACTATGCATATATCGATGCGCGCGTCACCAAAGATGTCTTGTTCGCGGAGAACAGCCGAGTCCCGAACAGTGCGCTGCACCAGGGGAGCCTCTGGACAACCTATTTCTTTCAGGAAGGAGTCGTCAAAGGATTCGGAGCGGGTGTCGGTATGTATGCGCAGGGAAAACGCAACGGAATCTTCCAGTGTCAGGATCCGGCAAACTGCTCGGCGCCCTTCGAACTGCCTGGATTTGTCCGCATGGACGCAGCGCTGTATTACAGAAAGCCCGAGTTTTTCACGAAGACGAATCTCCTGGCGGCGATCAACTTCACGAATTTGTTGGATCAACGCTATTTCACCGGCGCGCAGAATTTCAGAGAAATCGTATATGCCGGCGCTCCCTTTACGGTGATCGGCTCAGTCAAGCTGGAGTTCAACTAAATGTGCTGCGGCAGGTGCGTTGCCCGGCTTTGGTCGGACTAGGCCGTGAGCCGCAAGGCCCGGCAGAAACTGTGGCGGTCGGTTCATTGGTGGCTCGGTCTGTGGGTCGGGTCTGTGTTTGCGCTGAGCGGACTGACCGGCAGCGCGCTGGTGTTCTACCAGGCGGTCGATGAGTGGCTGAATCCCGAGCGGCGCACGGTCATGGACAGCGGTCCATACCGGCCGTTCGCGGATATGGTGGCCGCCGCGCGAGCGGCCAGGCCCGATCTTCTGGGGCCGTACGGGCTGTTTCTTCCGCAGGTGCGTCCCGGCGTCGTGGAGGCCTGGTTCAAGGCGCCGGCCGGTGAAGCGGATTATCTTCAGGACATTGAAGTCACGATCAATCCGTACCGCGCGGAAGTATTAAGCCGGGATCGAATCTGGGGCCGGACGGTCGTCTCCTTCATCTATGAGTTGCACAAAGCCTGGTTGCTGGATGAGGCGGGCGAAACCGCTGTCGGCTGCGTGGGATTGTTGCTGGTGCTGTCGATCGGAAGCGGTGTGTATTTGTGGTGGCCGAAGGCCGGACGGTACCGGGCCGCAATTACATTCAATCCTAAGGGAAGCCGTATCCGCCGGTATTATGATGCGCACAAACTCACCGGACTCGTTGGTTCGCTCGTGCTTTTCGTTCTTGCCTTCACCGGCCTCTATCTCGAATTCCCTCACTATGTCGGTTCTCTCGTGAACGCCGTGTTGCCGGTTCCTGCCGAAGTGGAGCGGCACTCGATTGTGACACCGGACGCCCGGCCTATTCCGGTCGACCGGGCGGTGGCCATTGCCATGCAGCGCCTTCCGGACGGTGAACTGAAATGGATCGGATTGCCGCAGGAAGCGGGCGATGCCTTTCAGGTCGGCCTGCGCCAGCCTGGAGAAGTCCGTCGTACCAGCAGCGACAGCATCGTCTGGCTGGATCAATATAGCGGGGCGGTCTTGCAGGTTCATGATTGGCGAAAGTTCACTGCAGGCAAGACCGTCCTTGCCTGGCTTTTTCCCCTCCACAATGGCGAAGCGTTCGGCCTCACCGGCCGGTGGATCGTGTTTCTGAGCGGCATCATTCCGTCGATTCTGTATGCCACGGCACTGCGTATGTGGTGGTTGAAACGGCAGGCCCATCGCCTGCAGAACATCAAGGCAAATGCTTCCGGTACAAGAGGTCAGCTTCTACTCCTTACGGGCTCAACGGGGTCCGTTGATCGCCAGTCCGAGCTAGACCGGTAACACATCTTTTCTTCGTCACCCGGTCACGATTTTAAATAAGCCCGATCCGCAGGTGCGGTTTTGTCTGGCTCATACGTCTAATACAGATCTCGGTGTATTGGTTTGTCCAGCTGAGGCTCTTTCAAAAAAGTGTTCCATAAAAGACGTAACGCAATGATCTTTGAAGTGAAACCTAGAAGTATCGCCATTGTGGCCATAGTGTGCGGAATTGTCGCCATCGTGGCGCTCGAGCTATGGGATCGTTCCATGCTCGAATCGGCGGTGCCGAAGAAAGAAGCAGAAAGGCCGATGATGGTGGAAGCTGCGACCGTCACCGTCGGTTCGATTACGGAGTCGATTCAGGCGGTCGGGACGCTGCAGGCGGTTGCCTCTATCACTGTGCGTCCGGAAATCCCCGGGGTCATTCGCCGGATCGATTTTTCTGACGGCCAGTTTGTGGAACGTGCGGCTCCTCTCATCGAACTGGATCAGGAAGAACTCCAGGCACAGGCCAATCAAGCTGCGGCCCAAGAACAAATCGCCCAGGTCACGTATGAACGCCTGAAGCGGCTGTCGGGACAACAAACCACTATCGTGCCGGCCCAGCAGGTGGATGAAGCCAGATTGACGCTGCAAGCCGCCGTCGCTAACAGCGTGCTCTACGCCGTGCGTCTGAAAAAGTCCGTCATCCGCGCGCCGTTCGCCGGTACGCTGGGTCTGCGACGCGTGTCGGCCGGGGATTATGTTCAACCAGGCCAGGATATCGTCAATCTTGAGGATCTCCACGCGCTCCATGTGGATTTCAAGATTCCGGAAGTATGGCTCGGACGGCTGTTTGTCGGCCAACGATTGGCCGTCACGACGGATGCGTTTTCTGGCGCCGTGTTCGAAGGACAGGTCTCCGCGATCGATCCGCGCGTCGATGCGGTCAACCGGACGGTGGCCGTTCGTGCGGCGGTTCCCAATCCCGATGGGACGCTCCGTCCGGGCCTGTTTGCGACCGTGCAGCTGACGCTGGGCCATGAGGCCCATGCGTTGCTGGTCCCTGAGGAAGCGGTGTTTCTGCAACGGGACAAGGCGATGGTCTTTCGTGTGGACGATCAGATCGTCCGATTGACGGAGGTCGTCGTGGCCGTTCGCGAGCGGGGTATGGTTCATATCCGTACCGGTCTGAACGAGGGGGATCGCGTGGTTCGGACCGGCACCCACAAGCTCCACGATGGTCTGCGTGTCGCAATCAAATAACCTGATACTGAGCGAGGCATTGCCTGATATGCCGAGTCAACCCATACAACCGGACCACAGACCGGCATGAAGCTGTCGGACATCTGCATCCAACGGCCCGTCTTTGCGCTTGTACTGACGCTGTTACTGGTGTTGTTCGGCGTGCTGAGTTTCCTGCGGCTCACCGTCAGGGAGTATCCCGATATCAAGCCCCCCATTGTGTCGGTTCGAACTGCATACCTCGGCGCCAGTACCTCCGTCATCGAAACGGATGTGACGACACCTCTGGAGGATACGCTCAGCGGGATCCAAGGGCTGCGAACGATCACGTCATCCAGTCGTGAAGAAGTCTCGACGCTGACACTCGAGTTCGAACTGAATCGGGATCTGGACGGCGCGACGAACGACGTGCGGGACCGTGTCGCGCTGATTCGTCCGCTCCTGCCTCTGGGCATTCAAGAGCCGCATGTGGCGAAGGCGGCGGCAGAGAATACGGAGGTGCTGTGGATTGCCGTCTCCAGCGACCGCCATTCTGAGCTCGAACTCTCGGATGTGGCCGACCGATTGATCAAAACACGGCTGGTCATGGTGCCAGGGGTGTCCGCCGCCTATCTCGACGGGGAACGGCGGTATGCGATGCGAATCTGGCTGGATCCCGACCGCCTCGCTGCGCGCCGTCTGACCGTTCAGGATGTGGAAGAGGCGATTCGCAATCAAAACGCCTCAATTCCTGCAGGGCGCATCGAGAGCGATCAGATGGAATTCGGGGTGTCGCTGAAGGGGACCGTGCATACGCCGGAGCAATTTGAGTCGCTCATTGTCGCGTATCGCGAAGGCTATCCGGTCCGTCTGAAGGACATCGCAAGGGTGGAACTCGGCGCCGAGGACACTCGCAAGCTGGGACGTTTCAACGGCCGGTCGTCCCTGGGCATCTCCGTTTCACGGCAATCCAAAGCGAATACGCTGGCTGTTGCGCGCGCGATCAAAGAGCAATTGCCGGCCATCGCGGCCAGCCTGCCCGACGGGATGACGCTGACGATCGCCTGGGACAGTTCGACGCCGATTGAACGGTCACTGCACGAAGTGTACATGGCGTTGGGGATTTCGCTGGTTCTGGTGGTATCGGTGATTTTCGCGTTTCTCGGCAGCGCACGGGCGACGGTTATTCCGGCAGTGGCGATTCCGGTCTCGCTGATCGGGACCTTCACTGTGATGGCCGTCACGGGCTGTTCACTCAACGTGCTGACACTGCTCGGACTGGTGCTGGCCGTGGGACTGGTGGTCGACGACGCAATCATTGTGCTGGAAAACATCCATCGGCGTATCGCCGAGGGGATGGCGCCTCTTCGTGCGGCGGTCGACGGCACGAACGAAATCTCCTTCGCCGTGCTTGCCACGACGATTGCACTGGTGACGGTGTTTGTCCCGATCGCGTTTCTTTCCGGCCTCGTCGGCAAGCTGTTCGCCGAACTGGCCATTGCCGTGGCGTCGGCTGTCTTGATTTCCGGCTTTGTGGCCTTGACGCTGACGCCGATGATGTGCGGACGGTTGCTTCGAACGGATGGCGCCCATTCGGCTTGGAGCCGGGTCACGGGGCAGGTATCGGATCGCGTCCTGCCGCGGTATCGCCGCTTTTTGGGGCGGGTAGTTGAAGCGAGGATTGCCGTGCTGATCCTCGGTGCGGGCGCCAGTCTTGGAAGTCTGGCGCTGCTCACGCAGCTTCCCGAAGAACTCGCTCCGCTTGAAGATACCGGTCTGTTTTCCGGATTTCTGACGGCGCCGCAAGGGGCGACACTGCGCTACACCGATACCTATGCCCGGGAATTGGATGCGATGATCGCCGCCGTTCCAGAAGTCGATACGATCTACACGGTCGTGGGGCGCGGCCAAAATCCGACTACCGTGAATCGGGCGGCGAGTTGGGTCACATTGCGGGACTGGGACCATCGGAGCCGCAGTCAGCAAGACATTGTTGCGGACTTGAACCGCCAGCTTGGAAAGTTGACCGGTGTCAAAGCTTATCTCCTCAATCCTCCGCCGATCGAGGAATGGTCGGAAAATACTCCTGTGCAGTTTGTGGTCGGCGGGTTGGACTATCGGGATCTTGAGCAAGCGGCGGAGCGGTTGATGGCCAAGCTCGGCCAGCATCCCGGCTTCATCAATCCGGATATGAACCTCACGCTCAATACCCCGCATGTGGCGGTCGATGCGCACCGGGACAAGGCTGCCGATCTCGGCGTGCCGGTGGCGACGATCGGACGGACGCTGGAAACCCTGCTCAGCGGACAGCCAGTGACGACGTTCACACAGAACGGGCGCCAGTACAAGGTGATCGTCAAGGTCGATGATCGGAGCCGGGAGAAGCCGTCGGATATCAGCGGCTTGTACGTGCGCGGCAAAGACGGGGAACTCACACAGCTCAGCAATGTCGTCACGGTGCGGGAAGAACCCGCGCCTGAATCGTTGAACCATGTCGATCGCATGCGCGCGGTCACCATCAGCGCCGGATTGGCCGAGGGCTTTACGCTGGGGCAGGCGCTGCTCTATCTCAACGATGCCGCGAAAGACACATTGTTGCCGAATATGCGGACTACGTACGCGGGAGAGTCCAAGACGTTTGTCGAGAGTAATGCCAATCTCTATGTGACGTTTGCGCTGGCGCTGACGGTCATTTTTTTAGTGCTTTCTGCCCAATTCGAGAGTTTCCAGCATCCGTTTACCATTCTGCTCGCGGTTCCTCCGGCGGTCTCCGGCGCCGTAATCGCGTTGACCGTGACCCACGGCACGCTTTCGATCTACAGTCAGATCGGCCTGGTGATCTTGATCGGGCTGGTCACCAAGAACGCCATTTTGATCGTGGAGTTTGCCAATCAACTTCGAGATCGAGGAATGGCAGCGGGCGATGCCGTGATTGAATCGGCGGTCTTGCGGCTTCGTCCGATTCTGATGACGACCTCCGCGACGATTCTTGGCGCACTGCCGCTTGCCTTGGCGACGGGCGCCGGGGCCGCCGGCCGTCGTCAGATCGGCGTCGTACTGATCGGCGGGCTTGTCGTATCGACCATTGTGACGATTTTCCTCGTCCCTGCGGCTTATGCGGCGGTCTCTGGACAGGGCCGGAGCCCGTGGGCTTTGCGTGGGGACGGTGACTCGCTTCCGTCATGACGCAGAGGGCTTTGCTTACGCGCAGAGTGAAAGCTTCTGATGTGTGTGAAGATCTCACCGTGTGCCTGGTAAGCCGGTGACAAAGGGAGGATTTGAGTTGTCCTCATAAGCGTAGCTCTTCCCGGTGGATACCGCTGGCCTAACACTCCGATTCCTCTGACGGTTCAGTCTTGCGGGTTTGTGCGGACATCCATGTGGATAACCCGTCGTTTCCGATTGTGCTGCCGGTTCAAATCGTTTGGTTTTGGATAACCATTCAGGCGCAATAAACCGGAAAACCGAAAAATGCTGAAAATTGAAGTTAGGGAAGGGAGGCAGGATGGGGAGAAATTTACGAAGTTTTGAAGGAGCATGTGGTGCCGAGGGCAGAATCGAACTGTCGACACCAGCCTTTTCAGGGCGGAGTTATTCTTTGTGATGACTGAAACTATTCGTATGTTTTTGCCATAAAGAGCATGGACAACCCGCGTTGTTATTTGTCCTTGTCGTACAGCATATCTCGGATGGAGGCTAGGGCAAATACAGTGAAGGCGCAACGCAACCGGCTCAGAAATGGTAGGCCAGTCCGGCGACGACGTTGATCGCGCTGTACTCGCCGCTGAGACCGTAGGTTCGATCGAAGTTCGTGATCGTCGCGCGGTTGAATTTTCCTTCCAGAAAGAATCCCCATTCCTCCGTGGCCAGGACCTTGATGCCGGCCATGGCATTGAATCCCGGCACTACTTGATGTCCGGCGATTGCGCCGGAACTGGTGAAATAAAAGGCGCCGGCCCCGACTCCGGCATAGGGTTGGAACACGGTACCGGGATAGCGCGCGACGACGTTGAACGCCATGGTAAAAAGGCGCATCGAGGATTCGGGGATGTTGGTACGTCCGTTAATGCTTACTTGCCTCTGACAGTTCACCGCCAAAACGCAGGTGCTGTCTGGGCTGAAAGGGACGTAGGAAATATCGTGGACCGTGTTGACCGTTTGTTTCTTGATGGTCGGTTCGGTCGTAAAGGCTTCGAATTCGACGCCCAGCCAGCGGACTCCTTCATCGGCGAAAAAATACCCGACTTTTCCTCCGAAGAGCGGCGATTGCTTCAGGTTGAGGTCGGACGCGCGAAGGGTTTGCGTGTATGTGCCGAATTTCGGAGTGCTCTGGCCGCCTGAAAAAAACTGGGTGTCTTGGGTTTCTCCCAGTTGATTCAGCTTCACATTTTTCAGCGCCGTGGGGGCGCTGGCTCCCCCGTATCCGGCGACATACCATTCACTCATCGCTGTTTGAGGGGCCAGACAGGCCAGCATGATCAGCAGACCAAGACCTGATTGCGTCAGCATGGATGCGCGTCGATCGGACCTGGAATTCATTCAGACCTCCGTGAAAAGAACGAGTGCACAATAGTCCGGAGGTCATGACGGTGCCATTACGCTCAGATTAAGTTCCCGTTAATTCAAAAGAGGCGAACCGCGATCTTGCTGTAGACAGGATGTGGATGAATGAACAGCGGTGCTGAGCCGTCAGCGAATGTCGTAGGTGAGCGTCTGCCGGGCCGTGTTGCGCACCATGTCGACACGCACGGTGCGTTCATTCCGCAATTGTTGAAAGAGCGACAGCAGCATCCCGGGGTCCCGCAGTTCCACGCCGTTGATGCGCTGCACGATGTCGTTGGTCTGGAGGCCGATCTTGTCGAAGAATCCCGACGGGACGACGTTGTAGAGCCGGAATCCGTCCAGCTTTCCGTCGGTGAGATAGGGGACCGCCTGCGCCTGCGTGAGCAGGCGAGTCGGATCGTTCATAGCGGCGTTCACTTCGCGGCGGTCTAAGACTCTGCGTGCCGGCGCGGCAGCGGATTGAACCGGGGCGGGAGCGGGAGGCACAGAACCCGGCGCGCCGGCACGCATCTGTTGCCCGATCGTGAGGTCGAGCCATTCTTCGGACGGTCCGCTTTTGAAGAACACCCGCTCCTTTTCGATGACGGCCAGCGTCCCGACGGATGGAATCTCCGTGCCGACGCGGTAGATCTCCTGTTTCTTCGAGGCCAGATCCTCAAGGATCGCCATCATCCCGCCGCTCTTCCCGGACACGGTTCCCAGCAAGGCGACTTTTCTCGCGGCGCCGATCGGCGGAGGCGGGGGCGGCGGAGCGACCGCCGCGCCGCCGGCGTGTGCGTGCAGTTCAGGCGGGAGTTCGAACAGACCGCTGTGCAGAATCGCGTCGACCGATTGCTGCGCCTGCCCGGACGAATCGAGAGTCTCTGCGTCAATGGCCGGTGGCGCTGACCGGTCCAAGGGCACATAGAGCGCGTCGGCGACGAAGGCATTCGTGGCGTGCGCCACGATCAGCGCGAAGGCACCAAGATAGGCGCTGCCGGCGATGCGCATATGTGTCGGTGTCCACGCCATGATGAAATTCCCTCGTAGGCCGCACGGCTTCTGCGTCGCATCCTAGTCGGCGATTTCTGCCTGCACAAGGGGGAAAGACCCCTTCGGCAACAAGTTAACAGCGCACCAATTCCTCGATAACAGTTCCGTAACATGCCGCCGGTACCTCTTCAGTCAACATACTGCGTGGAGGTCCTGGTGAAGACATTGGGAGATATCGAGCTGTGCTATGGGTTCACGAATCTGACCGGTCAATGGACAGATGGGAAACAGGCATATGGGAAACCAGCCGGGGAAAGCGATGGCCAATGAGCCGCCTGACCAGGTGTGCGACGGGGCTCATGCTTGCCGGAGCAGTGTGTCTGGCCCTGAGCGAACCGAGCGGAGCGCAGGAGCCGCGCCGTCCGGTCAAAGGAACAGCGGCGGTGGCGGAGGCTCCGGCGTCTCCGAAAGGCCCGGTGGCCACGGCGGCGTCCGATCAGTCGACGGCGGGAGAGTCATCCGTGAAGCCTGAAGGCGGCTCGAATACAGCGGAGGCGTTGCAGACCGTGCGATTTGCCGTGACGACGTTTCAGGTCGAAGGCAACACCATTCTGGAACAATCGAAAATCGATCGGCTGCTTGAAACGTTTAAAGGCGGCGAGCGCCAGATGAAGGATGTCGAACAGGCGCGCGTCGAACTGGAGAAGCTCTATCACAGCGCCGGATACCCGACCGTGCTGGTGAATCTGCCGGAGCAGACTATCGAGAACGGGGTGGTGCGATTACAGGTCGTGGAGGGGCATCTGTTGTCCATCACGGTGACGGGCAATGAATACTATAGCTGGTCCAACATCCGCGGCAAGATGCCGTCGCTCACGCCCGGCGCCCTCATTTATGAGCCCACGTTTGTGAAGGAACTGGCGGCGGTCAATGGCAACCCCGATCTCAAAGTCGCGCCGGTGCTCAAGCCCGGTTCGGAGCCCGGCACCGTCGATCTCGAATTGAAGACCACCGACCGGCTGCCGGTGCACGGCAAACTGGAAGCCGACAATAAAGGGCCGATCACCACCCCGCGTGAACGCATGGTCGCGGAGATCCAGCACACGAATCTCTTCGGCGGCGATGAAATTCTGACCGTCAACACCGTGCAAACGCCGACCGATTTAGGCGCCGTACAGAACTACGGGATGAGTTTCGTCTATCCCGTGATCTGGCCGAATCATTTGCTGGCTGTCTATGCCTCGAAATCGAAGAGCTCGTCCGTCCTGGCCGGCGGCGCGATCTCGGTCGGCGGAGGCGGCGACATCGGCATCGTCGGAAACGCCACGGTTGCAGGTATCCGGTATATCCTTCCGCTCTTTGCCGGAGGCGAGCAGACGCACCAGTTGTCGGTCGGGATCGATTACAAGCGGCTGGAACGAACGACCGCCAAATTTCCGGACGGAGCATCGGTCACTGTTCTGAGTCCCTTGCAGTACACCCCGATGTCGTTGGCGTACACCGGATTCTATCCGGACCGGCTCGGACTCACGAGAGCCTCCTTCACCACCAAGGGCTACGTCGCCGGGATGATTCCCGGAGGGGCGAAGGAGAATTTTGCGGGAGATCCCAACGATCCCTTCGAGAAGCCGCCGAATCGGGCCGGATCGACCGGCACGTTCGCGGTGCTCCAGGGCGGGTTCGACCGGACGCAGCCGCTGCCCGGCGATTTTACGCTCAATCTGCATACCGACGGCCAGTGGGCCAGCCAGCCGCTGATTCCCGCCGAGCAGTACTTTGCCGGAGGGATGGATTCGGTACGCGGCTATCTCACCTATGAAGCCATCGGTGATCACGCCATCCGGGGCAGAGCGGAGTTGACTACGCCGGAGGTGCTGACGGTCCCCGTCGACCGGATCTGGCAGCGGCGAAAAAGTTCCGACTCTACGCTGCGAGTCCGGTTCGTCGCATTTTACGATGCCGCGCAATTGTGGGTTGCGCAGGCTCCGCCCGGCCAGACCTCGCAATTCCGTCTTGAAGGCGCCGGCGGCGGCATCCGGGTGAAGTTCCCCAAGGATCTCGGACAGCTCATGGTCGACAGCGGGTGGGCGCTGCGGGACACGTTGAATACCAAGCGCGGCAGCAACTTCGTACACTTTTCCGTGGGCCTGACTTTCTAGGACCTTAACCATGCACACCATAAAAGCCAAAAAGCTGAAGAAACGCAAACAGCTGATCGCCGGCACATTGCTCCTCACCTATGTCTCGCACATGCTCCTCGTCCCGATCGTGCTGGCCGCCCCCGACGGTCTGACCACCACTACCTCGGGAGTGTCGTTTTCAGGCATGGGCACATCGAATGTCACGATTACATCGACGGCGCTTCGGTCGATTGTCCTCGCGCCCCAGGGGTTCAACACGGTCCATGGAGAATCCGTCAACGTCAATCAGGCGCAAAACGCCTCGATGCTGATCAGAATAGGCGGGGGGCCGACTTCCTACGACGGCATCCTCAACGCCATGGGGCAACTCATTCTCTTAAATCCGAACGGGATCATCTTCGGGCCGAACGCGCAGATCAACGTCGGGGCGTTGATCGCGTCATCGCTCCATATCACGGACGCCAACTTCCTCGCGGGACAATATCTGTTTCAAGGCACCGGCATCGAGGGCGTGGTCAGAAACATGGGCGCGATCAACGGGACCAGCGGCGTGTATCTGCTGGCTCCCAATGTGGAGAACCACGGCGTCATCACGAGCCCCGGCGGCAACATTGTCCTGGCGGCCGGGGCAACGGCCTATTTGTCGAATCGTCCGGATGGAAACGGATTGCTGGCGGAACTGCGGGCGCCGTCAGGCCAGGCTTTGAATGTGGGAGAACTGCGGGCCGACGGCGGAAACATTTCGCTGGCCGGACTCGTCGTCAATCAGAACGGGTTGGTACAGGCCAACGCCGTGCAGAGTCGGAACGGCAGAATCGAACTGATTGCCAGACAACTGGACAATGCCACAGCCGCCGATGCAGCCGCCTCCGTCACCCTGGGAGCCACAAGTGTGACTCAGGCGGACGGCGGGTCGATCGCGGTGAGCGGTCAGACGGTGGCGCATCACGGAGCGATACAGGCGAACGGCGGTACGGTTGACGTGACGGCGGCGGCCGGAGTGCAAACCGGATCCGGTCAACTGGTTACCGGTGCGGGGAGCCGAATCACGGCGGACGGCGGCTCGATCCGCCTGGCCGGAGATCACATTACCCATAGCGGGACGGTGCAGGCGAATTTCGTGAGCGGACGGGCAGGCTCAGCCGATCTGCGGGCCAGGGGAACCAACGCAACCGTGACTACCGCGGCCGGGAGCCGCATCACCGCCAACGGCGGAGATGTGGTGCTCGAAGGCCGGGTGATCGACCATGGCGGCGCCGTTCAAGCCGACGCGGTCGGCGAGCGCAACGGACATGTCACCTTCTTCGGCGGCGACCAACTGACGTTCCGTTCGACCAGCGAGGTCGCCACGCGAGGAGTCGCGGGCGGCGTGCTCGACGGCGGCACGGTGATCGGGATGGCGCGCAATACCGGCGGCACGGTGACGGTCGATCCCGCGGCGCGATTCGACTTGAGCGCGGCTCCTGGCGGCAGCGGCGGCACGCTCTGGCTCGGAGACCGGAGGCAGGATCTCGGCGCGATCGGCGCCGGTGTGGTGACAGGCGCGTCGCAAACCCGGTTGATCCCGATCGATCAGACCCTGTCGGACTTCTCGAATCTGGGCATACAGCGCGACGTCTCACTGGTGGCGTTGAACGATCTCCGGATCACGGGTCTGTACGATCTGTCGACGTTGCCGCAATCGGGCGCTCCCTTGCGCCTGCGGCTGATCGCCGGTCGCGATCTGCTGTTCGACAACCTGATACTCTGGAACAATCCCTTTGCCACGCCGGCCCATTGGGACATCGTCGGCCTTGCCGTACGCAACATTCTCTTTACCGGATTCAACGGATCGATCCTGCACACGGCGCACGGCGGCAGTATCGACCTGCAGGCGAGAACCGGCGACATCAATCTGAGCGACGACCGGACGGGCGCGTTGTCCACGGTTCGCGTGCAGGGCGGCGGCGGCATCTCGATGACGGCCGGGCAGGATTTGAAAGCGAGCACCGGATTCGATGAGAACGGCGGCGGCTCCGACGTGTTTAATTTGTTCAACATCCAGGGAATCAATATCGACGGTCTCGGGCGATTGATTCTGGATGTGGGCCGGAATTTCCTTGGAAGCCTTGTGCAAGGCATACAGCGCGGCCCCGGCTTCGTCTTATGGAACGCCGACGCGGGCCAACGGCCGCAACACAGCGTCACAGTGGGAGGCAGAATCGGGGATACGAATCTTCCGCTCGGCGCCAACGGGCTTCCTCTCACCGTGGCCGAGCAACGGGCGGCCAATCCCAATGCTGCTCCTGTCACGGAATCTTCGGCAAGATATGCGGATTTCGCGCTCACCGGCGGAGACCTCACCGTTTCGGCCGGCGGGAATATCTACGTGCGCCGCGTCCAGGATGCGGGACTTGTCGGCGGCCTTGACGCCCTCGGTAATCCGCGCGACCCGGCGTTCGCCGCCGGATTTGAAAACACCAGCGTCACGCTGGTGTCCCGCGACGGCCACATCATCCTCAATACGAACCGGACGGCCGCAGGCACGCCGGAGCCGATTCCTGATCTGGCGGATCTTCGGGGGTGGTTGCCCGCCTCGTTCGAAGCCCGGGCGGAGAACGGCACGATTCAAATCAGGTCGGACCTGACGTTCCTGCCGTCCCCCACCGGGTCGGTGAAGTTGTTTGCCAAGCAGGACATTCAGGGGGTGGCAAGAACAATCCGCCAGAATAATCCGAATTTTGAGTGGGTCTATGTCGGTGTGCCGGGGGTGCCGGGAGGACATTGGCAACCGGTCGACAGGACGACGATTGCCGCGCATCCCGAACTCTGGGAGGCCTGGTCTAACAGAAACAATCTCCCGGCCAATATCCAATCGACAAGACCCGGCGAGGATGCGTTTCCTGACTCGACGAGACTCGACGTGGAGACGTCTCCGCCGAGAGTGCGTCTGCTCGAGGTCGATCCGAACCGTCTTGTCGGCAATACCGTCTATGGTCAGATGGCGCCCTGGGCCAAGGCCGGGGTGATAGACCGGAGTGTACCGCTGGCTCCGGATAACACGACGTCGATTGCCCAAGTCAGTTTTACGACAGCGCTGGGGAACATCAGCAAGCTGGTGCTCGATCTGGTCAGCCGGCCGTTCCGGAAGGAAGTCACCATCGAAGCTGGCAACAGGATCGAAGCCGTGCGCGGGTCCATCTATCTGCCTGACCTCGGAACACGTACGCAGACGGTGACCGAGCATATTCCGCTCTTCCTCGATCCGGTGACGAATCAGCCGAGGCCGATTACGCAGAGCGATATCGTGTTGATCCGGGTGCTTGATCCGGCCACCAATCAGGTCATCGTCAGGCCCTGGAACGGCATCGAATCCGTGAGCCTGGCCGACATCGTCAATGTCGTGTTTCGCGATGTGCCGGTGACCGTGGCCACGCCCAATGTCGCGGCGACGATCAAGGCCAAAGATTTTCTGCTGAACCGGGCGCCGGACGGCAGCGAGGGGGGCTTCGATTTCTACGGTCCCGGCACGGCCCGGATCATCGCCACGAATAACCTGGATCTGGGGACCGGAAAGGGATTTGTCACCTACGCCCGTCCGGACCGGCCGGGCGAGCGGGGAGGCCTGCTCGATATTGCCGTCGCGAATAATCTCGATATGGTGGTCTCTGCGATCGTGAGCAGCGGCGGCAGCGGCATTGCGATTCACGGATACGACGAAAGCAGGCCCTATGTGGTGGGGTACGACAACTCGGCGCTCTACCCGCTGGAATTTCCGGACTCGGCTCGGGGAGGACTCAATCTGCCCGCCGCTGGGGGGCGCATCAATGTCGGTGAAAACAGCGCGCGATCGTCGGGCAGTCAAGGGCGAACGACCGGCATTCAAGTCACCACCGGGGGATCGGTCGGGCAGTTTGCGCGAGAGGCCGTTATCAATCCGGACAGGACCGTCACGGTGAATGTCGTCAGAGATCCCGCCGCGATTTCGATCCTCGCGCAGGGCGATATCGACGTGAATAAGTCGCGTATCGCGACGTTCGGGGGCGGCGATATCCGGATTACGACCACGCACGGCAACATCAATTCGGGCAGCGGCAGCAGGGATGAGCGGGTCAACTTCAGCGTCCCGACCGGCGCATTCGATAGCGATGGAAATCCGATCATGAGAGGAGTTGAAGTGCCGGGCAGCGGCATCTTCACGTTCCATCCCGACGATCCGCGTCCGCTCGCCGAACTCTTCCCGCAGTTCAACGATCCGGAAGTCAACGCGCTGCTCGCCGAAGCCGCGCGGCAGCGGACCTTCGGGCGGGACGTCTCGCAACTGGAAGCGACCGCCAACCGGCTTCGCGACGAACGGTTGCAAGCCTTCCAGCAGAACGTGCTCAGCCCGTTCATCGACGGGTTGCGGCTGGGGAATGTCACCTTGACGGCTGAAACGGGGGCGCGGGCCGTGGCCCGGCAGACAGTGCCGGCGGACGGGTCGGGGAGAATCTTCGTTTCGGAGGCAGGAATTCTGGGAAGAGATGTCACCTTGAACGGCGTGCTGGTCTTCCGCGGCGGGTCGGTGATCGGCCGCGTGATTCTTCCGCCGACGGCGGTTCCGCAAGGCCAGACCAGTTTCGGCGGTTTGGGGCCGGCGGGCGTAGGGGGAGCCCTCCCTCCACTTTCCGGCGGCGGTTCGGCGGCGGCCGCCTCATCCACGGCGGCAGCCAGCAGCAGTACGGTGAAAAATTCAGATCAGGTGCAAGAAGACGCCAGCGACTCATCGAGTAAGCAGGGCCACTCCAGCCAGGTCGCCTCGAAGAAGGATTCGGCAAAGGAAGAGAAATCGCAGTTGGCCAGATCGGTCCGCGTCAAGCGCGGCGTGGTCATCCAGGTCGATGTGAAGCCGCAGCAGGGCAGTTAACGGGGAACGGAGAGAGGAGTCGCATCCATGGATATGAGTTCAGGCGGCGTGGCGTTTGCGCTGAATCATGCCACGCTCGAAGGCAAGATCACCATCTCGACGTTGCTGGTCTTTTCGCTCGTCAGTTGGACTGTCATCATCAACAAGTTCCGCCAGTTGTCGAAGGCCAAGAAGCGGAACGGCCTGTTTCTGGAGTACTACTCCAAGGCCAAAGGCCCGCTGGTCATTTTCAGCAAGGGGCCGATCAAGCAGATGGAAGGCTCGCCGATGTACAGCCTGTACTTCGGCGGGTGCGAAGAATTGAAAGTGCAGCAGGAAAAATACGGCACGGAGAAGATTCCGCATCACGGCATGAGTGCCGTGCGCATTGCGCTGGAGCGGGTGCTCGGCGAAGCGGCCGTGGGATTGGAGTCGGGCATGATCGTGCTGGCGACGGCCATCAGCGGCGGCCCCTTCATCGGTCTGCTCGGCACGGTCTGGGGCGTCATGGATACCTTCGCCGGCATCGGCCGCGCCCAGTCGGCCACGCTCGCGACGATGGCGCCGGGCGTTGCGTCGGCGCTCATCGCGACGGTGGCGGGGCTCATGGTCGCGATCCCCTCCCTCTTTTGCTACAACTTTCTCGTGACAAAAACGAAAACCCTGACGATGGAACTCGACAATTTCGCGGCGCATCTCGAAACCGTGTTCATGACGGAATATCTCCAGGAGAAGAAGGGCGCGGCGGCCGAGACGGAAGACATCGAAGATTACCGTCCGGGCGGCCACCGGCAGGAAGCCGAGCCCTCCTCGGCTGCGACGGGGCATTAAGTCCTGCCACAGTATGGGGATATGGCGAGCGTGTGAACCGGTTGTACTGGACGGAACTGAAAGCTGATGGCTGAACGCTGATTGCGATGAGGATCTCATGAGACGATTTTCAAGAAAGAGTCACGGCGCGGTCGCCGACATCAACATGACGCCGTTGCTCGACCTGGCCTGGGTGCTGCTCGTGATTTTCATCATCACGACCACGGCGGCGGTGCAGGGGATCGAGTTGAAGCTGCCGGAGTCGACGCCGCACGAAACGGAAATGGAGACGACTACGCCGACCCTCTCCGTGAAGAAGAACGGCGATATCTACATGGATGAAGAGAAGGTCAAGATCACGGAGTTGGAAAAGCTGATCCGCGATCTGAAAGCCGCGAAAGGCGGCAAGCTGCCGCTCGTGCTCCGCGGCGATTCCGGCGTGGAATACAAGCACGTCGTCGCCGTGCTCGACATTCTCCAGCGGATTCCGGTCGAGGATTTGGCGATTGCCACGAAACCCTTCAACGAACCCTAATTAGGATGTTGAAAATGGCCGCCAGCGTCGTTCTCGCTCGCTCAACCCCTCAACGTACGGGGGAGAACGCTGGATGCAAAGTGCTTCTCCGCTCGCAGGTGATCGAAGCGAGCGGATCAAGCAAGCTTGGTATGTACCTCCTCGGCGTCTCGCTCTCTGCGGCCTCGCTGAACGGCCATTTTGAACATCCTATATGTTGAGAAACTACGCGTAGTATGTCTTTCACTCTCGTCCGGACGTAGCTGATGGCAGGATATCGTGGTTTTGAAAAGAAGAAGAGCAAGCTCGGGACGACGCTGTTGATCGTCGGCCTGGTGCACGTCGGCATCGGCGGCGGTCTCTATTGGCTGGCGCAGACGGAGTGGGGCCAGGACCTCATCAAGGTCTACAAGCTCAATGCCTTCAAGAAGGAAGAGCCGCCGCCTCCGCCTGAAAAGGAGCCGGAGCCCGAGCCGGAACCGGAGCCGCCCAAGCCGGAGCCGAAACCGCAGGAGGCGCCGCCGCCTCCGCCCCCGCAGCAGGCGGAAGCGCCGCCGCCGCCCAAAGCGTCCGATGCGCCGGGGCCGCCGCCCGTCAGTACCGATCCGTTTGCCATCGGGAAAGGCCGTGGGCGCTTCGCCGGCTACACCGATATTCTTACGGCGTCGATTCAGTCCAAGTATCAGCAGCCGCCGATGCTGCAGGACGATCTGGAATATGCGGTGCTGTGCGAACTCGTCATTGACGAACAGGGGCGGGTGTTGCAGTACCGCCTGGTCAATTCATCCGGCAGTCTCTTGTTCGACCAATCGGCGCTCGATGCCCTGGCCAAACTCACCGAGGTCCGTCCGCCGCCCCCCGGCATGGATCACACGATCGTCGTCAAGTTTTTCCCGCCGACATAGCAGGATGCTGAAACAGCCCGCCGGCGGCGTTCTCGCATCGTTCAGACCCTCAACGTACCTCTGAGGGTGCGTTGAGGTCCCTCACTTGATGCTGCCTTGCTTGCGCGGCGGCGCGTCCCGGATCGCCGGGATCCGGCGGGTGAAAGTAGAGACTGTTTGAGCATCCTGCAGTGACGTATCGGCCGTCTGTTTCCCGTTCTTCATCTACAATTTACCCTACCCACAAGCTCCGCTGATCGCTCGGTAATCCAACCCGCGTACAACCTTTTCGCGTGCAGGCGGACGGCTTTATGACGTTCCGTCAGGCCGCAATACCGATGCAACACAATGTTAACGGCCCTCGAATGGGGGGATGACGTGGCTGTAACACGGATACGAGAAAACGGCAGTGCGAATCTATCATCAGATTCGCGCACCTTTCTCGACTGGAGAAGAGAGGGGGTGATCGGAGCGGAGCCGATTCAGACAGAGCAGATGCGTCAGCGGTACGAGGTATTCTTACAATCAAGGAGGGTGGTATGAAAGTTCGAGGGATCAAGCGGATGATGGTGGCTACGGCGTTGGCCGTCGTCACAGCGGTGGCCGGGCAGGCGCACGCTTTCACATTCGGCGAGAACAATCTTGTCCTCGCGATTTACGGGAATAACACCGAAGCGCTCTACAACCTGGGTGATGCTTCGTCGATCCTGGCTCCGGGCGGAGCGGGAATCTCCAATCTCGATGTGTCAGCTGGCTTGGCGGCGGCGTCAGTTGGCACTAATCCTGTCAGATTTACATTGTTCGGTCATGACAGCACACAAGGCACTCTGTATGCCGCGACTTCGTTCGCGAGCAGCGCGATCAATCCCAACCTGTTTTCGCCAACGAATCAATTTGAGGCGTCGATTATCATGGCTGGCCAGTCCAACTTCACCGGAAATACCATTGCCAGAGCTGATTTCCGTTCATTCACGTCCAATCTGAACGCGGCTGGAACGGCGACGATGCTGGGAGCCTGGCCGGTCACGATGCAAGGCAGCCTCGACCAGATCATCAACATCATGCAGGGCGATGTGAACACCAACACCTTCACGCAAGTGGGCCGCGTGTTGTTGACGGCGGGCGGTTTGCTCACGGTCGGCAATCCCGGTCCGAGCGCGGTTCCGCTCCCGGCCGGTGTGGTCCTCTTCGGCACCGGCTTGATCGGGCTCGTCGGCATCGCCCGGCGGTCGTTCAACCGGATGGCGGCGTAATTCAGTCAATCACTATTTGAACAGACGACCAGATCAGGTCGTTGATGAAGGAGTACATGATGAGATCAACATTGAAATATATGCCGGTGCTCGCCGGAGCCCTGGCTTTGGCCGGGTGGGCGGGTGTCGCGCAGGCGCAGACGACAGAAATGAACGGCGGCGGATCGTCGGCTGCCCGCAACTTCATGACGGATATCCCTCTCAATCTCTGCGATCCCGCGCCCCTTCCTTCACGCTATGCCAGCGCGGACGGCAACAAGATCACCTGGGTCTGCAATCGTGGCACTCAGCCGGTCATCATACGGTACTCGGCGACCGGTTCGAGCGACGGCGTGAACAAGCTGTTGCAGCCTGCCAGCAACCCCGCCTCCAATATGCTGTTCCTGGATCATGGCTTGACGACCGGCTGCACCGGTCCGACAGTCGTGACCAGACCATCAGATCTCAGACAATACAACAACACGACCGGCTGCGCGAATACCAACACTATCAGTCTACCGGTTCATATGGGTGCTGCGGATGTGCAGGGTGCTTCGTTCCATCAAGTCGGACCGGTGGGAACGACGGTTGTTCCATTGGATGACAGCACGCTCAATAGTGTGGGCACGGCCATAGTGCCCTTCGCAATTTATGTGGGAAAGGGCGTCGTGAAAGATGTTGCCGGAGCTCCGGGCGGACCGATCAGCGGACTCAGCCGGCTGGAAATCGAAGCGATATTCAATCGTAGCGTCACAGATTGGAAGCGTTTGGGGTTCGGCACCGTGACGGATGCCGCTCCGGGTGTCTTGGAAGCCACGTCGCCGATCACCTTGTGCCTGCGCAACGCGGGATCAGGAACGAAAGCTGCGTTTGATGAAACTGTGATGATCAATAACAACGAGACCTCAGTGGCCAATGCCAGCGTGATCTTTAGCAGCAGCACGTCAGGCGTGTTGAGCTGTCTCGCAAGCAACCGCCGGTCGATTGGCTATATGGATGCCGATCAGGTGGTGAGCTTCAATCCGGGCGGCGCGCAAGCCGGCAATGCCTATGTCATCCGCGTGGACGGCGGTCTGGCGAACGATCCGTCCCTCACGGACCCGAAGCGCGACCTGAAGTGCGGCAAATATGCGTACTGGAGCGCTCTCCGGCTGAACCGCCGGACTGCTTCGGAAGGCGCCGCGATCGATGCGCTGACTCAGGCTTTTATCGACAATGCTGGACTCCAAAATACAATCGGATTTATCCCGACCGGCGCATACTGGGCGTCCGATGAGGAAATGGCCGTTTTCAAGAACCAGGATCGTGGCCCGATTTCCTGGAAAGCCGGCAACCATCCGGAATGCCGCTAATCGATCACCTCTGATCGTCAATCGTGCCGCCCGGGCCGCAAGGTTTGGGCGGCACAGGAGACTGAACGATGACAAGAATGTTTGCGACAACAGTCAGGGGGAGTGTGATGGCTCTCCTGATGGGGGTGGCGCTGTGGATGGCGCCGGCTCCAAGCCAGGCTGCCGTCGTCACGCAGTTGGACATCACCGGGGGATCGATGAGTCTGAATTTTGGAAGCTTGGGGACTGTGACCGGAAATTTCACGGCGAACGGGCAGCTTCTCATGAACCAGTTTCAGCCGACCCCGAATATTTTCACGCCGATTACCCTCTCTCATCTCACCTTTTCACTCTTCACGAACAGCGGCGGAGCGCTCAATCTGCCGGCTCCGACCGCGCTGACGACCGGCGCAACCATGACGGCCGATCTGCAATCGCTCTTCGCTGGTGTCACCAGCACCGGCTGGTCCTGGGTGAACACGAATGCCGGCATGGCGTCGCTGAATATCGGCGGCATCGCGACCGGGTCGTTCAATGAAGTGACGAACGCCTTCGATATTTCGTGGACGCGTTCGTTCACGGGCGTGCCGTTTCTGACCTCGGGGACGATCAGTCTACGCGGCACGGCGCAAGTGGCGGCAGTGCCGCTGCCGGGTGCGGTGCTGCTGTTCGGAACCGGTCTTGGCGGCATCGCGCTGGCCCGGACCCGAAAAATGCTCGCCTAGTTTTCTCAGCCCGGTCTCTATGGCCGGAAGCCCGGGGTTGCTTCCATGAGAGGAGCAACCCCGGGCCTGTTCCCCCACATTGAAACCCTCTGGCGCCCGTCGCGGCGTCAGGGGGTTTCGTGTTTTCGGATAGCCCAGACAATCTTGATCAGTTGTTAACAGAATCCAAACACGGGCGTTACGCCGATGTTCTCCACGGCTTGTATCAAGGCTTTGCCGGGATAAGAACGTGTTACAGACGCGGAGTCTGTTGCCGGTTTCACACCACTTTTCACTAAGGATGTGTTCTATGGCTCGATATGTTGGGCTGCTGTTGATCGGAATCGCATTGGCTCACTCACCCCTGGCGTCACCGGCGGAGGCCATGATCGTCGGGCCGCCGGAGTTGCCGGACAGCGTGGCGCATGTCGACGGGCGCCGGCACGGGATGACGGATCGGCTGCTCGCCCAAGAGGCCACACTGACGTTCGGACAGTATCAGCCGATGGGCGACATTGTGCCGTCGCTCACCAAGGGCCATCGGACGTTCTCGCTCTTTACCTCCGGGCTCACCGGTGCGCCTGCACCCACTGCCACGATCACTGGGTCGTCGATCACGGTAGATCTTTCCTCGCTCTTCGTCGGCGTGAGCCGCGGCGACGGGTATCACATCCGGAATATCGGCGGGCTGGCCACCGGCACGTTCGATCCGGAGACCAGAGCCTTTTCCCTCTCGTGGGACCATCTCTTCGACGGCCGCAAACATGAGCGCCTCGCGACCTTTGTCTTGCGCGGCGTGGTCGATACAGGCCCGCAGCCCGTCGCGATTCCTGCCGCGCTGGTGCTCTATGCCACAGGTCTGTTCGGGCTCGGCTCATGGGCCTGGCGGTTGCGGCGCGCCGGGTCCGCTCATTCGGCCGGGGCGCAAGTTAACTGAGACCGGACCCGACCGTAACCCGGTTGTAATCCACTCTTCATATGGTGGCGTACGGTATCTGAACGGTTTCGCATGGTGGTTCCGGAGGGAGAGGCATGACCAGGATGGGCGGATGGCGAGTCGGTTATTGGGGATTGGTTCTGGCGGTATGCGTCGGCGGCGCCGCTCCGGCGTTCGGCGGCAAGCTGGAAGACGCGTTGCTCGAAAATAAACAAATTACCGTCGATCAGTGGGTGCAGATCAAAGCCGAAGAGGAAAAACGAGAAACTAAAGCGTCACAGGAAAGCCGGGGCGTCGGCGATGTGCCGGTCAATGAACGCTGGTATGAGAAGATCAGCATCCGCGGCTATACGCAGCTTCGGTACACGCATACGCTCAATAACGATCTGCTTCGCAGTAATCAAGGCGACCGTTCGATCGCCGGGAACAACGAATTCTTTCTGCGCCGCGCCCGTATCATTCTCAGCGGGCAGCCGCATGAACGGGTGTTTGTCTATGTGCAGCCGGAGTTTGCGGGGCTGGTCGGGGGCACCGAGCAGGTGGCGGCGTTACGCGATTTCTATGCGGATCTGTTTCTGACGGAGAACAAGGAATGGCGGATCCGGGCCGGGCTGTCCAAAGTGCCGTATGGATTCGAAAATATCCAGTCCAGTCAGAACCGGCTCGGACTCGATCGCAACGATGCGCTGAACAGCGCCGTGCCGAACGAACGGGATCTCGGCCTGTTCCTCTATTACGCGCCGACGTCCGTCCGCGAGCGTTTCCGGCGGCTGGTGGACAGCGGCCTCAAGGGGTCCGGCGACTACGGCATGCTCGGCATCGGTATCTATAACGGACAGGGACCGAACGCGCGCGAGCGCAACAAAGACAAGCATGTCGTCTTCCACTCCAGCTATCCCTTCGAGTTTCCGAACGGGCAGATTGTGGAAGTGGGGATGGATGCCTACCGCGGGCAATATAACGTCGGGACCACCTCGGTGGTCCCGACGAATATCAGCCTTTCCAACGGCCAGACGTTTACTCCCGGCGTGACCAACGGTGGGAATTATCTCGACGAACGGGTGGCGTGGCATGTGGTCATGTTCCCGCAGCCCTTCGGGTTTCAGGCGGAATACACGATCGGGCGCGGACCGGAACTCAATGCCGCCAGAACGGATGTCGTCCTGGGAAAACTCAGCGGCGGCTATATGCAGGTCTTCTACCGCTATCAGTGCGACACTTATTGCCAGAGCATCTATCCGTTTCTGCGGGTGCAGGAATATTTCGGCGGGAGGAAAGCGGAGTTGAACGCGCCGCGGAATTCCGTCAGGGAATGGGAGCTGGGGTTGGAATATCAATTCAATCGGGCGCTGGAGTTGACGGTCATGTATACCTGGACGCAGCGCAACACTCCCGACGCAACGTTCACGCCGGCGGGATCTCCCCCCGGCGCATGCGCGGTGGCCGGGTCCGGGTTCGGCCCCTGTCTCCAGACACCCTATCAGCTTCAGAGCGGGAACCTGCTGCGCTTCCAACTACAGTGGAGTTTCTAGGATAGCCGGTATGCAGACGCCGGCGATGAAAGCCGGCCGGTTTGCGGCTGCGGGAACAGGGAATTCCCGGGCCGACCGCTTATTCTTACGGGCGGGGAGCAGTGGCCGGTGTCCGATTAAGCGACCGCGGGGTCACCGCCTTGTACTGCACGACCACTTCTCGGGTCTCTTCTCGAAACCATTTGGCTATTCCCGATTCAGTCGTCTCCCGGGCTGCCTCGCGTGGTACAAACGCCAGCCGGCCCCGTTGCGGAGCCAGGGCGCGGAGCGGCGTGAGACGATCGTCCAGAGTGTCGGCGACGCCGATGTCAGCGCTGTAGTGGGTCGGCGACCGGTAATTGGCGAGAAGGAGATGGAGCTCTTCTCCTTGCACATAGACGCCTCCGGAGATGACTTCGCGTTGCGTTCCTGAACGGGTCGTGGATCGATAGAACGTGACGATTTCTTCCGGTGTGGATTGCCCGAGCGCGGTCGCCAGCAACGGCGCGAACAGGGCAATCTCCGGTTCCGTGAAAGCCGGATGATGCCGGGGTTGACTCAGGTCGTCATAGAGCGGCAGCTTTGCCCAAGGTTCCTCGAAGACGATGCCTCCCAGCAGGGCGGCCATATGTTCCGGAGTCAGATAGACCGGATGTGTGTGGCCGCTGTCCTTGTCGATGGTGCGATCGGTTTCCAGCCGCACGAAAGCATCCGGCCGGTCATAGACCGTGACCGTGACGATCTGGCCCGGCACACAACCGGCCAGGAGTAGCCCGCTGAGTGTGAGCATGGGGGCGAACGCTCTGATCGTCATCGATGACATCTCGCGCCGATAGGCTAGCACGGCCGGCCGGTCTTGCACAGCCGTCAGTCTCTCAGCTTGAGCGGCTGTTCCAGCGCGGCCGATCGAGCCGGAACCGCCCACACCGCAGCCAGGCGCTGAAGTTCCGGCAAGGGCAGGGGATAGTAGCCCTGAGCAATGACGGTCTGCTGGCCCTGCGCGCTCAAGGCAAACTTCACGTACTCGGCGATGACCGGTGCAGCGGTTACTTTAGGCGCTTTATTGATGTAGAGGAAGAGCGGCCGCCGCAACGGGTAGGACCCGTTCATCGCCGATTCAACGGACGGCTCCACAAACCGGCTGCCGGGCACCGCCGCGATGGGCACAGGCCTGACGCCTGATGTGCGATAACCGATGCTGCTGAACCCGATCCCGAACCGGTCTTTCATCAGTTCGACGACGACTGAAGCGGCCCCGGCGCAGTTGATCATCGCGGGTTTGATCGCGGCTCCCTCCAGCACATGCTCCCTGAAAAACGTAGTTGTCCCGGATGTGGCGCTACGCCCATAGAGATGAATCGGCGCCTCGGCCCATTCGCCATCCAGCATCAGATCGCCCCAGGTCTGGAGCGTATATTTCAGACCGCGCCGCCGGTCTTTGGAGAAGACGGCATCCAACTCGGGGAGGGTCAATCCTTCAATCGGATTGTCTTTGTGCACAAAGATCGCCAGGGCATCGATGGCGACAGAGACCTCGGTCGGTTCGTATCCGAACTCGCGCTTGAATTCGACGATTTCTTGCGCGGTCATGCGGCGCGACATCGCGGCGATCTGGGCTTTTCCTTCCAGCAGCCGCGACAGGCCGTTTTCCGAGCCGGTGCTGTCGACCTTGACTGCAATTCCGGGATAGAGCTGCCGTAGATCGGCCGCCCAGGATTCCGTCAGCGGTTTCATCGTGTCGGACCCGGCGACCGTGAGGGTCCCGTTCATCGTCCCTGCATATTGATAGGGCGGAACCTTTGGGTCCAGGACCGGCCGCACCTGCCCGGAGGCCATCGACGTCCACAGGAAGCTTGCACCGATGAGGGCGCAGAGACCTGTGTGAAGAACAGAGGGAGCAGACCGCCGGGTTGATTGGTTACGCATGAGCACGATTCTCCTAGCCGTTAAGCATTCACCGTGATGGAGTGATTAGGACGTGAGCCCGTTCAGCCTACGGGGATGGCATTAAGGAAGGATCAATACCGTGTTAACTCGACGTTAACTTCCCGGAAACCGCCTGGAGAAGAAATTGCATTCAGGCGTAGGAGTTTACCGACAATTTACACCACCCTAACGACTTGTTTCAGGGGAAGGGACTAGCATGCCGTCGTATGATGAGTACGCACACAACGCAATCCACGCCGGTCGGCGTCACCGATTCCATTCTGATCTTCATGAAGTCAGAGCCCTTCGCGCAGTCACTGAAGAAGGCGTTTGAGGCAAACGGCTATCGGAGTGCCACGGTGAACACCGGAACCGCCGCTCTCGCGGAGCTGAAGTCCTTCGCTCCGTCGCTCATCATCATCGACCGGGAAAGCGGAACCACTGAAAATTTGCGTCATCTTCGCGCGCTCGCCAATGTGACGATCGTCGCGGTAGAGACCACGGTCGAGACCTGCGGTGATGACGATTGTATCCAGGATTACGATCGTGAAATCGATCTCGTCGTCTGCAATCAAAGCCCCCGCCAGTTGGTCGCCCGGGTGAGGGCGATCCTGCGGCGCCGTACACCGCACGTCCAGACCCATGCCTACTATGGTGTGGGAAACATCCGGATGGATCTGGATCGGCACGAGGTGACCGTCAGCGGACGCGCGATCGAACTGACTCCGAAAGAGTTCAGAATCCTGCAACAGTTTCTCGAAGCGCCGGGCCGGGTCTTTTCCCGTCAGGAGATGCTCAATCGCGTGTGGGGCGAAGGGTACGCCCTCGAAGAGCATGCGCTTGACGTGCATATCCATTCGCTCAGGCAAAAGATTGAGCTCGATCCCACCGAGCCGAATTTGATCGTGACGGTGCGTGGAATCGGCTACAAACTCCGCTCCTAGGATCTCCTCCCGATATTAGTCTGTGCGTTGAATCAAAACAGAGAAGCTCCTCTCACGGCATTCCGCCGGCGAGAAGAGCTGTGTTGTCGGGAGAGAATGACTGTAGCGGAACAGAGGAACCGTTAGAAGTCGTCGACCGAGACAGGCTGGAGGAAATCGCGGACGGACACGACTCCGACCAGGGTGCCGCTCTTGGTGACGCCCAGGTGGCGCGTGTGGTGTTTATTCATCAATTCGGCGGCTTCCGTGATGGGGCGTCGCTCTTCAATGCCGAGCACAGGACTGCTCATGATGTCTTCCACGGCGATGAAGTAGGGCGCTTTGTCGGCGCCGACGAATTTTCTGACGACATCGGATTCCGTCACGATCCCGACGATCTGTCCCTTTTCTGAAACCAGGACGCTGCCTACGTTGCAGGTTTTCATCAGCTTGGCGGCGTCGACCACCGAGGTGCCCGTATCCACCGTCACGAGTTCTTTTTTCATCAATGTTCCGACTGTCAGCATGCTGTTCTCCTTTGTGAGTGTTTTAAGTTGTTCTCACTCTATCCCTGAGCCGTTGCATCGGTGTTAGGGGGGGATTACTGAACGGTAAACTTCTTCATGGTCCGTCTTGCGCGGCGATTGATGGCCGGAGGAGGCGGGGTTCAATTCAGCGTAAAGGAAAACTCTTCTGACGGAGGACTTTCACCGGCCGCGTTATAGGCCAGAACCGTGAACCAGTACCGGGTTCCGGCCAACAAGCTCACGGTGAGTTGAGTCGCCGGTCCCGCGTCGTAATAATACGGCGAGACGGTCGAATCACTGCGCACAGAGACTCTATACCCGTCTGAATTGCCGGAAGCCGAAGGGTCCCAGACCAGGGTCACTCGCCTCAGGATGGAGTTGGCGCCTGTTTGTCCGGCCGGTGTATTCACGAGTTGCTCTGAAGGGGAAACATTTGTGGACGTGCCGGATTGTGACGATGTCTGGCTGCCCAGTTGGTCGTCGATGGTAGACGGATTATTCGACTGTGCGGGATCGGATCCGGGAAAGCCAGGATCAGCCGGCGTTGGTATCAATGCGGGTCTGTAAGGTAACTCCTGAGAGGGCAGATCAGGGGATGGTTTGGTGAGGTAAGGTGTCTGTGCATCAGGTCCCGCAGTGATGTGTGCGGATGAGCCGGTGGCAGGATCCTGGAGGTCTCCACAGGCTGCCGTGAGGAGCAACAACAGGGTGAGCGCCAAGGGTAGGCCCGTGAGTTTTTCCGAGCGCCGCAGCCGCAGTGTTTCCAATGAGTCGGGGCGCAGGGTAAGAGAGATGGTGTGATTCATGTTTGTACAGGATGGTACATACGGAAGAAACGGTTACAGAACCGTCTGAACTGCTGTAACAAGCTTGTAAATTATTGTTTCTGTATCGGTCGGCAAGCAGAGACCTTTACCTGGCGGGAATGATTTACAGGAGCTTGAGGCTGCCGCAATACGGCGGTGATGTATAGCGGGTACAAGAGGAAGATTATGTTTGGAACGTTGATCGGCATCTTTCTGACCTCCACCGGCATCATGATCGGGGCTGATACCGTGCTGTGGGGTTCAAGCACGCCTCACCCCACCAGGATCGAGAAGACGTGCCTGTCCAGCCAGCGGAGCATCGCGGCATTCGAAGGGTGGTATGGTGAGGGGCTTTCCTTGCACCGGCAGTTTCAGTCTGTCTGTCAGACCCTCTCCCGGTCGCGTAAGCCGTTGTCGGTCGAGAAGCAGGCGGATCTGCTCATCGGCAAATTGTTTGACAAGTACCGGGAGCAGCAGACTCCGGCTACCGCTCCGGCGGTCGCCATGCCGGCTCCGGCGAACCCGCACATTGCGTTTGTCGTGGTGGCCGGATTTGACGGAGCCACGCCGCTGGCCGCTGTTCGGGAGTTGCGTTGGGAGAAGACCCGCAAAGGGCAGTGGAGTGTCAAAGCGGCGCCGGTCGGAAAGCTCAGCTTCGACGGCTGCGGGGTACGATTTCTGGGAGACGAGCGCGTTGCGGCGCTCTTGTTGGACCGGAGCGGCCATTTTGAGCGGGACAAACAGCGGCCCGAGGTCAGCCGTGCGATCGAGGCCAATCGGCTGCGCGCAGAGGACCATTGCTTCCTGTCAGCATTCAGCGTTGAAGACGCGAAGATGCTGTATAAGCTGGCGGTTCGGGCGACGATCGATCATGGCGAGGCGTTCGAAATGGAGAACGGTGCGGTCGGCGGCCAGCTGCATCTGCTGACCATCCCGCTTGACGGCCCGGTCGAAAAGGCCGTCATCGATCCTGAGCAGTACCTGGAGTAGATCGAAATCGGCAGAATTCCGTCAGGAGCGTCGGTCCGTGTGAACAACAGTGCAAGCGGCAAGGAGGTGAGCCTGTATGCTTCCCAATCTGCGCGGTGCGTTCTTCCTCATGGTGACGCTGGTGTTGTTCGCCGTCATCATAGCCGTTCTGGCCATGGGCACGGTCATGAAGCCTGACCGGTGGTGTGAGCGTCCCAAGCAGATCACCTAGATGGCCTACGGACGTTCATGGCCGGCTGATCCTCGCTCAACGCGTTGATGTCATGGCGGACTCCGGCGTGAAATCTATTTGTAACAAGGGCCTGCCATACTGAGTAGTGGGTGTCGTACGGCAAGTCTGGCGATTCATGACCGGGGAGGCGCAATGAACAACAATGCTGTGTCGATGACGGACGAAAAGACGATCGCGATTGTGGCGCACGATAACAAGAAACAGGATCTTCTGGCCTGGGCGAAGTTCAACCGCGAAGCGCTGGCCGGGCATCGTCTCATCGCAACAGGCACGACCGGAAAGTTGCTGGCGACGGAACTGGATCTGCCGGTGACGCGACTGCAGAGCGGCCCGCTGGGCGGGGATCAACAGATCGGCGCGAAGATCAGCGAGGGCGAGATCGATGTGCTGATTTTCTTCTGGGATCCGCTCGAACCGCATCCGCACGATCCGGATGTGAAAGCGCTGCTCCGTATCGCCGTCGTCTGGAACATTCCGATCGCCTGCAACCGGGCGTCGGCGGATTTTCTCATCTCTTCTTCCCTAATGCCGAAGCCCTACGAACGCCTCGTGCCGGATTATGAGGGGCATCGGAACCGGTTGCTGCGCCTGGACGTGGCGTAGGCTCCGGCGATCGCGCCGCGGATCGATCCGGGAGGCCGGCACTCAGTCATCAGTCAAGCGGTGCGTGATTCCAGGTGCCGGCCTGGTCGAGCATCCGCTGTTGGGAGTCGAGCGGCGCGTCATCCGGCTGCGGCGCCACGTGTTCGTAGAGACCGTTCTCGTTCATCCGGCGCAGGTGTGCCGTGTCGTGTAAATGAGGGAAGAGAATATTGTCGCGAATAGCCTGACGCAGGTGCACGGCTTCAACCGGAAAGAGCACTTCAATCCGCCCGTCCAGATTACGGGGCATGAGATCGGCGCTTCCCAGCCACAACTCTTCTTCTCGTTGGTCGAACCGGAAATAGAAAATCCGGCTGTGTTCGAGAAAGCGGCCGACCAGCGAGGTGACCGTGATCCGTTCGCTGACACCGGGGACGCCCGGGCGCAGTCCGCAGACACCCCGTATTTGGAGATCGACGGTGACGCCCGCCTGTGAGGCCCGGTAGAGCGCCTGAATGCAAGCCGGATCCGTGAGGGCGTTGAGCTTCAACGCGATATAGCCCTGTCCTGTCTGCCGGTGTTGAGCCGTGACCCGTTCGATCCGGTCGAGCATGCCTTTGCGCACTCCGCTCGGCGCGACCATCAGGCAGCGATAGGGATGTTCCCCGGCATACCCGGTCAAGGCATTGAAGAGCATGGCGACGTCGGAGGCGATGGCCGGATTGCTGGTCAGGAGCGCAAGATCGGTGTAGACGCGGGCGGTTGCCGGATTGTAATTGCCGGTGCCGAGGTGCACGTATCGGGCGAGGCGATGATCCTCGCGCCGTACGATCAGACACATTTTGGCGTGTGTCTTTAGGCCGACCAGTCCGTAGGCGACATGAACTCCCGCCCGTTCCAATTCCTTGGCCCATTGAATGTTGTTCTCTTCATCGAAGCGGGCCCGCAGTTCAACCAGCGCGGTGACCTCTTTGCCGTTTTCCCGGGCCTGCATGAGGGCCTCCACGACGGGTGAGTCGAGGCCGACCCGGTACAATGTCTGCTTGATGGCCAATACGTGAGGATCGGCGGCGGCCGCGCGGAGGAAGTCCACCACAGGCGTGAAGCTGTCGTAGGGGTGGTACAGCAGCAGATCGCGTTCCTGCAAGACGGTGAAGAGATCTCCACGGCCGAAGAGCGGCGAGATTTTATGCGGCAGCGGCGGATCTTTCAAATCGGGCCGATCCAGCTTGGTGAGCTGGATGAGGTCGGCCATGCCCAGAGGGCCCGCCACGGCGTCGATTTGGTCGGGAGCGAGGTGCAGGTTTTGCGCAAGAATCTGGCGGATCTGCTCCGGCATCAGCGCGCTGACTTCCAGGCGCACCGCCGATCCGAAATGCCGCTGGCGGAGACTCTCCTGAATGGCTTCCAGTAGATCCGCGGCTTCGTCCGCTTCAATGTCCGGATCGGCATCGCGCGTCACGCGAAACGGATAGGCGGTCATGATCACGCATCCGGGAAACAGGAGATCCAGGTTGGCCGTGATGACATCTTCGATCCACACGAAACCGGGCAGGGCATTCTGGACGCCGATGTCGGGCGGGCCGTCGAACGGTATGCGAAGCAGCCGTGGGAAGAGGCGGGGCACTTTCAGGCGCGCGAAGCGCTCATGTCCGTCGCCGTCTCGAAGCACGACGGCGAGATTCATGCACAAATTGGAAATATGAGGAAAGGGATGGGCTGCGTCGAAAGCCAGCGGGGTCAAGGCCGGGAGAATGGCGGATTTGAAATAGTCCCGGAGCCGCGCGAGCGCTTCGCGCGGGATCTCCGGGAGCGGCTGTACCTGAATGCCGGCCTCCCGCAGCTTCGGTAAAAGATCGTTTTGCCAGCAGGCCATCTGTCTGGCCAGGAGGGGGGCGAGAGCTTGATGAATCGCGTGGATCTGTTCCGCCGGTGTGCGGCCGTCCGGGGGAGCTTCGACAGAGCCGGTCTGCTGCTGCCAGTACAAGCCGGACATGCGGATCATAAAAAACTCGTCCAGATTACTGTTGAAGATCGAGAGGAATTTCAGGCGTTCGAGGAGGGGGTGTCGGTGATCGAGCGCTTCTTCAAGCACGCGTTCGTCGAAACGCACCCAGCTCAATTCTCGGTTGATGTAGAGAGACGGGTCTGTCAGATCCATCGCGTGTGGGTTTGTCCTGAGGGTGACGGTAATGGAAACAGTGCAATCTTCGCTCTATCGTGAGCTGGCGTTAGGATAGTCAGGTCTCACTCCTGCCTCAAGAGCGCCCGGTTAATTTTGTGTTAACTTATGCTGGCGGTCTGTGCCGCTTCTCACTGGACGGAGTAGAGTGGCGTCTATGAAAATGCTCTGCCCCCTACCAAAGCCGGATGGTGTCTCGCTGTGCATCCTGTCTTAATAATGTCCTGACGGAACGGTACGTTTCGGCGTATAGCGTCACCGGCGCATAGACAGGAGAGGAGAAAGAGTATGTTGATCAAACTCAATGCGTTTCGATGGAATGTGGTGCTCCTCTTCTTTGTACTTCTTGAACTGGCCGGTCGTGTGCCGCGCTTTCTGAAGACTCGCCTCCTCAGCCTGGCGTCCCGGTAGCCGCACCAGCCACCTCGATTTCTCTTCCAATCCTCCCGCTGCTTTTTCTATTTATCTCTTAACTCCGGTGTTACGACTATTTGATCCGGCACAGATCCGTTCGTAACGGCTCCCTGTGAGAGTTACGGTGGTTATCGTTACTGCCTGTCAGGGGTGAGCCGAAGACTGCAGCTTCGCTCACTTGCACGCGTCAGGCGGTAGTGACAGCTCCATAATTGCTCGTGTTCCGAGCTGGAGGAGAGGTCATGATGAAGCAGCCGGTCGAGAATGGGTTGTTTGGTCAGTCAAAGGTAGCAACATCCATATTGGCGCGATCGCTGCTGCTGGCTTCGTCCGGCGCAGTGAAACGATTCGACAAGGAGACTGTGATGATGAAATTGAAGAAGCGCATGACGAAATGGGGTCTGACCGCGGCACAAGCCGGACTGGTGGTGTCCATCTTTGCGGCACCGGTGGTGCCTGCCGTGGCGAGCGAGTTCGAAGGGTTCGACGGATTGGATTTCGGCGCGATCGTTCAGCGCGGGCTGGAACGGTCTTCACAGGTGTGGTTTGGCGTTGGGAAACCGTTGGGAGACTCCGCGGCTCCGACGGCCGGTCCCTATCGCACCACGACGCAAAAAGCGTCGGATCAAGTTTTGCTGGCCGATGGATTGAAAGCGGAGTACGTCACGCGCAATGCTGCCAACAATGCCGATATGTTCGCCTTCTGGCCGAGCGATGAGAATCCCACCCACATGATATTCTGCATCGAGGGTGGCCGGCAGGATCTCGGCACGTTTTTGCCGGGCGGGCTCATTAAGAAATTCAACCCGGCCGTGCAGCGCATTAAGCTGTCGGACGGGTCCGTGGAGACGGTTCTTCGTGGGACGACGTCCTGTGACGGCATTCGCCGGACACCGTGGCAGACGATTCTTGCCACTGAAGAAGCCAGCGACGGGGGCGCGTATGAGATCCTGAATCCGTTGACCGTCACGAACCAGACGATCACCGATCGGGTGTCGGGCGCCATTGTCGATGAGAACGGTCTGCCTTCCACGTCGATCGTGAAGCGCACCGCATTGCCCAAGATCGCGTTTGAAGGAATCGGCATTACACCGGAGGGTGTGGTGTATTCAGGGGATGAGCTTCGTCCGGGAAGCCCGGCCAATGCCGACGGGGGCGCCATGTTTAAGTTTGTGCCCGCTGCTCCCAGGACTACGAAGGATCCTGTCTCGTCGCTGGCAGAGTCTCCTTTGGTTGCCGGCAACGTCTATGCGCTTCAGGTCTCCTGCCAGAACACCACGCAACAGTTCGGCCAAGGCTGTGAGATCGGCAACGGCGCTTGGATCAATGTGAGCGCGGCGAATGCCAGAACGGATGCGAATACCCTGGGTGCGACCGGCTATTATCGCCCTGAGGATCTCGAAGTGGATGACCTGTTCGCGGGCCCCGGTGTGCGATTCTGCTGGACCGACACGGGACTGGAAGAGGGCGGCAACTATGGAGAAGTGATGTGTGCGGTCGATTCCGCCCCTCTGACCGCCAGTGCGACGCAGCGCACGGTGGTGGTGAACCGCTTTGTGGAAGGCAACGCCGACATGAACCAGCCGGATAACTTTGCGTTCCAGCCGAAGACCGGCAATCACTATGTGATCGAGGATCATCCCAACGGCGATATCTTTGCCTGCCTGCCGGATGGCGCCGATCGCGATAACAAGACGGACGGCTGTGTGAAGATTCTCTCGGTGAAAGATTCGTCTGCTGAGCCGACCGGTTTCAAATTCTCAGGCGACGGGAAGACGGCATATTTGTCGATTCAGCACAGCGACGACACGAATATGTCGAAGGTCGACGACTATGCGACCGACGATATTATCAAGATCACCGGCTTTCGAATCCCGTTCCGGTTTCAGCGGTAAGTAGTGCCTCCGGTGTGCGCGCCCGCATCGCGGGGGCGCACACCGGGTCGCATTCAGTCTTCCCTCCATTGCAAGCGCGATACTCTTCCCTTTCCAGCGCAAGATCAGGACTTCGGTCTCAGGGCCAAGGCGTGAGTCCATTCGGAAACTTCCCGATGACGCCGGCCATGCTGTCCGTGCTTGCGGCAGAGCCAAAGCTGCGGAGAATGTGATTCGTCTACAGTCAGCTGAGAACAGGGTAGGGAGTCGCGGCCTATGTCTACGACTCTCATCGGTATGGAGCGGATCGGACGCAGGATATGATG
>CAZEHM010000003.1:0-43001 GCA_964512025.1 uncultured Nitrospira sp. | reverse complement strand
AGCAATCGTAGAAATTCTTCGCATGTTCCTCCAGTAGCCAGGGGACGTCTATGGTGAAGTAACCGGGGCTCGTCCCTTCTCCTGGCAGGAAGGGACGAGCGCGGGGGCCAGGTGCGTGAGAGGCGCAGCTGGGCTCCAGTAATGTGTTGTGATGAGCCGTGTCATGGCGTCAGTTATGGGCCGCTTTCTGTTCAACGGTCGTGAGACATGGGACGCAGTAGAGCGCGTCTGGTTGGACCTTCAACCGCTCGTAGGGAATGTCTCGATGACAGTGGCGGCACTGTCCGTAGTCTGTCGTCCGCATGAGTTGCAGCGCGCGTTCGATGTGGCGAAGCCGTTCAAAGGTTCGGACCTTCACCTGCATGGCGACGTCCTGTTCGAGGTCCGTCGAGGCCTGGTCGGCCGGGTCTGCATAGAGTTCCGCAGCCGACTCCGCGGCCAGGGAGAGATTGGCGCTGGCGAGCAGAACCGCGCGCTGCCTGGAAAGTTCCTGCCACAGATCGGCGCGACGGATGCTCAGAGGGAGCGCCGCAGGGCGGGCTGATACGGTAGAGCTACCCGGTTGTCTACGTCGAGGAGAGATGGTGTGAGCCATTGGATTGTTCCCCTTTCCAGGTACCGTTGTACCGGTCCAAAGGCACGGGTGGATCACGCCGGGCTCAATTCTTGGTTACAGGTATCGCGAAGCAGGGTCTCGGAGGGGGAAACTGGGGGAATGGGACACATGCGGCTGTGTAGAGCATGATGGCCGCTGCCGCTGGAGAGTCCGTTAGAAAAAGAAAACAAGGAGAGCGGAGCAGTCTCCCCTCGCGAGGGGTGTGAGATTCGGTAGAGGGAATCAGTCTGATCGCTACGGCCTTACCGACAAGCGATGGATTCCCATCTCTGAGAGCGCAGTTCGGTGTCGAAATAGACGCGATAGCCGACGCAACGGGATTGTCCGGCCAGGAACTCATAGTCCCAGGCCTCTGCTCCGTTCGACAGACGCTTGAAGCGCTGGGGATAGCCGTAATGGTGGGTGAGTTCGCCCTGCGTCAATCGTCCGATGCTGGTTTCAAAATCTTCGACGCGAGGCTGAGGCGCACATGACGCCAGCAGCACCGCGAACAGCAGGAGACGCTTGCCTCCGGCAAGATGCCGCGTCGTGACATGTCGAGACAGGACGTGCACGTGCTTACGGGGCCGGAGCCTGGTCGGATAACTTGTAGCCGAGCGATTTCACCGAGATGATGGCGTCATTGAGGATCGGCGCTTTGAGCTTCAACCGGCGGATGTGCACGTCGACGGTTCGAGTTGTCCCGTAGTAGTCGTATCCCCAGATGGCGTTGAGGAGTACGTCCCGAGTGAGGACCCGCCCCGGGTGACGGAGCAGATGTTCAAGCAAGCCGAATTCTTTGGCAGTGAGCGCGATCTCTTTGCCCTTGACGATGACCTCATGCCGGGTCAGGTCCATCTGGATCGGCCCGTAACTCAAGGCCGTCGCCTGTTCGACGTTCGTGCGTTCGAGGCGGCGGAAGAGCGCTTTCACCCGGGCGACCAGCGATTTGGGACTGAACGGTTTGGTGACGTAATCGTCGGCGCCGAGCTCAAGCCCGACGATGGTGTCTGACTCTTCGGCTTTCGCCGTCAACATGATGATAGGAAGAAGAGCCGTCTCCGGTTTATTGCGGAGAGATTTACACACCTCAAGCCCGTCCATCTCGGGCAGCATTAAGTCGAGAATGAGTAGATCCGGATGATCCGATGACACGAGCTTCTGGGCCTCGAGGCCGGTCTTGGCGCGAAGGGTGTGAAAGCCTTCCTTCTCCAGATAGATCTTCACCAGTTGAGCGATGTCGCTTTCGTCTTCAACGATGAGAATCGTTTTAGGACCTTGTGAAGCCATGGGAGCCTCCCCGCTGTTTCAGCCTATTCAGAGGTGCGTGACCTTAATGCCGCTACCATACGTGTTTCATGTTACGGGGAGATTAACTGAAGTCGGATATAGAAATGACCGGCCGGCGTGGTGTCGGTGGCATTCGCGGGGCGTTGTTGTATCCGTGCCCGATGGATGCGAAAGCCCATGATCTGCAAGAGATTCCGTGGCGTTACGGCCGTGTCATCCGGTCAGGGCGGCCGGCCGCAGTCGTGCGCACGGAGCACGCAGAGACAGGCCTCTTTTAACGAATCGTTAACACAAAATTGAGGCCTGCGTGGCTGTCGGTATCGCAAGGGAGGCTAGGATGTGCGGCGAGTGGTTGCGTCGGTGACGCGGCGATTGCCCGGTTGTTGAAAAGAGGAGCCCGCTGTGAAAAAAGCCTTGATCACGGGGATTACCGGACAGGACGGATCGTACCTTGCCGAGCTGCTGCTCGCCAAGGGCTATGAAGTGTACGGCGTGATCCGGCGTTCCAGCTCATTCAATACCGGTCGCATCGATCAGATTTATGAGGACCCGCATGTGCCCGAGGCGAGGTTGCGCCTCGTGTTCGGCGATCTCAATGATGCGAGTTCGCTCAACCGGATTCTTCGCACGATTCAACCGGACGAAATCTATAACCTGGGCGCGCAGAGCCATGTGCGGGTCAGTTTCGATATTCCGGAATATACCGGTGACGTGACGGGGCTCGGGACGGTGCGGTTGCTGGAAGCGATTCGCGAAGTGGGTCTGCGCCCCAAATTCTATCAGGCCTCGTCGAGCGAGATGTTCGGGAAGGTCCAGGAAATTCCCCAGCGCGAGACGACGCCCTTCTATCCCCGCAGCCCCTACGGCGCGGCGAAGCTGTATGCGCACTGGATCACCGTCAATTACCGGGAAGCCTACGGGCTTTTCGCCTGCAGCGGCATTCTCTTCAACCACGAGTCGCCGCGGCGCGGCGAAACGTTTGTCACCCGGAAAATCACCAAGGCGGCGGCCCGCATCAAGCTCGGGATCCAGCAGGAACTGTTCCTCGGCAATCTGGACGCCCAGCGAGACTGGGGATTCGCAGGCGACTATGTGCAGGCGATGTGGATGATGCTCCAGGCCGATCAGCCGGACGATTATGTCATCGCGACCGGGGAAACCCATACCGTGCGGGAGATGTTGGAGCTGGCCTTCGAGACGGTGGGGCTGGACTGGCGTCCCTATGTGAAAATCGATCCCCGGTACTACCGTCCAACGGAAGTCGATCTGTTGATCGGGGATGCGAGTAAAGCCAGGAAAGTCCTCGGGTGGGAGCCGAAGATGTCGTTTCACGAGTTGATCACCATGATGGTCCGTGCGGACGTCGAGGCGGAACGTCTGAAGCTCGACGGCATGAGGGGGAGACCGGAACTATGTACGTCTGGCGAGATCAGAGGGTTGTCGTAACGGGCGGAGCCGGGTTTCTCGGATCCGTCCTTGTGAGAAAGCTGCAGGAACGGGGTTGTCGCGCTCTGGTCGTGCCCAGGAGCAAAGACTACGATCTCGTGCAGATGGGAGCGGTGCAGCGTCTTTATCGGAATGCCAGGCCGGATCTCGTCTTTCATCTGGCAGCGCGCGTCGGGGGCATCGGCGCCAATCAGGCCCAGCCGGGCCGGTTCTTTTACGACAATCTCATGATGGGCGCTCAGTTGATGGAAGCGGGACGCCAGCATGGAGTGAAGAAGTTCGTCGCGGCAGGCACGATCTGCGCTTATCCCAAATACACGCCGGTTCCGTTTCGGGAAGAGACGATGTGGGACGGGTATCCCGAAGAAACCAACGCCCCGTATGGATTAGCGAAGAAAATGCTGCTGGTCCAGTCTCAAGCCTATCGGGCTCAGTATGGATTCAATTCGATCGTGATGTTTCCCGCCAATTTGTACGGCCCCGGCGACAACTTTCATCCGGAGACGTCGCACGTCATTCCGGCGATCATCCGCAAATGCATCGAAGCGAAAGACGCCGGCGCGCCGTCGGTGACCCTGTGGGGGGATGGGACGCCGACCAGGGAGTTCCTGCATGTGGAAGATGCGGCCGAGGGGCTGCTGCTGGCCGCCGAACGGTATGACCGCAGCGAACCGGTGAATCTCGGGACCGGGCAGGAGATTGCGATACGCGATCTTACCGAATTGATTGCCGCAGAAACGGGCTATTCAGGGGCACTGGTGTTCGATCCTGCAAAACCGAACGGGCAACCCCGGCGCTCTCTCGATGTGTCGCGCGCGGCTCAGTTCGGCTTTCAGGCCACCCGCTCGTTGCGGGAAGGAATCCGTGAGACCGTCTCCTGGTTTCATGCCAACCGGGCTACGGTCTGCGAGCTTGCCTTGTAACCCTTTCGTCGGGAACTCTTCTCGATAGGCCGCGATATCCCCCCGCTTTACGATTTGTTAACACAAATTTGACCCCTGCGTGGCCCGCCCGCTGAAGCTCCGGCAGTAGACTGCATTTCCATCTGAGAGTGAGGGATTCCGGATGAATATGACGATCTGCTGCCTGGAGCCGGTGCTTGCGCCCTACAGCATCCCGCGGTTTCGGGCGTTGCAAGCGCTGCGGCCGGATTGCTCCGTCCGGGTCATGGCGCTGGGCGCGACAGAGCGGATGCGTGAATGGAAAGTCCAAAAGCAGGATCTGGGGTTTGAGTATCTGGAGGCGGTTCCCGGAGAGACGGTCGAGAATATCGAGCCGCGCCTCCTGGCGGCGCGCGTCCGGCAGTGGCTGGACGATTGCGATCCCCAGGCTGTGGTGATCACCGGCTACTACTACCCGGCGATGCGGGCTGCGGCGCAGTGGGCGCGCCGGCACGGGCGAGCCAGTGTCTATATGGGAGACTCCCAGCGGGTGGATCGGCCGCGCATCGCGCTTCGGGAATGGCTGAAAGGCTGGTGGGTCCGGCGGCATTACGATTCCGCCTTTGTGGCGGGAGAACGGGCGGCGGACTATCTGACGGGGATGGGATTTCCGCGCGAGCGGATCTGGACGGGGTACGACGTCGTCGATAACGACACTATTGCATCGGGAGCTGCGGATGCGCGCGCTGCTGCATCGGAGTTGCGGACCCGCCTTGGCCTGCCGGACCGGTTCTTCTTATTTGTCGGAAGGTTTTCAGGTGAAAAAAATCTGCCGCGCCTGCTCGAAGCCTATGCCGGCTACCGGCAGGCCGCCGGACGGCAGGCCTGGGGGCTGGTGATGGTCGGGCGCGGACCTCAGGACGGTCTGTTGCAACGCCGCGCTCAAGAAATCGACGGAGTGGTCTTTGCCGGTTTCCAACAGGCGGATCAGTTACCCGCGTACTACGGATTGGCCTCCTGCCTGGTGTTGCCGAGTCTGAGCGAAACGTGGGGACTCGTTGTGAATGAAGCGATGGCGGCGGGACTGCCGGTGCTCGTGTCCCCCCGGTGCGGCTGTGTGCCGGAACTGGTGCGGTCCGGATGGAACGGGTACCTGTGTGATCCGTTGGACATTGCCGGCATGACCCGATCGATGGCGGTTCTCTCGTCGCCTGAGACTGATATCGATGCGATGGGTGCAGCGTCCCGGCGGATCGTCGATTTGTACACACCCGAAACCTGGGCGCAGGGTCTCGACGATTGTATCGAACGGACTGTGGCCCGCTCTCAGAAGCCGGTTGTGGAGATGGCACCACGACGGCCTGACTTCTTCAAGACGGAAAAACAGTTGAGTTGATGCGGGAATTTATGGCGCTGTTCGCTCGATCATCGGTCTGGCCTGGACGAGTGGCTCATCGCTTTCTGGATGGGGCGGCGTTGGCTGCCGTGCGACAGAGGGTCACCGAAGCCGTCGAGTCGTCCCGCGCCATCTCGGGCTATTCTCTTCTCACCGGACTCGGTTTGTTGCTTGGCTTTGCCCGCGAACTGATCGTAGCTTCGACCTTCGGATTGAGCCAGCAACTCGACGTCTTCGTCGCGGTGATGAGTGTGCAGCTGTTCTTCGGCGCGCAGGTCGGCAATGCGCTGGAGACGGCATTCATCGCCAGACTCGGCGCGCAGAGCGGGTCCGGCGCGGTCCTTCGACTCTTGCGGCCTGCGGTCTGCGGGCTGCTGCTGGTCAATGCCGGCGTTGTTCTGTGTCTGTGGGGCGGGGGGGCGCTGTTGCTGGAGCATCTCTTCCCCCGATTCGACTCCGGGCAGCAGGCCCTTGCTGCTCATACGCTCCGTGCACTCCTGCTTCCGCTGGTCTTTGCCAGTACGGCCGGCCTCCTTCGTGGAGCCCTCGTTGTTCAAGGGGCGTTCGTGCCGGGATTTCTGGCCGGCTCGATCGTGTCGATCTGTGCGATCGTCTCATTAGCCTTGTTCTCCTCCAGTCTCGGGATTGATGCGCTGACGCTGGGGGTGGCGGTGGGTAATCTCGGCGTGCTCGGACTTTTTGCCGGACGGCTGGTGCTTCTTATGCGCGAGGCGAGACCGGCATCCCCGGAGGTGCTCCCGGTTGCGAGCAGGGGGGGGTGGTTTGTGCTATGGGGGGCCGCTGCGACGATGCTGTTCGGGGAACTGGTGTATGCAGGCGTCACGCTGACGGAACGCAGTCTGGCCTCCTGGCTTCCCGCAGGGGCTGTCGCTGGGTTCTTTTACGCCAGCACCATCGTATCCGTTCCGCTGTCGCTGTTCATCGTTCCGCTGACCACGATGGCGTTCCCCGGCATGGTCGAAGCCTTCGGACGTGACCGTCGGGCGGGGCTCGCGCAGCTCGCCAGGCACGGGATTTTTCTGCTGGCGGCCAGTGTGGTGGTGGTTCTGATCGTTGTGCCGTTTGCTCAAACAATTGTTGAAACGGTGTTCCTGCGCGGGCAGTTCTCTATCGAGCATGCGGCATTCACCGCCTCGATCCTTTCGGTGACGGTTATGGCGCTACCCTTCATGAGTCTCAGCCGGCTGCTCCGCAATGCCTGCTATGCGGTTTCGGACTACCGGACTCCCGTGGCCGGGCTCGTCGTTCAATGGGCGGCGCTGGCCGGACTGGGGATGGTGCTGGTTCCGCGTTATGGAGCGCCTGGATTGGCGGTTGCGATGGTGGCAGGCGAGGCGGTCCTGCTGTCGACTCTGATGCTGGTGTTGATCAGAAGGATGTGTGCGCAATGAGTGAGTGGGACGAGACGTTGACCGATGAGGCTTCTCCCAGAACCTGGGTCGGGGTCATCTTGGGGCTATGGTTGAGCGGCGTCTTCGCGGCTTCGCTGGCGGGAAAACTGGAGAGTGGACGCGAGGGAATCGTGTCGATGCTGCTGCTTGGCGCCGCCGTGGTGTGGCCGCTCGCGTATTTTGCGCTCAGCCGCTGCCGGTTCGTTCCGCGTGCGATGCCCGTCGCCGAGACCGGCGCAGTGCTGCTGTTCGGAACCGTGTCGGCTGTATCGAGTTTCTTGAGCCCGGTTGCGTTGCTGTCGACGGGTTATGTGGTCTTGACGCTGACCGGCATCTGGCTGGCGCTGCAATTCAATTCCAATCTCGATCCGGAGCAATACGAGCGGGGGCTCACCGTTTTTGCCGTCCTCACGGCGGGGTTACTGGTCGGATTCGCCTGGTATGACTATGTGCCCGGCACCCGCTTGGGAACCGGCAAGGACATTCTAAATCCCAATACCATTGCCCTGGTGTCCGCCTCGGTGTTGCTTGCGGCGATGGCGATCAGAACGCTGGTACTGCGGCTGGCGGTGATGGCCCCGATTGCGGGGATTCTCGTGCTGACGAGCTCGCGGGCGGTGGCGATCGCCGTCCTGTCGGGCCTCGCGGTCGTCGTGTATCTGCGTCTGCAAGCCCGTGGCCGGTCGGTGTTCCTGCCGGCGGCGGCTCTGCTGCTGCTGACCGTGGGGGTGACGGCAGTCTACGGCGACAAGATCTTTCAGTCCGTGGATCAGGTCTATGCCCTGAGCACGGCCGATCGCGGAATCGGTTCCGGCGCGAGCGGGCGGCTGACCGCGTGGAAGGGAACATGGGATCTTTTTGTGCGCAACCCGGCCATCGGTATCGGGTTCCGTGCCCATGAACATCTTCTGAAGGCCGATACGTCAGCGCATAACGGCTATCTTGCAACGCTGGCGGAAATCGGTCTTCTGGGATTTCTGGGGGTGGCCTATCTGATCTGGCGCGCGCTGAAGTCGTGGTGGAGTGCCGCTCACGAGCCGAACCGGACGGTCCATGCCAGCATTCTGTTCGGACTCTGCGTCGGCTACCTGCTGCTCGCGTTGTTCGAGCGCTACCTGATCAATGTGGGCAATCCCACGTCGTTGTTGTTTCTTCTCTGCATCATGCAGCCCCGCCGTTCCGATATGACCGTTTCGGCGGAAGATGAAGAGTGGTTGTCTCCGGAGGAAGAGGCCATTGGTGAACTCGCGGGGGGGGGACGTCGAGGGTGTGAGTGGCGGAGCCATAGCGATCAGGCTGAACACCACGGGATCTTTCTGTGAGTCCGGCGTGCCGGTATCGCAGCTGATCGAGGAGGTGAAGGATGAACGAGACGGCCTCAGCATTGAAGCGGCGAGCCTGGTCACCGCCTTATCAGGACCGGTCTGTCTCCGTGGAATGGCGGGCGTTTGCTATGCGTGAATGGAAAGATCTTTTGAAACAGATACGGATCGGGCTGCTGCTCCGGTTCCGATATCGGCACGCGCGGGTCGGCAAAAGTTTTCATGTCGGAACAGCGGTCAGTATCGGACCGGGGTTTGTGGCGGGCGACTACGTGTACATCGGGCCCCATAGCCAGCTGCCGCCGCACGTGCATATCGGTCATTACTCCTCGCTCTCGGCGCATGTGGCGATCGTCGGCGCCGACCATAATTACGATCCGCCGGGTGTGCCAATTGTGTTTGCCGGACGGCCTCCGTCTTCTCTCACGACAATCGGCAGCGACGTGCTGGTCGGCCACGGCGCGATTCTCATGCGCGGGATCACGATCGGAAACGGCGCCATTGTCGGAGCCGGAGCGGTGGTCACGAAAGATGTGCCGGCCTACGCCGTCGTGGCAGGAGTGCCGGCTGAAGTCCTGCGGTATCGATTCGATGAGCGAGGACAGGCTCTACACGAAGCCATGCTGGCGCGGCCGACGCAACGGGGCGAGCATCCCGGTCCACTGAGATAACGATATGCGAGCGATGCCGTCGAATCAGAGTTTTCCCAGTCCCCACTCCTACCGCAATCAAGCGGGCCGGGTGTTGTGGACGATGGTGTGGTGCGTCTTGTTTCGTCCGAGTCCCAGGCCGTTTCACGCCTGGCGCTGCTGGCTCCTGCGCCTGTTCGGCGCCACGATCGAGCGGGGCGCGCATCCTTATCCGTCGGCCAGAGTCTGGGCGCCCTGGAATCTGACGATGAGGGAAGGCAGTTGCCTCGGCGATCATGTCGATTGTTATTCGGTCGACCGGGTGACGCTCGAACCCTATGCGACCGTCAGTCAGTACTCGTTCCTCTGCACGGCCGGCCACGACTATACGATCCTGGAAATGCCGGTCGTCACTGCGCCGGTCCGGATCGGGCGGCGGGCGTGGGTGGCGGCGGATGCGTTTGTCGGGCCCGGTGTCACGATCGGGGAAGGCGCGGTCGTCGGCGCGCGCGCCAGCGTGTTTCGATCGGTCGATCCCTGGACGGTGGTCGGCGGGAACCCCGCCCGCATTCTCAAGAAATACTCACTGGGGCAGGATAATCCATGATCGTCATTGCGAGGAGAGCTCAGCCATGAACGTCTCGATTCTCATTCTGACGTTGAATGAAGAGTCTAATTTGCCGGAGTGTCTGCGTTCGGTCGCGTGGTCGGATGACATCGTCGTGCTCGACTCGTTCAGCAGCGACCGGACGGTGGCCGTCGCCGAAGAGTCAGGTGCGCGGGTGGTGCAGCGCCGGTTCGATAACTGGGCGGCGCATCAGAACTGGGCGCTGGAGCAGATTCCGTTCAAGCATCCGTGGGTGTTCTATCTCGATGCCGATGAACGGATGACCGACGAACTGAAAAATGAGCTGATCGCCATTGCGAACGAGGCGACCCACTCTGAAGCGGCCTTTTACTGCGGTCGCCGGAACATGTTTATGGACCGCTGGATCAGGCATGCCATGCCGCCGGGGATGATCATGCGTTTCTTCCGGCCTTCGCATGTGCGGTTCGAACGGCTGGTGAATCCGGTTCCGGTCATCGACGGGCCGCATGGATATCTGAAGGGCATGCTGGTGCACTACAACTTCAGCAAAGGGATCACCGAGTGGATCGAGAAGCACAACCGCTACTCGGCATTCGAAGCGATGGAAGGGATGAAGCTGCTGCGCCGCGCCGCAGGGCCTCAGCCGACGGTGTTCAGTTCCGATCCCGCCTTGCGCCGCCGGGCGCTGAAGAATCTGTCGTTCCGATTGCCCTGCCGGCCGTTGCTGAAGTTTCTCTATATGTACGGCTGGAAAGGCGGGTGGCTGGACGGGCGGGCCGGGTTTGCCTACTGCGTGCTGCAGGCGTTCTATGAGTACATGATCGTGTTGAAGATGCGGGAGCTCAAACGGCAGGACGCGAGTTTTACCGTGAGCGGGACCGGGGGAGGCGACACAAAGCGCCCGTCTGCGCCTGCGGTGAAGACCATCTTCATCAACCGCTATTTTTATCCGGATCATTCAGCCACCAGTCAGCTTTTGAGCGATCTCGCGTTCGACCTGGCTCATCGGGGGCAGCACATCCATGTCATCACCGGCGGGCAGCTGTACAACGATGCACGGGCGTCGCTTCCGGATGAAGAAACCGTCCGTGGTGTGCAGGTGCATCGCGTGCGGACTTCGCGATTCGGCCGTGCGCGGCTCGTGGGCCGGGTGCTCGACTATCTGACTTTCTATATCGGCGCGACCTGGACACTCTGGCGGCTGATGCAACCGGGGGATGTGGCGGTCGCCAAAACCGATCCGCCGATGATGTCGGTCTGTGCGGCATGGGTGGTGAAGTTCAAGCGCGGCGTGCTGGTGAATTGGGTGCAGGATCTTTTTCCGGAAGTGGCGACATCGATGGAGGTGTACGGGGCGCGATTTGCGGCGCCGATGCTCCGGCGTATCCGGAACGGGTCTCTCCGGCAGGGGCGGCATAATGTGGTGCTCGGCGAAATTATGGCGCAACGGCTGCGGGACGAAGGCGTGGCGTCAGACCAGGTCACCATCATTGAAAACTGGGCCGATGGCGAGGCCATTCAGCCCGTTGCCAAAGCGGAGAATCCCCTGGTGCGGGAATGGTCGCTTGAGGGGAAATTCGTGGTGGGGTATTCCGGCAACATGGGCCGGGTGCATGAGTTCAAAACCATGATCGATGCGGCCGAACAACTCAAGGACTACAAACAGATCATATGGGTCTTCATCGGCGACGGGATCGCCCGGCAGTGGCTTGAGGCCGAAGTGGCGACGCGGGGGCTGACGAATGTGCAGTTCCGCCCCTATCAGCCGGCCAGCCATTTACGGTGGAGTCTGAGTGTTCCGGATGTGCACGTGATTTCTCTGCGCCCGAACCTCGAAGGGTTGATCGTCCCCAGCAAGTTTTATGGCGTGGCGGCCGCCGGGCGTCCGATGATTCATCTGGGCGATCCCGACGGAGAAATTCCCAGTATCCTGCACCGGGAACAATGCGGATGGGCGTTCTGTATCGGTGAAGTCGCGCCGCTGGCTCAATGTCTGCTCAGGCTTTCCGCACAGCCTGAGGAAGTCGATCGAGCAGGACGACTGGCGCGCGAGGTGTTCGATCGGAAATATTCGCGGTCGCACGCGCTCCATACCTGGCGCGTACTTCTGGAGTCGGTGTCGACCGGTGCGCGCCGGACTGAGTCGCCGGTTGAACAGGTCTCGCCGGTCGCGGTCGGGCAAAAAGGATGTTGACGTCCACCCGCATCGGTCAATTCTTTGTTGCGCTTTGTGCGATCGGTGCGGCCGTGGCCGCTGTCGGGCAGGCCGGATCGTCCGCTCCGGCGGCGTCAGGAGGAGGGGCGTCGGCGCCGAAGCCGTTCGTCGTCTTCGATGCCACGCTTTATAAGGATAAGCCCAACCTCTGGACTTACAACATTCTTCCCCTGTCGATCGTGTATGAGTGGCGATTCTGGCCTGAGGGGTCGCCCGCTCAACCTCTTCCTGCCGAGGAGGTCGTCAGAACGCTGGCGCGTGAGCATCGAGGCGTGACGCAACCGCTCGTGATCGATATCGAGCGCTGGCCGCTCAAGGGCAATCCGGCCGACGTCCGGTCGACCGTGAGCCGGTTTTCGTCAGTCTTGTTCTGGGTTAGATCGGAGATTTCTGGAGCGCGGATCGGTCTGTACGGCACGGTTCCACTGCCGGACTATTTTCGCGCGATCCGCGATCCTCTGAGCGCTGAATATCGCTCGTGGCAGGGGGACAACGATCGGCTTGAGGCCATCGTCTCACAGGTGGACGCGCTCTTCCCCTCGATCTACACGTTTTATCCCGACCGGCAGGGATGGGTTGTCTACGCCATCGCGCAGATCCGCGAGGCCAGACGAAAAGCGAACGGAAAGCCGGTGTACGCGTTTCTCTGGCCTCAGTATCATGAGTCCAACCGCTTGCTGAGCCATCGCCCCCTCGATCCGGCTTATTGGGAATTGCAGTTGAAGACGGTCTACGACCATGCCGACGGTGTGGTCATTTGGGGCGGGTGGGGCGACAAGGGACCGGAACCATGGGATGAGGCGGCGCCCTGGTGGCAGGCGACCAAACGATTTCTTGCCTCGATCCCATCCCCGTCCCGTGCCGGCAACTGACGGCCGTGCGCAGGAAATAGTCTGGACGGGCAATAGTTTGGGCCCCTCTTTCTGAACCGGATCATGCGGTTCTTTTCGGTATCTCTCCGGTACGTGCACACGACTTCCCGCTCCGATTTTAACAATCAGTTAACACAAACTTGAGATTCGCGTGGCCACTGGTTTGCCCCCCGGCGATAGACTGGGCCATCTGAAGACCGGTTTTTCCCGTTCCAACGACGGCCCACGATGGCGGATGAGCCAAGAGAATTGTGATGAATGTCCGTCCTACAACGCTGGATAGCCCGCCTCCTCCTTCCTCGGTGTTGCCGCCGCTTCCGATACTGTTGGGCCAACGGTCGTGGCCGGTGTGGGTACTCGTGGCAGTTGCGGCCGGTGTGACCGCCTATCTCTATGCCGAGAGTCTCGGGGTGCTCTTCCACGCGTGGTTTGAGGACGACAACTACAGTCACGGCCCGTTCATTCCACTGATTGCCGCGTATCTGGTCTGGCTGCGCTGGCAGCCTTTGCAGATGATTGAGCGGAGGGGAGCCTGGTGGGGGGTGCCGGTGATTACCGCGGGACTCTGTATCTATGTCCTCGGGCAGTTCGCCGCAATGCATGCGGTCGTCCAGCTGTCCTTGTGGATGGTCCTGGTCGGATTCGTGACGTGCCTCGTCGGCCTGTCGGGTGTCGCGTTGCTGGCGTTTCCTCTGCTCTATCTCCTGGCCGCCATTCCGGTTCCTGAATTTCTGCACTACGAATTGTCCAATCGTCTCCAGTTGTTGTCCTCCGCTCTCGGAGTCGGATGCCTGCAACTCATCGGGGTGGTGGCGTATCGGGAAGGCAATGTGATCGACCTGGGGCCGATCCAGCTACAGGTCGTCGAGGCTTGCAGCGGGCTTCGCTATCTCTTTCCCCTCACGGCCCTGACATTGCTCTGCGCCTATCTCTATCGCGAGAGTCTCTGGAAACGAGCGGTGCTGGTGCTCTCGAGCATTCCGATTTCGATTCTCCTGAACGGATTCCGGATTGGCGCGATTGGCGTGCTGGTCGAATCCTACGGGCGGAGCGCCGCGGAGGGCTTCAGGCATTTCTTTGAAGGATGGGTCTTTTTTGTCGCAAGCCTCGGGCTGCTGTGCGTGGAAATGTGGCTGCTCGCCCGTGTCGGGGAGGGCGCTTCCCGACGCCCGTTTGCCGAGTTGATCGGTGTGCCTTCCGTTGAAGCTGCTCCATCGGACTCGACTGTCGCTGCGCGTTCCGGAGGTGCGGTCGTATCGTACGGGCCGCTCGTTGCGGGCGGGGTCCTCCTGGTTGCGGCAGCCCTGGCGGCTCCGACGATTGCGCCGCGTGAGTTTCCCGCTCCTGCTCGGCAGCTGTTGCTTGAATTTCCACTTGAGTTGGGCGGGTGGCGGGGCGCCTCAGCGGCTATGGAACGCCAGTACCTGGATGCTCTGCAGCTGGACGACTATGTGCTGGCCGATTACACCGGTGCCGAGCAGCGACCCGTCAATGTGTATGTCGCGTATTACCTGTCTCCGAAGAAAGGCCGGTCGTCTCATTCACCCAAGCAGTGCATTCCCGGCGGGGGGTGGGAGATTACCTCCTTCGCGCCTATCCGGCTGGAGCGAGGCCCTGGTCTGAGCGCGGCGCAAGAGATCAATCGCGTCGTGATCCAGAAAGGCGGCCAGAAGCAGATTGTCTACTACTGGTTCAAGCAGCGCGACCGCTGGATCACCAGCGAATATGCCGTGAAGTTTTTCCTCTTCTGGGATTCTCTGACCCGGCAGCGGGCCGACGGCGCACTGATTCGTCTCGTGTCGGCGGTGCATGCCGGTGAAACCGAAGCGGCGGTCGATCAGCGGCTGCAGGCCATGGCCGGATTGGTGACTCCGCAGTTAAGCCAGTACGTTCCTGATTGAGGGATGACGGAAATGGGTACGGCGATGTTTTTCAGTTTCATGGGCTCCTTGATCATCTGCATGGCACTCATCCCGGCGTTGTCGGCGTCGGCCTGGCGGCTGCAGTTTATCGATCTGCCGCGTGAACGGCATGCGCACCGTGAGCCGATTGCAAAGGTGGGCGGGATTGCCTTCGCCCTCGCGACGTTCATTGCGGTGCTGGTGTGGGCGCCGAAGGACCCGTTGATTCTGACGAGCCTGCTCGGCGGGGCGGTCATCGTGGCATTCGGCGTCTGGGATGACCGGACCGGACTCAATCACCGGATGAAGTTCGCCGGCCAGGTGCTGGCGGCAGCCATCGTGATCGGGTTGGCCGGGGTTCGTCTGTCCTCCCTCCCGTTCGTCGACGATGTGCTGCTTCCCGCGTGGTTGGCTGTTCCGCTCACTCTGATCGTGATCGTCGGTGTGACGAATGCCGTCAATCTCTCCGATGGACTCGACGGCCTGGCGGGAGGATTGTCGCTCATCAGCTTCGCAGGTGTGGCCTATTTGGCCTATCAAGCGAATGAGCCGCTCCTGGTGCTCTTAATGGTGTCCGTTCTCGGCGGATTGCTGGGATTTCTGAGATTCAATACCTATCCCGCTCGGATTTTCATGGGCGATGCGGGAAGCCAGTTTCTCGGCCATTATCTGGCCGTTGCCGCTATTCTGTTGACCGATGCCGCACGGACGGCCTACAGCCCGCTGCTGGCCCTGTTCATCTGGGGTATTCCTCTGCTGGACACAGCCGGTGTGATGGGGCAGCGGCTGTGGGAACGGCGCTCTCCGTTTGTCGGCGACCGCAATCACGTGCACCACAAGCTGCTGGCCATCGGTTTCACGCATGGTCAGGCCGTGACGCTCATTTATATCGTGCACGGGGTCATGGTGAGTTGCGCCTATCTCCTGCGCTGGCAGTCGGATGTCGTGTTGGCAGGAGTCTATCTTGTGTTTGCCGCGGGCGTCTTCGGCCTGTTTGTTCGATTCCCGCAGGCCGCCGGTGCAGACTATGCCGATCCAGCACCGGCGCGTCGCGACGATCAGCGCCTTTCAGCCGCTCAGAGAGCCATCGGCGAGTGGCCGCTCACGTTCTTATATCTGGCCATTCCTGTGTATCTGGTCGTGTCCATCGCCATTCCCCGGGAAATCCCGTTCGACGCGGGGTTGATTGCCGGGGGATTATCGATCGCCGTGCTGGGGGCGCTGGTGTTTCAGCGGGCGATGCCATGGATCGTTCGTGCAGCCCTGTACGTCGGCAGCACCTGCCTCATGTATTACGGCGAAGTCTATCCGCGGTCGGCGGTGACCGACCTGCTGACGCCGGTGAATGGAGGGGTGGCGGTGCTGGCGGTTCTGGTGTTCCTGACGATTCGGTTTGCGGGAGAGGACCGGTTTCAAACGACGCCGCTCGATTATCTCATCGTCCTGTTGGCCGGAGCCATGCCGTTTCTGCCGGAGATGACCGTCGGCACTGTGCCGGTCGGTCTGCTTGCCGCGAAGTTGATCGTGCTGTTCTTTGCGTTTGAGTTGTTGTTGCACATGCGAACGACTGCGGTGACCCGTCTCGGCCTGGTGTCGCTGGTGTCGTTGGGCGGCGTCATGCTGCGGGCCTGGTGGTCGTGATCGGGTAATGGAAGAGGAGAGAGAACGATGAGACAGCATATTGCCCTTGGACTTGTGGTCGTACTGGCCGTGGGGCTGGTCGCTTGCGGAGGTCCCGAAGAGCGCAAGGCCAAGTATCGCCTGCGGGCGCAGGAATATTTTCAGCAGGGCAATTTCCCCAAAGCGCGGGTCGCGATCCGCAACGTGCTCCAAATCGATCCCAAGGACGTGGAAGCCTATTTTCTGTACGCGCAGGTCGAAGAAAAAGAGCGGAACTGGCGGAATGCCTTTGCGGGGTACCAGCAGGTCGTCGAGTTGAGTCCCGAGCATGATCGGGCTCAGATCAAGCTGGCCAAATATTATCTCGAAGCGCGGGTGCTTGAGGAGGCCACGAAGATTACGGACCGGCTGCTGGCCAATCAACCAGGGCATGTGCCGGCCCAGGCGCTCAGGATTGCCATTACGGCCGTATCCGGCCGGATGAATGAAGCCGTTGAGCAGGCAGAGAAACTGGTCGCCGCCGCTCCGTCCGAAACCGATGCCGTGTTGCTCATCGCCTCGCTCTACACATCGACCCAGCGCGCTGGAGAGGCGGTTCCATTTCTACGCCGGGCTCTGGAGGCACATCCGGCCAATCTCGAATTGTTGGACGCGCTGGCCACGACATCGATCAGGCAAGGACAACTGGCGGAGGCCGAGGCGACATTGGGACAGATTGTCGCGTTGGAGCCGACGGTCTTGAGCCATCGGTTGCGGCAAGTGGCGTTCTTCGATCAGCAACAGCAATATGAGAAAGCGGAGGCGATTCTGCAGGCAGCGGTGCGGTCGGACCCGGAGAACGATGACCGGCGGCTGGCGCTGGCGGAGTATGTCGCCAAACGGCGCGGTCTCGAGCCGGCCGAGGCCTCGCTGCAACAGGCGCGCAAAGAGCTGCCGCATGCCGGAAAGCTGTGGTTTGCCCTCGGCGCTCTCTACGAATCGACCCAGCGCGCCGAGCTGGCGCGCGTGTTGTATCGGGATATGCAGACGGAGTTTGCCGGCAAGTCGGAGGCGTCGGAGGCCCAGGTCAGGCTGGCGGGACTCGATTGGGCCGCCGGGAAAACGGACGAGGCCGAACGACAGATTCAAGCCGTGTTGAAGGACAATGCGCGATCCGGTGACGCGCTCCTCTTGCGTGGAAAGATCGCCCTCCAGCGGGGGAACGGAAAAGACGCGATCCTGGATTTCCGATCCGTGCTCAAGGATCAACCGGAGTTTGCCGAGGGGCATGTCCTCCTCGCCCGGGCACATCTGTTAGCCGGAGAACCGTCGTTGGCCCGGGAGAGTCTGGATAAAGCGGTTGCATTCAAGCCGACGCTCGTAGAAGCGCACACCTTATTGGCCAGGCTGGATGCCGCCGCGGGGCAGCTCAAGGAGGCGCGGCAGCGGCTGGATCCGCTTATCGCCAGGGATCCGGGCAATGTAGCGCTGCTGGGCATGCTCTTTCAGATGCAACTGCAGGAGAAAGATTGGAGCAAAAGCGAAGACACGTTGAAACAGCTTCGCCGGGCGGGAGCCGATGTTGTGGCGGCCGATCTGGCCGAAGGCCACGTGGCGTTGGCGCAGCAACAATGGGATCAGGCGGAAGCGGTGTTTACCCGGGCCGCTGCTCAACGCCCCCTGGCGCCGGAACCGCTGCTTGCCTTAGTGCAACTGGATATGCGGCGAGGTCAACTGGCTCAGGCGCAAAGCCGTCTGGAGGCGGTGCTGGCCAAGATGCCGGAGCATCCCTACGCGGCGGGTTTCCTCGGCGAGCTGTTGCTGACGAAGGGGGAGACGACGACGGCTTCCGCTCATTTTGAATCCGCCACTCGGGTCAATCCGAAATGGACGACTCCCTGGGTGCATCTGGCGCGCGCGCATTTTTCCCAGAAGCAGACGGCTGAAGGCGACGCTGCATTGCTCAAGGGGCTTCAAGCCAGTCCGGAGAATGAACAGCTGCGGCTGTTGCTGGCGTTGAGTCTGACCGCGCAGCGCCGGTATGACGAGGCCATCGGCCACTATGAGACGGTGCTCAAGTATGCGCCCGCGTCGGTCCTGGCGGCGAACAATCTGGCGTCCGCGCTGGTGGATCACAAAGGCGACCCACAAAGCCTGGAGCGGGCTTTGGCGTTGAGCCGCGGGTTTGAATCGCAGCAGCCGAATCCCTACCTTCTCGATACCCTGGGCTGGGCGCATCACAAGCTAGGGCACGGAGCCGATGCGGTGCGTGTGTTAAAGCAGGCGACCGCCCTGGCGCCTGACCATCCCGTGTTGAACTACCACCTCGGGGCCGCCTATGCGAAGGCCGGTCAGCGTCCCGATGCGATCACGCATCTCAAAAAAGCCGTCATATCCGGAACGCCGTTCGACGACCTGGAGCAGGCTAAGGCGCTGTTGGGGGAGATTGCAGGATGAATATGTTATCGCGAGCCGGTTTTCTGTGCGGATTGGGGCGTCTCTTGTGCGTCGCCGGTTGTCTGGCGCTCTTCAGTCAGAGCCCGTGCATCGCAGCCGACATCGTGAGCGCTGAACCAACCTATCTCCTGGGACCTGAGGACGTGCTGAAAGTGGCGGTGTGGAAAGATGAGCATCTGACGCAGGAAACGGTGGTCAGGCCGGACGGTATGATTACGTTTCCGCTTATCGGGGATGTGGTGGCATCGGGGAGAACGGTCGATGACGTCCGGAACGAGATCGCCAGGCGGCTGGTCAAATTCATTCCGAATCCCAATGTCACGGTGACCGTGTTGAAAGTCCTCAGCTACCGCATCTACGTCCTCGGCCGGGTCAATAAGCCGGGCGAGTATCAAGTGGGCCATCACACCGATGTGTTGCAGGCCTTGAGCATGGCCGGAGGGCTAACGCCCTATGCCGCAGAGAACGATATCAAAGTGATTCGCCGCAACGGCGTGGATGAGCAGGTGTTTCCCTTCCGCTATGGCGATGCGCAGAAGGGAAAAGATTTGCGACAAAACATTCTGCTCCAACGCGGCGATCTGGTGATGGTGCCGTGATCGAATGGAACAGTCTGGATTCGGTCTTAAGCGGCGGAATGGGGAAGCTCGCAGACGGATACCTGCCGGGTGGATGGCGGTGGTCATGATGATGACGGTCTTACAGGGATTATCCCTAAGTCGTGCGGCAGAATGGTCGGCGGAACCGTCATTGAGCATGAAGGGCGAGTACAATAGTAATTTGTTGTTGTTCAACGGCAATAATCAGGTCTGGGGGGCTTGGGTGACACCCGGAGTCAAGTTCAAGGGATCCACGGAATCGTTGGAGATCGAGGGCGGAGCCCGCGCAGATTTCGTTCGCTACTATGGCGAGAACGACCGCGAACTCACCAATCTCTATTTCCCCTTAAAAACCTCGTATCGCCGCGATCGCATGACGTTCGGATTTGACGGAGGGTTTACGCGCGACAATACCTTGTTGGCCGAACTCCGGCAGACGGGATTGGTACTGGGTTTTACCCAGCGCAATATGTGGACGGCGGCACCCAGTCTGACGGTCGGCCTCACCGAGCGGCTGTCCTGGCAAACGGCGTATCAATTCATGGATGCGCAGTATCAAGATGGATTGAAATTCGGTCTTGTGGATTATCAGGTGCACGGGGGGACGACAGGACTGACCTACAACAGCGGGGAACGGGATCAGGTCCAGGTGACGGGCGAGTACACCTACGTGACCATGCCCGCGATCTTGCAGCACTCGATCTACTACGGGGCGCAAACCGGATGGACGCACGATTTCGGCCATGAGGTGACCGGCTCGCTCTCGGGCGGTGTGCGGTTCATCAGCTCGACGCAGAACTTTCCCGGAGGATCCGTTGCGGACTACGAAACAGTTGGGCTCTACCATGCGACGTTGCGGAAAAAGTGGGAGCGAACGATGATCCAGCTTGATGCCGGGCGGGATGTGAATCCGAGCGGCTTCGGCCTGCTCCTGCAAACGGACCGGTACGGGGGAACGATCAGCCACGGGCTCACAGAAACCCTCACGGTGGCGTTGAACGGGGGGCTCTATTCTGTATCCGGCGTGGCGACGACCGGATTGAGCCGGCCTATTCCGCGGTCCCGGTTTGCATCGGTCAGCCCGAGTCTGTCCTGGAAGTTCGCGCAATGGTGGACGCTCGATGTGGCGTACACCTATGCGGAGCGTGGGGTGGGGAGCCTGGATCAATGGAATTTCTCTAACTCCACATTTGTCATGTTGACCTATGGAGGGGCCAAGTGGTCGGTGTCCCGATGAACAATGAACGCAGACCACAGAGCCGGACGGCCATGGACGCTCCCGCGAAATCATTCTCCGACTATCTCGCTCTGTTGCGCCGCCGCCGGATGATGATCCTGGCGGTCGGCGCATCACTCCTGGTCGCAAGCATCGCACTGGCGTTTCTTTTACCGGCGGTCTATCGCTCGACTGCGACGATCCTGATCGAAGAGCAGGAGATTCCCCCCGATCTGGTCCGGTCGGCCATCGCGACGTATGCCGATCAGCGCATCGAGACCATCAAGCAGCAGGTGCTCAGCCGGTCGACCCTGTGGCGCATCGTCGAGCAGTACGACCTCTATAAAACGCTTCGCAAGCGGAGCCCGACGGAGGAAGTGCTGAACCGGTTCACCAAGGATATTCAAATCGAAGTCATGAATGTGAAGGTGATCGACCGGCGGACTCAGAACCCCACGCAGGCCACCATCGCATTTACCCTGGCGTACGACGGCGAGAGTCCTGAACTCGCACAGAAGGTGGCGAATGAGCTGACGAGCTTGTTCCTGGGCGAAAATCTCAAAACGCGCGAACGGCATGCGCAGGAAACGACGGCGTTTTTGAAGCGGGAATCGGAAAATCTGTCGAAGCACATTCAGGAACTGGAAGAGAAGATTGTGAGCGTGAAACAGCGGGCTGACGGGGCGCTGCCGGAGCTGGTTCAGCTGAATATGCAAATGATGAATCAGGCTCAGCGGGAGCTGATCGATGCCGACCGCGATATCAGAAGTCTCCGCGAGCGTAAGACGTATCTGGAAGGCGAACTGGCGTCGTTAAAGCCGCACACGCCGATTATCAGCGCCAGCGGCGAGCGGTTGCTGGATGCGGGTGAGCGATTGAAGGCCTTGCGCGCCCAATATGCCAGCGTGTCGGCCTATCTCGCGCCGGATCATCCCGACATCATCAAAATGAAGCAGGAGCTCTCGTCGCTCGAAAAAGAGCCGGGGGCGACGGACGGGCGGGATGAGTTGTCGAAGCGGCTCATGGCGGAGCGGGCCGCGCTGGCGGATCTCCGGGAGCATGCCAGTGACTCCCATCCCGATGTGGTCCGTGCGCAGGGCGTGGTGGCATCGCTCGAGCGGGAATTGCAGGCGGCGACGCATCAGGCCTCGAAGCCGTCGTCCGTGAAACCCGAGAATCCGGCCTATATCAATATTCAGTCGCAATTGGCCTCGACGACGGCGTCGCTGCAGGCGCTCGAAGCGGCCCGCGTAGACCTGAAGCGCCGCATCGCCGACTTTGCCAGACGGTTGGAGGTGACCTCGACCATCGAGCCTGAGTATCAGGATCTGGTCAGAGATCGTGAGAATTCCGTGCGCAAGTATCAGGAGATTACCTCCCGGCTGATGGAAGCCCAGGTGTCTGCCGAATTGGAAGTACAGCGGAAGGGCGAGCGATTCTCGCTGATCAATCCGCCGGAATTGCCGGAGAAGCCAGACCGGCCCAACCGCCTGGCGATCCTTCTGCTGGGAGTTTTTCTCGCCGTCGCCGGCGGGATCGGCGGCGGAGTCGTGGCGGACAATCTTGACGGAACCATTTACACCGCGGATCAGTTAGGGCGCATCATGCGCACGGTCCCGCTGGTCACAATTCCGTATCTGCCGCTGGAAGAGGAAATGATGAAGCTGGGCCGACGGCGCACCGCGGTCGGTCTTGCCGGCCTCGGCGTGGTGGCGGTCGGTGTGCTGGTCGTGCATCTGGTGTGGATGCCGTTGGATGTCCTGTGGTTTACGATTTTACGCAAGCTGGGTTGAGCAGACCGCACAAGAGGAAAGGCAGTCCCATGGATTTCGTACAACAGGCAATGGCACGGTTCAATCGCCGTTCAGGCGACGACGGGGCGGGGCCGCAGGGGGCGGCCGGAGCGGCGTCATTGGCTGCGGCTCCCGTCGTCTATACCTCGACGAGAACCGTCGAACTGACTGACGACACCATGCGCGCCCAGCGATTGATTGCCGGCTTTGAGGGCGGTCCCTTCGTCGATGCCTATAAGATGTTGCGGACACAGGTCGTGCAGCAATTCCGCCAGCAGGGGTGGACGGCGCTGGGTGTGACGAGTCCCACGGCCCATGCCGGGAAAACTCTGACGGCGGTCAATTTGTCGCTGGCTCTGGCGATGGACCTGACGCACACAGTGCTGTTGGTCGATGCGGATCTGCACCGTCCTCGCGTCCATGAAGCGTTCGGGCTGACGGACGGACCGGGGTTGACCGAGTATCTGTTCGACGATGTGCCGCTTCGTCAGCTCCTCATCCATCCGGGAATCGGCCGGTTTGTGTTTCTTCCGGGGGGGCGGCGGATCAGGAATTCTGCAGAGGCGTTAGCCTCGCCGAAGATGGCGGCGCTGGTCCATGAGCTGAAGCACCGGTATCCGGCTCGTCTGGTTGTTTTCGATCTGCCTCCGATTCTATCCCGGGCCGACGTGCTGGGATTCGCGCCCCATCTCGATGCGCTGCTGTTCGTGGTGGAGGAAGGGCAGACGGCATCCACGGACGTCGAGCGGGCGATGGGATTGCTCAAAGGCACGGTGCCGATCATCGGCGGCGTCTTGAATAAAGCAGGACGAGGCGAACTCACGCAGCGGCGGGCTCACGAATTGCTGATGGTTCAGACCGGATAGGGATCATATGTACGAAGCCTACTATGGATTGCGGGCGAAGCCGTTCACTCTGGTGCCGGACCCCGAATTCTTGTTTCTGGGAACCCGCCACAAGATGGCGTTGAATCTGCTGGAGTACGGGCTGGTCAACGGATCCGCCTTTATCGTCATCACCGGAGAGCCGGGAACCGGTAAGACCACGTTGCTCAATCAGCTCCTGGGCCAGTCGCGGCATCAATGGACGATCGGGATGTTGTCCAATACGCATGAGGCGCTCGGCGGGCTCATGCCGTGGATCATGGCATCGTTCGGACTGGAGACCAAGAGCAAAGACGAGGTGCAGCTCTACCACGAGTTCGGCCGGTTTCTCGAATTGGAGCATGGGGCGGGCCGGAAGGTGCTTCTGGTGCTTGATGAGGCACAGAATGTCGGGGGCGTCATGCTGGAAGAACTCCGGCTGCTTTCGAACCTGAACGACGGGCGGCGTCGGGCGCTGCAAATCCTGTTGTCGGGACAGCCGGGTCTCCGAGACCTTCTTGAGGGGCCGGGGATGGTCCAGTTCGCTCAACGGATCGGAGTCGAGTACACGCTGGATGTGTTATCCGAAGAAGAAACCGTCGCGTATATCAGACATCGACTCCAAATCGCCGGCCGTCAAGCTCCGCTGTTTACTACGTTGGCTGGCCGCATTATCTCTCGTTTGACGGGTGGCACGCCCCGCCTTATCAATCAACTCTGCGACCATTCGCTGGTCTATGGCTACGCCGCGCAAGCCGACACGATTACCGCCAGGATCGTTCTGGATGCTGCCGCCGCGCGAGCCAGGCATGGCGTGCTTCCATTCATGATATCTCCTGAAAAGGTTGAGCTTTCTCAGTGGCAACTCGACGAGGAGCAGGCGGAGCTCGCTACGTTCAAGATGGTAACCGTGCAGCCTGCCGGACGGACGGCACAGGTTGATGCCGGCGGCGTTCGAGATCCTGCGGAGTCGTATCGCGAAGCCGTGGCGCTCAAACAGGCCGGGGAGTACACCAGGGCACTGGCTCTGTTTGAAGCATTGGCCGGAGAGCAAGTCTGGGCGACGAAAGCGCTGGCGCAACAGGCGCTCTGTCTCAAAGCGGCGGGGCGGTACGATGACGCATTGGTCGCAATACAAGCCGCTCTTGACCGGCAGTCGGCTTCCCCGCAGGAGAGTGTCTCGTTGCGCTATGTATTGGCGCGAACGCTTGAGGCGCAGGGGCGGTACGACGAAGCTGCCGAGGTCTATCGCACTCTGGAACGCGGGCAGCCCGCGTTCCGGGATGTGGCGACCCGGTTGGCCAGACTGAATCGTTCAGAGCAGAATGAACGGAGAATCGCCGGCGAGGGCGCCACGTGGATCGGGGCTTTCTGGCGGGGCTGCGGACAGCTCTTGCGAGGGATCCACGGCTGACCGGCTCCAGGCCGGTTGTGTTCCTGCGATCGCAGCCTCAGTGAGATGTGTTGATTTCCTACCGCGGTAGTTGTCGTACCAAATCTGATTCGGTCGTCCGATTCTTTCTCCCGGTCGAGAAGCGCGTCCGCCTGTCGGAACGTCACTGTCTTTTCCCTTGCCACTCAGTGTCGGCCGGATTCCGGGAGATCGCCCCTGATCACCGGCAGTCGTCTCACAGGAGCATCCTGCAGGTTTGGACAACCGATTGGGGAAATATATTGTAAGGGGAGAGGTCCCGCGGGTTAAAAGAAGTTGCTGGTCTGTGGGTTTTTTGAAGGGAGTGTGGTGCCGAGGGACAGAATCGAACTGTCGACACCAGCCTTTTCAGGGCTGTGCTCTACCAACTGAGCTACCTCGGCACGTATCGGGGACGCATGCTCTTCTGGAAGGTGATGGACAATACCGCAGAAGCTGTGATTGGGTCAAGGTTAATTGAATTCGCTCCGCGATGCCAGGGATGAAGCCGAGGGCGGTGGCGGATATTTCAAGCCACCGCCCTCAGAATTCCAGCACGCCGCTATTTCGCGGCGACGATTTCCAGCAACTCAACTTCAAAGACAAGCGTAGCGCCGGGCTTGATCGCGGGAGGTGAACCACGGTCTCCGTAGGCCAGGTTCGCCGGGCATACGAGACGGCTCTTGCCTCCGACCTTGATTTGCTGCACGCCTTCCGTCCAGCACTTGATGACCTGGCTCAACGGGAAGGTGGCCGGTTCGCCCCGCTTGACCGAGCTGTCGAAGACGGTACCGTCAAGCAGTGTGCCGTGGTAATGCACTTTGACCGTGTCGGTGGCTTTCGGCGAGGCGCCGGTCCCCGGTTTGATCGGGGTGATGACGACTCCTGAATCGGTCTTCGTGGAACCTTTTTCGGACGCAGCTTTTGCAAGGAAGGCCACGCCGGCTTTTTTCTCTCCCTCCGCGACCACTGCGGCCCGGGTCTGCTGGAGTTGCTGAATCTTCGGCCCGAATGTTTGGAGATCCGCTTTCGGCGTGCGCTTCAACGTCCCGTCGGTGAGGCCGGACTTTACGAAGTCGAGTTCCGATTCGGACAGCGCAAACGTGCCAAGTGATTGGCTGAGGGCTAGCCCGAGCGCATAGAGGGTCTTCTGGTCATCGTTGGCAGGATCTCCCGATGTGGCAAAAGCCGGGGAGGCGGCCAGAATGGCGAAACTTACGGCACATGATGCGAGAATTCGCATGAGTCGTCCTTTCTTCATGGTGGCGGCAGATGTCGTGTAGTGAAAAGCTACCTTACGATATGAACCGGCTTCGCACAACTGGAAATTGCGTGGCGTATAACCAGCGAGGCGTCGTAGTGAAGTGAAGGTGCCGCGATGGATCGCACTGGATGGCGGAGAGGGAGGGATTTGAACCCTCGGTAAGGATATTCTCCCTACGACGGTTTAGCAAACCGTTGCCTTCGGCCACTCGGCCACCTCTCCACGACCAGTTGCTGTGGGTGTCTGTCCGCAGGCGGGCAGAGTCGTCAGCGGAGTCGCTCCGCTGACGAGCGGGCTGATATTACCTCAGCCAGTGTAGAGGTACAAGTGAAAGGTCTGAATGATCTGGTGAAAAAATAGCGGTTGCTATGCTGCGGTCCTGTTGTCCCACTGGAGCTTTTGGAGGCAGCGTCTGGATTCTGCCAGAAGCGCAAAGGCCGTTGAGTATAGTTGGTGTGCCAAGTCGTTTGCCCGTGCTTGCTGTGCAGGGGCTGCAGCATTAGCGAGAGCGGTTTGCGCAATGTCCGGCTGTTCGGGCGCAGATGGTTCGATTAAATGGCGGGGGGATGCGGCGTAGCGGAGCTCAATCGTGCTTGGCCTGACGACGCCGCTCAACGCGAGCATTTGCAGAGCTTTTTTCTTTTGAGCCCGGGTTTGTCGGTAGCGAGTCCATCGTAATAGCAGCATCACTCTCTCTCCTGTGGTGCGTGAATGACGGTGGGACTGTCGGTTACATCCAGAGAATTTTCCCGAAGTCGTCATCGATTCCCCTGGGATGCTGGCATCGTGTGCATCGTACAAAAAGACTGGCGTCTTCAAGGGCGAAGGATGATCGGAGGATGATTTGGTAGGTGTGCCCCCCGCAAGATGTGCAGGCGGCTCCTTGGACCTCCCGGTGAATCGCGCCAACTTTGCCGATTTGTTTCAGCATCTGGTTCCTCCTTGTCCTGGGCGTTCCTTGATCGATTCCCAATGGCTGCACGGCGTGTTTGTTAGGGGCAGGATAAGGGAGCTGATGCGGTGATGAAATACCGTAGAGGTGGGATAGGCTAACCGAAAGAGGGAGTCTCTATGCGTGTAAGTCGGTCGTGTTTGATGTCGACAGGTATTCGATATATCAATGGCTTACGATGAGTAAGTCGTGTGAGTCATTATGTCTATCGAGGATTGTTCTGGCTGGAGAGAGGAAGAATATCGATGTGAAATGTCGCAGGATGGACGGGCTATGAGTGTATGAGGAGGAGCTATGGCGGAGGGGGCGAGATTTGAACTCGCGGATAGGTTGCCCCATCTCCAGTTTTCAAGACTGGCACGTTCGGCCGCTCCGTCACCCCTCCGAGCCGTAGGAAGATATGTGGCACTACTTTCTGATGCAGTCAAGCCCTCCCATATATGGGCGCAGTGGTGCGGGGACGGTGATGCTCCCGTCTGCCTGCTGATAGTTTTCCAAAATCGCCAGTAACGTCCGGCCTACTGCGAGGCCCGATCCGTTCAATGTATGAACGAATTCCGTCTTGGAGTCTTTCTTATTTCCCTTTATACGGTAGCGGATATTGGCGCGGCGTGCTTGAAACGCCTCAAAGTTGCTGCAGGAGGAGATTTCACGGAAATGCTGTTGCGATGGGAGCCAGACTTCGATGTCGTAGGTTTTGGCCGCAGAAAATCCCATATCTCCGGAACAGAGGGTCACGATGCGATAGGGTAATCCTAACCCTTGTAAGATGCTTTCTGCGTGACCGGTGAGGCGTTCGAGTTCAGCCTGTGACTGGTCGGGAGCGCAAAACGACACGAGTTCGACTTTATTGAACTGGTGCAGCCTGATTAATCCGCGGGTGTCTTTCCCGTAGGATCCGGCCTCGCGGCGGAAGCAGGGAGTGAAGGCGGTATAGCGGATCGGCAACATGTCTTCGTCGAGCAGTTCGTCCCGATGGAGATTCGTGAGCGGTACTTCCGCTGTGGGGATTAGAAAGTAGTCTTCGTCTTTCAGGCGAAACAGATCCTCTTCGAATTTAGGCAGCTGCCCTGTACCGGTCATCGTCGCCCGATTGACCAACAGGGGAGGGAGCACTTCCCGATACCCGTGTTGCGTCGTATGGCGGTCCAGCATGTAGTTGATGAGCGCTCGTTCCAGTTGGGCTCCGGCACCGGTCATCACGGCAAACCGCGCCCCGGCAAGCTTGGATGCCCGGTCGAAATCGAGAATGCCCAGTGCCTCACCGAGATCCCAATGGGGCTTCGCGGGAAAGTCAAAAGCGGGGCGGGTTCCCCATTGGCGGATTTCAATATTATCCGAGGCATCCTTCCCGGGCGGCACTGATTCATGCGGCACGTTGGGAATACGTAAGTTCAAATCGGCGAGCGCATCCTCGGTGCCACGCAAAGTGCTTTCAATTTCACGGATCCGGTCGCCGAGCTGTTTCATGGAAGCCATGGCTTCGTCAGCCGGCTCCTTAGCCCGTTTCAGCCGGGCGACTTCATCGGACCCTTTTTTGAGGTCACTGCGGAGTTGTTCTACCTGCATGGTCAGGGTGCGGCGTTCCTCGACCAGTGTCTTCATGGCGTCCCACGGAACATCGGTTCCCCGACGGCCAAGTCGTTCGCGGATCGAGTCGAGATTGTCCCGTAACTGGCGTAGATCGTACACGTGATACTCCTCAGAAAGTTTGAGGAATCTAGCATCGGGTTTGGACAGAGTCAACGAAACGCGCGGGGCAAAGTGAGGTGCGGATGCAGCGCGCGATTCCTCCGATTGACAATCGCGATTCGTGCCGCCACGATACCCGGATGCGAAGCGTGTCGAATCCGCCCAATCCGTTTGACTCGTCTCATCGTGAATTACTGGAGCCGGCTCCCGCGGCCACGGTGGAAATTTTTCACGACGCGAGCCGTGAAATTCTCAGTCGCAACGACAGCCCGGACCTGCCCTTTCGCTGGAGCGTCAATCCCTATCGCGGTTGTTTCCATGCGTGCGCCTATTGTTATGCGAGACCCTCGCACGAATACTGGGGATTCGGGGCGGGCACCGATTTTGAGTCCAAGCTGGTGGTGAAAGAAGATGCCGCCAAGCTGCTCCGGAAGGCCTTTGAGCGGCCTTCCTGGAAGGGGGAGTTGATCGTCTTTTCCGGCAACACGGATTGTTATCAGCCGCTGGAAGCGTCGTATGAATTGACGCGGGCCTGTTTGGAGGTCTGTGCCGAGTATCGGAATCCGGCTGGGATCATTACGAAGGGTGCGCTCGTCATTCGTGATCTGGATGTCTTGATGCGGCTGCATCGGACCGCCTGGACACGGGTCTACTTCAGCATTCCCTTTGCCGACGAGAGGGTGGCCAGAGCGATGGAGCCTCATGCTCCTTCGATCAACAAGCGATTTGAGATCATGAAAGCACTCTCCGATGCGGGGATTCAGACCGGTATTTCGATTGCCCCGGTGATTCCCGGACTCAACGATGAGGCGATGCCGGAGCTGCTGGATCGAGCACGGACAGCCGGTTCCCGCGCGGCGACGTTCAGCCTGCTGCGGCTCTCCGGCAGCGTCGAGTCAGTGTTTCTGGAGCGAGTCAAGGACGCATTCCCGGACCGGTTCCTGAAAGTCACCAATCGGCTCCGCGAGGTGCGAGGGGGCCGGCTCTCCGAATCCGCGTTCTTCGATCGCCAGCATGGAACGGGAACCTATTGGCAGATGATCGAACAGTTATTTCAATTGGCCAAGCGCCGGGCCGGATTTGACGAGGCCGATGACGATCTGATGCCCGATACCTTCAGGCGCCCGGGCGGGGTGCAAACCACATTGTTTGATCAGGAGGAAGCAGGATGAAGCACAATCCGGGGTTCCTGAAGTTGGTGGATCAGGCCAGGACGCGTGTCAAGGAATGTACGGTGGCGGATGTGCAACGCCGCTTGGCTCGGGGCGAGGGGTTTCATTTCGTCGATGTGCGGGAAGACCATGAGTTCGCCAAGGATCATGCGAAGGGCGCACGTCACCTCGGCAAGGGAATCATCGAGCGGGATATCGAAGGGCTCATTCCTGACAGGCAGGCGCCGATTGTGTTGTATTGCGGGGGAGGCTTTCGATCGGTGCTGGCGGCGGATGCGTTGCAACAGATGGGCTATACGAACGTGATCTCGATGGATGGAGGGATCAAAGCATGGAGGGAAGCCGGCGGCCCGCTTGAAGGAGAGCCGCCGGCCTAGGGTGCTCTCTACTTATTTATGCGGTCGAACTCTTTAATCACCTGCTCCGTAAGATCGACGGTATCTTTGTTGTAGATGACGATCTTGACGGTTTGTTCGCTTCCTCTGTCGACCACAATCGAGAAGCCGCCCTTTTCAGCCACGGCTTGAGTGGCCGATGCGATGCGTTTCATGTAGTCGTCGACAAGTTCTTTTTGTTTGCCCTGAAGTTCCTGGTTAAATTCCTGGGCGCGTTTTTGATAGTCCTGGATTTTTGCGCGGAATTGCGTTTCCTTGTCCTTCTTTTCAGCCTCGCTCAATTTCGCGGCTTGCTCTTTGAGCTGCTTTTCATAGTTCCGCAAATCTTCTTCGTCCCGGGTCAATAATTTTTGCCTGGTGTTGACATATTCCTTGAGACCTTCGAGGGCCTTCTTGCCGGCTTTAGATTTCTCCAGCACCGCCTGCGGGTCCACGACTCCCATTTTGAACGCGTCAGCGGCCTGGGTGGAGGTTGAGAACGCTGTCAGTAGCAGAGAGAGCAGAGCGGTAGCAACGAGGGGCCGCACGACCGGGATGCGCATATGAACACTCCTTAGGCTAAGCATGGAACGCGAGAGGCTGTACGCGTCGGTCAGAATAACGGGGCGTCGGGTGCCTGTCAAGGCAGCGGAGAGGAGATTAGACGAAGTAGCGACTGGTGTCGAAATGATGCTCCGTATTGTCGATGAGCCGGACGATGTTGTGGCGGTACCCGCCGGACGCATCTTTGCTTGTGAGGTCCAGCTCCGGCCCGTTGTCCATGAGATTGCCTTCGGGGTCGGCGATCACCTTGACCAGCGGCCGTTCGGCATCCGTTTTTTCGACGGCGGGTCTCAGGACGACGGCGAGTTCATCGGTGTCCAGCATGACCAGGCTTCCGATCGGGACGATGCCGACACAGTTCACAAAGAGCTTCAACAGCGTGGCATCGAAACTCTTTCCTGATTTTCCGAACATAATATTGAGCACTTTGGAGGGCGACATCGGTTCACGCCGGTAGACGCGCGAGGAGGTCATGGCGTCATAGCAATCGGCGATCATTAGGATGCGGCCGGTGAGGGAGAGCTTCCAGGGGGTCTTCAATTTGGGATATCCCGAGTAATCGAGATTCATGTGATGTTCGAATGACGCGGCTGCCATGCGGGCCGGCAGATTGGTAATCCCGCGAAGCTCCGCCAGGCTCAGCACCCCTTCGGTCGGGTGGTTCCGCATCGCAGCCCATTCTTCTTCTGAAAATTCGCCGGGCTTATTCAGGACTTCGAGCGGGATCGTCGACTTCCCCATGTCGTGAAACAGCGCGGCCAGGCCGAGATCCGCCAGTGCCACCTTGGGATAGCCGGTGCGATTCGCCAGGGCGATGGACAGCAGGGAGACGTTGACCGAGTGATTGTGGGTGTATTGGTCATGGCAGCGCAGGGTCGTGAGACCCAGAAGGGTCGCCTCATCCTGCATCATCAGGTCGACGATGTTCTGAATCGCGCGCTTGGCCTGTTTGAAATTCACCGTCCCGCCGTCCCGCACGGATTGCATGAGCCCTCCCACTGCGCTGGCGGCCTTGGCATAGGCGTTTTTGGACTGGATCTTATGCTGGACTTTCGGGTCCAACGGCGCGTCTCCTGACTTGCCTGAATCGGCGCCGGCATTCCGGTCTTCATGAAGTTCCAGTTCGCGCGGATCTTCCAACTCGATGCCGTTGACCTCGCGCCCTTTTAGTTCCTGCCGGAAATCGTCCACGGATTTCGTGGCGGGATCCAGGCTTACGAAAAGGTAGGCAAATTCGCGAAGATCCTTGGAGGTCACGGTGGACGCAAACGTAAGTCCTCCGATTTTCCATTTATTGAGTGAATCGATGATGCTGCCGATCACCGTCATCTGTTGCGCGTTGACTTTGAGGTGGCTTTCTCCGAGAAAGAGAAAGTCGTTCTGCAAGCGCAAGGTCACCGGTTGATCGTGGGCCAGCGTCTGGATCAGCGTAAGCATCGTCTCTACCGGCTTATCCAGAGCGGCATTCGTTCGGCCGTGAATCTTCGAGGTCTTGATGAGCGTGTTGAGTTGCGTGATGAGCTGGAAGCCCAGCATGACGAGTTGCTGATCGAGAATGTCGCCGGCTTCGGACCCCTGTCCGATTTTCTGCGACAGTGATTTCTCGTGTGTCAGCAGCGGCTGCGTCTGTTCGTCTTTGGCTGTGGGCTGAACGAGCTTGAATTCGCTCACGGGGCATCCTCAGGTTGTTTGCGTTGAGGCTGGCTGGATTTGGACTGCTTGTGCAGTTGCGTGAGCGCCATGGTGCAAGCCTGGCGGACCGATGCGCCGCCCTTTTTCTGTCCGAGTTCGAGGGTGGCGACGGCCGCAGGGGTGGCGAGTTTGCCGAGCGCTTCAGCGGCCAGAACGGCGCATTCTTCTTTCTTCTTTCGATTCGTCCAGGCCCATTCGGTAAAGAGCCCCTTCCAGTAGGGAACGGCTTCATCTCCGCAGGTTGCCCGGATCGCCTGGTAGACCCCGCGTTTCTCGCTCAACGGGCGCTCCAGAAAGGTGTCGTCTGAAAGAACCGTGGCCCACTGAGAAAATGGGGCGGAGTATTGACCGGTCGTCAGCAGCTTCAGCGCGGCGATGCGGACGGATTCTTCGCCGTCGGAAAGACAGAGGATGAGTCGCGCACCATTGCCGTTGGGTTTGAGGGAGCCGAATACGCGGATTGCTTCTTTGCGGACCTGTGCATCAGGGTGCCGCACGAGTTTCTCGATGGCGTCGGCGAATTTCGGATTGTTCCACTTGGCCACAATGGCCAGCAGATTTCTGACGTAGGCGGGGCGCCGGTCGGTGAGGCCGCGGAGCAGCGGATCGGAGTGGTCTTTGGCCAGGGTCTGAAGCGTTTCGGAGACAATCGCCTGATGAGCCGGGTGTTCAAGGTTGGCTAACAGCGAGCAAAGGAGGGAGACAGATTCGGTGCCCGTCATGAGGAGGACCGTGGAGAGTCCCTCCGTGTTCGCGTTCGGCGTCCGGTTCAGATAGGTTTCGATGGCTTTGATGTGTTCCGGTTTGCCGAGTCCGGACAGGAGCGCGGCGATCTGGTGTTTGTGCTCCTCCGTGATATCCGGACGGACGGCTTCGGTTTCGTGGAGGATGCTCAGGACGGTTTCAAGGACGGCCCATTTCCCCGCGTGAACCAGCGCCGTGATCACATGGCCCCAGAGCGAGCAGAGTTTCGTGAGCAGGACGGGCGATTGCTCCGACGCGAGAATGGCGGTGAGCACGTCCAGGATGTACGTCGTGCTGTCCTGCTGGCTCTCCTGCTCGATCTCTTTGGCCAGCGCAGTGAGTTCTTCTTCCGTGACTTCGTAGCCGACCAGACCGGACTGGAATCGCGCGGTCCGCTGGGTTGCACTCTGGGTTTCGCTGTTTCCGGATTGCGCGTCTTTCTTTTTGCGTTCCCGATCGAGTAAGTCCCGCAGGGTCGTATCCGATGTCGTGAGCGGGTCCAGTTTCAAAAAGGTGTCGGCGCCGCTGGATACCTTGGCAACTTCTTCCGCCGTGACCAGCGTCAGCGCGGCCATGTTCTTTTGCCAGAGGCGCGTGACGATATCATCGTCGTTCTCTTTGTCCTGGCTGGCCCACAGCGCATCCAGAAAGAATGCAAGATCCTCCTGTGTCAGGCCTTGATGGAGGACGAGTTCGCGAATGCCGTCGGCGTAGAGTTTGAAGGCCAGGTTTTCGCTGCCCCCCTCTTTTTCGGCCTGGTAGACGACCTCGTCTTTGCAGAGCAACTCTGAGCGGGTGACGAGGAACGTTAGCTTCGCGTAGGCGGTGAGATGATTGGACAGTTCTTCAAAGAGCTGCTGGGAGAATTTCAACGCCACCGGATTGGCGGCTCCATAGGTCCGGTTGGACTTGGCGGTCTTATCGAGGAGCTTCAGGACACGTTTGACCGAAGCCACCTCGGGGTCTTCGGTTCCTTTCGCGGCCACAGCGGCGGCCATCATGTCTTGCGCGGCTTTGAGGTCGGACATAGTGTTACACCTATAGGGAGGTCGATAATTCGTCAAGGAAATCAGTATTCTTGGCTAGCTGAACTCACGAAGCGGCGTGTGGGTTTCGTGCTTGTCAGGCATGCAGGCGGTCAGTACAATCGTTTCATCATGACGTCCATGCAACCGGTTCGGATCATCTGTTTCGGTGACAGTCTCACTGCCGGGTTTCAATCTCCTACCAGAGACAATCCTCAAGGAGGCTCCACGCCCTATGGAGAATCTCTACAAGAAAGAATCGGATCGACCGGTCACGTGTCCGTCAGCGGGATCTGCGGAGAACTCACCGGAGAAATGGTTATGCGATTCCGGAGGGATGTTCTCGCCCGAGATCCCCACTATGTCGTGATTCTGGGCGGCACCAACGACCTCGGGTGGAACGGGCCGACGCAGGACATCATGCGCAATCTGGTGAAGATGTATGAGCAGACCCTGGCGGCCGGCGGCGTGCCGGTGCCGGTGACGGTTCCGTCGCTGAGGGTAGAAGATGCGGGCAGCAGTCGGGAAGGAATAGAGTGGGTGGCCGGTCATTTGGAGCGGCGGTACGAACTGAATGGCCTGATTCTCGACTATGTTCGATCGAAGAATCTCACCGCCGTCGATCTCTTCACTGCGACGGCCGAGCCCGGGACCAACCTCCTGGCCCGTGAGTATTCCAATGACGGATTGCACCTCACCACTGCCGGCTATCGCCTCTTCGCCGATCTCGTCTATCGGCAGGTCCTTCAACCGGTTTTGCCAAAGCTCTCGTAGCTCCGATGTCATCATTCCTCCAGTCGGTGACTGACATGGATTTCGACCGGGTGGTCGAACGGGCCACGGCTCCCGTGCTCGTCGAGTTCTGGAAGCCGGGTTGCGGCCATTGCAACGTGTTGATGAAGGAGCTCGAGCAGTTGCAGGGAGAACTCGGAGAGAAGGTCCTGATTCTCACCATGAATGTCGACGAAAACTTCCAGATCCCGGCCGAGTTGGAAGTGTCCTCACTTCCGGCCCTCGCGCTTTATCGCGGCGGATCGTTCGAACGATTTATCGGCGGGCTGGGGAAAAAAGAAGAGATTTGGAGGCAGCTTCAGCTCGGTTGAGACGCGTCTATAACGTCCGCCAGGAGCGGCCGTCGTGTTGGATGAGGCGGTCGGCTTCGACCGGTCCCCAGGTACCAGCTTGGTACTCGGGGAGCCAGCGCTGGCCGGACTGCTGCCACCCTTCGAGGATCTGAGTGATCCAGGCCCAGGAGGCTTCCACGGCGTCGCGGCGCATGAAGCGTGAGGCGTCGCCGGCCATCACGTCCAAGAGCAATCGTTCGTAGGCCTCCGGCGACGGTCTGCCGAACACTTCTCCATATTTGAAATTCATTTCGACCGGGTGGGTTTGCGCTCGTGTGCCAGGGACGCGCGAAACGATGCGGAGTGATAGACCCTCTTCCGGCTGGATGCGCAGGGTCAGGACGTTCGGCGCCTGCGGCGAGAGCCCGTTGGCGTTGAAGAGAATCTGGGGAATGTCTTTGAATTGCACCGCCACTTCGCTCGCGCGGAGGGGCAACGCTTTCCCGGTCCGCAGGTAAAACGGCACCCCGGACCAGCGCCAGTTTTCGACGAAGCATTTTACGGCCACATAGGTTTCTGTGGTGGAATTCGGATTGATGCCTGGCTCACGGCGATAGCCCGGCACCGGCTTTCCGTGGGCGGTTCCTTCGGTGTATTGGGCTCGTACGGTGAATCGCTCGACGTCCTTTCCGTTGATGGGCCGGAGGCAGCGGAGCACTTCCATCTTGGCGTTGCGGACTACGTCCGGATCGAGCGAGTAGGGAGGCTCCATCGCCACCAGACAGAGCAGCTGGAGTATGTGGTTCTGAACCATGTCGCGGAGTGCGCCGGCTTCTTCGTAATAGCTGGCCCTGGTTCCGACGCCTTCGGCTTCACTCACCGTGATCTGGACATGGTCGATGTGCTTGTGGTTCCAGATCGGTTCGAAGATGCTGTTGGCGAATCGCACCACCATCAGATTCTGGACGGTTTCTTTGCCCAGGTAATGGTCGATCCGGAAGATCTGCGATTCGTTGAACACCCGTCCGGTGACGGCGTTGATCTCCTGGGCCGACTTCAAGTCTCGCCCGACCGGTTTCTCAACAATGATCCTGGCATAGGGAGCGTGCCCGTTGTCTTTCGTGGCAACCCCGGAGTTGGACAATCCTTCGCAGACCGGGGTGAACGAACTGGGCGGGATGCTGAGATAGAACACGCGGTTTCCGGGCAGTTGAAACGTGCGTTCGAGTTCCTCGGCGCGGGCTTTCAACTTGGTATAGGTGTTCGGATCGTCGTTTTCGCCTGCCATGTAGAACAAATGTCCGGCAAAAGCGGTCCAGGTGTCCTCGATCAGTGCCTGGCGGGAATGTTTCTCGACGCCGTCGCGCACGGTCGCGCGAAATGCTTCGTCGCTCATCGGTTTGCGGCCGAGGCCCAGCACGACATAGTTCGACGGCATGAGCCCGTCCAGGAGCAGATTGTAAAGCGCCGGGATCAGGCGACGACGTGCGAGATCTCCCGATCCGCCGAAAATAATCAGCGTGGTCGGTTCGACCGGAGGGAGCGTCTCCTGCGCCGGGCTGATCTCACTGCGTGAATTCGGTGTGGACATCGCGCTCTCGTCTTGGATGGCTATCGGCGTACTGCATGGCCGCCGAAGGCGTTGCGCAAGGCTGCCAGCATTTTCTCCGCGAAGGACTGATCCTGCCTGGATCGGAAGCGCGTGAAGAGGGCCGTCGTGAGCGTCGGAACCGGCACGTCCTTTTCGATCGCATCCGCGATCATCCAGCGGCCTTCGCCGGAATCCTGCACGAAGCCCTTGAGCTTGTCGAGCTTGGGGTCGTCTTTCAACGCGTCGACGGCGAGTTCCAGCAGCCATGAGCGGACCACGCTGCCGTGCATCCACAGATCGGCCACGCGGCCCAGGTCCAGGTTGTAGTCGCTCTTGGACATCAACTCGAACCCCTCGGCATAGCCCTGCATCATGCTGTACTCGATGCCGTTGTGCACCATCTTCACATAGTGCCCGGCGCCGTGCCCGCCGACATGGGCCCAGCCGTTTTCCGGCGCCAGCGTGGTGAAGATCGGAGTCAATCGTTTGACCGGCGCGTCTTCTCCGCCGATCATGAGGCAGTAGCCGACTTTCAATCCCCAGATGCCGCCGCTGGTGCCGACATCGATGTAGTGCAGTTGCTTCTTCTTGAGATCGGCGGCCCGGCGGACGTCATCGTGAAAACGGGTGTTGCCGCCGTCGATGACGGTGTCTCCCGGTTGGAGGAGTGCGGCGACGGCCTGCACGGTTTCCTCGGTCGGCGCTCCCGACGGGACCATGACCCAGACGGTGCGCGGAGCCGCCAGTTTGCCGATCAGATCGGGCAGGGACGCGGTTGCGACGCAGCCGTGGCTCTCGGCCTGCTTGACCAGGTCGGCCGACCGGTCGAAGACGACGATGCGGTGGTTGTCCCGCCGCAGCCGGGTGACCATGTTCATCCCCATTTTTCCTAACCCGATGAATCCGAGTTCCATAACCACTCCTTGGCGCAGGGGCCGGTGAGGTGAGTGACGGCTATTCGTGAATTCCTGGGAACAGCGTACGCCTATGGCTGAGTCGAGAAACGAGCCGGTTGCTTACAACAGAGGAGACCGCTGCACGGGGATGACGATCGCTAGTCGATCCGTGCCGGATTCGGAATGTCCTTAAAGAGTAGATCGGCAATTTGCCGTCCGAAGTTGAGCCGGTCCGTGATATTGGCGGTCAGGAGAAATCTGGCTGCCAGTTCTGCCAGGGCCGGTTCGCGGGATGACATGAACCGGTGGATATCGACCGGGGCGGTCAGCCAGAATCCCCGGATCTGGAAGAACGCCAGCGTGCACTCTTCAAAAAACAGCGTGAGGAGATAGTGGGCCAGCGCCGGCTTTTCAGCCACGTCCTGGGCTTTGCCCAGCAGGTGCAGGCATTCGGCTTTCAGTCGAATCTGCTCGTTCATCGAGGCCGGTGCGGGGCCTTGCCGGAATCGCTGATTGGCTTTTTCGATCAGTTTGGCGCTGATGCCATCGTGGTCGAAGAGCAGGCGGGCTTTCCGCAGCAATGACGGCAGGCGGTTGGAGTAGGCCAGTTCCTGTTCAAGGAGCTGGTGGCCGAGGTAGCGAATATCTACCAGCCGTTCGCCGGCCCTGAGAATCTCATGCCCTTCCCGGTCTCCCTTCACGAGCGCGATGAAATCGAGATCGCTGTGCGCGGTTAGCGCCCGTCGTGCACCGGAGCCGACCATGAGAATGCCGACGAGGTCGCCTCCCCGGCGGCCGCGGATGTGCTTGAGGACCATTTCGACGCTGTCGTCGAACCCCGGCGGTTCAGGAATCGGCGGTTGCTCGGGCGGTTCCGGGACTTCAAGAAGCTCGGCGTTCAGCTCTTCCCTGGTGGGGAGCGGTGTCGATAAGGGGCTGTCCATTATGCGCCGGGTATCTGCTGAATGTGATGGGGCAGCGCGCTGAGCCATTGGTCGAACGGCTGCTCGGCGTCGACGACGATTTCCAGCTTCCCGTTTTGCAGCCGGCGTACGACACCCGGACTTTCCGGAGAGAGCGGGATTTCGACCCATTCCCGGTTGAGCCCGAGCGCATCGGTGACTTCAAGGATACGGCTGATGTGCTGAAACGAAACCATCTGGAGAGGCATCGCCTGTCTCGTGTGAATGATGGGGCATTGTATGTGTCGTCGAAAGGTGGTGTCAACGGACGAAGGTCTAGCCGAGCACCCGGCTGAATATGTCGGCTGCGTCGTCGATCTGTTTCGACGCAATGTTCAGATGGGTGACGGCCCGAAAACTCCGGCCGCCGATGGCATGAATGAGGACGCCCTGTTGTTTCAATTGCGCCACGATGTCGGCGGGCGTAAGAGGATGTTCCGGCACCTCGAAGATGACGATATTGGTTTCGACATGCTGCGGAGCGATGCGCACAGCGGGGATCTGTTGAAGCGCGCGAGCCAGCTTCTTGGCGTTGAGGTGATCGTCTTTCAACCGGGTCACATGGTGTTCCAGCGCGTAGATGCCGGCGGCCGCGAGGATGCCGGACTGGCGCATGGCTCCGCCGTACATGCGGCGGAAACGCCGCGCGCGTTCGATGAGCTGGGTGTCGCTGGAGACCAGGAGCGATCCGGCCGGCGCGCCGAGGCCTTTGGACAGGCAGAAGGACACGGTCTCAAAATGCTGCGCATAGGTGGCTGCCGGCAGGGTGGTGGCGGCCACGGCATTGAAGAGCCGGGCGCCGTCGAGATGCATGGGGATGCCGTGCCTGGCCGCGACTGCGCGAATCTTTTCGATAGTGGAGAGCGGATAGATCGTGCCTCCGCCGCTGTTGTGCGTATTTTCAAGACAGATGAGTCCCGTCGGAATGCTGTACGGATCGTTCGGGCGGATCGCCGCTTCGACCTGTTCAGCGCTCATGATGCCGCGGTCGCCGATCACCCAGTGGAGTTGGACGCCGGCCAGCGCGCCGGCGGCGCCCTGTTCGTAGCGCACGATATGCGCCTTGCTCTCGACGATCACTTCCTGTCCCGGCTGGGTGTGTGCGCGGACGGCCAGCTGGTTGGCCATGGTGCCGGAGGGCACGAACAGCGCGGCGCGTTTGCCGAGCAGGGCCGCCGCCATATCTTGTAAGCGGTTGACGGTCGGGTCTTCACCATAGACATCGTCGCCCACTTCGGCGCGCGCCATCGCTTTGCGCATGGCATCCGTGGGTTGCGTGACGGTGTCGCTGCGGAGATCGATCATAGAGCATCCTGTTGTTGAGTGTATGAGTAGTGGTCGCGCCGGTCGCATTCTAGCAAATTTTTTCTCTTGCGGGAGGGTGGAGAGGTGGGGCACTGTCTGCGGCACGAATCGGAGCGGGGACCGTGTCACAGTTGTCGATCTGGAAATGGGTGAAGGTCGAAGCCGAGGAGCGGGTGCCGCTGCTCTGGTCGTTTTTGTATTTCTTCTGCCTGCTCTGTGGCTACTACATGCTCAGGCCGGTGCGCGATGAGATGGCCATCGAAGGAGGCGTGCAGCATCTGCCCTGGATGATGACCGGGACGTTTCTCACCCTCCTTCTCGCGACGCCGCTGTTCGGGTTTTTGTCGGCCCGATTGCCCCGTGCCCGGCTGATGTTGTCGGTGTATGCCTTTTTCATCGGCCATCTGCTGCTGTTTTTTGTGGCGATGACGTTGCAGTGGCATCCGGAATGGATCGCCCGGGCATTCTTCGTCTGGCTCTCGGTCTTCAATCTGTTCGTGGTCTCCGTGTTTTGGAGTTTCATGGCCGACGTGTTTTCTCCTGCGCAGGGCGTCCGGTTATTCGGCGTGATTGCCGCGGGGGGAAGCGCCGGTGCAATCGCGGGGCCGGTGTTGACGACGGGTGTGACCTATCTATGCCCCATTCCCGTCTTGATGTTGGTTTCGGCGGTGTGGCTCATGCTGTGCGGCATCTGTATTTACCGGCTGGACGGGTGGGCTGCGGCTCATTCCGCCTATCGGAAAGCGGTGGCCGACGTGCCGCTGGGTGGCAGCATGTGGGCGGGGATTCGCGCGGTGGCGGCGTCTCCTTATCTCCTGGGGATCTGCGCCTATTTGTTCCTGCTCACGATGTCGGCAACGGTGCTCTATATGGAGCAGACCGCTCTGGTGGGGCGCGAGATACCTTCTCCTGAATCGCGCACCCGTCTTTTCGCGGGGCTGGATTTTATCGTGAATGTCCTGACCTTTGTGATGCAGGTGTGGGTGACGAACCGGCTGGTGCTCCGGTTCGGATTGGGGGCGGCATTGCTGGTGCTTCCGGTTGTGACGGCGGCGGGCTTCGCCGCGATCGTCTCCAGTCCGCTGCTGCCGGTCTTCCTGACGCTTACGGTCGCGCGCCGGGTCGGGGAATACGCCATCGCCAAGCCGGCCCGTGAGGTGCTCTTTACCGTCTTGAACCGCGAGGACAAGTACAAAGCCAAGAACTTCATCGATACGGCGGTGTCCCGCGGCGGCGATGCCTCGACGGGCTGGCTGGTCTCCGGTGTGAAAGCGTTGGGGGCGACCACCGGGGTCGTGGCGGGCGCGCTGGTCCCGCTGATGCTGCTCTGGGGCTGGGTCGGCTGGAGGCTGGGCCAGCAGGAAGCCACGCTGCAACAGGGCCCGGCAGAGCCTCGGTAAACCGTCGTCTTTACTCCCTAAAAAATCGCATGTTATAGTCGCACGCTCGTGCGCCGTTTCATTTTTCACGGGGGGTCACATGCCGGAAGTTCCCGTTAAGATGTACATCGATAAGTTGTTGAAATCGTGCCGTGATGTGCAGCGTCCGATGGCGCTGATCTCCGGCCCCGTGAAGGATCGCGCGTTGCGTGCCATCGCAGACCGTCTGCAAGCCGATGAGGAACAGATTTTTGCCGCGAACCTGCTCGACGTCGATGCGGTGGGCAAGACGCTGCTCGGGGAAGGGTTACGCGGAGAGCGGGTAAAAGAAGCGGTTACCCGGGTGCGGATGTTGCCGGACGATGTGAAGGATATGGCCGAGCGCCTTCGGCTTATCGCTGATTTGCCTGATCCTGTCGGTGCCGTGACCAGGCGATGGGAGCGGCCGGATGGATTACAAGTCCAGCGGGTCCGCGTGCCGCTCGGGGTGGTCGGCGTGATTTCTGAAATGAAGCCGTTGATCACGGTGGAGTCGTTGGCTCTCTGCCTCAAGTCCGGCAATATCTGTGTCTTCCGTCCCTCGTTTGAATGGAGCCGGACGCATCAGGCGATCGAGACGAGAATGCGTGAAGAGGCGGAGCGCGCAGGAATTCCCGCTGGTGCGTGGTTATTGGTCGACCGGCCCGAGAAAGAAGTGGCGCTGGAAATCATGCGCGCCGGAAAGAGCGTGGATGCGATTGTCCCCCGTGGCGGACCCGGGCTTCGCAAGGCGATGCATGAGCAGGCCAAAATGCCGATCCTCTGTTACGACTATGGCATCAGCCATGCCTATGTCGATGCGGATGTAGATATTCCTATCGCGCAGAATGTCGTCATCAACTCGAAAATTCAACATGCGACGTCCACAAATTCCATCGATACTCTGTTGGTGCAGCAGAGCATGGCACGGCCGTTCCTGGCGGCTCTCATTCGCCGCTTGCTCGAGGAATATAAGATTCAGGTGATCGGCTGTCCCAAGACCGTGGCGCTCATGGGGCAGATGGCGATGACCGGACATGAAGCGGTCACGCCGGCCACCGAGGAAGACTGGCACCGGCAGTTTCAAGCGCCGATCTTGGCGATCAAGATGGTGGCGGATCTCGACGAAGCCCTGGCGCATATTGCCGGGCATGGCCCGTGTCTCACGGCGGTGATCGCCACGTCCGATTACAACGCCGCGATGCGCTTCTCCCGCGAGGTGGATGCCACGGCGGTGATGGTGAACGCCTCCTCGCGGCTCAACTCGGGCGACGGGTACGGCATGGGGCCTGACATCGGCCTCAATCTGTCCAAGGTGCAGACCAGGGGGCCGATCGGCCTCGAACAGCTGACGAACGAAAAGTATGTGGCGTTCGGTGGCGGGCAATTGCGGCATCCGCATCCGGTGCCGGATACCTATGAAGACGCCATCATGCTGAAGCGCGCGTGATCGCCTGCTGAAAACGCGCTCCAGCTTCGTTCTCAGTCGCTCGACCCACTCGACGTACCTAAAGACGTACGCCTCGTGGCTCTCCCTCCTTGCGGCCTTGCTGGAACACGTTTTGAGCAGGCTTTCCTCTGATCTGGTATGCCGATCGATTCTCTACACGATTCCCTTCATGCCCACCTGGCTCAATGGGGCCTGCGATCGTTCTCGTCCGATGCGGACTACTTCGCCTGGCAGCGTGCGACGCTCTCGGCGACGGATCTGAATCGGCTCGGTGACCAGGTCGAGCGGAAGCGACGCGGCGCCCGTCAGGATGAAATCGCTTTCTATGATCTGACGGCCCAACCGCAGATTCTTCCCATCCTCTACAGCCA
>CAZEHM010000002.1:0-168464 GCA_964512025.1 uncultured Nitrospira sp. | reverse complement strand
CGGTGTGCGGACGGGCCAGAGCGCCACACCTCCTGTGTAGATCGGCGGGAGCGCCAGACTCGTCGACGCATCGGCGACTTTGGCTCCATTGATGAGCAAACCTCCCTGCAAAGGGAGCACGGCCTGACTGCGATAGACCATCCCGATCGAGGCCAGCGGCTTCCCGTCGCTGTTTCTGATCGGGGTATACAGCAGACTGGCATTCATGCCCACGCCGGTACCCTTTCCGCTTAATTCCACCTTGGCCCCGGCGGGAATCCCCCCCAAACCGGATCCGACTTGCTGCTGCTCCGCCTGACCTTCTCCCAGAAAACCGGCAAACGTATAGATGTCGGCGCCGAGGCCGATCGACAAATTGTCCGTCACCTTGTACGCAACAGTCGGCTTAATATCGAGGAGCGGAAGGGTCGCGGACGTGGCCGCCGTATTGAAGGGCCCCTCGACGGGATACCGCGTATTCAGTCCGAAAGGAGACGTCAGCCCCAGTCCCACCGTCACCCGAGAAAGGCCGGTCAACCCGAGAGTTCCCAGATTGGCGCTCAAATACGTATGACTCGGCGGAGGAAAGACGGCACTGCCGCCGAAATCACCCCGGGTATCCGCCCCGGAGGGAGATTTATGTTTGATCGACCCGCCTAAGAGAGCGGTTCCGAACATGGCCTGAAATCCTTCGACCTGCGTCAGACCCGCGGGGTTGTAATGAATCGCCGAGGCATCATCGGCCTGGGCGGCAAAGGCATTGCCCTGGCCCGCTGCGCTTGCCCCTTGAGGCTGAAAACGAAGCGCTTGGGCGGATGCCATCGAAGGCGATAAAAGAGAGAGCGACCCTATCAGCAGGCTTCCGGCGAACAACCGCGTCGAGACTCCCATAAGACGATGCGATCCCCCTTCACCCCTACATGCCCTGAACCCTGACCCTACGAGACGCGGTCAGTATTTGCATTTATTCATCACCATGCATATAGATCCAAATGGACCTATTCGAAGAAGCCAAATAGATCCATCTCGCTTTACTATCAATCTCTATGATAGCTTTTCTATCCAATCCTTCAGGCAGGAGGCGAATATGGCTCACGTGCAGCAAAAACGCCCATTCCCCAAACAACTTTTCGAGCAGCTCTCGAAGTCAGACTGCCAGCGTTTTATCGAAGCACTCCACTATACAACCGAAGCACAGAGCCCGGAAGACGTCAAAGGCGCCCTCGCCCGCTTTCAGAATCTGTTCTCTTTTACCCGCGTGATCGGTGGCCTTGCCCGCCTCAGCCAGAAGGGTTCCTTCGAAGGATTTACCAATGTGATCAATGTGAGTTATCCGGAAGAGTGGCTCCGTTTATACTGGCAGGAAGGGTATTTTGAGGTCGACCCTGTTTTCCAGACCGCCTTGCAGAAGCCCGGAACACAACACTGGCAATCCACATACAAAGAAGCCTCGTCGGAAAAGCAACGGCAATTCATGGCCGCGGCAAAAGAGTTCGGATTGGGCGACGGCATTACCACAGGATCGGCCGACCCTGCCTGCAGAGTCGCAACCTTCTGTTCATTCGCCTCCTCCGACAATGTCGATGCCGCGCACTATGTGCCCCTCGTCGAATATTTCGGGTATCATGTCCATCTGGCGCTGCTGCGCACCGCGCCCAAAAACCCCCAGTCGACGGATCGCTGCGTGAAGCAACTGACCCTGCGCGAGATGAATATCCTCAATTGGGTCAAAAACGGCAAAACAAACAGCGAGATCGCTCAGATCATGGGAATTACCGAGCGGACGATCCGCTTCCATGTCGAAAGCATCTTCTCCAAACTCGATGTGACGTCCCGCTCTCAAGCCGTAGCCACGGCCATGGAACACGGCCTGCCGAACGTCGTGTAGCGACGCATTCTGCTCTGCCGGTCGGCCGTGACGCGACCGGTTCCAATTGCGCCTTCGCTACACCGTGACCGAGCCGGCAATTCCGGCTGCATCCAATCTCTCCGTCATGATCAGCGCGGAGTTTCTGCCGGACACCACCGTGCCGTCTGTGGTCTCAATGGTAGAAATCCACTGCAGAAAATCCGGACGTTTCTCCGCGTTCCGTTCGTCAAAACGCCACATATCATAGAACGCGGCGACGGCCGTCGCTCCAGCCGGAGGCAACTGGACGGCCGGCCCGACCGGCTCGCACGGAAATCCGAACATCCGGAGCGCCCGTAGAAACCGCTGTTCCACTTCCAGATAGTAATACCGCACCTCGTTTTCAACCGCCCATTGATAGATCCCCTTCAAGACAGCCAACATAATCCGCGTCGACAGTTTGGGATCACGAATCGCGGGATTCACGGCAAGCCTGGTAATTTCGGCAGTATCCCGTTCCTTTCTGATGCAGTAATTGCGGGGAAGCAGCGCCCCGAATTCATTCTCCAGCATGAACCGGCCGGATGACGGAATCAGCCGGGCCATCCCCAGCAGAGTCCCGTCCTGATGCAACAGGCCGACTGTCGATCCCCACAAATCATACATATCGACTTCTTCGCCGTCGGCGGAAGCGGGCACCCATTTCAGCGACTCCGCAAACACTTTGTGCCTCAGCTGATAGGATTTCCTGAGCTCCTCTCCGCGTAATGTCTTCACTAAAAACTCATCCTCTCGAAACGCAATCTCCCGCACATCGCTCATCACATACCTCCCTGTTGGTATGGAAACTGTCCTGACCGGATCTGCACGACCCGCATCCCGAGCGATGGATTCTCAGAATCCACAGATTTCGTCACCTGGCGGATCCGCCAGGTGACGAATAACCTTGTACTCGCGTACTACTCTCCACCTAGTCGGGATAGACATCACGCAGGGATCCGATCCCCTGTGCCGGATTGTTAAGGAGAGGAGGTCTGACGCAGTGAATGAAGGGAAAAAACTCCACATCATCGATGGGTTCCGGCAGTCCCCGCCGCCAAACCGTCGTCATCAAGCAGGACACGGTGCAGGCGCGACTCAATACCGGGAGCCTGACTTCTTTTCGAAGCCGGCCGCTCCGGCCGGCGGCCAGCTGACCGTAGCCCTTAAGGCGACGGAAGCGCGCTTGAGCAGTCTCTTGGAGGACCGGACGCGCATCAGCCGGGATCTCCACGACTCCGTCTTACAATCGCTGTATGCCATCGGTCTCAACCTCGAGACGTCCCACCGCGCCTCGTCATCACCGCGGCCGGGAGCCGACCGCGCCTATACCAATGTCGTGGATCAGCTCAATCACCTGATCCACGAGGTGCGCGGCATGATCAAAGGACTCACCGACGGGTCGGTTCAGGACGTCAATCTGAATGAAGAGCTCAGAAAACTGGCCGGCAGTTACGAGCAAATCGGCGGCGTCACGGTTGCCTTAGGATTACAACCCTCGGCACTCGATGTCCTGACGCGCGAAGAAGAGCAGGAAATTCTGAATATCGTCCGGGAAGCCTTGAGCAATTGCATCCGCCATGCGCAGGCCACGCACATCGACGTGACCGTCCGGGCGCACCACAACCGAATCCGCGTGAGCGTCCGGGACAACGGAAAAGGATTCACCGTGACCGGATCGAGCCCGAAGGGATACGGCTTGATGAATATGGAAACCCGGGCCAAGAAGCTCGGCGGCCGCCTGTTGCTGCAATCGAAGCCCGGCCATGGGACGAGGATTACGGCGGAATTTTTACTGGAACCGATTTTAACACCTGTATGAAACACTCGCGCATTACACTCTTCATCGTCGACGATCACGAAGTGGTCAGGCAGGGCCTCCGGACGCTCCTGGAGCTTGAACCGGATTTTCATATCGTCGGAGAAGCCGCTTCGGCGGCGGATGCCGTGACCGGGACGGCACGACTCAAGCCCCAGGTGGTTCTGCTCGACGTCAAACTCCCGGACGGCTCGGGGATCGCCGCCTGCCGCCAGATTCTCGCGGCGATGCCGTCCACCCGCATCCTGATGTTGACCAGCTTTTCGGATGACGCCATGGTGGTCGATGCCGTTCAAGGTGGCGCCCACGGCTATGCCCTGAAGGACGTCCGCACCCGGGACTTGATTCATGCCATCCGCACCGTCGCAAGCGGACAAGGCTACCTAGACCCGCGCGTTGCGCAACAGACCTTGCATTGGATCCGCCATCGAACTCAATCCGCCCCGGGAGCTGCTCCCGATCGCCTCACACGCCTCTCTCCCCAGGAGCGTGCCATCCTGCCCTTGCTCGCCGAAGGCAAAACCAACAAAGAGATCGCCGCAAGCCTGCGACTCAGCGATAAGACCATCAAGAATTACCTCGCCAATATTTTCGACAAACTACAAGTGCGCCGCCGCACGGAAGCCGTCAGCTGGTTTATCCGGACCGGTCATACCCAGCCGGCCGACCCGCGCCCCTGATAGCTGCGCATTCCTCTGTATCGTCCGCGCCACCCTCTAGAAATTCGGGCACGTCCGGCCCTATGCTTGACTCCGGACACGGCTCCGGAGCGTTCCCGGCGGTGCGGACACGTACCGGGAGGCGCGCGAGCAACACGAACACAGACTGCGCCACTCTATGAAAAGACCATCATGAACGGGCCGTTTGATGCAGCATCTGCAACCTCAGACGACCGCATCGCCCTCTCCCCCGAAGACGAGCTGACCTTTCTCCGTGCGCGCGTCAAAGAACTGGAGCGGGAGTCGACCGATCGAAAACGGATGGACGACGCGCTCAAAGCGCTGGCTTTCGGCACGACTACCGCCACAGGACAAGAGTGCCTCCTGCAACTGGCCCGGCAACTGTCCGCCAGCTTGCAGGTCCCGTATGTATTCGTCACGGAATTCGTCCCTGAAAGACCAGGCCGGGTTCGAACCGTGGCCGGATGGTGCAGGGATGAAGCGGCCGCCCCTCTTGAGTACGCGCTGCAGGATTCCCCGTGTGAAAAGGTCTTTCAAGACGGTCTGGTATTCCTCTCCGGTCATGTCCAGCAGACGTATCCGCGAGACGAGTACCTCATCTCGCTCAACATCGAAAGCTATATGGGCGCGCCGCTGCTCAACGTCGCCGGCCGGCCGACCGGCCATCTGTGCGTCATGGATGTACGTCCGTTCTGCTTCGATCACGACCAGGGCACCGCTATTATCAACGCCTTTGCCGAACGGGCTGCCGCCGAGCTGGAGCGTCTCCGGGCCGAGGAAACCCTTCGACAGAGCGAAGAGCGGTTTCGCGCGCTCTATGAAGACAATCCGACCATGTACTTCACGCTGACCCCGGATGGCACCATCCTCTCCGTCAACCGGTTCGGCGCAGAGGAGCTCGGATACGGCGGTGACGAGTTGGTCGGCCGGTCGGTGTTGCAGGTATTCCAGCCGGCCGACCATCACACCGTGCTCAACCAACTCACCCTCTGCTCGCACGACCCGGGACGGACGTTCGATTGGGAAGTCCAAAAAGTGCGGAAGACCGGGACGCTTCTCTGGGTCAAAGAACGAGCGCGGGCCATCATCGGACCGGACCGAAGCCCGATCATTCTCATCGTGTGCGAAGACATTACGGAGCAGCGGGACGCGCAAGACCGCATCAGAGATAGAGAGCGACAACTCCAGGCCACGACACAGTTTCTCCATACTCTGGTCCGGGAGTCTCCCCTGCCGATCGTCAGTCTCGACGCCAAGGCACGAGTCACAAGCTGGAACCAGGCCGCGACGAAACTGTTCGGCTGGACCGAAAGCGAGGTCTTGGCCAAGGAACTGCCCTATGTGCCGGCCGGCCACGAAGCGGAAGCCGACGCGATCTGGAATGAACGCTCACGCACCCCTCTCCGCGGTCCGATCCCGCTCCGCCGGCAGCGAAAAGACGGGAAATTGCTCGACCTGCTGCTGTGGCCGGTGTTCGTGGAGGACTCCGCCGGACAACTGACGACGGCCGTCGGCCTCTATGTCGATCAGTCCGAACTCCGCCAGGCGGAAGCGGCCCGCCTGCACAGCGAGGAGCGGCTGAGATCCTTTCTGAACGCCCTAGACGACCTGGCGTTCGAACTCGACGAACAGGGCAGGTACCTGAATGTGTGGACGAGAAACGAAGACACGCTGCTGCTGCCGAAGCAGGAGCTCCTCGGGAAATCCTTGAGAGACATTCACGGGGAAGAGGAAGGTGCACGCCATAGCGACGTGCTCGCACGCGTCCTCCGCTCAGGACAGCCGCACACCATCGAATACGCGCTGACGATCCGCGGGCACATGCGGCACTTCTCCGCCGTCCTCAGCCGGATTCCCGCCAGCGCCGACACACCCGCGACGGCGGCCTGCGTAGTCCGTGAAACCACGGCGCAGAAGCGCTCGGCGGAAGCGTTGCGCCTGAGCGAACAACACCTGAAAAGCATCATCGAAACGTCCCCGGAATGCGTCAAGCTGGTCGACGCGGACGGGATCCTGCTCCAGATCAATGCAGCCGGACTGGCCATGATCGAGGCCGACAACCTTCACGACGTACTCGGCCAATGCGTCTATCCGATCGTGGCCGAATCCCATCGCGAGGCCTTCCGGGCCATGAATGAACGGGTCTGCCGGGGGCAGAACGAATCTCTTGAGTTTGAGGCCGTCGGTTTGCGGGGAACCCGGCGCTGGATGGAGACCCATGCCGTGCCGTTGCTCAATCCCTCCGACGGCACAATGGTACAGCTGGCCATCACTCGCGATATCACGGACCGCAAACGAGCCGAGCTGGCGCTCCGTGACAGCGAACAGGCGATTCGGGCGATGCAGGAAGCCACCTCCGCGTCGGGACTCACGTTCGATGAGCGGATCCACTCAGTCCTGTCATTGGGCTGCCGGCTGTTCCGCCTTCCGATCGGCCTGATGACGAAGGCGGAGGGCGATCAACTCGTCGTCACCCATGTCTGGGATCCCGGAAACCGGTTCGCGCCCGGCATGCATCTGCCCTTGTGCCAATCGTACTGCGGCACCACACTGACGGAAATACAGCCGGTGGCCATCGACCATGCCGGCCGATCAGAATGGCGCGCACACCCCGGCTATCAGACACTCGGATTGGAATCGTATCTGGGCGCCAGGCTCGTCGGAGAACACCGGGCGTTCGGCACCATCTGCTTTCTCGATCAGGCTGCCCATCCAGCGCCCTTCACCCAGGCGGAAAAAGACTTTCTCTCATTGATGGCCCGCTGGGTAAGCGGCGAAATGGAGCGGCGTACTTCCGAACAGGCCCTCCGCCTCAGCGAAGAGCGCTTTCAAATTGCATTCCGGTCGAGCCCCCACCCCGTCGTGATCACCGAATTGGCCACGGGGCGGTGCATCGAGGTCAACGACACGGCATTGCAGATCTTCGGATTCCAGCGCCACGAAGCGGTCGGGCACACCACCATCGCCATCGAGCTCTGGCCGAAGCCGGAAGACCGGACGAGGTTCGTCACGAAACTTCTGGAAAAGGGCACCCTCCGGGGCGTGGAATTTACCTTCCAAACCAAGGATCACCGGCTGCGGCACTGCCTGATCTCCAGTGAACTGATCGAACTCAACGGAACACAATGTATCCTCACCGTGGGCACCGATGTGACGGAAAAGAAAGCGGCGGAAGCCGCGCTACGGGAAAGCGAAGAACGCTGGCAGCGGTTCGTCGCCGACGCCCCGGTCGGACTGGTGGTCGTCGATGCCGAGAAGCACATCCTCAGCGCCAACAAAGCCTTTTGCGCGCTTACCGGCTATTCCGAACAGGAAGTGATCAATAATACCTACGCGCTCTACACCCATCCCGACGACTTGCCCACAAATCTTGAGCTGACCGACGAATTCTTCTCGGGCAAACGGCAGGAGTATACGTACGAAAAGCGCTACGTCCGGAAAGACGGCGAAATCATCTGGGTCTCCATCCGTGCAAGCCGCCTGGCCGTGCACGGGCACGACGCACCGCTGCTGCTGGCCGTCGTGGAGGACATTACCGACCGCAAACAGGCTCTGGCGGACCGGGAACGGATCAGCCAGGACCTGCACGATAACATTCTGCAGTCGTTGTATGCCGTCGGCATGCAGTTGGAAGCCGGCAAACTGCTGGCGGGGAAAGCCCCGCGCAAATCGAAACAGCACGTCACGCAGGCCATCCGGCAGTTGAACCACCTGGTGCTGGAAGTCCGGCAGTTCATCGTCGGCCTCACCCGTCGCGCGGCCCCCTCACTGGATTTCAGCGTGGCCTTTAAACAACTCGTCGCCTCGTTTTCGTCCGATCACCATGCCGCGCCGGCGCTGAACATCGATCCGCGGGCCATCGCCGCCATCACTCCTGCCGTCGGCGAGCAGCTGCTCAACATCACGCGCGAAGCGTTGAGCAACAGCGTGCGGCACGCCGCCGCCGAACACCGGTCGGTCACCCTGACCGCGACCGACACGCATGTCAGTTTGCGCATCGCCGATGACGGCACCGGCTTCGACACGGCACGCAAGCGCCGCCGCGGCCACGGATTGGCCAATATGGCGGCACGCGCCAGAACCATCCGCGCGCAGTTCACCCTCGACAGCGCTCCCGGCCAAGGAACCTGTATCACCATCGAAGTCCCCACAGGAGGTCCGCATGTCCGCTAAAGCAAAGTCTTCGCCCCTTCGCCTGCTGATTGTCGACGACCACGAAGTCGTCCGGATCGGGCTCAGCGCCGTCCTCAATCTGACTCCCGGCATGAAGGTCGTCGGCCAGGCCAAAAGCAAAGCGGACGCCGTCTCCCAAAGCCGGCGCGCCAAGCCGGATGTGGTCTTGCTCGACATCCGGCTTCCCGACGGAAGCGGCATCGATGCCGCCCGCGACATCCTCTCGACCCGACCGGAGACACGGATCTTGTTTTTGACCAGTTTCGCCGACGAACACACGGTGCTCGAAGCGATTCTTTCCGGAGCGCAAGGCTATCTCTTGAAGGACATTGCCTCCGCCGCGCTCGTCCGCGCCATCAAAACCGTCGCCTCCGGCCAGCCCTTGATGGATCCCCGCCTCACCACACATACCCTGTCCTGGCTGAAAAGTTTGTCGGCCGGCTCCAGCCCCTCCAAACGATCGCTGCTGTCTCCCCAGGAACAGCGCATTCTCCCGCTCGTCGCCGAAGGGTTGACCAACAAAGAAATCGCGCAACGCCTGGAGCTGAGCGAGAAAACCGTCAAGAACTATCTCGCCAACATGTATTCCAAGCTCCAAATCGGACGGCGCTCTCAAGTCGCCGCGATGTATGCCGGAAGTTTCAAAGGATCCGTGCCGCCGCTTGCCCCAAAGCCCTCCTGACTGCACCTCCCACCGCGTCGCCGCGCACCCGCTCCCCCTTCACCGGTCTCAAGATTCGCCGCCGCAAGCCGATAGAGGCAGGTCGCACTCCGACGGAGCCCGCGCCCGCCCGGCTCAGCCCTTCGCCGCTCTATCCTGCGCACTATTACATCAAGTTCGCTCCTCCAACATCCGACAAGGAGATGGATGCCCGCATGCCTGCGGCACGGTGTCACGCGAGGAGCAGATGTTCGATTTATCCGCATTCCGTCTGCAGGACATGGCCCTCTGCAGCACGACCATCCGGCAACTCGGTGAAGGTGCACCGTCGATAGAAAGCGTCGCCGACCGGATCACACGTTTTCTTTACACCAATCTCACAACCGGACCGTACGAAGATCCGGCCTGTGTCCTCGTCCGCGCATTCAAAACCCATCCCTACAACCGACTTACCCCTGAACTGCAGGCGCTGGTCGATGTACAACTGGGAGGTCCTCCGGCCTCACCGGATATGAAATGCCTGACACTGCTCGGCAGCACCGGCGCCGTCCCGGGCTGGAACAACCCCGCCCTCTCCAGCCGGTTTCGCGTCATCCCGCTCGCCGGACCCGAGACGCTGGAACAGCTCCCGATGTTCGCCCAACTTTTCGCCCAGTTCCACATCGACGTGCCGTATCTTCAAAATACGTCCGTTTCGCTGCTGCTGGACCAGCACGCCACCACCTTCAATGCCTTCCATGTGCCCCAGGCCGTCGACAGTCCCTTCGTGCCGGGGCAACAGGATTTCGTCGTGCCGTTCGGAGTGCAATCGGTCTTCGGCTGCGGGGGACTCCTGCCGACCGGCGACATGTTTGCCTTGATCCTATTTTCAAAAATTGCCGTTTCCAAAGAAACAGCCGACCTGTTTAAGACCATCGCCCTTTCCGCCAAGCTGGCCCTCGCCCCGTTCGAATCCCCCCAACTGATTCTCCCGGCGGTCACGGGCGCCTCCGCCGCCGGAACCACACAGCAGCCCATCCCCCTCACTGCCTTGCAAGACCGCGTGGCCACGCTCGAAGCGATCCTGGCCGTGCAGGAGCAAGCGGTGGAGGTCCAATCCCGCCGTCTCGAAGACAATCTGGCAGAGGCGGTCCGGCAGGGGCAGAAATTGCGGAAGCAAAGCCTGCGCTTTGAAACACTCGCCGCCACCTCCCCCATCGGCATCTTTGAAACCGATGCGGACGGCGCCTGCCTCTATACCAATACCGCCTGGCATGCCATCGCCGGCCTCACGCTCGCGGAAACCTTGGGAGACGGCTGGAGCCGCGCCATTCTTGAGGAAGACCGCTCCCGCGTCTTTTCAACCTGGAATCGAACAGCGACAGCCGGAGGCGATTTTTCGCTGGAGTTCCGGATGCAGCGCCCCGACGGCACCATCCGCTGGGTCCACGCCCGGTCGCGCCCGCTCAAAAGCGACGCCGGCCGGATTACCGGCCACGTCGGCACGACGGAGGACATCACCGAACGGAAACGGACGGAGGCGGCGCTGCATGAACAGCGCGAACAGTTGCAAGCGATCGTTGACGGCACCTCCGACGCTGTCTTCATCAAGGACCTGCGGGGACGATATCTCCTCTTCAATCAGGCAGCCGGAGGGTTCGTCGGCAAATCACCCGCTGACGTGCTCGGCCACGACGACACATTCATCTTCCCTCCCGACGATGCCCAGTCAGTGATGGACGGCGATCGCGGCGTGATAACCGGCGGGAAGACGCTCACCTACGAAGACCATGTGACGACTCCTGATGGAGTCCGCCGGACGTTCTTGTCGACGAAAGGCCCCCTCTTCGACCAATCGGGAGCGGCCGCGGGCATGTTCGGAATCTCCCGGGACATCACCGAGCGCAACCAGTTCGAAGAAGTCTTGCGGCAGAGTGAAGAACGCTACCGCCGCTACTTCGAGCTCGGCTTGATCGGCATGGCCGTGACATCACTTGAAAAGGGCTGGATCCAAGTGAACGACCGGCTCTGTGAGATGTTCGGCTATTCGCAGGACGAGCTCACCGCCAAAACATGGACCGACCTGACACACCCCGACGATCTGGCTCCTGATGTCGCGCAATTCAATCGAGTGCTCGCCGGGGAGATTAACGGGTACACCCTGGACAAACGGTTTATCCGCAAGGATAACCGGATCATCTATGCCACGATCTCTGCCAGCGCCATCCGACGGTCCGATGGGTCCATCGACCATTTCGTCGCGCTCGTGCAGGACATCACAGATCGCCACGAGACGGAACAACGGCTGCGGGAAACAGAAGAGCGCTGGACGTACGCGCTCGAAGGCAATGGGGACGGCGTCTGGGATTGGAATGCCCGGACCAACACCGTGTTCTTTTCGAATCGCTGGAAGGAGATGCTGGGATACGACGAGCACGAGGTTGGAAATACTCTTGACGAATGGTCGTCCCGGGTCCATCCGGATGATATGCCTCACGTGATGGCCGATCTCCAGCGACATCTCCGCGGAGAAACACCGGCCTATGCGAACGAACACCGGGTCCGGTGCAAAGATCACTCATACAAGTGGATCCTCGACCGTGGCAAAGTCGTCTCCCGGACGGCGGACGGGTCCCCGCTTCGTGTCGTCGGCAGCCACACCGATATCACCGAGCGCAAGCGGTCGGAAGAAATTATGGCCCACAGCCGCCATCAGACGGCGTCCTTTATCGAGCACACCCCGGCGCCGGTCGCCATGCTGGACCGGGACCTTCGATACGTGGCAGTCAGCCGCCGGTGGATGGAGGATTACCGGCTCGGCGAACAGACCATTCTCGGGAAGCATCATTACGACGTGTTCCCTGAAATCAGAGCCATGGAGGAATGGAAGGCAATCCATCAGCGCTGTCTGGCCGGAGCCATAGAGAAGCGGGAAGAGCAGCGCTTCGTGCGAGCGGACGGCTCGGAAAACTGGCTCCGCTGGGAAGTCCGCCCCTGGCTGGATGCCGCCGGGGACATCGGCGGCATTATCATGTTTACGGAGGATATTACCGAACGCAAACGCACGGAAGCGGCGTTGCGTCAGGCAACATCCGTTCAAGCAGCCCTCCTGACCCATGCCGGGTATGCCGTGATCGCCACCGACCCGTCAGGACTCATTACCGTCTTTAATTGTGCCGCCGAACAGCTGCTCGGCTATTCGAGCGATGAGATGGTTGGGAAACTGACGCCCCTGGTCTTTCATGACCAGAATGAAATCGCCGCGCGCGCCAAGGAGTTCGGGATGGACCCGGCCTCCACAACCCAACCGGTGTTCGACGTCTTCGTCGGCAAAGCCCCCCAGAACCTTCCCAATCTTCACGAATGGACCTATATCCGAAAAGACGGGCGCCGCATTCCGGTGCTACTGTCGGTGACCGCGTTGCACGACAAAGACAGCGCCCCCGTCGGCTACATGGGAATCGCCATTGAAATTTCCGCGTTCAAACAAGCCGAAACGGAGCGGGAGGAACAAACCCGGCGCCTGCACGCCATCGTGGACCATGCGGTGGACGGCATCATCACCATCGACGAGCAGGGGCTGATCGAATCCTTCAATCCTGCCGCTGAACGGCTGTTCGGTTATGCCGCCGCCGAGACGATCGGCCGGAACGTGAAGATGCTGATGCCGGAGCCCTATCACTCCGAGCATGACAACTATCTGTCCGACTACCGGCAGACCGGCCGGTCGAAGATCATCGGCATCGGCCGTGATGTACCTGGGTGCCGACGTGATGGCTCCGTCTTTCCCTTACGGCTCAGCCTCAGCGAAATCCGGCTCGGATCCCGGCGGCTCTTTACCGGCATCCTCCATGATCTCACCATGGAACACCAGAACCGTGCGGAGCTGCAAAACATGCTCGCGGCGATCAATAAAGCGCAAGCCACCATTGAATTCGCCCTGGACGGCACCATCCTCACCGCCAACAAAAACTTCCTTGCGCTCATGGGCTACAGCCTCCCGGAAATCCAGGGCCAACACCACCGGATCTTCTGCGATCCGGCCTACGCCGCCACCTCGGCGTATCAGGAGCTTTGGGCCAAACTGAAGCGGGGGGAGTTCGATGCGGGCGTCTATCAACGCATCAACAAAAGCGGCAACACGGTGTGGATTCAATCGTCTTACAATCCGATCTTCGATACCACCGGCGTCCCTTATAAAATCGTCAAGTTCGCCACCGATATTACGGCGACCAAGCTGACGGAAGCCACACGGTTCCGTCTGCAACAAGCCATCAACCACGCGCAGGACGGGATGGCATTGCTCGACGACACCGGCCAGTTCACCTATATGAATCCGGCCCACGCATCGATCTACGACTATCCTGTCGACAAGCTGCTCGGCACCAGCTGGAAAGGGCTCTACCCTGCTGAATGGGCGGCTATGATCGAACAGATGTACTTCCCGATGCTGTATTCGGCAGGACAGTGGCAGGGCGAGGTCGTCGGACGAAAAAAATCCGGCGCAGCTTTCCACGTCGATCTGGCCCTGTCTCTCCTGGAAGAACCCGGCACGGGGCGTCATACCATCCTCTGCACCTGCCGAGATATTTCACACCGCAAGCAGATGGAACAGGACCTGATCGATGCGAAAGACGCCGCCGAGGCCGGGGCCCGCGCGAAAGCCGAGTTTCTCGCCACGATGAGCCACGAAATCCGCACGCCGATGAACGGTGTGCTCGGCATGACCGACCTCCTCGTCGACACCGCGCTGACACCGGAGCAGCAGGAATTCGTGCACACGATCAAGCATTCGGGCGAATCGCTCATGCGGATCATCAACGATATCCTGGACTTTTCCAAGATCGAAGCCGGAAAACTCAACATTGAATCCCTCCCGTTCGATTTGCGCGTCACAGTCGAGGATACGCTGGACCTCCTCGCCCCCGTCGCACAAGCCAAACATCTTGAACTGGTTGGACTCATCGACGCACAGGCCCCCAACGCCGTGACCGGCGATCCGGGGCGCATCCGGCAGATCCTCACGAATCTCATCGGCAACGCCATCAAATTCACCGACAGCGGAGAAGTACTGGTGCAGGTGCTCAAGGCGGAGGAAACGGATTCCTCGGTGCTGCTGCGGTTCGAGATCGTCGACACCGGCGTAGGCCTGACCGAAGAGGCGAAGGCCAAACTGTTTCAGGCCTTTACCCAGGCCGATAGTTCGACCGCCCGCAAGCACGGCGGAACCGGCCTCGGACTCGCCATCTGTAAGCGGCTGACGGAACTCATGGGCGGCCAGATCGGCCTGCAGTCCTATCCCGGAACAGGCACCTGTGTCTGGTTCACCATCCAGCTTCACAAGCAGCTTCCCGCGGCCGCACCGGTCCCAGCACCGGCGCTCATCGACAATCTCAGCGGGCTGCGCATTTGCCTCGTGGACGACAACGCCACCAATCGCAGCCTGCTGCAATACCACGCCTGCGATTGGCGGATGCAGTACGAGAGCGCGGAGGATGGTCCCTCGGCGATGGCCATGATCCGCCGGGCCGCAGCCGAGGGAAAGCCGTTCGACCTGGCCATTCTCGACATGCACATGCCCGGCATGGACGGCATGCAACTCGGCCGGGCGATCAGGGAAGAGGCGGGCCTCGATCATACAAAACTCGTCTTGTTGACCTCGTTGGGCCGTCGCGGCGATGCCAAAATGGCCCAGGCGGCCGGATTCTCTGGCTATCTCACCAAACCCGTGCGGAAGAAATACCTCTACGACTGTCTGCGCCTCGTGATGGGACAGTCCGAGACCGCGCATGCCGGGGGGCAGACCCTGTCGACCGGTCCCGCGCTCGTCACCCGCCATCAAGTGGCGGAGGTTCATGCGCATATCCGCCTGCTGGTGGTGGACGACAATCCCGTGAATCAGAAGGTCGCGGTGAAAATGCTGGAGAAACTCGGCCATCGCGTGGATGTGGCCGGCAACGGCCAGGAGGCCCTGACCGCGCTGGCCCGCCATCGCTACAATCTGGTGTTCATGGATTGTCAGATGCCGGAAATGGACGGGTTTGAGACGACACGAATGATTCGCACGCACGAGCAGCCGGGCGATCACCTGCCTATCATTGCCATGACCGCCAACGCGATGCACGGCGACCGTGAGCACTGCTTGTCGGCGGGCATGGATGATTTTGTCAGCAAACCGGTCAAAAGCCAGGACCTGAGCACGGTATTGAGCCGGTGGTTGGATCGATCCGACGGCCTGGCGGCGGCTTAGACAGCGATGATACGCCACACCTCAACATCCGTTGTGCTTATCGGGTTGCACCCGCTTCTCGCCGGGACTCTCGAAGCCTGGGTGCGCGCACACCTGGTTGAACCACTGGATGTCTCATCCGTCCAAACCGTTCCCGATGCGCTGGTTCATCTCCGGTCCCACCGCGTCGATCTGGTCTTCGCGGATGAAACGGCGGCGCAGCATGAGCTGCGCACACTCCACGCCGTCTCTCCCGCGACCGCCATCATCGGCGTGGCAATGAAGCCGGACGAGTCCTCGCTGTTGCACCTGCTGCGACAGGGCGCTCACGAAGTGCTCTGCCTGCTCCCCTCCGCCGGCGCGGATCAGGTGCCCGTGCTCCAGCGGGCTCTGGCCAGGGTCAACGGACGTGCCGACATGCTCCCCGCTGCCGAGCTTCACACCGGCATCGAAACCCCGCCGCGTCGCTTGATCCACGACCTGAACAATCTGCTGACCTCCATCAACGGATTTGCCGATCTCCTGCTCGCCCAACTCACACCCGACCATCCCGCGCGAACGGGAGCCGAGCAAATTCGCCTGGCCGGGAAACGCGCGACGGCATTACTGAAAACCCACACCCCGGCATCGCCGGCCGCTTCGCGAGCCGCCTGACCCGCGAAGCCGCGCACCCTCCCGCACATTTCTCATCTGAATTGACAGGTCCTACGACGCACTTTAGGATACCCCGCATACCTGGCCCGCACAGGGCCGTTGAGTTGAATGGTTGAGGAGGCCTGATGTCCAGCGAGCATTCGTCCCATGCGCCGGCAGCGGTGAAACACACCGTGGCGGCCAAGATCGAACATGTGTTTGAAAATGTTGTGTTCGCCAGCCGGTGGATCCAAGCCCCCCTGTATGGCGGGCTCATCGTCGCGGAACTGCTCTACGCCTACAAATTCCTGGTGGAACTCTGGGAAATGGTCCGGCACATCAACCAGCAGGAAGAAACCATTTTCATGCTGGGAGTCCTCGGATTAATCGATGTCACGATGGTCGCCAATCTATTGACCATGGTCATCATCGGCGGGTATGCGACCTTCGTCAGCAAATTGGATTTGGAAGAGCATCCGGACCGGCCCGACTGGCTGACGCACATCGACCCCGGGACGATCAAAATCAAGCTGGCGGCGTCGCTGATCGGCATCTCCAGCATCCATCTTCTGAAATCGTTCGTGAACATCCACAACGAAAACTACGAAGACATCAAGTGGAAGATCTTCATCCACATCACCTTCCTCGGCTCGGCCATTCTTCTGGCCTGGACGGATAAGATCATGCAGAAAGACAAAAAGCACTGATCCGGTATCGAAAACCATACAGGGCCGTATCACTTCCGGCCCATAGGCGCGCACCCCGCTGCATCTGCGCGGAAGCCGCTCCGACAAGAACCTGACTTTCAGACAGTTTTACCAGGGCCTGTCAGGGTATGACCCTTGCGAATATTTCAACTCAACGCCCCGGCGCCGCAGATGGCGCCGGATCCTCATCTCACACGCTGCGATAGGAGATCAGCATGGTTCGTCCCGGCTTCATGGCACTCCTGACCCTTCCGCTTCTGACCGCCTGCACGTCCTCGCTGATCGATCTGCGGGAAAGCCTCGACGTCCATCGCTCTTCGTTCGAAGAAAAGCTGGCGGGCGACTCGGCAAAAATTGACCGGTTCAGGGCTTGTACCCGACAAGCGCATGACGGCAGCAGCCTGCCGCTCAGCTTGGCAACAGATGCCCCTGCCCCACGAACGACCCTGTCGCCCATCACGACCGGAGGCAGACTGCGGGCGCCGGTACACATGCTGCTTGAACGGATTCACAGCCGAGCCGAAAACAACGCGGCATCCCTGCTCATCCTGTCCGACATGGTGGACGAGTTTGCCGATCCCGCGCACCGCCGCCTGGATCTGGACAAGCTCCGCCGGATCAGTGACGCGATCCGCCATCTCCACGCGCATCTCGATTTCGATGAGGATTCGTTCGCGCAGGACACATCGCTCTTCTCGCGGTTACTCATCGCCTACAACCAGGCCTACTTCGGCGACCTGAAGTTTGCCGTGGCCCCCGACGCTGCCTCCGGAACCGTACGCGGCGTCGTTCAGGTCGCTTCGCGCGGATTTGTGGACCGGAGCGGAAACACCATCCGGTTTCCCGGCCTCTCCGCCGCCGCGCAGATCAACGCAACCCATACCATTGAGTTCTCCGCCGCTTCCGTCGACTCCCGGCGGATCAGCGCCGACCTCACGCGCCTGTTTCTCGAGGCTTTTTTTGACGCCGCCTTCCGTGTTCCGGCCGTGCAACAAGCGACCGCCCTGCGCGCCTCGACGCAGGCCGCTCCCTATCCGGCATTCGATGCCTCCCGTTCGCCGGTCTCACCGGACGAATTGGCCACAGTCACGCGCAACGCCCTCAGAACCGAAGCCGTCGTCACCTCGCTGGTCGGTAAAGCGGTGCGCGGGGGAAGTCTGTTCGGCACGAACAACGAAACCGTCGCCGCCACGCTGGAAACCGCGGCGGGCGTTTTTGCAAAGAAACTCGTCGAGCACGAAGGCTTCTGCTATTTTCAGGTCACACAGCATCCCTAATCGCATACGATCGACACAGACCACGAACTGACGAGGACCTCATGATACCTGTGCGCACCCTGATCCTGAGCCTGGGATGTCTCCTTGCGTTCCCCGGATGCTTTGCCAAAGTGCATACCCTGCCGGCCCATGAAGACCCCCACACGCCGGTCTTCGCCCTGCTTCCGGATCGCCCGACCCTCGTCGGATTGGCCGTCTCCGGCGGCGGCAGTCGCGCCGCGACCTTTGCCGCCGGCGCGCTGGAAGCCCTCGCAAATGTCCGCTTCATAGAGGCCGGACAGGAACGCAGCCTTCTCGAAGCGGTCACCCACATGTCAAGCGTTTCGGGCGGGAGTCTGGCCACGGCCTACTACGCCGTGAAGAAACCGGCCAGGTCCGAACCGGTACTTGCCGGCCCGCAACTGTCTCCCGTCTATCAGCAGTTTTTCGCCCGCTTCAAAGACGACATGCAGAAGAACTTTCAGATGCGGGCACTGGGGCGGCAAGTGCTGAACTTCCGGGTGGCCAATCCGACCAAATTCGCCTATTCGTTCGCTGACGTCTGGGACTCCTACTTTTTTCACGACGTGAACTTCTCCGACTTGTACGTGCGCGCCCAGCACGGAGATGCCCCACAAGTCATGTTCAACGGCACCGTCTATAACTCCGGCCGGCGGCTGGTGCTGACCACCCTTGCGCCGACCGACTTCGCCTACGATTTCACCGCGGAGTTGCGCGCCAAGCTGATCGCCAAGGGGCTCCAATTCACCCCGGAAGGCAAGGCCAGCTTTGACCGGAGCGTAGAGCGGGCCAAGAATCAGTTCCTGCCGCTGACGATGGAAGACATCGGCGCCGATCACCGCGCGCTGCCGGTGTCGCTCGCCGTCGCCACCTCCGCCTCATTTCCACCGGTGGTCGGACCCGTGACCTATCAAACGGCGGGATCCTCATCCTATACCCACGTCGGCGACGGCGGCCTCTTCGACAACCTCGGCACGGAATCGCTGACGACCCTGTTCCTGAACAAGTTGAATCCGGCGCACCCGCAAACACGACGCGGGCTTATCCTCGTCATCGACACCTCCTATCCCTTCGACGAGGGGGCGGCCGACCTCGGGAAGAGTGAAAAAGGGTTTGACGTCTTCGTCGACGATCCGTCCCGGATCGTCGGCATCATGGAGGAGCGGGCCAACGCCTATCAGGCGATGCTCTGGCACAGCCTCCGGACCGAAGGCGTCCTGCTCCCGGATTACGACCATCTGAAACTCATCATCCTCCGGCATACCGACGCCGAGTGGACGCCGAATGACCCGCTCCCGGCCGGATGCCCGGCCGGCCTGACTCCGACGGATGTGAAGCGGGTGATTCGGCAGATTCCGACCTTGTTTAAGATCGACGAGGAATGCCACGCGCCGCTGTTGTTCGCCGCGGCGAAGAAAGTCGTGGAAAAACAGCAGGACCGGATCGTGAAATTTTTACAAGCGCCCCCGGCCCACTGACCGCCGGACTGACCGAGGGCGCACCCGGACACGTACATGACTATGATGGATTCCGATCAGACCGACGGCCCGATCCCGCTGGCACAAGTCCTCGCGGAAGAAGCGGCGGAATTGCGCGATGTCCATCGCTCGTTCCCCGACCATCTGTCGCCGGACGAGCACTTGAAGCAGGTCTTCTCATCGATCCACCGGTTGAAACCCGTACGGTCCGCCCTCTGCATTTCCGGGGGAGGGATTCGTAGCGCAACATTCGGGCTCGGCGTCCTGCAGGGACTGGCGCGCCGGAATCTCCTGCCGCACTTCGATTATCTCTCCACCGTATCAGGCGGCGGCTATATCGGCAGCTGGCTCAGCGCCTGGATCCGCCGCCACCCCGATGGGCTCGACGGGGTGTGCGCGCAACTGGGACACACCCCTCCCCCGGACACACTGCAGCACGAGCCGGAGCCGGTCAGCTGGCTCCGCACCTACAGCAACTATCTGAGTCCCCGCCTGGGGCTGATGTCCGCCGACTCCTGGACCCTCGTCGGGACCTATCTGCGGAATCTGCTCCTCAATTGGCTCGTGCTCGTCCCGTTTTTGCTGGCGTTGCTCGGGCTCCCCCTGCTCTACCGCGCGATCCTGTCGGCGGATGGCTCGCCGGCCGTCATGACGACGCTCGTGATTCTGGGAACGGCCTGTGTACTCGTCAATCTGACATACCTGCACCTCTGCCGGCCCAGCCTGTGGAAACTGCGGCTGGCTCCCTTCTGGAAACACGTCGAGTCACAGCGCGCTTTTCTGTTCGTCTGCCTGCTGCCCCTGCTGGCGGCGGTGAGCTGCCTGACGATCGCCTGGGAATGGTTTCACCGGCGGCCGGACTACGCCCTCGATCACCTCTCGTTGTTCGGTCTCTCCAGCCTGTTCACCCTGGCTCTGGGAGCCGCCGCCATGCATCTGACCTCGTGGCTCATCGCGGCCATGCTCCTCCGCCGGCCATGGCTGGACTGGTGGCGCGCATTGGAATCGCTCACGATCGTCCTGAGCGGCCTGCTGGGAGGCGGGCTCCTCTGGGTCGCCCTCATGAAACTCGATCGCCTCACCGGACTCGACCCGCAGCTGTTCTGGTACACCTGCGCGGCCGTCCCGGCCTTCCTCGCGCTCTTCCTCCTGGCCGCCACGCTGTTCATCGGCATCGCCAGCCGCTCCACCGGAGACGGCGACAGGGAGTGGTGGGGCCGTGCCGGATCCTGGATTTTGATCGCTTCCGTTTGCTGGGCCGGCCTGGGAAGCATCGCCGTCTTCGGCCCGGCCTGGTGGGGGAAACTCTCTTCCTGGGTCGCATCGGTCGGCGGAATCACCGGCGTCTTAACCGTGCTGCTGGGATTCAGCGCCAAAACCGATGCGAAACCCTCAGGGGCCGGATCGGCCTGGTGGGAGCGTCTCGGGAAACGCGCCTATCTGCTCCTGTTGGCGCCGCTGACCATCGGGATCATCCTGATTCAATTGGCGCGGATCACGCAGGGCATCGTCGCCGAGGCACCGTGGTTCCAAGTCGGCGAATTCATCATCGGCATGGCGCTCTTCAGCGTCCTGCTGTCGGTCGTCATCAATATCAATAAATTTTCGCTGCATTCGATCTATCGCAATCGTTTGATTCGCGCCTATCTCGGCGCGTCTCGCTGGAACACGCGAACTTCCAATCCCTTCACAGGGTTCGATTCGGGGGACAACCTCGCCATGGCCGATCTCGCGCCCCAAGCGAGGGCGGCGCAGAAGCCTTTCCATGTGATCAACATCGCCCTGAACCTGATCCACGGGAACAATCTCGCCTGGCAGCAACGAAAGGCCCAGTCGTTTACCGTCTCGCCGCTGCATTGCGGAAGCTTCGTCAACGGGTTGGGCTATCGCCGTTCCTCGGAATACGGCATGAATCCCGCCGTCGGACAGCCCATCACCATCGGCACCGCGCTGGCGATTTCCGGAGCGGCCGCCAGCCCGAACATGGGGTATCATTCGTCACCGGCCATTACCTTCCTGCTGACGCTCTTCAACGTCAGGCTCGGATGGTGGCTCGGCAATCCCGGCCAAGCCGGCGAGGCGACCTATCGACGGGCCTGCCCGGAATTCGCCGTGGGTCCCATGCTGGCCGAAGCCTTCGGATTCACCGATGAGCAGAAACGGTATGTGTATCTCTCCGACGGCGGGCACTTTGAAAATCTGGGGCTGTACGAGATGGTGCTGCGGCGTTGTCACTATATTCTCGTGAGCGATGCCGGCTGCGACGAGAAGATGGAATTCCAGGATCTGGGGAATGCCATCCGGAAAATCCGGATCGATCTGGGCATCGATATCGACATCGATGTGACGCCTTTGCGTCCGTCGGCGCCTCGACGGGCAGGAGTGCATTACGCCATCGGGACGATCCATTACAGCCGCGTCGATCCCGGCGCGCCTGACGGGATCCTGATATACCTCAAACCTTCGCTCAGCGGGGATGAGCCGGTCGATGTGCTGGAATATGCCGCCCATCACGAGCAGTTTCCTCACGAACCGACATCGGATCAGTTTTTCGACGAATCGCAATTCGAGTCGTATCGCCGGCTGGGAGAACACGTGGCCGCCGAGGTCTTCGCTTCCGTCACAAAAAAAGCCGCCGCCTTGCCGGCCGCCTTTGATGCCTTGTACGAGCAGCACAACCCATCACAGGGTTAACCCGTTACGGATGCCGGAAGAACGCGGGCACGGGACGCGGTTACTCAACCAGTTTGGCGTCGACGGCGTATCGAATCAGCTCGGCCGTCGTTTGGCAGGAGAGTTTTTCGAGAATTCTGGCCCGGTAGGTGCTGATCGTCTTCACGCTGAGCGAAAGCTCCTCGGCAATCACCGATACCGCCTTGCCCTTCCCGAGCAGCCGCAACACCTCCATCTCCCGATCGGACAAACGCGCGTGGGAGGAGCCTCCGGCCCCGCTTCCGATCGCCTCGGCCATTTGTTCAGCCAGCGCCTCCGTAATATACCGGCCGCCTTGCAGGACACGGCGGACGGCCGTGAGGAGTTCGGACGGGGCGCTTTGCTTGGTCAGATACCCGGACGCGCCGGCTCTGATCGCCCGCATAGCGAACTCTTTCTCCGGATACAGGCTCAACATCAGCACCGGCAATCGGGGCTGAAGCAGCTTCGCTTCTTTCAACACCTCCAGCCCATGTTTATCCGGCAGCGCAACATCCAGAAGAACCAGGTCCCAGGGCTTCCGTCGAATCGCCTCCAGGGCCGCTTCACCGCTGCTGACTTCTCCTATCTCGGAGCACAGCTGTTCATGAATCAGCAGATCCTTGACGCCCCGCCGCACAATCGGATGATCGTCAACCAGGAGACAGTGGCATCGATCCATGGCTATGCTTTCTCCGGCGCCGAACCGGCCGCCGGGTCACCTGTCACGAGGGTTTTCGCCGTGTAACCCGGGCGCACTCAGCGGGATCCAGACAGTCACGGTGCTGCCGGCCCCGGGCGTCGAACTGAAGTCCACCCGTCCTCCAAAAATTTCGGCCCGTTCACGAACGCCTCGTAGCCCCATCCCGCTCATGGATTCAGCTTGGGGGTCGAATCCGACCCCGTCATCCTGAACCCTCAACATCCAATATTGCGAATCCACCGTGAGCGCCAGCGACATCGTCATGGCCTGGGCATGACGGGCCACATTGGTCGCCAGTTCCTGAGCCATCCTGTACAGGGCGGTCTCCATCGTCGAATCCGTCAGCGCCTCAATGGCCTCCGCTTCGAGAGCGATCGAGCACATCAGGTCGGTCCGGGATCCGAGATCCGACACCATGGCCCCAAGCGCCTCCTTCAAGCCCAATTCTTCAAGCACCGGCGGACGCAGCGCACGAACGACACCTCGAAGCCGGGCAAACAATTCATCGGTGGTCTCCAGCGCCCGGCGCGTCCGTTCGCGCGCCCGGGCGAGAGAAACCGCTTTGTTGTCGCCCAGCGCCTGGCGGGTGGCCTCCAGGTCGAATTTGAGCGCCGTCAGCAGCTGGCCGACCTCATCGTGCAGCTCTCGCGACAGCCGCCGGCGTTCATTCGCCTCGACCGTCTGCAATTCCCGCGACAGGCTTTGCAGCCGCTGATAGGCCGCTTCCAGCGACGCATACGCCCGCTTTGAAAACGTGACATCGATCATGGCCCCGATCATCCGGCGCGGCTTCCCCGACGAATCCCGGACGATTTGCCCGCGATCATAAAAGTGCCCGTACGAACCGTCGGCCAGCCTGAAACGATACTCCGCCGTGACCGTTCTGGCCTCCGAAGCCAGCGCATGATCGACGATTGCCATGACGCGCTCGCGATCGTCGGGGTGCAGCCGGTCGGTCCATGCCGTGATGCTCGGTTCCGCATGCCGGTCATACCCGAACTTCTCCCCCGCATTGGGCGACCACCAATGCTCCTGCGTGACCAGATCCCAGTCCCATAAAACATCGTTGGTCGCCTCGGCCACGAGCCGGAACCGCTCCTCGTTGAATTTCAACAGACCTTCGGTTCGCTTCCGGTCGGAAATGTCGCGCACGATGGCGCAGTTGTATTCTTTGCCTTCATGGACCAGAAAATTCACCGTCGTCTCGGTCCGGATGACCGTGCCGTCTTTTTTCCGGCGATCGGCCTCAATGGAAAATGATTTTCCGGCTTTCAATTCTTCCCAGTAGGCGGGCCAGGCTTCAGCCGGAAAGTTGGGATCGATCTCATGCACCGTCTTCGACAAGAGTTCGTCGCGGGTATAGCCCAACAGCAGGCAAGCCGCATCGTTGATGTCCAGTATGCGCGCCCGGGCATCGATCCAAAAAACCGCGTCCACGGCGCGCTCAATAGAAAACCGGGTGAGCCTGAGCGCCGCCTCCGCCTGCGTACGCTCGATGGCAAGACAGGCCAGATGCGAGGCCCGCTCGACAAGGGCCAATTCGTCGACCGGACTCCGCCTGGTCCGGTAATACACCGCAAACGTGCCCAACACCTTGCCGGCGGCCGAGAGAATCGGCATCGACCAGCAGGCCATCAGACCATGCGACAGCGCGAGGTCTCGAAAATCGTCCCACAAGGGGTCGCGACCGATGTCGTCGACGATAATCTGACGCCCGGTAAAGGCCGCCGTGCCGCACGAACCTCTCAGCGGTCCGATGGTCATTCCATCGATGTCCCGGACATACGCATCGGGCAGGCTCGGCGCGGCGCCATGGCGCAAATGCACGCCATCGGCATCGAGCAGCAGAATGGAGCAAAGCGCCCCGTTCGACAGGCGCTCGATCATCCGGCACAACGCAACCAGCACATCCGGCAGCGGCGCATCCGCCCCGATCATCTCCAGAACGGCTTTCTCCGCGGACAGCATTCCTTCGGCTTCTTTGCGTTCGGTCACGTCCCGCCCGACCCCGGTAATGCCGATCACCCGGCCCTGCAGATCGGTAAACGGCGCCCCGGTCCAATGATACGGAATCATTCGGCCGTCTTTGGTCAACAGATGACCTTCCAACTCCGCATAGCCGGTTTCAAAAGCCCGCCGGATCGCCGCCGCCGTGCGCTCGGCCTCATCGAAGGGAACCATTTCTAATGCGGGCTTCCCCGATAACTCAATGGGCGCATACCCGGTCACAACTTCCAGCCGGAGATTCCACTTGCTCAAACGTCCGTCCAGATCCAACGCAAAAATCACATCAGGGACGGTTTCCATGATGGTCTGAAGATTGTTCAGCGCCCGCGCCCGTTCCTCCTCGACCTGTCTCCGCCCGGTAATGTCCCGCACGAACACGCAATGACATTCACGGCCTTGATAGCTCAAAAAACTGACATTCACTTCGATCGGAATGAGCCGGCCGTCTTTGGCCTGATGGAAGCTCTCAAATGAGGCCGCACCGCGCCGCCGCGTCTCCTCCCAATAGGCCGGCCAGGAATCGGCTTGAAAATACGGATTGATGTCGTGAACGGTCATCCGGCGAAACTCTTCCCTCGTATAACCCAGCATGGCACAGGCCGCCGCATTCACATCCAGCAGCTTCGCATCGGCACCCACCCAGTACAGGGCATCCGTCGCACGATCGACGGTGAACTTGGCCAACTGCAGCGCTTCTTCAGCCTGCTTTCGCTCGCTAATATCCTTGACATAGGCTACCCGCGAGAGCGGCCGGCCTTCCGCATCTTTGATGACCGTAACCTCGACCAGCACGGGAAAGGTCGTCCCGTCTTTCCGTTGATGAACGGACTCAAACGTCAGATGGCCTTCGCGCTCAATCAGCGGAAACCGCTCCTTCATCGCCGCATGTTCCTGAGGGGCATAGATCGAGAGAATCGGCCGCCCGATCAACTCCGCAACGGTGTACCCGCACTGCCGCGCAAACGTGCGGTTGACAGTCACAAACGTATTGGTCGAAATCGCCCCGTACGCCAAACCGAATTCCGCCTGGTCGAATACCTGTTGCCAGCGGTACGCATCGTCTTCCGCTTTCCGCCCACCGCTGTCAGCAAATGGTGCAGCCGGCCTGGCGTCAGGCAGAAGGTCCGGCTCATCCAGACTCCACACACTCCGGCGCCCGCGCAACTCGCATTGAGCCATCACCTGGTTGGCCAGCGTCTGCATGGCGGCGCGTTGCTCCGGCGTCAGGGTGCGCGGCACCACATCCATCACCGCCAGGCTGCCGATGGCATGACCATCAGGCGTGATGAGGGGCATTCCGGCATAGAAGCGGATGGACGGAGACGCGACGACCCACGGATGATCGGCGAACCGCTCATCGGCATCAGCCTCTTCCACAATAAAGAGATCCGTTCCCAGAATGGTGTGCGCGCAGAACGCCGCGGACCGCGGGCATTCGGCAAAGGGCAACCCTACCGACGACTTGAACCACTGGCGGGTGGAATCGACGAGAGAAACGACGGCAATCGGCGCCCGGCAGACATAGGCCGCCAAACGGGCGAGATCGTCAAACGCCGGCTCCGGGGGCGTGTCGAGGATCTGGCAGCGATGGAGCGCGTCGAGCCGGGCGGACTCACGGGAAGGGATCGGAGCGACGATCATAGCTCGCCTTCCTCCTGACAGAAGAAGGTTACTCTACAAGACCGGCACCGCCGGTGCCATAGAGACGAATTGCCCTATCACCGGCACCCTTGCGCGATTCGGACAGGACTTCCGGTGCAGGCCGTCCCGTTTCACAGACCGGTCGAGCGCAATTACACCCAGGCCGGCGCCGTCATTCCCTGCGCATCCCGCCACTGCGGGGTCCAGGCGAGCGCCACGAGTTTGACAGCGATGTTGGCTTTGGTGGGCTTGATGGAGAGGGCCTCGAGTTTTTCATTCAACGGATCGGTCGCGGCCGCCCACGCATCGCTCTCGGTTTTGAACTGCGTTTCGAGGTCCGCCAGTTGCTGTTGCAGCGCCGCGACATTCTCTTCAGCGGCCCCGACATCCTGCGATTCCTTCATCACCCGGCCGGCGCTCTTGATCGCGGTCGTCGCGCGTCCGATATTCGTGGCGCTGAGGGTCTTCCGCCCGAGAAATGCCCCGAGGATCGAAGCGCCCACTGAAATCGCCGCCTGCACCTGGCTGGAACGGGATTCCGCCTGCTGCCTGGCCTTCATCTGTTCGGCCCGCCGTATGCGGTCCTGCAGCGTCGTAATCTTCGGCGCATATTTCTGCCGCAACGACTCGGCCGCCTTGTCGCGTTGCTCCCGGCCGGTTTGCTGGAGCCGCACACGGAAATCCCGCTCGGACTCGCCCGGTCTGGAGACGTCTTTCGTCGTCGGGCTCTTCACCAGCTCAAGCTTCTGAGTCCGGAACAGCCAGCCGCCGAAATCCTTGTTCCAGTCGGCGTAACTCTTGGCCTTGGCGGCGCCGGCGGGGAGCGGAAGGAACTGGGCGCCGCTCTCCGGCGACGGCTCCAGATCCGCGACGGCCAGATCCGCGGCGACGGCATGATCCCAGTCGACCGGCACCGGCCCGTCGGCGATCGGCGCGAGCACCGTCACATCCTGCGTCCGGTCGATGCCGCTTTTCGTATCGGAAAAGCGGACCTGCGCCGCACCGAGCAACATCGGAGCATAGACCAGTTCGCTGCCTTCCGGCTTCGATCCGCGCAACGGCACAAAATGCTGCGGGACGTCCGGCGGGACGATGGGACGGGACTTCAGTGCTGAGTGCTGAGTGCTGGGTGCTGAGCCGGAAACCGCCTGCGTGTGACGATTGCCGTTTGCCCCTTGCCGTCTTACCGGATCCATCAGCTGCTTGATCTGCGTTCTCGTCAGAGGGCCCCGCAAGTAGGACAGGCACCAGCGGGTTTCAAACACGACCGGCTCATCCTCATGGACGTTGTTCATCAGAAAGATACGATTGCCGAGACCGGCGAGCGTCTGCTCCATGCGCCCCTTGTCGAATTTCTTTCCCGCGCTGGACGACGCGCCTTCCAATCCTTCGAGCACCCGCGCCTTGTCGCGCTCCGTCTGCAACCGTCCGATGAACCAGGTGCCGGTATTGGCGAGGCCTTTGTAGTCCAAATCGACGGGATTCTGCGTCGCCAGCACCACACCCAGCCCGAAGGCACGCGCCTGCTTGAGCAGCGTCATCAGCGGCAGCTTCGACGGCGGATTTGCTACCGGCGGGAAATAGCCGAAGATTTCGTCCATATAAAGCAGCGCGCGCAGGCTGGTCGTGCCCGATTGCGCCCGCATCCATCCGACCATCTGACTCAATAAAAGCGTCACGAAGAACATGCGTTCGGCGTCGTTCAGATGTGCGATGGAAAAGATTGCGAGACGCGGCTTGCCCGCCGGCGTGTAGAGGAGCGACTGAATATCGAGCGCTTCGCCTTCCAGCCAGGATTGGAATCCGGGGGCAGCGAGCAGATTGTTCAACTTCATCGCCAGCGCAAAGCGGTCCTTCGAGGGGAAGAACGAATCCACGGCCATCACGCCGATCTTCGAAACCGGCGGGGTTTGGATGGCATGGATCAGCGCGGCGAGATCCAGATCTTCCTCGTTCCTCCAGGTCTGGTCCAGAATCGTCGAGAGCAGAATGTGTTCGCGGCTCTGGATCGGATCGGCTTCGATCCCGAGCAAACCCAGCAAGCTCGTCACCGTCGTACTGATGCGTTCGCGGAACAGTTCGGCATCCTCGCGCACATCGGCAGCCGGCGCCGCAAATGATTTGAGAATCGACACAGGCAGACCGGCATTGCTTCCCGGCGTGTAAATCGCCATGTCCGCCGCATCGCGCAGCCGCTGAATACGCGCGCCGTCCTGCTGCCAGCCCGCCAGCCCCTTCGTCCACAACTCGGCCTGCGCCTTGGCAAAGTCGGCCGGTGACAAGCCCTTCTTGCGTGCGTCGTCTTCATTGATCCAGGGTTGAAAGTCTTCGCCCTTCAGACTCGGAAACGTCAGCATCAGGTTGCCCAGGTCGCCCTTGGGGTCGATGATGATGGCAGGAATGTTATCAATGGCCGCTTCTTCAAGGAGCGAGAGACAGAGGCCGGTCTTTCCGCTACCGGTCATACCGACGCAGACCGCATGGGTCACGAGATCTTTCGAATCGTAGAGCAACCAGCCCGGCTTCGCCTGTTTCGCCGCCATGTCGTACGGACGACCGAGATAGAACACGCCGAGCTTCTCGAAATCCTCCGCTGAACGTGCAGCAGCCGGCTCCTTCGACTTCCCTGTCTCTTTCTTCTTAGGCGGCATTGTTCACCACTCTTTGAAAATCAAAAATACGGCGCCGATCATGAGACCGAATCCGGCCAGATAGTTCCACTTGAGCGGCTCTTTCAGATACAGCACCGAAAAGACACAAAACACGACGAGGGTAATTACTTCCTGAATCGTTTTCAACTGCGCTGCGGTGAATTCATAGTGCCCGATCCGGTTGGCCGGCACCTGGAAACAATACTCAAAGAACGCAATCCCCCAACTCGCTACGATCACAATCCACAAAGGCGAATCCTTGTACTTCAAATGCCCGTACCAGGCGAACGTCATGAAGATGTTGGAGATGGTGAGCAGAAGTACGGTCTGCATCGGACGACTCCTTCTATAGTCCAGCTTCTTTCAGTACCTGCCCTGTGTAGGACCGCTTGGACTTGGCGACTTCGCGGGGCGGACCTTCGACGACGATTTCGCCGCCACGATCGCCGCCCTCGGGGCCGAGGTCGATGATCCAATCGGCGTTCTTGATGACGTCGAGATTGTGCTCGATGACGAGGACCGTGTTCCCCGCTTCCACCAGCCGATCCAGCACATCGATGAGCCGCTGCACATCGGCAAAGTGCAGCCCGGTGGTCGGCTCGTCGAGAATGTACATCGTCCGTCCGGTGGGCCGTTTCGAGAGTTCGCGCGACAGTTTCACGCGCTGGGCCTCGCCGCCGGAAAGCGTCGTGGCGGACTGGCCGAGCTTCACATAGTGCAAGCCGACATCATGCAGCGTTTCCAGCTTCCGCTTGATGAACGGAATATGCTCGAAGAATTCCACCGCGTCGTCGACGGTCATGTTCAACACGTCGGCGATGCTCTTGCCCTTATGCAGAATCTCCATCGTCTCGCGATTGTACCGCTGGCCCTTGCAGACCTCGCAGGTGACATAGACATCGGGCAGAAAATGCATCTCGATCTTGATGAGCCCGTCGCCCTGGCAGGCTTCGCACCGCCCACCTTTCACGTTGAAGCTATAACGCCCGGGCTTATACCCACGTACGCGCGACTCGGGCAGATTCGAATAGAGATCCCGGATAAAGCTGAACAGGCCGGTGTAGGTCGCCGGGTTGGAGCGCGGCGTGCGGCCGATCGGGGATTGATCGATGTCGATCACTTTATCGAGGGCATCTACGCCGCGCAGTTCCTTGCAACCGTCGATCTTAGGTTTCTTCTGATAGAGCATCTGCGAGAGCGAATGAAACAGGACTTCGAGCACGAGCGTGCTCTTCCCCGAACCGGAGACGCCGGTCACACAGGTCAACATGCCCAGGGGAATCTTCGCCGTCACATTCTTGAGGTTGTGCTTCTGCGCGTTCACGACCGTGAGATAGCCCTTCGGCTTGCGGGCGCGCTGCGGCAGTGAGACCGTCTGAATCCCGCGCAGATACTGCCCAGTAATGGAATCGGGATTCCCCATCACTTCCTGCGGCGTGCCCTGCGCGATGACATGGCCGCCGTGCGTCCCGGCGCCAGGCCCCATATCGAGCAGATGATCGGCCGCCATCATCGTTTCGGCGTCATGCTCGACGACGACGACGGTGTTGCCGAGATCGCGCAGGCGGATCAATGTCTGCAAGAGGCGGCGATTGTCGCGTTGATGCAAGCCGATCGACGGTTCGTCCAGAATGTAGAGGACGCCGACAAGGCCTGAACCGATTTGCGTCGCCAGCCTGATCCGCTGCCCTTCGCCGCCGGACAAGGTGGCGGCGGCACGATCCAACGTGAGGTAGTCCAGGCCGACGTTCACGAGAAAACCCAGCCGCTCGCGGATCTCTTTCAGAATGCGATGTGCAATGACCAGCTCACGATCGGAAAACTTGAGCGACACAAAAAATTCCGCCGCCGCCCGAATCGACAGACTCGTGACTTCAGCGATGGACCTCTTCTCCAGCTTGATCGCGAGGCTTTCCGGCTTGAGCCTGGCGCCCTGGCAGACCTCGCAGGCATCCAACAGCGTAAAGTCTTCTTCCTCCGGACAGCCGGGAGTCATCGCGTAGCCGATGCCGTCGCAGGCGGGGCAGGCGCCGTGCGGACTATTGAAAGAGAAGATGCGCGGTTCGACTTCCGGATAGCTCACGCCACATTTAATACAGGCCAGTTTGTCGCTATAGAGACGCGTCTTGCCGTTGTCGGTCAGGACCGCCACCAGTCCGCCGGTTAGCTTCAACGAGGTCTCGACCGAATCGGCCAGGCGCCGCATGAGCGCATCGCCCGCCTTCATGACCAGGCGATCGACGATGATTTCAATCGTATGTTTCTTCTGTTTATCGAGGACGATATCCTCGCCGAGGTCCACGATCTCGCCGTTCACGCGGGCCCGTACATACCCGGCCTTGCGCATTTCCAGCAGCTCTTTGCGGTATTCCCCTTTGCGTCCCCGCACGATCGGCGCCAGAATCTGAAACTTCGCGCCCTCCGGGAGCCCCGCAATCGCATCGACCATCTGCTGCACTGTCTGCGCGGCGATTTCTTCGCCGCACTGAAAACAGTAGGGCCGTCCGACCCGCGCAAACAACAATCGCAGATAGTCGTAAATCTCGGTGACTGTCCCGACCGTGGAGCGCGGGTTGTGGCTGGTGCTCTTCTGCTCGATGGAAATGGCCGGCGACAGTCCTTCGATCGAATCGACGTCGGGCTTGCCCATCTGTTCCAGGAACTGCCGGGCATAGGCCGACAGCGATTCGACATAGCGCCGCTGCCCTTCGGCGTAGATGGTGTCGAACGCGAGCGACGACTTGCCCGATCCGCTTAAGCCGGTGATGACCACCAGCTTGTCGCGTGGGATGACGACGTCGATATTTTTGAGGTTGTGTTCGCGGGCGCCTTTTATGGTGATGGAGTTGCTCATAGGCGCGGGATTATAGCATGGCAATCCGGTTGCCTTGACAAAGTCCGAAAGCAGGTGTTACCACGGCGCCATGGTACAAACGCGACAGCCCTCTGCTTCATCCGGCACCCAGGCCCCCGCTCAGGCGGTCTCGACCTGGACCGGCTCTGCGCGCGAACAGGCCGTGCAGCGGATGTTCACGGCGATCGCGGGCGTCTATGACCTGAACAATACGTTGCTGAGTTTCGGACTCCATTACCATTGGAAGAAAATCACGGCGGCCTTCGTGCCCAGGGTCGAGCAGGGCACCGCGCTGGATGTGGGGGCCGGTACTGCCGATCTGGCCCTGTTGGTCGAACCGCGCATGGGAGTCAATGGCCGCGTGGTCGCGTCCGACCTCAATCACGCCATGCTCGCCGAAGGGCTCAAGAAGGTCGATGCCAAAGGACGAACGGGCAGGATCACCTGCCTGCAGGCCAATGCGGAGCATCTCGGATTCACGGACAACACGTTCGACGCAGTGACCACCGGCTTTTGCATGAGAAATGTCGGGAATCTGCCGCAAGCGGTCGGGGAAATCCGTCGCGTGATGAAACCCGGCGGCACGTTTGTCTGCCTGGAGTTCTCCCGGCCGGTCTTCGGCTGGCTGCGCGCGCTCTATGATTGGTATTCGTTCAAATTGCTGCCCTGGATCGGAACGAAGGTCGCGCGGGATACGACCGGCGTATATGAGTATCTGCCCGCTTCGATCCGCACATTCCCCGATCAGGAGCGGCTTTGTCAGGTCCTGCGCGAGGCCGGGTTCCGCCAGGTCTCCTATAAGAACCTCACGGGCGGGATCGTCGCGATCCATGTGGCGGTGAAATAAGCACATGAATTCCGTTCTCTACGTTTTTCTCCCCTGTAAGAAGGTCTACCCGATCGGGATCACCTATCTGGCTGACTTCATTCACCGCCGGCAGCCGAACGTGCGCCAGCAGATCCTCGATCTGTCCCTCTTTCCCGTTTCGCAGCGCAGCCAGGCCCTCCGCGATGCGGCGACCGCCTTCAAGCCGGACCTGGTCTGCTTTTCCTGGCGGGATATTCAGATTTTTTCGCCACACGAAGGCGATTCGTCGCTGGAGCATGCGTTCAACTTCTACTTTGCCAGCAATCCGCTCAAGCGCGTGGTGGCCTCGTTCGAGGGCGTGAAGCAGCTCTACCGCTACTACAGCCACATCTACAAAATTCTGTCGTATCCCTGGCTGATCCGGAAAGAGTTTTCGAAGGCGCAGATCATGATCGGGGGCGGCGCCTTTACGGCCTTTGCCGACCAGCTTATCGAGAAATTGCCGGAGGGCACCATCGGCCTGCTCGGCGAAGGGGAAGATGCGATCCTGAAGGTGATCGAAGGCCGGTCGATCGAAGACGAACGCTATATCATCAGAGAAGGCGGGAAAGTCCGAAAAGGCCAGCAGGGCTCACCGGCACTGCTGGATGCCTTGACCGTCGATCTGCCGTACCTCACCTCGATTTTCCCCCAGCATCGCGAGTTTATCGGGGAATCGATCGGCGTGCAGACCAAACGGGGCTGCCCCTACGACTGCGCCTTCTGCCTCTACCCTTATATTGAAGGCAAACGAGTCCGGTACCGGCCGCCGGCCATGGTGGTGAAGGACATCTCTCAGCATTACCACCAGTGGGGCGCGCGGCGGTTCTGGTTCACCGACGCCCAGTTCATCACCGGAAAAGAAGCCTATCCGCAATGCACCGAGATTCTGGAGCGGATCGTCAGCGAAAAGCTGGACATCGAATGGTCCGGCTACATCCGCACCTCCCTCATTACGCCTGAACTAGCAAAGCTGATGGTGCGATCGGGAGTCGGTGACCTGGAAGTGGCGATTACCTCAGGCTCCCAGGAAGTCCTGAACAACCTCCATATGGGGTTCAAGCTCGAGCGCCTCTATGACGGCTGCCGGTACCTGGCAGAAGCCGGCTTCAGAGGCAAAGTCATCCTGAACTATTCGCTCAATTCCCCCAAGGAAACGGAAGAGACGCTCTTGCAGAGCGTGGAGTCCTATAAGATCGTGGCTTCGATTCTCGGGGAAGAGCGGGTGTTTCCGCTCATGTTCTTCCTGGGAATTCAGCCGAATACCGATCTAGAACAGCGCTTGCTTGAAGAAGGGTATCTGTCGGCCGGCTATAATCCCCTGATGCTGACCCCGACCAGCATCCGGAAGCTGCTCTATAACCCGGCGCCGCTCAATGGCTTCATTGCCAAGGCCTGCCTGAAGGCCTGGGAACGGAAGGAAGGCAGCCGCGATCCCAGAAAGTGGACCGGCTCCCTCTCCCAAACAGCGGCCGCCGACACCGCAGGTCAATCAGGCAAGTATGCCGACAAGAGCCTGCTCAAAGGGATCGAAGGGAACTCCGGCCGGGACGCCCTGCTTTCCCTGGAAGAGATTCTCAAGTCGCGCAAAAACCCTCCCCCCTCCGTACCATCAGACCCCACATCATTGGTGACGCCCGCTTCCTAAACTCAGCGCTCGGGAGGCCTTTGCCCCTGATCTTCACCTTGCATTCCAGATTGGCCCAATGCTATGATCCGGCCTCTTTTATGCCGGTGATCTTCGGCAACCGTTTGGTTTTTCTGACAATTATGACGGTCACCCCCGGCAAAAAGAGGCCCTGGAGGAGGCGGCTCAATGTACAAGACGATCTATATCCCGGTCGATAATTCCGACCATTCCAATACAGCGGTTGACGTGGGCGTCGAGTTCGCGAAAACCTTCGGCTCCAAGATTGTCGGCAGCCATGTCTACGCGGCGAAGATGCACGACAAGCGCTTCAAGCAGATGGAAGCAGGATTGCCTGAGGAATATCACGATGAAAAGGAACTGGACCGCCAGCGGCAGATCCATGATTCGCTGATCACGCGCGGACTCCAGATCATCACGGACTCCTACCTCGACTACGTCGACAAGAAGTGCAACGAGTCCAATCTCCCGATCGAGCGCAAATCCCTCGAAGGGCGCAATTGGAAAGTGCTCGTCGAAGATATCAATACGAACGCCTACGATCTGGTCATCATGGGCGCGCTGGGCGTCGGCGCCGTGAAAGACAGCGTGATCGGCAGCAATACCGAGCGCGTGATCCGCCGCATCCGCAACTCGGACATGTTCATCATCAAGAACACCGAACCGATGAATAACGGCAAGATCGTCGTGGCAGTAGACGGCAGCCCCTAATCGTTCGGCGGGTTGATGACCGGTCTGGCCCTCGGCAAGGCTTTCAACCGGCCGGTCGAAGTCATCTCCGCCTTCGATCCGTACTTCCATTACGCGGCCTTCCACAGCATCTCCGGCGTGTTGAACGAAGAAGCCGGCAAGGTCTTCCGGTTCAAGGAACAGGAAAAGCTGCACGAAGAAATTATCGACAGCGGCCTGGCCAAAATCTATCAGTCGCACCTCGATGTGTCCCGTGAAATTGCCCAGGCGGAGAAGACCGACGTCAAAACGACCCTGCTTGACGGCAAAGCCTTTGAAAAGATCATTCAGTATGTCCGCAAGGATACACCCTGGCTGCTCATCGTCGGCCGCATCGGCGTCCATAGCGATGAAGACATGGATATCGGCAGCAACACGGAAAACCTGTTGCGCAGCGCCGCCTGTAACGTCCTGGTGTCCAATCGCAAATACGTGCCGCCGATCGATACGCAGGCTGAGTACACCATCGCCTGGACGGAAGAAGCCTTGCGGCGGATGGAAAAGATTCCGATCTTCGCTCGCGGCGTCGCCAAGACCGCGGTCCATCGGTATGCCATTGAAAAAGGCCACACGATCATCAGCAACACGGTTCTCGATATCGCCATCGGACATATTCTTCCCAAAGGAGCCATGGATGCCATGCGCGCCCTCGGGGGCAGTCTGGATGCTGCGGGCATCGACCGGGACAAGATGCAGGCGGACGATTCGGTCGCCAAAGACCTCATGGGGAACACCCTGAGCGGCATGATGACCGGCATCGTCGAAGAAAAGCCAAAGAACTCGGCCGGAACCCAGGCCTATCTCGACCGCATGAGCCAGAATTACTTCGTCTGCGACGGCTGCGGCTACATCGGGAAGGGCGACACGCCCGTGAAATGCCCGGTCTGCTCCGCCGACGGCGACAAGTTCAAACAGGTTGACAAGACGATTTTTGAGGCGGCTGCCAAGGCCGAAGGCGAGCTGGAAACCGATCTGGCGTACGACGACGTTCCGATGCAGTGGACCAAGGACGCCAAGGAAGCGATCCGCGCGGTTCCCGCCGGCTTCCAGCGCCGCCGCGCCAAAGCCAGAATCGAAAAAAGCGCCAGAAAGCTTGGTATGACGACGATTACCCTCGAGTACGCCGCCCCCACGATCAAGGAAGCGGCCGACGAAGATTATGAGCCGATTTTCGCCAACAAAGGCACCGGCACCGCGCCGGAAGCCGAAGAAAAGCTGGCCGCCGCGTCCAACGGCGCGAACGGCAACGGCGCCGCCAAAGGCGAGGTTTCTCCGTTTACCTGGAGCGCCGACGCTCAGGCGCGGCTGGAGCGGGCTCCGGAAGGCTTCATGCGCGACTGCACCAAGGCCTTGATTGAGAAGCATGCGGAGAAGATCGGAGCCACCCTCATCACGGCCGAAGTGGCCAATGAAGGCATCGAACAGGCCAAAGGCTATATGGCCGATGCGATGAAGACGGGCAATCTGAAAGATATGATTGCCAATCTGACCGGCTCGAAGTCCGGGGCGAACTGATGGGCAAGTCGCTTCCGATCCTGAACATCCCGTCTTTGCCGGGAGCCCTGGGGTCGTTTCAGCAGCAGATCACGCAGTTCTTCACGCCAGGGCCGAAGGGTGAAGGCGTGTATGACGGCCGGACCGTCGACGACTTCAAGCCCTATCTCGTCGCGCTCAATCTGACCAAGCGCTGCAATCTCAAGTGCGACCATTGCTACCTCGACGCCACCACCAAATCGGCCGGCGGCGACGACGAGCTCTCTACAGAAGAGTGCTACAAGCTCATCGATCAAATCGCTGAGGTCAACAAGGGCTGCCTCCTGGTCATCACCGGCGGCGAGCCGCTGGTGCGGCCGGATATTCTGGACATTGCCAGGCATGCCGTGAAGCTCGGCTTCATGGTGGTCTTCGGGACCAACGGTATGCTCATCAACGACCAGATGGCCAAAACCCTCGTCGAGATCGGCGTCATGGGCGTCGGTATCAGCATCGACTCCCTCGATGCCGCCAAACATAATTCTTTCCGTGGCGTCCCTGGAGCCTGGGAAGCCGCCGTGGCCGGGATCGAAGCCAGCAAACGGAACGGCCTCCAATTCCAGGTCCATTTCAGCGCACAGCCGATGAACTATCAGGAGCTGCCCGCCGTGATCGAATGGTCGCATCAGCTCGGCGCGCGGGTGCTCAATGTGTTCTTCATGGTCTGCACGGGTCGAGGCGAAGAACTGACGGATATCACCCCGGCGCAGTACGAGGAAGTGTTGGGCTATCTGGTCAATTGCCAGGACAATTATAAAGGTATGCTGGTCCGCGCCCGTTGCGCGCCCCACTTCAAGCGGCTGGCGTATGAGAAAGATCCGAACTCTCCCATCACGAAAGCCACCGGCTACATGGGCGGCGGCTGCCTCGCCGGAACCAACTACGCGCGCGTGACGCCGAACGGCGAATTGACGCCCTGTCCCTATATGCCGCTCTCTGCCGGTAATGTCCGCGAGAACAGCTTCGTCGATCTCTGGGAAAAGTCCGACGTCTTCAATTCCTTCCGCTACCCGCAGCTCAAGGGGAAGTGCGGCGACTGCGAATATACCGACATCTGCGGAGGCTGCCGCGCCCGTCCGTACGTGGATCACGGCGACTGGCTGGACGAGGACGAGTGGTGTCTCTACACGCCGAAAGGCGGCGAGAAAATCAAAGTCGCCTTCAATGTCCCCGAGGAATCGGAAGTCGCCTGGGACGACGCATCGGCCTTGCGTTTGAGCCGCATCCCCTATTTTCTCCGCGCCATGGTCAAGAAGGGCGTCGAGAAACACGCCCGCGAGAATCAGGTTCCCCTGATTACCATCGAGCTGATGGAAGAACTCAGAAAGAAACGATTCGGCAACGACGCCCCTGTTTTCAATTTCGACATGAAGGGTAAGGAGTGAGGCTCTAGCGTCGGCGCGTTCTCGCCGCGTGGCCTCATGAATGCTCTATGGACGCCCTCCAGAGTATCGTCACCGATCTGAACACTCTGATTCCGATCGTGAATCACTGGTTCCATTTGCTGTCGGCCATCATTTGGATCGGCGGGCTGGCATTTCTTGTCATGGCTGTCACGCCGGGCCTGAAGAAAGCCGTGGCGAAAGAACAGATCAAGCCGATCAGCGATGTGTTCTACCAGCACTACAAGAAAATCGCGGGAATCCTGCTGGTGGTGCTCTTGTTTACCGGCGGCGTGAATCTGCACTACATCAATCAGATCATGATCTCGCAAACGCAGCTTGGCATCCAGCACAACGTCAAGTATCTGACCATTTTCTTCATCAAGCTCGGCCTGGTGCTCTGCCTGCTGACCCTGTTTCTCTACACGGTCATCTTCAAGTCCGATGATGAAGCCGAAGAAGATGAAGACTACGAAGTCATTCCCTATCAACGTGCGGCCCTCTGGATGGGTTTTTTCATCGTCCTCTGCGCGGCAGCACTGAAGTATCTTCACCTCTAGATACGTGTTCTCACCCGCTCTGTATCAAAGCAGATAGTCTCCCGTACTCGTTCGGATACATCCACTCCGTTCGCACCATCCCTTCATCGACCTCTCTCCTACTTACATAGATTTCCCATCAATATAATCAGCGATTTAGAGGCTGACCGGCCTGATAACCGGCCAGCCGAAGATGGGTACGGCCATTGCTTTATGTAAAGCATAGCTAACTGACGTCCACTGGATGATGGCGTGCAGCACATGAAAACCAATACTGCGTTTGATTCTTCTGGATTTCCACTATGGCTTAGTTCGCCGCCGCTAGGGACTCATCTTGTCTCCGAGGGTTCCCCTCTGCAGGATGATGCTGTGTCAGGATTGTGCCCATCCGGACACACACTAGCGCCGTCGGCTATGGCCATGAGCGCCGTGCCTCCGACAGGAGGCACGGCCTGCTACAACCACTCCGCTCGACCGGTATCATCGTCGGGTCTTGGCTTACCGCCTTCACCAGGAAAGGACAACCATGTTGAATGCTGATTCTCCGGCAGAATCGCTGTCAGGAACAATCTCGCGAACCGGGCAGCCTCAGACTCAAACCACCGCGCACCGGGTGTCCCTCCGCCACGGTCAGACGACCAGGCTGACGATCACGCTTCCTCGGCAACTGGTCGATCAACTTCGGAATGCCGCCTACTGGACTCCGCAGACCACGCTGGCATGGCTTGTTGAAGATGCGCTCCGCGCGACCCTCGGTAATATGGAGATCGCCAACCGCGGCCCGTTTCCGCCTCGCGAGCAGGAATTGAAGGCCGGACGTCCCCGCATAAGGCGAGGAGCGGAGAAAAACAGAATGCTGCTGGTTCGCCAGACTATGGCGACACAGGATGGAAAGAAGGGTGTGATTCCGTCCAGAGTACAGGAGACGCCGCCTGCAAATACTCAGGGCGAGCGATCCGCTTCTGCACTGAGATAACCATCCGTCCGCACGATCCCCGGCCTGACGAACCGGGAAGGTACGGACGTAGTTCCGCCCAGTCGCGAAGAGACTCAGAGGGAAAGAGATCAGGAAGTTGGCCGGCCGGAAAATGCCCGCTTGAACACGGTCTTCAACCCGAAATAGGCGAACGAATCTTTCAGGTTTGAGTAGAGGCGCTTGAACCGGCCCATCTCGGGATTCGTCACATATTCCATCGTCAGCGCCACCCGCTCCTCGCCTTCCGCCAGAGGGGTCACCGCATGCCAGAGTTTGTCGCCGTTGAAAATCACCATGTCCCCCGGCTCGGTGATGAGTTCGAGATGCTGCGTCTCCTTCGCCGGATCGTCCTTAAACAGGTCGCACACCAGCTTGCAGTGCGCCGACCGGTCGACCATACCTAACAGGATCGTGTAGCGCGCACCTTTGTAGTACGACGTATCGTAATGAAATCCGATGTGGTCGCCCGGCTCCGTGTAATAGTACAGCGCGCAGGAGTGCGGATCGTCATCGGGGCAGAGCAGCAGATTGGCGTGGACCAGCCGGTTGAGGAAACTGCGATAAGCCGATGACCGGTAGAGATCGAGAAACAACGGCGCCTGCTCCTGCACCGTATAGTAGCTGACACTGCCGCCCTTCTTGTGGCCCGGAATATAGTTGCGGTTGATGCGCGGCTTGAGCCCTTCCACCTGCGGCACGAACGTCGATTCGACGAACGACCGCGGCAGAAACTGCTTGATGACAAGAAACTCGTTCTGTTCCCAATAGGTCTTGTGCAACCGGTCGAAATCGAGCGCCGCAACGGCCCGGTCGACGGCTTCCGTCACTGACTGTGTGCTGGTCGATTGCATATCGTCGCCCTCTTCCTCCCCGTCACGCTCCCGCCGATTCAATCCGCCGGATCAGACAGACGGCTAATTCAAGACCGGAGCTTTCACCACCTCGACATCAGCCGGCGCCTTGAACTCGAAGACTTCTTCCCCTAATCCGAGATTCGGCTTCAATGACGAAAATTCGAACGTGGCCACATTTCCGCTGATCTCGTGTAACCACACGGTGCGAATGAAATAGGTCTTCGGAAAGACCTCCACGACAATCCGTTGCACATGCCTGGTCGGATCCGACTCGCGCCCCTTCGGCACCAGACTCAACAAGCGAAGCCCGCCGGCACCGCGCTCTTTCCCGGTCGCCGGAGAAATCTCAAACGACTCTTCCAGCTTCGCCGCTCCCTGCAATAGTTCCAGCGGCGCCTGCGATGCGGCCATGTGCGTGAGCTTACCGATCAGCACCTGCTTATGCTCGGGTACATAGACCTTGACGTCGTCGTGATTCACGTAAATCTGCTCGTTCGCCGGATCGAGATAGTCCCACCGGAGCCGTCCGGGCTTCTTGATATAGACTTTCCCCGAAGAGATGACCGGCCGCTCAAAACCCTCTATTCTGGTCTTTTGTGTAAAGTCCGCCTGAAGATCTTTTGTTTTCTCATAGCGGGCCTGCAGCTGCTTTACCACCTCGTGCACTTCCTGCAGAGCCTTTTCGTCAGGCACCGCATCGGCGCCCCAGACAGGCCAGACCGGCGCACAGGCGACAATCCCGGCGAACACCCAGGCTTTCCAGCTCATCATGCTTCAGTCGCTCCCACAGGGCCGCGGCGCCCCAATACTTCCCGGCGCCCATCACGGCCTGCCGCACCGACGATGCCATCCGCTTCCATTTGTTCGATCATCCGGGCCGCGCGGGGATAGCCGACGCGCAACCGCCGCTGAATCAGCGACGCGGAGGCCTGACCGGTCGACAGCACCAAGTCTTTCGCCTGCTCATAGACTTCGTCTTTCGCTTCCTCTTCCGCCGCTTCCTCCTGCTTCAAGGATTGCAGCTCGGGATCGTATTTGGGCAGCGCCTGTTTCTTCACAAAGTCCACGACGCACCGCACATCGTCATCGGAGACGAAGGACCCATGCAGTCGGGCCAGCCGCCCCGTACCGGATGCCAGATACAGCATATCGCCACGGCCCAGCAACGCCTCGGCGCCGTTGGCGTCAAGAATCGTTCGAGAGTCGGTCTTGGATGACACCTGGAACGCGATCCGGGCAGGAAAATTCGCCTTGATCAACCCCGTCAGCACATCGACCGACGGCCGCTGCGTCGCCAGCACGAGGTGGATGCCGGACGCGCGGGCCATCTGCGCCAGCCGGGCGATCTTATCTTCCACATCCTTCGGCGCCACCATCATCAAATCGGCCAGCTCGTCGATCATCACGACGATATAGGGCAGCGGCTCAGGCGGCGTCGGGCGATCGCGAGGCCCAGGATCAACCTCGGGATCCGTCGACTCACCGGCCGAAAGGCGCTGTTCTTCCGTCAGGAACTGCATCGGCAATTCCGGTTGATTCGCCGCCGCGGCCTCTTCCGCAAAGGCTTCATGCAGTCCCGCGACTTTACGGTTATACGCATCGATGTTCCGCACGCCGGCTTCCGACAGCAGCTTGTACCGCCGTTCCATCTCGGCCACCACCCATCCCAACCCGCGCGCCGCCGACTTCGCATCGGTAATGACCGGCCGAAGCAAGTGGGGAATGCCATCGTAGGCCGAAAACTCGAGCATCTTCGGGTCGATCAATAAGAGCTTGACCTCGCTCGGCCGCGCGGAAAAGAGAATGCTCAACAACATCGTGTTGAGCCCGACGCTTTTCCCGGCTCCGGTCGCGCCGGCCACCAACAGATGTGGCATGGTTTTGAGATCTGCCGTCGCCGGAGCGCCGAAAATGTCCTTGCCCAGCGCCAGCGTGAGCTTCGAGCGGGCCTTCGTGAAGGTCTCGCTCATCACGACTTCTTTCATCGACACCGTTTCGCGGGCCATGTTCGGCACTTCGATTCCGACGACCGACTTCCCCGGGATCGGCGCAACGATACGCAGACTGATGGCCTTGAGCCCGAGCGCCAGATCGTCCGCCAGGTTCACGATCCTCGCCACCTTCGTTCCCGGAGATGGCTCGAACTCATACATCGTCACAACAGGACCCGGTCGCACTTCGGTGACCTTACCGATGATGCCGAAACTCGCCAGGGCGCGGGTCAACACGTCGGACTGGGCTTTCAACTCCTCATCCGACATGCGCGTGATCGGACCGGTCGGATCGCTCAACAATTCATCCGGATCGGGCAATTGATAGTCCCCGGCATCCACCGTCGTGGAGACCGGCTCCACTTCCGGTTCGGTGGCTTCGGCCGGAGCAGCCGACACCGCAATCGGCGGCTGGATCACCGGCCACTCGGCCGCGGCAGCCGGTTCGTTCTGAACAGCCTCCATCGCGGTTGAAATCTGTTCCGGCTCCGGTTCCGGACGTTCCTTCACCGCCCGGCTCCGCTGCCGCCGGTTACCGGTTTCGACAGGCGGCTCAGGCGCCGGCTCCGGCATCAACGCCGCAAGCTTCTCCCGCCAGGCCGCCCAGCGTTCCGGGAAACCCTGCACCAGCTCGGTCAGCGAAAGCGGCGTCGTGAACAGGAGTGACACTAAAAAACTAGCCAGAATCACAATGTGCGCGCCGGTGCTGGCAAACCAGGACTTGAGCCCATCCGCCAGAACCTGGCCGAATACTCCGCCCGCCATCCCGCGATGGACGAACCCGCTGCTCAGCGTGGGCACTGCGGTCGCTTCGAGATGCAGAAACGCGCTCAGGAACAGGATCGCCCCGAGCGAACTGACGGCCGTGCGCAACCGGATGCTGACGGGACTCTGTGAAAAACAGCGCAGGCCGAGCCTGCCGAGCAAGGGAGGAAACAGATAGGCCGCTCCGCCGATCAGGAAAAAGAATCCTCCGGCGAGTACCGCCCCGAAGGACCCAATCAGATTGCGCGGAGGAGCCGCCGCCGGAGCGCCGGACGCCACCGTCTCGGCTTCACCCGGCACAAACGACAATAGACTTAAGAACGTGAGCAGACTCAGCGCGATCAGGATCACGCCGATGACTTCACGCTGGATATGGGAAGGAGGAGCGGGGGCTCGGCGGGCTTCGCCCCGCTTCGCCGGCGTAGTTGCACCCATGGCGCGGATGCTAACACAGGGGGGGAATCGTTTCAAACGAATGAGAGCGGAACCAGCTTGAGCATCCCATGATCCGGATGCCCCATCATTATGCTTTATGCCGGAGAGAGCATGAGGCGCGTGAACTGAATCAGTTGCTCGATCGAAAGCACTTCCGCTCTGACGGAAGGCGAGAAAGTCAGCCGCTCAAGCGCGCCGGCAATATGCATCTGATCATACCCCTCGTCCCGGAGTGAATTGACCAGCGTCTTCCTCCGGTGGGCGAAGGCGGCTTTCACCAGCGCCGCAAACTTCGGCTCTTCTTCAGGGCTGAGTTCCCGCCGTGCTCTCGTTCGCAGCAACACGACGGCGGACCCGACTTCCGGCCTGGGCCGGAAACATTGGGCGGAGACACGGAAGGCTTTGGTAATCTCGGCGGCATACTGCGCCATGACGGACAAGACACCATAGTCGGAACTACCAGGCTTGGCGACTAAACGATCGGCCACTTCGTTCTGGAGCATCAGAACCAGACGTGAAAACCGGTCTCGTTGATCCAATAACCTGAACAACAGCGGCGTCGAGATGTAGTACGGCAAATTGGCAACCACGATCGTCCCGACCGGCAGCCGTTCCACAGGATAGACCAGGGCATCTTCAAGCACGAGCGTCAGGTTCGGGAACTCCGCCTGCCGTTCGGCGAGATAGGCGTGGAGTCGCGGATCGATCTCCACTGCCGTGACATGGCCGGCGGTTGTGCAGAGCGCCTCGGTCAGCACACCACGGCCGGGGCCGATTTCGAGGACCGGGTCGGCCGGGGAAATTTCCGCCAGCGCGATGATCTTGCGCACGATGTTGGGATCGATGAGAAAGTTCTGCCCGAGCCGTTTGATCGCGGAAGGAGGATCGGCAGGAGAATCCGGACGTCCCACGCCTCACGCACCGGAAGCAGGAGGTGGAGTGGCCGCCAGCCGCTTGGCCAGTGCCGCCAGCGGTGTGCGATAGCCGTCGATCGTATCGTTGAACTCCTCCACCAGATCGTTGGTGAACGACGGGCCCGGATGAATCGCGGCAAACTTCTGCCCCTCCGCCGGCCCCACCGCCTCGCTGATCAGCGCGACCGTACGGGCTTTCCACTTGGCGACCCGCTCGTCACCCGCCACCGTATTCAAATCCGCCAGGGTCTGTTTGGCGAGCGCATCCAGTTCCTTGATCTGCTGTTGAACGACTGCAAGCCCACGGGCTGCTTCCTGCGACATAGTCGATACGGTCCTTCCTATTTCGCGCGCGCCATCGCACGGCTCTGGGCAATCTTGGCTGCCAGCGTGATCGCTTCCAACAAGCTGCCGGGATCGGCCACGCCTTTCCCGACAATATCGAACGCCGTGCCATGATCGACGGAGGTACGGATAATCGGGAGCCCGACCGTCAAATTCACGCAGGTCCCGAACGCCACCAGCTTCAACGGAATCAAACCCTGGTCATGATACATCGCCACGATACCGTCATACTGTCCCTTCACCGCTTTGCCGAACAGGGTATCGGCCGGCTGCGGATCGCTGGCCAGAATGCCCTGGGCCTGCGCCGCGCGGGCAGCCGGAAGAATCACGCGGGCCTCCTCATTGCCGAAGAGCCCGTGTTCCCCGGCATGGGGGTTCAACGCGGCAATACCGATTCTGGGTTTTTTAATCCCATAGAGTTTGGTGAGCGCCTGATGGGCGAGGCGAATCGCTTTTTCGATCTTGGCCTGCGTCAGCAGCTTGGACAAATCCTTGATCGCGACATGCGTGGTGACGAACATGATCCGAAGCGGCCCGCCGACGATCATCATGCCGGACTCTTTGGCGCTGGTCAGATCTGCCAGCAGTTCGGTATGGCCGGGGTAATGACAGCCCGCCATATTGATGGCTTCTTTGTTGATCGGCGCCGTCACGATGCCGTCGATGCAGCCGATCTCCGCCAGATGCACAGCTTTCTTGATGAACTCGACCGAAGCCGCGCCGGTTTCCGCCGCCGCCACACCCGGTTTAAACTTTTTCAGCGGGGTCTCCATCGGATCGAGCACCGCCACCATATTCCCCTTCAGCGACACCGGATCGTGGCCATGAACCGGCACCACCGTCAGCTTCAACCGCAATGCCTTGATGGTCCGTTCCATGACCGGCACCGACCCGATAACGAGCGGCAGGCAAAGACGCTGCACCTCGCGGCCCGCCAGCGCTTTGGCGATCACCTCCGGTCCGATGCCGGCAGGATCGCCCATGGTAATTCCAAGAAGCGGCAATGAAGGCGTTGAGACGGCTGAACGTTTAGAAGGCATAGAGATACACCGTATACCCCATATACAGGATGGCGCCGGAGCCCAGCAACCATGGTTGCCATCGGCCTCCGACAAGAATTTGAAGCAGGCAGAGTCCCGCCGCGACGACGGCGAGCACCATCGCGAGCATCGCTGAAGGTGCCAGGGCCCACTCGGTTCCGATCAATCCCACCGAGACAGGAAAGGTCCCCTGGAACACCATGGCGCCCGTGACATTCCCGATCGCGAGACGATCCTTCTTTCGATAGAGCCAAAGAAAGCTGTTCGACATTTCCGGCAATTCCGTCGCCAGAGGAGCGATGAGCAGGGCCAGAATCAACGGAGAAACGGCGAACGTCGCGGCCACGGTTTCTGCGGCGGTCACAAACAGGTGCGCTCCCGCAATCAACCCGCCGAGACCCGCCGCAGCCTGGAGTCCGATCATCGTGTACGACGGCGTCTTGGCCTGCTTGGCGAACAACAGCGGTTCCAGCGAACCGTCGCCGCCCTCCTCGTCTTCGGCGCTGAATTTGATCTTCATGTAGTAGATATAGAGACTCATCAATCCGATCGCCGCCGCGATATGGACCGCCCGGGACGGGATAAACACACAGCCCAGTGCAACCGCGTAGCCGATCGTGAAGAACGTCAGATCCGTCCGGACCTCGCCGTAGTTCAAATGAAACTGTGCCGTCCGTTTACCCGCCCGGGCAAACAAGATCAGCAACAGGGCGAGAATCGGCAGGACCAGGGTGCTGAGCATAAACGGAGCGCCGAGAATGGCCCCTAAGCCGACTTCCGCTTCCTGCTGGCTCGTTCCGAAAAAAATCGCGATGACGGGGATCGACGTTTCCGGCAGCGTGGTGCCGATCGCCGCGAAGATGCTGCCGACCGCGCCTTCGGAAATCCCGAGCCGCTTCCCCAGCCACTCGATGGCATTGGTGAATAGGCCGCATCCGCCCAGCGTCACAGCGACCGACACCAGAAACAGCAGTACGTAGAAGAGCAATGTCACGAACGTGTCCCCTTCTTGCCTTTCCGCGGCGCCGACCGGGAGTATGCCACCCGCGCCTCATCCATCACATCTTTCAGCGGACGTCCGGTCCGAACGGCGATCTTCCGGCAATCGACATATTCCGGAGCCGCTTTTTCCCACCCGGCTCCGATTTCGCCGATTTTCATCTTCACCGATCCCCCGGTCACCTTCACCGTCACAAACCGCCGCGGAAGCACCTGCCGGTCCAGCTCCTGCATCCTGACACCCAGCGCCGTGGTTTCCTGCAGCACCACTTCCAGCACCGCATCGGTCTGCTCGCGCGGCGCGAGACAACTCAGGATGACACCGGGCCGGCTCCGCTTCATAATAACGGGAATCAACGCCACATCCAGCGCCCCGACGGCGAAGAGCTGCGCCATCACATGCTCGTAAGCCTGGGGGGTCAGGTCGTCGAGATTCGTTTCGAGCTGCACCACTCGATCGACCGGCCGCCCGGTCGGCGCCGTCTCGTCGGCCAGAAAGACCCGCAACACATTGGGCCAGCCGTCCGGGTCGGCATCACCCGCACCGTACCCGACTTGCGCGGACTCGAGCACCGGCATCGACCCGAACGAGGACACGAGTGTCCGCAACAGCGCCATCCCCGTCGGCGTCGCCAGTTCGCAGCGCGGCCCTTCCGAATAGACGGGAATCCCCTTCGCAAGCGCGGCGACTGCGGGGCCGGGGACCGGGAGCAACCCGTGAGCGGTTTGAATGGTCCCGGCGCCGACATTCACCGGGGAGGCGGTGACCGTCGTGACGCTCAACAAATGACAACCCAACACGCCTCCGACAACATCGATAAACGAATCGATCACCCCGACTTCATGGAAATGGACATCGCGCTTCGCGACTCGATGGGCCAGCCCTTCGGCTTCCGCGAGATGGTCGAACACCGCCCGGCTCTGTTCCTTCACCACAGCCGGCAATGTACTGGAGGCTAGAACCCTGTGGATGCGCGAGAGTGTGAGCGGACGGTCGAATCCGCGCTGGATCACGACATTTACTTTGGTCGCATGCAGCGCCCCACGATGGACCTGCCGCTGCTCCAGCCGGTACCCGGCCAGTTTCAGACGTTTCAATTCAGTGCGGAGCCGACCCAGGGGAAGTCCGGCATCGACCAGCGCGCCGAGCACCATGTCACCGCTGATCCCCGAGAAACAATCGAAATGCAGCCGTCGTCCCACTCCCACTCCTTATCGACCTATCGTAAAAAGGCCGCTCATCTTACCCAAGGCGCTCTGTAACGGCAATCGCTTCATCGAGTGGCTTCGGCAGGATGTACAAACCGCCCCTTCGGCAGAACCGCAGCAAGCGAAGAGGTGCGTCATCCGCTCCGGTCCGTCGAGCCTCTGCGCGGCGCGAGAACGACGCCGGCGATCGATTCCAGCATCCTGTTCGGTCTTTCATTGACAGCCCCTGGAGCCTATGTTATCCCCCGTATATGATAAACAATTGTTCTGGGTCCGCCGCCTGCATTTCACAGACTTCCGACCGCACACACACAACGTTGCCCGATCGACGGGCGCCCGGACGAACGGGGCGATTCTCTGCCGCGGGCCTGATGCTGGGCTGCACCCTCGGCCTTCTCCTGCTGTCTCCGCTCGACGGGTTCGCCAAAACAAAGCCGCCGCGTGTCCCGCGCCCTGAGCCGGAGTTAAAGATCCTCGAGTTGAACATCGCCCCGACCCCTTACGAGGCAGGCAACGGCCCCCTGGAGTTTTCCGTGAACGTTCAACTCCCGAAAGAGCTCAACGGCGCGACGGTACTCGAGGTCTCCTCCCTCATCAGTTCGCCCTCGAAAACGTCCTTGCGGTTCCTGTCTCATCGCCAGGCGCTTCAGCCGCAATCGATCAAGCCGGGCGAAGCGCGGACCACGATCCCGATCCGCCTGTCCTGGGACGGCCACGACCATCGGAAGCAACTGGCCGGTCCCGGTACCTATGCGTATGAAGTCCGTATCAAATTGCTGGCCAACGGCGAGAAAGGGCTGCGCACAATGATGGTAGCCTGGCCCAAACGCGGGGAACTGACCGTCAAGTAGCCGACGGACGCCGGCTCCGGGGATTGTCCAGCACATTGATACGATGGGCGAGACACCCGGCCCCGAATCCGTTATCGATGTTCATGACCCCGACACCGGCCGCGCAGGAATTCAACATCGTGAGCAGCGCGGCCAGACCGCCGAAACTCGCGCCGTAGCCCCGGCTCGTCGGCACCGCAACGACCGGACAGTCGACCAACCCTCCGACGACACTCGGCAGCACGCCGTCCATCCCCGCCACCACAATCGCCACCCGCGCTTCGAACAGCCGGTCCTTCCGGCCGAGCAGCCGGTGCAATCCCGCGACGCCGACGTCATAGAGCGTTTCAACATGGCTGCCCATCACTTCCGCAGTCACCCGCGCCTCTTCCGCCACCGGCACATCGGCAGTTCCTGCAGTCAGAACCAGAATATGACCGGCACGGCGGGCGGGCTTGCCGTCGATTGCCACGATGCGCGCATCGGCATGATACCGCGCCCGGCGATCGAGCTTCAGAATGGCCTTGGCGACTGCCGGCTCGGCGCGGGTCGCCAGAAACGGGCCGCCCTTCTTGATCAATGAGCGGGCGATGGCCACGGACTGTTTCGCCGTCTTGCCTTCGCACAACAACACTTCGGGAAATCCCTGGCGGAGCGACCGGTGATGATCCAGCGACGCAAAGCCGAGATCTTCAAACGGCAGGGTCCGCAATCGCTGCACCGCATCTTCAACGGTGACCTGGCCGGCACGCACGCCTTTCAGGAGCCGCTCAATCCCCTCCGGACTCATAGCCGACCTTTCTCAGGCTTCGCATCCCGCTCCATCAGATCACTCACCGCCTTGCGGCAGGATTTTCCTTCGAACAGCACCGCATTGATCTCCTGCGTGATCGGCATTTCCACCTGATGCCGCCGTGCCAGGCCCAGCGCCGCCCGGGCCGTGCGCACGCCCTCCGCCACGGCTTGCATCCCGCCCAGAATGGCATCGAGCGATTCGCCCTGACCCAGCCGGACGCCGACCGAATGGTTTCTGCTGAGAGACCCTGTACAGGTCAACACCAGGTCGCCGACTCCGGAGAGCCCATAGAACGTTCGCGGATCCGCCCCCATGGCCATACCCAATCGCACAATCTCGGCGAGCCCGCGGGTAATCAGGGCCGCGCGCGCATTGTGGCCCAGGTCCAACCCGTCGACGACTCCGGCGGCCAGCGCCATGACATTCTTCAGTGCCCCGCCGAGTTGCAGCCCGATAAGGTCGCCGTCGGCATAGACCCGCAAGGCCGGGGTCATCAGGGCGGCTTGAAACCGCGCCACCAGCTGCGGATCACGCCCGGCCAGGCAGACCGCCGTCGGTTTGCCGGCGCTGAGTTCACTGGCGAAACTCGGACCGGATAACGCCATCAGATAGGGCTCCATCGATTCCGGGAGCACTTCATCCATGATCTGGGTCATCAGCTTGGAGCTGTCTTCTTCGATCCCTTTGGTGGCACTGATGAGCGGAACAGGACGCGACAGGCAGGAGGCCAGATTGCGCAACACCTGTCGGGTCACGTGGGAAGGGACCACAAACAAAATACCGTCGCGCTGCTCGATCGCCTCCGTCAAAGACGTGGTTGCAGTCAGCGTCCGGGGAAGCGGAACTCCGGGGAGAAAAACCCGATTTTCTTGTGTCGCATTGATGGAATCGACGACTTCACGTTCATAGGCCCAGAGGCGAATCTCCAGCCCCTTCTCAGCCAAATGCTTGGCCAACGCGGTCCCCCACGCACCGGCGCCGATGACTCCAAGCGATCTGATCTCCTGCATCCCGGATGGTTCCTATGGTGAAAATCGACGCGGTTGCCGTTCACACAGACAGGCGGCGCGGATTATAGGAACCCCCTGGCCAGGAGTCAACGAATGGAACGCCGCTCTCCGAATTGTCAAGCCTGGCGCGACGGATCTCAAGACGGCAATGGCACATGCCTTGCTCCTTCGGTGCAGAGTTTTCAGAAAATCCTTCGCCGATCAGCCTTCACGTCATAGCATGATCGAGCCACACTGCTGCAGGAGATCTTATGAAGCCGTTAAATTTCAGATGCGTCCGATACACCGCCCTCATGGCAGGCCTGTTCCTTATGACAAACCTGTTCACGACCCCGGCGTACTCGGAAACCTACATCGGCGGACAATTCGGAATGGCGCTGCCTTCGATCGGAGGCGGACTGAAGAAGATCGAAACGACTTCACAGTTCCTTGCGGGAACGACGCATAGCGACTTGGCCCTGGCCAACTCCGCCATGGTGGGGGGAAAGATCGGCCACTATTTCTCGGGCGCGCGCTGGTTCGGTTTGGAAGCAGAATTTTTCGCCACCTCGCCTCACATCGATCAGCAAGTCCACACCTTCGCCAACCCTGCAGTGTCCTGTTCGCCCACCTGTTCAGGAACACTTCAGGGGGCGCACTTCAGAGTCGCAACTCTGGCGCCCCTCAATCTCATGTTTCGCTATCCCAACGCGCGGTTGCAACCGTATATCGGATTGGGGCCCGGTGTATTCTTCGCCCGCATCAGCGGCGAAAGCAACGGCACCCCGGGTTCTACGGCATCCACTTCGAACAACGGTGTGCTGGGCTTGAACGGAAAAGTCGGAGCGGAGTACTACTTCACGAAACATGTCACGGCCTTCCTGGAAGGGAAATACAACTACGCGAAATTCAACTTCAAGGAAAATTCCGACCTCTACCCCTTCCCCTACGGATTCAAGACGACCTACAGTATGTTTCTCGTGTCGTTCGGACTGGCCATCCACTTCTGAGCGCCTGCCGCCGGGAGTCGTCCCGGGCTAGGAAAGCGCGCGCAATTCCTGTACGCTCGCCACGGACTATCGACGGATCATTTTTCTTATGCAAATCTGCCCGAGCTGCCGCCAATCGCTGCCGGAGATTAACCGGTTCTGCACCCGGTGTGGCCAACGGCTTGCCGTCTCTGCGCCGCACTCATCAACCGCGCCGCCGCCCGCTCCACCGGCGCCCCCGGAGCAATTGAACCTGAACGTGCTCTACGGCATGGTCGGCACGCTGATCCTTGTCGTACTGTTTCCTCCATGGGAAACCCCGCCGGCGCAGCCTCCTGAATTCCTCGGCTTTCATTTCATGATGTCCCCGCCTACACCGGACGCCATCGTGAGCCGCATGCTGCTCACAATCGAGCTGACCACCGTCACGATTGCGGGCCTCTATGCCGCCTTCTTTTTCAGAAGACGCTGACCCGCTTGCGTTGCAGCTCCTCAAAATGGTCGCCAGCAAGGCCGCAGGCGAGTGAAAACTGGAAACGTGACCGTCCACCCGCCCGCCCCTCGCTGCTAGCGCAGTTTCTCCCCGGTGGGGTACGTTGAGGATTGTCACGAGCCGAGAACGACGTTAACGGGGATTTTCAGCAGCCTGAAATGCTCAGTCGAGCGCGAGCGTGAGACACTTGGCCGACCCGCCGGACTTCATGAACTCGTCCAGCGGCACAGGATGAACCTGATAGCCCCGTTCCTGAAGCCCGCGCATCGTGGCCGGACAGCCTTCGGGCAGCGCGACATGGGTTCCGACACAGACCGCATTGCAGGCAAACTTCAGCGCCTCCGCTTCCGAAACCGTCAGCCGCTTGTCTTCATCTACCCGTTCCAGGATCGCCTGCTGTCCATACGAGTCGAACGCCGGAGGGTAATACAGCAACTCTCCTCCGGACAGGGGACACAAACAGGTGTCGAGGTGATAGAAGCGTCCGTCGACTAATTCCAGGGGAAGAATTTCTCGCGAGAAATATTCGCTGAGCAGCGAAAACGCGCGCGCCTCCGATCGCTGCCGGTACCCTCCGAACCAGTACCCGGAAAATCCCAGCAGATCTCCGGCGCCTTCGAAAAAGAATTCCTCATCGAACGTGACAACCTCATAGCCGGCGGCGCGAAACCACTGGCCAAAATGCGCCTCCTCCCGTTGACGTTCGGGATAACGAAAGCGGCTGACCACCGCCTGCCGTCCGACGACCACTCCGGCATTCGCCGTAAACACCAGGTCCGGCAATCCCGGCACCGGACGCATCCGTTCCAGCTTGACTCCCATCTGCTGCTCAAGCACTTCCATGAGGCAATGCCATTGGGTGGTGGCGCGCTCGTGATCGACGATGTTCGCGCGCCGCATCCAGGGATTGATTTCGTACTCGACGGCAAAGTAATCAGGCGGGCATACCAACAGGCGACTCACGCGCTTCTCCCTAGATGCCGGGACAACTCGCCTAAAAACGACGCTGCGTCCATCACCAGCCCGACGGCCTGAAAACTCCCCCGGTCGGCGAGCTTCGTCGGAACCGAGGCATTGATGTCGACACACACGGTCGGTACCGATGCAGGCAGCAGATTGCCGGTCGCCACCGCGTGCAGCGTGGAGGCGACCAGAAGAGCCAGGCCGACCCCCGGAACGGCCGCACGCATGGCGGCCTGCGCGCGCATGGAATCGGTCATCACGCCGGGCAAGGGCCCGTCGTCTCTGATCGTGCCCGCCATGACCACCTCGGCGCCGGTCCTGACGCAGGCCGCCATGATGCCACTCTTGATGACACCCGTTTCCACGGCGGCCCGGATACTGCCGATCGCTCGTATCCGGTTGATGGTCCGCAAATGATGGGCATGGCCGTGCGGGACCGCGCGGCCGGCATTTATCGCATAGCCCAGGGAGGTTCCGTACAGATCGGCTTCCATGTCATGGGCGGCCAGGGCGTTTCCGCAGAACAACACCCGGATGAATCCTTCTTCAATCAACCAGGTCAGCGCATCCCGTCCACCGGCATGGATAATGGCCGGACCGCCGGCCAGCAGCACCTTGGCTCGGGCACCTCCCGCGCGGTGCTCGTCGCGCAGCGCGCGCATCCGCCGGGCGATGTCGGCAATGACATGGCCATGGGGCCGCTCGGCGGATACCTTCGACTCCATGAAGGCGAAGACATCGCGTTCGCGGGGACGCTGCAACGGCATCACGCGCACACCCGCCTGGCCGGTGACGATCAGATCGCCCTTGCGGACATCGGCCATCGGGACAGTCCCGGCGGTCATACGCCGGCTATCCACCTTGATGCCCAGATCCATCTCCACCCCCTGGACCTCGACCCACGTCCCGTTCACACGAACGTCCGTCGGCAGGTGTGTGGTGGAGTAGAACTCATCGGGAAACACACCGTCGGCGGGGGCCGGCTGCACGGCGCAGTCGGCATCCCGCTCGACCACGGCGCCGTGCGGCTGAATCGCATGCAGAATGTGGTTCAACGCCGCGACCGTCGGAGCCCGGACGACGATCCGGGCGTGCGACTGATCTTCACGGGTGCGGCCGATCTCGACCTGATCGAGGTCGAACGCCCCTCCCATCATCAGAATCAGATCCAGGACCTTCGCCAGAATCAGCGAATCGATGATGTGGCCGCGCAGCACGATGGTTTCTTGAACAGTCGTCATCGAGGCTCCTGAACGTCCTGATGATATTCTACCACCGGCCGGCCCCGGTCCCGCCGAAGAACCGGAAAGGACGGCGCTCAGCCGGGAAGAGAAGGTTTCATGATCTCCCGCAACACACTCGTCGCATAGGCTCCGGGGGGAAGCGAAAAAGTGAGCGTAAGGGCCGTCCCGTCAAGCGACCAATCCAATTCAGCCAGCGGAACACGGAGGGCCCGCCGTTCACCGCGGAACCCGCAGGCTTTGGCCGCCGTCACCAGCGCCTCCTGCGTCGTGCCGGCCTCGGCCACCACCGCCTGTTCGATCGCGCCCGGCTCTCCTTCGGCCCAGGATACCCGCGAGCCGAACAGGATGCCCGTCGGACTGATCTCGAAGCAGTCGGCCCGGGTCTGTTCTTTCTCCGCATCCTCAACCAGAAAACAGGCGCCATTCTGCATCTTCATCGCCCAGTCGCCGACGAATATCCGATCGATCCGGTCAATGCGCCGGGCCAGGATGCGGTTGAAGAGATAAGACTGATAGGTATTCAAGTACCACATCCGCTTCGAACGGCTCATTCTGTCGCGCCGGCGGGCATCGTTCAATAAAGCGGCGCCGACTTCATGATTGTCGCCGCTTTTCCCCTGCCGTTGCGGGCCGAAGTAATTCGGCACGCCGCGGCGGCTGAGCTCCGCGAGGACGGTCGGCACCGATTCCGCCGCGTGCGAGGCCACCTCTCGAATCACCAGGCGAAACCGGTTGCCCGCATGATGGCCGGTCCGCAGACGATTGCGATGCCGCCCCAAAATCTCCACCTTCAGCAACTGCTCATCGATCGCCAGCCGGGAAATCCGGTCGGCATCAATCCCCTGAACCGAAACCATCTGCGTCGTCACCGCACGCGCATCTTTCAGCCCGGCCACGCCGATGGCCTGCGCCTTCACCCCCAGGACCGCCGAAAAGTTCTTCACCAGATCCGGCGTCGACAGACCCCGCTTGGTCACGTTCAAATACAAATGCTCGCCCTCCCCGCAGGGAAGATAGAGCGGACGTTCGTCGACTTGAAAATCTTCGTGGGTCGCACGCATCACTCCGCCGATGCCGGGAATCGAAGCAGTCAAAAACGGTTCGGCCTGTGTGTTCACTGTCCACCGTCCGCGAATTGCGCCATGTCAGAATCTCCGCACTTTCTTCGGGCGTTACCGACGCCCGTGGTATACTGCACCATGTTTCATCACCGACAACCGACTCCGGCCGATCATACCCGAAACCGCGCGGCGATGCCGCTGCTCATCGCGGCAACCTGCGCGCTGCTGGCAGGCTGGTCTCCCCTCTCTGCGTCGGCCGATGCCGACCGGCCGGGAAAACCATCCGACGTCTTCCGCCAGTTCACGCAACATATTCAACGGCAGATCGAACTGGACAAAACGGCCTTTGCGCAGGCCAGCGGCTGCACCAACTGGTTCTACCATCAGGAAAAGCAGGCCCCGGCGCCGCCGGCCGCTCAGCCGATCGGCTTCAATCCGGTGCTGCAGCCCCCGGGCCGGGAAGAGTGCCTCCGGGCGTACCCGCGCGGGCTGGAGTCCGTCCGCCAGGATTTTCACCGCACGCAAACGTCGCTGTCCGTCAGCCTGACGTTCTACGAATATGCTCTCGTGGGCGATCGCAACGACGACGGCCGCTACAGCCGCGAGGAACTGCAGGACATCTTTCAGGCTTTGGCCCTCACGTTCGATCCCGGCCGCTCTCCCAGCGCCCAGGCCGCCTCGCTCACCGGACGTTTCGACGACTGGTATCGCGCACGCAATCTGGAACACCTCATGACCGGCATGGCCCAGCTCTACGAAAAAGGCTATCGGGTCTCATCGGCCGACCGGGCTGAACTCGACCGGGTCACCAAATGAGCGTTGCCCGTTCGTGGCCCGATCGCGCCCGGGCGTTTGTCGGCGCCTGTCTCAGTGAGCCCTTCTATCGCCTCTTCAGTCTGTTTCCGCAATGCGAAATCGGCCTGGCGCAACATGCCGTCACCCGCCTGACCTTTCCCCATCGGATATTGGCGGGACACCGGGCCGTGCATCTGAGCGATCTTCATCTCGACCGCTACCAGCCCCGCCATGACGCGATTGCCGGCGAAGTCACCGCACTGGAGCCGGATTGGATTTTCATTACCGGCGACCTGCTGAACGTCCCCGAAGGGCTGCCCCATCTCTTTCGATTTCTCGCGCAGCTGCGGGCTATCGCCCCGGTCTATGTGACGCTGGGCAACCACGACCACTACAGCGGCATTCCAGTCGAACAATTCCGCGACTGGGCGGAGCGGCATCAGATTACGCTGCTCGTCAACGAAACGGCGACGATCCACGCAAACGGCGGCGAATTGGCTCTTGTCGGAGTGGACGATCCGTCGCTGCACCGCGCCGACCTCCGCTGCCTGCCCGCACAGGCGCCGCACCGGTTCACGCTTCTGCTCGCGCATGCGCCGAACATTCTCGACCAGCTGGAACCGCAGCATCACGCCAATCTGATTCTGTGCGGACACAGCCACGGAGGCCAGTGGAGAATTCCGGGGGTTCCGACAATCTGGCTGCCGCCCGGCTGCAACGGCCGGATTGCCGGGCATCACGAGGAACGCGGCTATCCGCTGTACGTGAATCGGGGACTCGGCTGGTCGTTTATCCCGTTGCGGTGGAACTGCCGGCCGGAGATCGCCGTGATTGAATGGACGGCCGAATCCGCCGCGCCGGCGATTATGGCTGCGTAAGCCGTTCGAGCGCTTCTTTCGCGCGGCTGCGCGTGGTCTGATCCCAGTCTTCCTTCATCACTTCTTCCAGTTTCGCCCGGGCCTCCGGAGCGCGCAGGCGCCCCAACCCCAAGGCCGCGCAGGACCGCACATAGGCATGATCGTCTTCGAGCGCGGCGAGCAACAGCGGAACGACCGAACGGTCCTGCAGCACACCCAGATGACTGGCGGCCATGCCCCGGATACGATGCTGCTTCTCCCCGACCGCGCGGCGCAGCGTGCTCACCCAAAGTTCTTTGAGTTCGGGCACGACCGCCTCCAGCCCGTCCACGCGGTACCCGTTCACTTCGGCCAGGGCAAAAGCCAGCTCCAGCTTCTTCTCGCGAACGGTTTCCCGCTGAAAGGCCGCCAGCAATCGATCCCGCCGGTGTTTTCGCTGCACGCGACGGCGGATCTTCTTGATGACCACCAACACCAGCACAACCACCCCGATCACCGCGGCGGCCAGCGGAATGGCCTGGTCGATCACGTACTCCTGCGTGTCCAGGGACAGCCGTTTCCATACCCACACGGAGGTAATGACGATCCCCACGAGGATCACAATCGCGGTGAGATTGGCCTGGCCCCGGTCATCGCGTCGTAGCATGGGAGCGGATCATACGGGCGCATCCCTCGCGCCGTCAATGAAAGATCCCCCCGCATTTCCGCAGCAACGCACGCCGTCTCCTCCTCTCTTGACCCCATGGCCGCGGCAGAATATGCTCCGGCCATGGATCTGCCCGATCTGAAAGACGACCCGCATCTCAAGCTGGTCAGGCCCCTGGTGGAAGCCTACCAGGCGTTCTGGCTCGCCGATAACCGCCATATCCGTTCGCTCAAGTTGACGCCCTCGCAATTCGACGTGATCGCCACGCTGGGCGATACCGACGGCATGACCTGCTCGGAATTATCGACCAGAACGCTGGTCACCAAAGGTACCTTGACCGGCGTGCTCGACCGGCTGGTCGCCAAGGGATTGATCCGCCGCGACACCGTCGACAGCGACCGCCGCCGGATTCACGTGCAATTGACCGAGAAGGGCGGCGGCGTGTTCCGAAAAACCTACGCCGCGCATATCGCGTTTCTGAAACCGTTTTTCGAAGAGGCGCTGACCCCCAAAGAGATCGATGACGCCCGGCGGCTGTTGCTCAAACTGCGCGACAGTTTCAAGCGAGGAGCCGCCTAGATATGCGGCTGACCATTCTCGGCTCGGGCACAAACCTGCACCCGACCAGAGCCGCCGCCGGCTATCTGGTGCGCACCGATCACACCATGCTGCTGGACTTCGGTCCCAGGACGTTGTCCAATCTCCTCAAAACAGGCGTCGATCGCCATGCCGTCACCCACATCCTCTTCTCGCATTACCATGCGGATCACTTCTCCGACTTCATCACCTTTTATTTCGACGCCCTCATCTATATGAAACACGGAGGCGGATGGCGGCCCGATCTCACATTGATCGGCCCGCGGGGAACGAAGGCCTTGTTCCGTGGCCTCATGGCGACGTTTCCCGGCTTTGCGAAGCCTCCTTTTCGGGTTCACCTGAAAGAAGTGAGCGACCGGGCCTTTACGATCGGAGACACCGTCATCACTCCGCGCCGCGTCCTCCACGTGCCGGATCTCAATAGCGTGGGCTATCGGATTGAATACAAGAAAAAGAGGCTGGTCTACTCCGGCGATGCGCAATACTGCGACAGCCTGGTCCGTCTGTGCCAGGACGCCGACGTCGCCGTATTGGACTGCTCCTTCCCGGCGACAAAGCCGGGACCGGTGCACATGCATGCGGGGGAATGCGGCAGAGTGGCGGAGGAGGCCGGCGTCGATCGCCTGGTGCTGTCGCACTTCTATCCGCCCGCCGATCGGGCCGACGTGAAGGCTCAGGCAGAGGAGAAGTTTCGTGGGACGGTGCTGAAGGGGAACGATCTGCTGGCGATTCGGCTGTAAGGCGAGCGAGAAATCAGCCTGACTACAAGCCCTCTTCGCGGGGCTCCCCGCCGAGAATTTCGATCAGCGTCGTAAACCGCGCCGTCTTCACCGGCTCATCCATCTTGGAATAGATCGCCAGCAGATTCTTCACCATGCGGGAGAGAATGGCGCGGACCGGGCTGTGTTGCAGATACTTGTCGTCGAAACCGTAGCCGGCTTCCGTCAAGAACCGGGCGCAATTCTTTTCGGTCAATAAAGCCCCGCCGTTGAAACAATCGATGAAGATCTTGTAGCGGTCCGATTCGTATTTCACCAGGAAATGGCCCGGCATCCCGATGCCATACAGCGGCAGCCCCAGCCGTTTTCCGATGAGGAGATAGACGACCGACAAGCTGATGGGAATCCCCACCCGCCGGTCGATCACGCGATTCAGATAGCTGTTCTCGACCTCGTAATAGTTCTTGGTGTTTCCCTTGAACCCCTGCTCGGTAAAGATATAGCGATTCAGCGCATTGACCGTTTCTTCACCCGACGCGCGCGGTCCGATGCGCTCGCGCACCTCCTGCGCCATCGTATCGAGCATTCGGCCATAGGCGGCAGTATCGAGCAAGGGGTACGTATAGCGGGCGATGAGGAACGCGCCCTCCTCCAGACTCATGGTCTCGTCCGGACCCGCTGCCAGAACCCGCATCTCATCTTCGAGCTTGCCCCAGCGAATCTCTTCCAGAATCGCCGCGATGCGATCCGCCATCTCCGGCTGTTCGATTTCTGCTTCCTGTAGCAGCGGCACGGCCACGGGGCCGATATCGATCAGCTTGTCGCTGATCGTTTCGACGATGCGCGCATCTTCATCCGACAACAGCCGGATCAGGGCGCGTATTTGACTCTCTGGAATCACCATCATTGCAAATCCTTCTCTACCCTCGGTCGGCAGGATGGTCAACTTGGCGGGCAGCAAGACCGCAGCAAGCGAAGAGGCGAATAGGTACATACCAAGCTTCGCTTGACCCGCTCGTTTCGATCACATGCGAGCGGATAGGCACTTTGCCACAAGTAGGCCCCTGTACGTTGAGCCTCTGAGCGCCGCGAGAACGCCGCTGGTCGGCAAGTTCACCATCCTGCTAGCCCATTGCCCGGCGGAACGCTTTCGCGCCGCCATACAGACAGAGCGCATCGAAAATGAGCATGACAACCACCGCCATTCCCACATGCGGCAACGCGTCGTTCCAATTAGTCAGGATCAGCGGCCGCACGGCGTCGATCGCCCAGGTCATGGGATTGAACTGCGCCAGCACGCTCATCCAGCCCGGCATGGCCGCCAACGGCACCAGCGCCGAACTGAGGAAAATCATCGGCAGCGACAGGAACCCGAGGACGGAGAAAAAGTCGCCGTGGCTCTTTACCGAAAAGGCCATCGCCATCGAGATCGCCGTCAGCCCCACGCCGAACAACATGCCGATCAAGAGGATCGTGGCCACGCCGAGCAACCCCGTCGCCGGATGCACGCCGAAGAGAAAGGCGATGCCGAGAATCACCAACACTTGGAGGGACGTGATCGTCATCACAAAAATAAACCGGCTGAGGATCACCGAACTCCGGTGGATCGGCGCGGACATCAGCCGTTCGAGAAACCCGTTCTCCTTGTCGAACAGCAGATCGACGCCGCCGGCCAGCCCGTTGTTCAGCACCGTCATCACGACTACGCCGGCCGCGAGGAAGCTGATGTAATTGGGCGCCTGAGTCACCTGCACATCCGCAGCCCGTTGAAACAGATTACCGAAGAAGATCAGCCAGAACAGCATCGGCTGCACCAGCGTGAAGAGCATGCTGAACTTCTCCCGGCTCAACCGACGAACCCACCGCAACGTCAGAGCCCCGATTTCCTGCCAATAGTGCGCCATGGTATTCCCTATTCCCCTGTCTCGGTCGCCGGAGCCGCGTCTCTAAGCGAGCGACCTGTATGGGCGATAAAAACATCGTCCAACCGGGGACGGTGATAGTCAATAAAATCGAGCCGGCACTCCAGCTTGTTGGCTGCCTCCAGAATAGCCGGCAGGGCCTTCTCAGCGGATTCGACGCGAATGTCGAGTCCGGTCTCCGTCGTGTTCACGGTATGGATAGCCGGCTGTCCTTTGAGAGCGGACGCCAGCGAACCCAGCCGGGCTGTTTCCTTGATCGTGAGTGACACGATGTCTCCCCCGAGCGCCACTTTCAGTTCGGCCGGAGAGCCGATGGTTTTGACCTTGCCGCAATCGATGATCGCGAGACGGTCGCACAATTGATCCGCTTCGTCGAGATAGTTGGTCGTCATGACCACCGTCATACCGCGGGCCTTGAGCATCCGGATATAGTCCCAGATTCGCAGCCGGCTCTGCACATCCAACCCCAATGTCGGCTCGTCCAGAAAGAGGATCTTCGGATTCGGCAACAGACCGCAGGCGATGTCGAGCTTCCGCTTCATGCCGCCCGAATAGGTCTTGGCCGGCCGGTCCGCGTGCTCTTCGAGTTCGACCAGTTTGAGCAGTTCGGCGATCCGCTTCGTGGCTTCTTCTTTCGTCAGATGGTAGAGCGCCCCGAGCAATTCGAGATGCTCGCGCCCGGTCAGGAATCGATCGATGGCCCGCTCCTGCGGCACATAGCCGAACAGGGTCCGCACCAGATCCGCTTCGCGCACTGTATCGTGCCCGAGTACCGAGGCGGTGCCGGACGTCGGATGCAGCAGGGTGATGAGCGTGCGCAGGGTCGTGCTTTTACCGGCGCCGTTGGGCCCCAGCAGGCCGAAGATTTCACCCGCATACACCTGGAAAGAAAGATCGTCGACCGCTTTATGGCCGTCGTAGCTCTTACAGAGCCGATTCACGTCAATCGCAATTGTCCGGTCCATTACCCCCAACCCTTCGCGCCTTGTTGATCATGCACCATGAACTGGATCAGGTCGCTCAGACGACGCGCCCGCTGGTGGAGACCTTCGGCTTCTATAAGAAATTGTTTTTCCAATGGCGTGCAATCCAAATACGTCGAGAGCGTATTGACGAGCACTTCGTCCTTCACATCGTTGCGGAACAAGCCTTCGTACGTCGCCGCATCTTCCCTTGCGCGCAGATATTTCTCCAGCACCGTCATCAAGGCGCCGCGCACTTCGGGAGCCAGGGAGGGCTCGACCGCCGCCTTCTTCAGGACCACTCGCGCTTCCCGATAGGACTTCTCAAAAAACTCCTCCTGGATCTCGTACCGTTCCAGCCCCTGGAGCAGAATATTCGACCGGCCGTCCGGCAACGGTTCCACCGTAAGCAGCCGCCCCACGCAGCCGATCGGGTAAATCGCGGGATGGCCGTAGTAATCCTCTTCCCATCCTTCTTTCAACAGGGCCATGGCGATGCATTGTCCCTGAAGAGCCGCGTCGGCAACCATCTGACGATAGCGCGGCTCGAAAATATGGAGCGGCAGATACGTCTTCGGGAAAAAGACCACGTTCGGGAGCGCAAACACCGGAACACGTTCCGGGATAATGAACGGTACGGCGTTGTCATAGGGATCGTTCGTGGGTTGGTCGCGTTCGCGATCAATCTGCATCGCTCACGATAGCCGAGAGTTGTGAAAATTGTCAACGCCGGAACCGGCGCTCGCTCACGCAGGAGACTGCACGAAAGACCTCACCAACACTGGCGATTTGTGCGCCCTGTTCGGCGCATGTTATAAGCCGCACGAGGAACTAATTCTCCCCGATGGTGCACGATGAAGTCCCTTACTAGTCGTCCCGCAAAACCGCTGAGACGAATCGCGGCCGCCGGACTCTTCCTGCTCTCCGCGCTCGCCGGCGGATCGGCGGCACCCGCGGCCGATCCCGCCGACGCCTCCTTTCGCCTGGCGCAGGAAGGCTATCAATACGAGTTCCCGCGCGACCACGGATCGCACGATGCCTTCCGCACCGAATGGTGGTACTACACCGGGCATCTGGAAACCGCCGAGGGCCGGCGATTCGGATTCGAGCTCACGTTCTTTCGCCGCGCAATCGCGCCCGATCAAATCGAGACGCGCCCCTCCCGCTGGTCGATCGATCAACTCTATCTGGCCCATCTGGCAATCACCGATGTCACAGGCCAACGCTTTCACTTTCGCGACCGCATCAGCCGCGCCGGTTTGGGCAAGGCCGGAGCCGATGCAACCCGCCTGAACGTCTGGCTCGATCAGTGGCGCGCAGAATCGCCTGAGCAGAGCGAGCAACACCGGCTCACCGCCAAAGCGGATGGAGTCGCCTTCTCTCTTACGCTCGATCCCTCCAAACCTCCGGTCATCCATGGCGAGCGCGGCATCAGCAAAAAAGGAGCGGCTGTTGGACAGGCCTCGCACTACTATTCATTCACCAATCTCACGACAGCCGGGACTCTAACCATTGGCACCGAGACCTTCCGCGTCACCGGCACCAGTTGGATGGATCACGAATTCGGCTCAGCGGATCTAAGCCCGGAGCTCGTCGGATGGGATTGGTTCAGCATTCACCTGGCCGACAACCGGGAACTGATGATCTACCGCCTCCGTCACGCCGACGGTTCATCAGACCAGGCCTCCAGCGGCACGCTCGTGCTTCCTGACGGCCACACACAGCACCTGTCGGCCTCCGACGTTGAATTGACGCCGCTCACGACCTGGACCAGCCCGGCCAGCAACGCCACCTACCCGCAGCAATGGCATGTGACGATTCCCTCTCTGAATCTCTCGCTCCAACTCACTCCCCTCCTCGCCGATCAGGAACTCCGCACAGGCCGCAGCACACAGGTGACCTATTGGGAAGGCGCGATGGCCGTGGAAGGGACCGACCAACACCGGCCGGTTCACGGGCAGGGTTACGTCGAACTCACCGGATATTCCGAGCGGTTCAAGCAGAAATTGTAACGCACTGAGTGGATTCGTTTTTTCTGCCGCCCCGTCTTTCCACAGCGGGGCAAAAGAGAGAAGCCTTGAACCAGCCCCGGGGCACGGCAAACTGACGAAGGGCTGAACCAGGACAGACTGGCCCGAGGGACCTCCGGGTCACACCACCCCTGCGCTCACCGCTCTTGCGCTCCAGCGGCCAATGGGTGCATGCTTATCGCCCTATGAATATGCAAGGGGCATATTCTGCCGAGTCACTGGCGGAGCGTTACCATGCGCTGCTGGAAGTCACAGAATCCATTTCTGTGCACCACGACCTGACCGACCTGTTCCGCGATCTCGCCCAACGACTCCCTCAGGTAATCAAATTCTCATCCATGGTCATGGCGCTGCATGACCCGGAACGCCACGTCATGCGGCTGCACGTTCTGGAGGTTCCGCAACCTGCGTCTATTTCTCCCGGCCTTGAATTTCCCGTCGAGGAGGTCCCGGGCGGCTGGGTGTGGCAACACCAACAGCCCTGGATCTGTTCCAAGGTCGCGGAGGAAACTCGCTTCCCCAAAGTGATGCCGATGATTCGCGAATCCGGCATCCGGTCGTTCATCGTCGTTCCCCTGACCACCGCCCGCCGGCGCCTCGGCGCCATGGGTGTCGGAAGCCTGGAAGAGCACCACTACGACCAAGCTGAAATCGACCTCCTCCAGCAAGCCGCGAAACAAGTCGCCGTCGCGGTTGAAAACGCGCTGAACTTCGAACGTGCGCGGCAGGCAGAGCAGGAAGTCAAACGCCAGTTCGAACAACTGCGCCTGATGCTGGAAGTCAACAACGCCGCCGTCTCGCAACTGGAGTTGCGAGAAATCGTCCGGGTCATGTCCTCCTGCCTGTGCGAAGCGTTGGGGCTGGATGCCGTGGGTCTCTCGCTGTACGATCCCGAGGCGTCGTGCTTTCGCGTCTATTATTATGACTTGCCTGACACGATGCCCCCTATTGAGGCGGGGACATCGATTCCATTCGAGGGCAGCATCGGCGGGCTGGCCTTCGCAACCGGCCAGCCCGTCCTTATCAATCACGCCAGTGCGGCGGAAGCATTCCCTGCATCCAAAAAACTGTTTTACGATCACGGCTGCAATTCCGGCGGCTGCGTGCCGCTGATCGTGCAGGGCCGCAAACTCGGCGTATTGGGCGTTCTCAGTGTTCGGGAAAATGCGTTTCCCGAAGAACGTCAGCAACTCCTCAGTCAGATCGCCGACCAGATCGCCATCGCAGTGGAGAATGCACTGAACTTCGAACGGGCACAGAAAGCCGAGCAGGTATTGAAGCGTCAGCTCGAACGCGAACGCCTGATGCTGGAGATCAACAACGCCGTCGTGTCTCATCTCGAGCTCCCGAAACTCCTGAAAGCGGTCTCCGGGTGCCTCAGTCGCGTCATCCCGCACGATCTTGCCGCACTTGCGCTGTACGATCCCGCGACACACCGGCTGATCGCTCATGCCCTGGACTTTCCTCGCAATCAGGATTTTGTTGAGGCCGGCCTCCCCATCCCCTTGGACGGCACACCGGAAGGATTGGCCTTCGAATCCCGGCGGACGATTCTCATCAAAAATCTGAGTCCCGCTGAATTCCCGTCGGAAATGGTGAGCCGCGCGGTAGCCGAAGGATTGAAATCCGGCTGCGCGGTCCCTCTCCTTTCGCGCGGGCGGGTGCTGGGCACCTTGAGCGTCGTCAGTCTGCAGGACGCCGCCTTTACAGAGAATGATGCCGAACTGCTCGGCCAGATCGGGCTGCAGGTGGCGATCGCCGTGGAGAACGCGCTGAATTTCGAAAGAGCGCGCGCCGCGGAGCGGCAGTTCATGAAGGAACGCGACCGGCTCCGGCTGCTCATGGATGTGGCAAACAACCTGACATCGAATCTGCAACTTCGCGATCTGCTCCAAGCCACGGTGGCCAGCGTCCGGCGGGTCATGCAATGCGACCTGGTCACGGTGCATCTGCCGAACGCGGAGAGAACCCAGCTTCAGACCTATGTCATGGACTGTACGGACAGCAAATGGATCCTGCCGGATCACCAGTGGCAACCGGTCGAAGGGACGCTGGAAGGGAAAGTCTTTCTGTCGGGGAAACCGGTGGTCGCAGCCCGACTGGATCCGGCCGAGTATCCGGTGGAGGCAAACGCGCTCGCGAGCCTGGGAATCGTCGGCGGCTGCATCGTCCCGCTGCTGCATCGCGGACTCGTCCTCGGGAACATGGGGTTGGGGCGAAAAGAAGAAATCGCGTACACGGATGAGGAGGTTGAATTCCTGACGCAGTTCGGCACGCAGTTGGCTATCGCGATTGAAAACGCTCTGGCCTATGACCGGGTCACCGGGATGAAAGACAAGCTCGCGCGGGAAAAACTGTACCTCGAAGACGAGATCCGCACCGAGCACAACTTCGAGGAAATCATCGGAGAGAGCCGGCCGCTGAAGAAGGTATTGAGCGAAGTGACGGTCGTCGCCCCGACCGACTCAACCGTGCTGATTCTCGGAGAAACAGGCACGGGAAAAGAGTTGCTGGCCCGGGCCATTCACAATCTGAGCGGACGACGCGAACGGACGTTCGTGAAAATGAACTGCGCGGCAATCCCCACCGGCCTTCTCGAAAGCGAACTGTTCGGGCACGAGCGGGGAGCGTTTACCGGCGCCATCGCCACCAAAGTGGGGCGGTTCGAGTTGGCCGACGGCGGCACGCTGTTTCTCGACGAGGTGGGCGATATCCCGCTCGAATTGCAGTCGAAGCTGTTGCGGGTGCTGCAGGAACAGGAATTCGAACGGCTGGGCAGCACGCGAACGCTCCGGGTCAATGTCCGGATGGTCGCGGCAACCAATCAGGATCTCGCCGATATGGTGAAGCGCAAAGAGTTTCGGAGCGATCTCTACTATCGGTTGAATGTGTTCCCCATCCTGATTCCCGCCCTCAGGGAGCGTCGCGAAGATATCCCCCTGCTCGTCCGGCACTTCGCGCAGAAGTTCGCGAGACAGCTGAACCGCTCGATCGAGCGGATTCCGGCTCAAACCATGGAGGCCCTGGTGAACTACTCCTGGCCGGGGAATATACGCGAGCTTGAAAACCTGATCGAACGGGCCGTCATTCTCTCGCAAGGCACGGAACTCCACGTTCCACTTGCTGAACTGGTACCCTCCGCGGGCGACGGGAAGGCAACGACCGTCACGCTGGAAGTCACGGAGCGGGATCATATCCTGAAAACGCTCAAGGCGACCAAATGGATCCTCGGCGGTCCGGCTGGTGCCGCAGCCAAACTCGGGATGAAACGCACCACCCTTCAATCCAAGATGCAACGGCTCGGCATCGTTCGTCCCACCTAGTGCCGACCACGTCGGCACATGCCGTGATGTCGGCAGACGGCCTCGTCACAGACTCCCCGATCACATCGCTCTGATTCCGGCCTGTCGCAAAATAGTACCGCTTCGTCAAAGACTTGCACTCATCCATATGCACACCAGACTACGGGCACGCTCCGTGCCATACCCACCTACGTCGTCGTCATTCGTACCAGAGCCGCCGTTGCTGAAATCGGCCAGACGAATAATCGCACGGCATAAACCATAGCAACTGTTTCGCCATCGTCCCGCTCAACTTATCGAAGGGAGACTCATCATGATCCGCATCCAGGTGGCACTATTGATCGTACTCGCCGGACTGGCCGGCGGCTGTGCCGCGACCATACAGGCACGGGATGTTCAGCCATCCGGCTTCCTCGATGAACACCGTGCTCTGCTGCAGCCAGGCCCGGAAGACGGCATGCTGCGGGCCTACATAAATTCGTCTGCTCAGTGGGACACCTACAACAACATCATTCTGGAACCCGTCACCATCTGGGACGGATTCTCGCTCACACTCGACCACGAGCAGCGCTATGAACTCAAACGGATGGCCGATTCCTTTTACAAACGACTCTATCTGAAGCTGGCGAAGGACTATGACATGGTCGAGGAACCGACCGCCGGAACCATACGCATCCGGATGGCCATCACCCACGCCGAGAAATCCTGGACAGCACCGGCATTCCTGTCCAAGCTGATCATCCAGCTGCAAGCCGTCAACACACTCTGGAGTCTGGCCAGCGGCAAACCGGCGTTTGCCGGGGAAATTACTGTGGAACTCAAGATGTATGACGCGCAGAGGGGCGAGGTGCTCGTCGCAGGAGCAGACCGGCGCGTAGGCGGGCAGAAACTCTTCGACCGGGAAATCTTCAATTCGTGGGGCGACGCCAAGAACAGCCTCGAATTCTGGGTTGATCATTCGGCCTACCGCCTGTGCGTACTGCGCGGCGGAACAACCTGCGTCGGGCCGGATGCCTGAACGTCGATCCATCGATAGCGCCTGTGTCCTCACGGAAAGAAACTGTGCGCATCACAAACAATCACCCCGTTACCGGCCTGACAACCGGGCGGATAGAACCTTCAAGGAGATGATCATGGATCTGAAAATGCCGACTCCCGAACAAGCCTACTGGGGATTACGCGCCATGAAAACCGTCGCCCTGGCGGACGGAGCGTTCGATGCCTCGGAACATCACATGATGGAGTCCATCCAACGGATTTTCAATACCACTCATGACCTGGAACAGCTTGCGCCGATTGCCCCGGCGGAGCTGGCACGGGCACTTCCCGATCGGCAGCTTCGACAACAACTGGTGCAAGGCTTGATCGTCATGTCCCTCATTGACGGAAAGACCAGCGCCCGAGAAACGACTCTGGTGGAGCAGTTCGCGCAAGCCCTGGAGGTCAGTGCTCCGGAAGTTCACAACCTGCGCCATGTCCTGAACGGTGAAATCCTTCAGCTCCGCCTCGACTTGGTCCGCCGGATGTGGCTGAGACCCAAGGTCAAAGAAATCTGGAGCCGGGAAGGAATTCGCGGGCTCGTGAAGTTTGTCCGCGGAATGATGGGACGGTATGAGAATGCGGCGCTCGCAGCCCGCTATCAGGCGCTGGAACACTATCCCGCCGGCTCCCTGGGCCGGGCTTATTGGGAATACTGCCGCGACAACGGGTTTCCCCTCCCCGGTGAGAGGGGCGGCGCTCCGGAACAGATCCTGTTCCACGACTGCGCGCACATCCTGTCAGGCTACGGAACGGACCCCGAGGGAGAAGTCCAGATCGCCTGTTTCAGCGCCGGATTTCAGCGGCGGGAACCGTGGCTCTTCGTCTTTTTCGTCCTGCTCCAATTTCACGTGGGCATCCGGATGACGCCCATCACCGCAGCTCGCACGGGATTCTTCAACCCCGAGAAAGCGCTGATCGCCCTGCGGCGTGGAGCGGCGATGAACATCGACCTGAACAACGGCTGGGACTACTGGCCGGCCTTGGGCGAACAGGTCACGGAACTTCGACGGCGATACAACATTCTCCCGATCGAGGCCTTCAGGACGGACCATTCGCCAGCCGTTGAAAACATGGCCTGACACGGAGATTCCGAACCAGTTGCACGACTGAGGTGGCGGCCGGATGCCAGAAATTATTCACGAGCGCGGGCGAAATACGGGAGGCAGGTGATTGTGTTCAAAATCACGACCCACATTGACCGGGGAACGGCCATCCTCACGCTCGAGGGCCGGCTGACCGACCCCTGGGTCAAGGAGCTGGAGTGCTGCTGGCGGGAAGCGGTGCAGGTTCACCGGCAGCCCGTGCTGGTTGATCTGAAAGACCTCACCTTCATCGCGCCGGAAGGGAAAGCCCTCCTGACACAGATGTGGCATCAAGGCGCAACGTTTCGTGCGGCAGGCTGCCTCAACACCTCCATCGTGGAGGAAATTACCGGCAACGGTCGGGCCCACCCACCCGATCGAACCGCACAGAGATAACGGGTGATCAACGCCATTACCGGAGTACCTTCCCGTGAATACTCATATTGTCTCTCGACGACTGACCTATGCCCTTCTGATCTGGTCCGGACTGACCGGCTGCACAGAAGCGATAGATCCGGCTTCGCCGCCTCCGACGGCGGTCCAGGTCATGAAGGTGGGACAGCAGGATGTGCCGATCTATTCCGAGTGGGTCGGCACAACGGACGGGCTGGTGAACGCCAAAATCCGGGCTCAGGTGACCGGATACCTGCTCAAGCAGCATTTCCGTGAAGGAGCCACGGTCAACAAAGGAGACCTGCTCTTCGAGATCGATCCGCGCAAGTTCCAAGCGGCGCTCGATCAGGCGATGGGGGACCTCAAGCGTGCCCAGGCACAACGTACCAAGACGGAATTGGACGTGGAGCGGAACGCACCGCTCGCCAAAGAAGGGGCCATCAGCCAGAAGGAATTCCAGGACTCCGTACAGTCCAATCGGGCGGCGCGGGCAACCGTGGAGTCTGCAGCAGCAGCAGTAGAGCAGGCCAAACTGAATCTGGAATGGACCAAGGTCACAGCGCCTATCGAGGGCGTCGTCGGGATCGCCAAGGCGCATATCGGCGACCTGGTGAGTTCCAACGACGAACTGACGTCGATGTCTCAGCTGGATCCGATCCGCGTGTATTTCCCGGTCAGCGAACAGGACTACCTGAAGTTTTCTGGACTGGTGCAGGAACGCTACCGGGAGAAAGCGGACCCCACGGTCCGACGGGACGACGGCAGAATCGAATTGATCCTGAGCAACGGTGAGGTCTATCCCCACAAGGGTTGGTTTTTCCTGGCCGACCGGCAAGTGGACAGCAAGACCGGCACCATCCGCGTGGCCGCCCTGTTTCCCAACCCCGAGAATATCTTACGGCCCGGTCTCTACGCCAAGGTCCGCACACCCCTCGCGTTTCATCAGGGCGCGCTGCTGGTCCCCCAACGGGCGGTCACCGAAACTCAGGGCCGCTTCCAGGTCGCCATCGTCACGCCGGATAACAAGGTGGAAATCCGTCCGGTAACCACGGGCGACCGTGTCGGCAGCCAATGGATCATCACGAAAGGACTTCAGCCGGACGAACAGGTCATCGCCGAAGGGCTGCAGAAACTGAAAGCCGGCGCATCCGTCCACCCCCTGCCGTTCGAAACGGGACAGCCTGCGGCGCAGACAGTCGCACTTCCAAGGAGCCACTAATGTCCAGATTTTTTGTGAACCGGCCTATCGTGGCCATCGTCATCTCGATCCTGATGACCCTCGTGGGCATCGTTGCGATGGTGCAGCTGCCCGTCGCCCAATTCCCCGACATCGCGCCCCCGGAGATTCAGTTGCAGGCGACATACGTGGGCGCGGACGCCGTGACTCTCGAGCAGTCGGTCGCCACGCCGATCGAGCAGCAGATGAACGGCGTGGACAACATGCTCTACATGTATTCGGTCAACGCCGGAAACGGCCAGACGACCTTGCGCGTGAACTTCGACGTGGCGACGAAGCCGAACGAGGATCAGATCCTTTCGCAGATGCGCTATTCGCAAGCCGAATCCCAGTTGCCGCAAGAAGTGAAGAATTACGGTGTCAGCGTCAAAAAGGCGACTACCAGCCCGCTGGCCCTCTTCGCCTTGTATTCCCCCAACGGCACCTACGACAACATCTGGCTGGCCAATTACGCCTACATCAACGTGAACGATCCCATGTTGCGCGTTCCCGGCGTGGGACAGGTGACGATCTTCGGCGCCGGGCAGTATGCCATGCGGTTTTGGGTGCGGCCGGACATCCTGGCGAAGCTGAGTCTGACCGTCTCCGACATCCTGGATGCGGTGAAGAAACAGAACACCGTCAACCCGGCGGGACAGGTCGGCGCGGAGCCCGTTCCGGCAGGCCAGGAATTCACCTACTCCGTCAGGGCGCAGGGCCGGCTGCTCACCCAGGAGGAATTCGAAGCGATCGTCATACGGGCGAATAGCGACGGGTCGTTGATCCGGTTGAAGGACGTGGCCCGCGTCGAACTGGGGGCACAATCCTACAACATGATCGGCCGTATGAACGGCCGGCCCGCCGCCATCGTCGCCGTCTATCAACTGCCCGGCTCCAACGCGATTCAGACGATGGATCAGGCGAAGCGTCTGATGGAAAGCCTCAAGCAGCGTTTCCCGGCGGACCTAGACTATGTCATCTCACTCGATACCACCCTGTCGGTGCGGGAAGGCATCAAGGAAATCACCGATACGCTGTGGGAGGCGCTGATCCTGGTCATCATCGTCGTCTTCATCTTCCTGCAAGGATGGCGCGCCACGCTGATCCCGCTGCTGGCCGTCCCGGTGTCGCTCGTGGGCACGTTCATGCTGTTCCCGCTGCTCGGATTTTCGATCAACACCCTCTCGCTCTTCGGCCTCGTGCTGGCGATCGGACTGGTCGTGGATGACGCCATCGTGGTCGTCGAGGCCGTCGAACACCATATCGAACAGGGACTCTCCCCCAAAGCCGCCACGCTGAAAGCGATGGAGGAGGTGTCCGGACCGGTCGTAGCAATCGCGCTCATCCTGGTCGCCGTCTTCGTCCCGACGGCATTTATCCCGGGCATCACCGGCCGGCTGTACCAGCAGTTCGCCATCACCATCGCGGTGTCGGTCCTCATCTCGGCCTTCACGGCGCTCACACTGAGCCCCGCCCTGTCCGCGATGCTGCTCCGGCCAAAAACGCCGTCGCGCGGCCCGCTGAGCCGCTTCTTCGGCTGGTTCAATCGCGTCTTCGGCCGGGCGACCGACTGGTACGTGCGGGTCTGCGGCGGTCTGATTCGCAAAGCGGCCCTGTCGATGCTGTTTCTCGCGGTGATCGCCGGCGCAGCCGGCTGGTTCGGCTCCACGCTCCCCGGCGGATTTCTGCCGATGGAGGACCAGGGCTACCTGTTCTTGAACGTCCAGCTGCCGACCGCAGCCTCGCTCCAGCGTACGGACGAGATCTGCCGAAAGATCGAGGCCATGCTCAGCGCAACGCCTGGCGTGCAGTACGCCACCACCGTTGTGGGGTTCAGCCTCTTGAGTACCGTCAGCACAACGTACAATGCCTTCTTCTTCGTGACCCTCGCGCCCTGGGAAGAGCGGCATACCCCGAACACGAATCTGCCGGCCATCTACCGCCACATCAAGGAACGCCTGGACGGGCTTTCGGAGGCCCAGGCCTTTGCGTTCCCGCCTCCGGCCATTCCGGGAATCGGCACGTCGGGCGGCGTCTCCTTTATCCTCGAAGATCGCGCGGGAAAAGACGTGGCATTTCTGGCACGCCACACCGACACCTTCATCGAGGCCGCGCGCAAACGCCCGGAGATTGAGCGGGTCAATACCACCTTCATCCCCAGCGCCCCGCAGATCTTCGCGAAAGTAGACCGGGAGAAAGCGCTGAAACAGGAGGTCAGTCTCGGCGACGCGTACCAGACCTTGCAGGCCTTCATGGGCGGCGTGATGGTCAATTACTTCAACCGGTTCGGCCGCGTCTGGCAAGTCTATGTGCAGGCCGATGGAGAGTACCGAACCAGCGCCGAGCACGTCGGCCAGTTCTACGTGCGGAATGCCTCGGGCGACATGGTACCGATGTCCACCCTCGTGTCCATGGAAACGGTGGACGGACCGGAGTTCACGATGCGCTACAACGGCTACCGGAGCGCCCAATTATTCATCGCCGCCAAACCGGGCTATAGCTCCGCGCAGGTGATGCAGGCGCTTGAAACCGTGTTCAAGGAAACGATGCCGGATGAGATGGGCTACGACTACATCGGCATGTCCTTTCAGGAAAAGGTCGCGGCACAGGGCGTTCCCGCCAGCGTCATTTTCGGATTCTCGCTCCTGTTCGTTTTCTTGATCCTGGCAGCGCAGTACGAAAGCTGGACGCTCCCGTTCAGCGTCCTGCTCGGAACGCCGATCGCCGTCTTCGGTGCGTTCGGCACCTTGTGGCTATTCAAGCTGATAGCGCCGCAAGCGAGCGAGAACGACGTGTTCGTCCAGATCGGCCTCGTCATGCTCATCGGCCTCTCCGCAAAAAATGCGATCCTGATCGTCGAATTTGCAAAGAGCGAGCAGGAGCGGGGAAAGAGCATCACCGATGCGGCGCTGGCCGCCGCCCGCTTGCGCCTCCGGCCGATTCTCATGACCGCCTTCGCGTTTATCCTGGGAGTAGTGCCGCTGATTCTCTCATCGGGCGCCGGAGCGCACGCGCGCATCCTCCTCGGGCTGGCCGTCTTCGGCGGCATGATCGCGGCGAGCCTCATCGCCATCTTCCTCGTTCCGGTGTCGTTTTATTTCGTGGAGTCGCTGGCCCGGCGGCAGCACCCCCCGCTGCAGCCGGTTCGACTGGTCGATCCTGCATTCGACGATCGCACCCGCCCACATCCCATGGATTCACCGACCACGCCGAGCTTCGGCCACACTTCTGGAGGGCACTGACATGATAAGTTCGATTTTCGCGGCACTGACGGCGGTCCTGTTGTCGGGATGTCTGATGGGGCCGGATTACAAAAGGCCGGATACGCCGCAGGCCGATGCCTGGCGGGTACCGGCCACCACCGCCGGCTCGATTGCCAACCTGCCCTGGTGGGAACTGCTCAAAGATGAATCGCTCCAGCGACTAATCCGCACCGCCTTGCAGGACAACCTGGATCTCCAGCTGGCCGCCGCGAGCATCGATGAATATCAGGCCCAACTCACGATCGCGAAGTTCGACCTGATCCCGTCCTTCCACTACTCGGGCAGCGCGTTCGGCTATCGCAATACCAATACAAGCGCCCTGCCGATTCCAGGAGGCGGTGCGATTCCGTTGTCGCAGAATAACGGAACCACACTGTCCAGCGAATCGGCGAACGTCGGCCTCAAATGGGAGCTGGATCTGTGGGGCCGTATCCGCCGTTCGGTTGAGACCGTTCGCGCGCAATGGCTCGCGAAACAGGAGAATCAGCGGGCCATTATCCTCAGCCTGGTCGGCAACATCGCCGAAAGCTATTTCGATCTTCGCGCGCTGGACTATCAGGTGGAGATCACCAAGAGAACGCTCAAGGCCTGGGACGATTCGGTCCGCCTGTCGAAACTCCGCTATCAGAAAGGCGACATCCCTAAACTGGACCTCGACCGGTTCGTGGCGGAACGGGCCGGCACGGCAGCGCACCTGACCGAGTTGGAGCAACAGGTCGCCCAACGGGAAAATCAAATCAGCGTGCTGATGGGCCACAAGCCTTCGGCCATTCCGCGGGGCCGGCTCCTGATAGACCAGCCGCTTCCTCCTGAGGTCCCGCCGGGGCTGCCTTCCGAACTGCTCGAACGGCGACCCGACATCATGAAGGCCGAGCAGGACCTGGCTGCCGCCACCGCCACCATCGGCGTCGCGCAGGCCATGCGGTTTCCGCAACTGGCGCTGACCGGACAGGCCGGCGGCGCGCAACTCAATCTCGCCGAAGCGTCGTCCAAGTTCTTTTCGACGTTCGCCGCCGGGGCTTCGCTCACCGGCCCGCTCTACAACGCGAGTGCACTCGGCTATCAGGTGAAGGTTGCGGAAGCGCAGGGGAATCAAGCCATCGCGCAGTATCAGAAAACGATCCTCCAGGCATTTCAGGAAGTGGAGGATGCGCTGATCGCCGTCCAGAAAACCCGCGAACGGAGGGAGGCGCAGGAGGAACAGGTCCAGGCACTGCAATCGGCCCTGCGGCTGGCGGATCTGCGCTATCAGGGCGGCAGAGCCAGTTATCTGGATCTGCTGACCGCCCAACGCACCCTCTTCGACGCGGAACTGGCCCTCGCGAGGACACGCGGCAGCCAGTTGGGCTCGGTCGTGAAACTCTACAAGGCCTTGGGAGGCGGCTGGTCTACACAGAACGCGGAGGCAAGCGCGCCCTCAACGGCTCCAACAGTCCGAGATCACATCAAAGGATGACCCGACTGCCGAATAGGCACGACAGCATGACTTACAAAAACAGAACGCGGGTGAGAATGGCGTTATCAACGCGTGCCGGAGACTGCTGCCTGTCCGATACAGACAGCCCCTCATCACACAAACAGATCGGCGAAGATCGGCCAAAAGAACAGGATAGTCGCCGAGAAGTTCATCATCGACAACATCTGACGCACCTTGGCAGGCGGCAGGAATTTTTCAGGAGGTCCTCATGAAACGATATCGCATCGTCAGTCTGGTGATCGTGCTGGCCGGCTGGTGGCCTGCATTGTCAATCGCCGCAAGCCCCCCTTCGCTCCGTGACATCTTCAAGCAGGTAGACCCGTCAATCGTCGTGGTCGAAACCAACAGTCGCAATGTCGTCACAGGGCCGAAGATGCAGCCCGCAACTCTGCCCGGCTTGGGTTCAGGCGTCCTGATCTCTGACGACGGGAAAGTCATGACCGCGGCCCATGTCGTCCAGACAGCCGATGACATCAGGGTCCAATTTCACAACGGCACGACGGTGGCGGCCACTGTTCTTGCATCGGATCCGGCGGCGGATCTCGCACTCCTCCAACTCAAACACCTGCCCGCCGGCGTCAAGGCCGCGAAACTGGGTGATTCGGACAAGGCCGAGGTCGGCGACCAGATCTTTGTCGTGGGCGCTCCCCTCGGGATGAGCCACACGCTGACCGTGGGCCACATCGGAGCCAGGCGGAAGCCGAGCACCATGTTCGGGGACCTGTCACGTGCGGAATTCTTTCAGACCGACGCGGCGATCAATCAAGGTAATTCAGGCGGCCCAATGTTTAATATGGCCGGAGAGGTCGTCGGCATCGTGAGCCATATCCTCTCCAAATCCGGCGGCTTCGAGGGATTGGGATTCGTCGTTACATCGAACCTGGCGCGGCGACTCCTCCTTGATCAGAATCCGTTTTGGAGCGGAGTCGAGAGCTTCGTGTTGTCGGGCGATTTGGCAAAAGTATTCAATCTGCCACAAAATGCAGGGCTTCTCGTCCAGCGAGTCGCATCGAACTCTACTGCCGCCTGGCTCGGTCTCAAGCCGGGAACAATGACGGCGGTGATCGAAGGCGCCCCGATGCTCGTCGGGGGAGACATCATTCTCGAAGTCCAGGGAGTCCCGGTGACAGATGACGGTGCGGGCTATCTGATCATCAGGGAGCGGCTGGGAAAACTCCGCGAAGGAGACACGATCACAGTCACTGTGTGGCGTAACGGTCGAAAGCAAGAACTGGTGGAAAAACGTCTCTGACGTTGCCTCGGACGCGGTAAGAACTTAAGGGGCCTGCCCCCTTAAGTTCTACCCCTGGCCGATCAGGAATTGCGCACAACGCGCAGCACGCAAGTCACCTATTGGGAAGGAGCAGTTGCGGTGGAGGGTACTGCGCGAAACCAATCGATCAAAGGCCAGGGCTATGTCGAACTGACGGGGTATGCAGAGAGGATCAAGCAGAAGCTGTAATTGAAGTGGCGCTCGATCCGCAAGTGGAACGGGTGACCATTAAGGCAGGTTTTCATGCGAATCGGCGCAATCCCACCCATCGAACAGATCAGTAAAAAAGGCTACTCTAGTGTTCTGTTCAAGTTAAATCTTCTATTACCACCCGGAGGCGTGGCTTGGGCAATCTCCCACTGCGCGCAACCTTTTCACCCGCCCACCCTGGGATGCACCGGGACGCATCCCTTGCCTAAGTGAGCACCACCCTTGATGTAACAATACGATCAATCCTGCATGCGCGGGGCGCGAGCAAGGGAGATCGCCCGGGCCACGCCTCCCTCCATCCTTCCTACCCTCATAATCTACTTCCCCCTCTTTCAGCGAGGCGGCTGGCGGAGTCTCACCTGCGCGCGTCGAACGAGGCCCTTCTGAGGGCGCGCGTTCCGCGAGCACAGAGACTTGCCAGCCGCCTCGCTCCCCCCCTTCTTCTTGACGCCGCATCGAATCCTATGATTAGGTCCACCCCTGTCATGGTGATTCGTACCGCACTCAGATTGGCGTCGCTCGCGCTCCTCCTCTTTTCCCTCGGCTGCGAGAAGGAAAGCGAGTCGATCGTCTCCATCGCGTTGCACCCGACCAACACCCAAATCCTTTATGTCGCCACGAACGACGCGGTCTACAAATCCCGCAATGCCGGTACGTCGTGGGAGCGCTTCCCGAGTTTCAGCGCGCGCCGCGTGACCACGCTCGGAATCGACCCGCAGTTTCCGGCCACGGTCTACGCCGGGACGATGGCCGACGCCGTGTACAAAAGCCCGGACGGCGGGCAACATTGGCTTCCCCACAACGTCGGGCTCAAGGAGCACGTCTCGTTCATCAATGAATTCGTGTTCGACTCCACCAACAACGAACAAATCTACATCGCCACGACCGTCGGCGTGTTTTACTCGAAAGACGGTGGGCGGGAATGGGAAGAGCGGATGGCGGGGATGAAGGAGGTGCACATCGTCACCTCCATCGCGATTCATCCGACGAATCCTCGCATTCTCTATGCCGGGACGACCGGCGGGGTCTATCGCTCGGAGGACGGGGCGAATTCGTGGAAGAAGATCAACAACGGGCTTATTCCCGAGACGGAACTGATGGGCGCGATGGCGCTGGGGGTCAATGCGCTCGTCTTCGATCCGGTCACGCCTGAGATCGTCTATGCCGGCACGACCAAAGGCTTGTTCCGCACCGCCAACGGCGGAAACTCATGGGAGCGGATCGGGGAAGGACTGAAAGATCCCTTCGTCAGCAGCCTGCTCATCAACCCGGCGCAACCGGCGCAGCTCTATCTCGGCGGCCCCGGCGGGGTCTGGAAAAGTCCGGATAGCGGCAAAACGTGGCAGGCGATGAATGCGGGGCTCACGTCCTTGAACATCCGTTCGCTGGCCATGAGCCCCAAAAATCCGCAGGAACTCTTCGTCGGCACCAACGGCAGCGGCCTCTATCACTCGACCGACGGCGGCACGAGCTGGACGCCCATGCCGCTGAAGGCCGCGCCGGTGCAGGCTCAGTAAGAACTCGTCGGGGCCGCGCTCCCGTGCTGATACTTGCTGCTGTAGGACAGCATCTGGTCGGATAGCGCCTTCCACTCTTCGGCCGTCATCAGGTCTTTCATCTTGAACCGCAGGCCGAGAATCTTCGTGGACGTCTTCATGCGCTGATTGTTCGCCTCGTCCATCACTTTGGTGAACTCTTCGGCGGTCGCCGAATAATTGGCACTCAGCGCATAGAGCTGCCGGTGCGCGGTGCGCTCCTGCTCACGCCCCGCCTTCAGCTCGGTCACGATCTCGCCGACGATAGCCTTCACTTGCGTGGCCTTGGCCGGATCTTTTACCGTCCGGTCGATCAGGCCCGCCATGTCCTGCTGCCCCTTCTGCCAATAGGCGTCGCTCTTGCCGCCGCCTTCCATCCCGTAATGATGGTGATGGCCCGAACACCCGCCCAAGGCCAACATTCCCACCACCGACAACACCATCCAGCGCATCTTAGTCATACCTACCTCCTGTAATGATTCGCAGGCTGCCAGCACTTGTGACTCAGACGCATCATACCGTATCATTCGCCTTACCACTATGGCCGAACAGATTCTCCCATCGAGCGATCCGTTGCAGCACCTGCGCGAAGAGTTCCGGTCTCATTTGGAGACCTTCTACGCGCGGCTCAAACTCGCGCCGCCCTATGAAAGCGTGGAGAAAGCCATCCGCACATTGACCACAGCGGTGCATGCGCTGCCCAAAGATGAGCAGGCCCGGATTGCCGCCGATCCCGCCCTGCAGTGGCAGCAGTTCCGCCAGGCCTTCGAAGCCTCCGGCCTCGTCAAAAAACATCGCGGCATCATCGCCGGTCTCGCGCGCAATCGCACCGCGCTCGATCTGCCGCCCCAATTCGACCACTTTTTGGGATTGTTCAGCGCGTAGCCGCAACCCGGCCGTTCAGCGTATCCTGAAATTCCTGCTGCAGCGCGGCGAGCCGGCTGTTTTCCATGCGATAGGCCATCACGACCGTGACCAGGCCTGAAAAGATGAAGAACAGGCCCAGAGTGAGAATGCCGCCGGCCATCACCACTCCGCCGGAACTGCCCAGCCCCCCTTCCACCGCATAGCTGACGATCGTGGCCAGCGTCCCGACCGTCACGATGAGAAACCAGGCGCCGGTGAGAATCACCGAGGCCCAGGGCGTCCGCTTCGTCATGGCCAGCACGACTACGTCGCCGTCCGTCTGGAGATCGATCGTCGCCTTCATCGGCCAGATCCAGAGAAAGGCCCAGAGCGTCGGATAGCGGGGACGGAGGAGCACGCGATTACTCTCGCCGAACAACCGGGCTACCCCGTGCCGCATCGGCAGGAGTCCCAGCTTGTCGAAACGGGCCTGGATCTGCGGGAGGCCGACTGCTTCCAACCGCGCAGTGCCGCGCCCGACTTTGCACCCGTAGCGGCTCGCCTCGGCGGAGAGCGTGCGGAAGTACCAGCGGTCGCCGACGAGCAGCCCGAGGAACAACGCCCCGGCAAATAGTCCTGCAAGCATCATGGTTCGTACCTATCCCACAGGCGCGCCGCGCGAATCAAGACGCCCCGCGAAACCGCCTTCCGTCCGCGCGCGCCGGCCTTGCCTGCCGAAGGGGAAATCTTCGGAAGAATCAGTTGACTCACCTCCATGACTTGGTTACAGTTACGCCGTTTGTAATCCAGGCGGGCCTCTCGCGTCTCACACGGGTCCCCGCCTTTTTGTTTTTCCCCAGATGTTTGGGTTCCACGCCAGTCTGCCGCCGGCAGATACGGCTCTTCCCAAGTCATGCGGGATCCGGAGGACTCATGGATTTGAAGAAAGTAGAGCGTGTCTACACGTCGTACGCGGGTGTGTACGATCAGATTTTCGGCAAAGTGTTTCATGAAGGGCGCGAATCGGCGATCCGCAATCTCAACGTGCAACCGAACGAACAGATTCTCGAAGTCGGCGTCGGCACCGGCCTCGCCCTTCCGATGTACCCCCGGCACTGCAAGATTACCGGCATCGATCTCTCCGAAGGCATGCTAGGCAAAGCGAAGGAGCGGGCGGAGATGCACCGCCTGACGCACGTCCAGCTCCATCGCATGGATGCGGGCGCCATGGAATTCGCCGACAACAGCTTCGATACCGTCGTCGCGGCCTACGTCGTCACCGCCGTGCCGGACCACCGTAAAGTCGTGAACGAAATGATCCGCGTCTGCCGGCCCGGCGGCCGCATCATCATGCTCAACCACTTCAGCAACGACAACAAACTCATCGCCACGATGGAAAAAGTGATTTCCCCGCTCACGAAGCATCTGGGATGGCGCACGGATCTGTCGCTGCATACGGTCCTGGAAGGCACGTCGCTGCACGTCGCGCGCAAGCAGAACGTGAACCCGCTGCGATTCTGGGCGCTGGTGGAATGTGTGAACGGGAAAAACGGGCAGGTCGTGAAGAACGGGAACGGCACCGCGGTCCATTCAAACGGTCACGTCACCGAGCACCGCACCGGCACCAACGGCCACTTCGCCAACGGCCACTCGCACTAGCTTCACGCGCCCGGCTCAAGCCTGAGACCGAGGAGAACAACGCCGGCGGCAATTTTCAACATCCTGCACCCCGTGACCGCCACGACTCCCACTCCCGTCCTGGAATGATCGTCGTCCCGACCAGACAGCTTCCCGCATACCGCTGCGTAATGCGATCGGCCAACAGCGTCAGCACCCGGCTGATCTGCCGATCCGGCGTCCCCAACGCGCGGAGCACCACGCCGAATCCTTCGCCATCCTGTGCGCCATACACCAGGACCCGCACGGCGTTCCCGCGCAGACTCTTATCACCGTCGGCCGGGGTCAGGTCTCCCTCCCATCGCACGGGCGCGTCGCTCGCCCGGCGTTTTTTCGAGATGGCCCAGGAGCAAGGGACACCGGCTTCTTCAAGTTCCATCAAAAACCAAGAGGCGGTGGGCACCTCGCCGGAATGCCCCTGAAACGTCCAGCGGGCCAGCTCCGGCCGCACTTGCCCCGTCAATACCGGCGTGGCGATCTCTTCAAGATGCGCCTCTTCACACACCGCATAGAGCTCACCCTGCGGGTCGAACCAGAATCGCACGCGCCCGTCGCTGCGCTCGGCTTGAATCACGCTCAGCGCAGACGAGTCGCTGCCTTCCTGTTCGAAAATGGAAAAGTCCGTCACGCCGTTCATCACCAGCTTCGCCACCCGCACCATGCCGCGCATCTGATAGCGAATCGTCATCGACACCGTCGTATCGGCCAGCACGTCGCGCCCGGATTCTTCGTCGAACAGCCGGCGCTTCGACATCTGGATGTCGGTCACATAGCCCGAACGGAAGCCGCCCGTGTGGGCCATCAGCCACCGGAGATCTTCGACCGTTTTGATCGCATGTTGCATGGTCATGGATTGTAACGTAGCCCCGTCCGAAACAGCTAGACTGCCGCTGGCGGACTTTTTCAGCAGCCTGCTAGGGACACCGCCACCAGGATACCACCGGCGGAATGCGTCGGCGGCGCAAGGTCGCCCGCAATTCGCACGAGCTCTCGAATCTCAATCCCGCCTGCCGGCAGTACTCTGCGGCCGCGTCGGCTTCCTCCGGCCCCTGATTGACCATCACGAAGACACCGGACGGATTCAAATTCATCGCGATGCGCGCGAACAGCGCCTGCGGCGAAAAGAACGTGAGCGGCATCCGCCAGGCCAGGACCGGCGACGGCGTCACGAACGGATACCAGGCCACAATCGTATCGGCCGGCTGCTCGTACTGGGCATAGTCGGCAACGACGAAGCTCGTCTGCGGCAGATCCCGCACATACCCCTGCGCATAATCGTGCCGGCTGTAGCCGTTGTAGTAAATGCGATGGCCTTCCACTTCGACGCCGGTCAGGGCCGCCGGAAGGAAGAAGGCGTGGAGCGCGCGGGCATACCAGAAATTGGACGCGCCGACATCGTGCACCACCCCGCCGACCGGCCGGGGCTGCCCCCAGGCTGTCCAGGCCTGATCCAGGATGTCGAGATAATCGTAGCTCTTCAACGTGGTCAGCGCGGCGCAGTGCTGCTCAAACCGCACATCGAACTGGCGGCGCAACGATGCAACCCGCGCCTGCTGGCTCCCGCTCAGCTGAACCAGCTGCCCGACCGGCCGCTCCTGATACAAGCCGCGCGACCACTCCAATCCCTCACCGAGCCAGTACCAGAAGGCGTGATACCCGGACCGCAGCCGTTGCAGCAGAGAATAGCCCGGCGAGGGCGCGACCATAACCGGCAGCGCCCGTTCCTGGTCCTGCACAGGGCAATCGACTTCGGCAATCATGTACTACTTTTCGGCGGTCCGGCAGGAAAGCTGAAGAGGGGGAAGGGAAATTAGACTCGCGCCATCCCCTGCGGCGAGGCTTCGCACTCCCTCGTGCGGTCATGAAGCAGCCGGCTTGACCGCGCCTCCAGGAGTATGCGACGTACTGCCGTCATGCGCACTGTGTGCCTCCAACATGTTCCCTTCGAAGGGCCCGGCGCCTTTGCTACGGCGCTGGCTGATCGCGGCGTGAGCCTCGACCGGCACCTGGTTCCCCGGGACGGTTTGCCGACGGATGCCGGCGATCTGCTGATCGTCATGGGCGGGCCGATGTCGGTGAATGACTCGGATCCGTGGATCGCCGAGGAGACGACCTTCATTCGCTCCGCCCTGTTGGCCGGGAAGCCGGTCATCGGCGTCTGTCTCGGCAGCCAGTTCATGGCCAAAGCACTAGGTGCCGCCATACGTCCTGGCAAGGCGATCGAAGTCGGCAAGACGCGGATTCATCTGACCGACGAAGGAAAGCAGGATCCGGTGTTCAGCGGCTTTCCCCACGCCCTCTCAGTCTTCGAATGGCATGGAGAGGTATTCGATCTGCCGCACGAGTGCGTCCCCCTCGCCGGGTCCGAACTCGCGCCGCTGCAGGCCTTTCGCTTCGGCTCCCGTGCCTACGGGCTGCTGTTTCATTTGGAAATCGAGACGGAAGGAATCGAGGCCCTGTGTCGCGAGTGTCCGTCCGATCTGGACCGGGCGCAGGTCACGGCGTCGAAAGCCTCCATCGGCTTCCTTCCCCATATGTGGCTCTCCCACCAAATCGCCGACCGGCTCATCGAGCATCTCCTGCAATCCAATCATTGATTACCGGCTCAGTCCTGAAGTAGCCTAGGGGCTTCGTTCGGCCCGAATGGGCCCCCCATCTAGCAAAGGAGTGCATCGGACATGGCTGGTTTTCCGATCGAAGTCGCAACTCGCATTAAGACCCTACCCCCGTATCTCTTTGCCGCCATCGACAAGATGAAGCAGGCGGCGATTGCCAAGGGCGTGGATATCATCAACCTCGGCATCGGCGATCCGGACTTGCCCACTCCCGCACCGATTATCGAGAGCCTGGCGCAAGCCGCCAAGAACCCGAAGCACCATCAATATCCCTCCTATGAAGGCATGTTGTCGTTCCGTACGGCGGTGGCCGACTGGTACAAGCGCCGGTTCAACGTGACGCTGAACCCGGCCGACGAAGTGCTGACGCTGATCGGGTCGAAGGAAGGCATCGGACACATCCATCTGGCGTTTGTCGATCCGGGCGATATCGTGCTGGTTCCCAGCCCCGGCTACCCGGTCTATCCGGTCGGCACGAGCTTCTGCGGCGGCGTCTCGCACATCATGCCGCTCACCAAGGCCAACGGTTTTCTTCCCGATCTGAACGCCATTCCCAAGGACATCGCGAAAAAAGCCAAGCTGATGTGGCTGAACTCGCCGAACAATCCGACCTCCGTCATCATGACGAAGGACTACTTCAAGCGGGTGGTCGAGTTCGCGCAGGAGAATCAGGTCATCGTCTGCCACGATGCGGCCTACTCGGAGATTTTCTACGACGGCAAGCGCCCGGCCAGTTTTCTCGAAGTGGACGGCGCGAAAGATGTCGGCGTGGAATTCCACTCGCTCTCCAAGACCTACAACATGACCGGCTGGCGGCTCGGGTTCGCCGTCGGCAACAAGGACGTGCTGGCCGGACTCGGCAAGGTGAAGAGCCAGCTGGACTCCGGCGTGTTCGAGGCGGTGCAGGCGGCCGGCATCACAGCCCTGGGGTTGGACGATTCCGTGACGGACGGGCTGCGCAAGATTTATCAGGAACGGCGTGACACTCTGGTGCCGGGCCTGAAGAAGCTCGGGCTCGAGGTCGATTCTCCTCCGGCCGCTTTTTACATCTGGGTCACCGTGCCGAAGGGCTATTCTTCCGCCTCGTTTACCGCTCATTTGCTGGAAAAGGCCGGGATCGTCACGACGCCGGGCAACGGATTCGGCGCGCCTGGCGAAGGCTACATCCGCATGACCGTCTGCACGACCAAGGAACGGCTGGCGGAAGCAGTGGAACGGATCAAGAAAACGGGATTCTGAAATAATAAGGAGTGACGGGCACGGGTCGCTGCGCCCCTCACTCCTTACCCCTGGTCCCTGACCACATGTATAAGAGAGACGATCGACATCGGATTCGGAGCAAACAGACAACGGCTACATCCGCATGACCGTCTGCACGACCAAAGAACAGCCGGCGGAAGCAGTAGAATGGATCAAGAAAGCAGGGTTCTGAGATCGTGACGCGTGAAACCGTCTACATCGGCTTCGGATCAAACGTCGGCGACCGCCTGGATTTCTGCGACCGGGCGGTGACGCTGTTGAGCCTGCTTCCGCATTCACAGCTCACCGGCGTGTCGTTGCTGTACGAAACCGAGCCTGTGCACGACCATGCGCAGCCCGGGGACGACTGGTTTTTGAACGGCGTGGTGCGGCTCGACACCGACCTCACGCCCCGCAGTCTGTTGACGGTGTTGCGCGAGATCGAGCGTTCGCTGGGGCGCGACGAAGAGCATCGGTCTGGTCCCCGCACGATCGATCTGGACATTCTGTTTTACGGCAGCCGCGTCATCGATGAAGCGGACCTCGTGGTGCCGCATCCCCGGCTGCACGACCGGCGGTTCGTTCTGATGCCGTTGAACGAACTCGATCCGCTCCTGATTCATCCCTCACTTCAACGGACGGCCACGCAGTTGCTCACCGACAGTACGGACCGGTCGGAAGTGCGTCTGCTCTTCCCTCAACCGTCGACGCGCTACGGGTCGCGCCCGAGCTGCAGCCCTCAGCCGGACTTATGAAGATTATTCGAACGCCTAAAGCCATGGCCGCCTGGAGCCGGCAGCTCCGCCGGGAGGGCGTGACGATCGGATTCGTCCCGACGATGGGAGCCCTCCATGACGGCCACCGGGCACTGATACGCGCCGCCCGGCTGCAATGCGATGCGCTTGTCGTCAGCATTTTCGTGAATCCGACCCAATTCGCGCCGACGGAAGACCTCGCCAAATATCCGCGCCCGATCTCCAAAGACCGGGCGCTCTGCCGGGCGGAAGGGGTCGATGTCTGCTTCGAGCCGGGCGTCACGGCCATGTATCCGGAGGGGTTCGAAACGGTCGTCACGGTGCCGGGCCTCGCGCGGCGCTGGGAAGGCGAGCTCCGCCCGCATCACTTTGCCGGCGTGGCCACGGTGGTCACCAAGCTCTTCGGCATAGTGCGTCCGGACGTTGCGGTGTTCGGCCAGAAAGATTTTCAGCAGGCCGCCCTCGTGCGGCGCGTGATCGACGACCTGAGCCTGGGTGTCAAGCTGATCGTTCACCCCACCGTGCGCGAACAGGACGGACTCGCGATGAGCTCCCGGAACGTGTATTTGTCCGCGACGGATCGCGCACTGGCGCCCGTTCTCTTCAAGGCGCTGTCGGGCGGCGCGAAAGCGATTCGCGCCGGCATGAGGGATACAGCGGGGATTCACACGATCATGCGCGAGACCGTCGAACGGCAGACGCCGGCGACCGTCGACTACCTTGTCGCCTGCGACCCGGTCACATTGGAACCCTGGAACGGAACGGGGACGCGCGTCGTCCTGCTCGGAGCCGTTCGACTGGGCTCCGTGCGGCTCATCGACAACCTCATCGTGACCGCACCCACACGACCGGCTCGCGCGCGGCGTTGACCGGCTGGACTCAGGAATAGGAATTGGGCCGGAGGCTCTGTCCCACCCAGAGGCTGAGCACGACCTGGCTGAGACGCCGCTGATCATCGGGCTGGAATTCCAGAAACTGCACGCCGACCGACTCCGACCGTACGGAACAGACCATCGCCGTTTCCACTTTGATCATCTCCTCGTCGGAGGCGGGCTTGATCAGCAATTCCAGGAACGTCCCTTTGGGCAACGCCGAGGCCGTCTCGAGCGTACAGCCGCCCATGGAGATATCGGTCAGACGGTGGTCCGATTTGGCGGTCAATTCGGTCAGCACTTTTGCTTGAAACGACGCCGGCAGCCGTTTGAATTCCCGGCGGTCGAACTCCCGGCTGGCATCCGGCGGACTGGGCCAGAACGCCCTGAACTGTGTCGTGCACAACTGACAGCGGAACGGGAAGACCTTGAAACGGTTCAAGACCCGCTCAACCGTGCCGGCTTGATGTTTCACCCGCACGAACGGTGTTCCGCAACTCGGACAGTGGAGATCCTTCATGAATGAGCGCGCGTCTCTCCGACGCCCCGACACGAAGGCATCACGTCGGAGGACACTCCCCCAAACTGGGCGTCAATGATCGGTTCGATGCTCGCCGGCGAATAGGTCGGAGGCTTCACCCATTTGCCGTCCTCGCGCTTATACCCGCCGACCTTGCTGAGATTCGACCGGTGAACTTCACGAAACACCGGCTCCATATCGATGCCGTAGGACACGGCCGTTCCATACACCACGTAGAGCAGGTCGGCCATTTCCTTGGCCAGCGCGGCCAGATTGCCTGCCGCCATCGATTCTTTCAGCTCGTCGAATTCTTCCTGGATGAGGCGAATGCGGAGACGTTTGGTGTCTTCACTGGCGTCCGTCGGGCTCGCCTGCACGAGGATGTCAAACTTCCGGTGAAACTCTTCGACCATCGACTGTTCGTCCGTCATACGTACTCCTTACTCACCGTCAAACGGCAATGTCCGGCGCGGCAGCAGCTCGGCCGGCTCCAACTGCGGAATTTCTTTTTCCGACGCCACCCCGAGCTCTTTGAACCGGCGCGCCGCCGGAAGAATTCTCGTTTCCAGCGAACCGACCGCCCGGTTATAAGCCGACACGCTCTTGCCCAGCGCCTGCCCGACATCGTTCACATGCTCCGCCAGGACCGCCATGCGCTCGTAGAGATCTTTCCCCAGCCGTCCGGCCTCTTCCGCATGGGCGTTCATCTGTTCCTGCCGCCAGCCGTACCCCACGGCTCGCAGGAGCGCGATCAGCGTGGTCGGCGTGGCGAGCACGACGCCGCGCGTAAACCCCTCCTCAATCAGACGCGGATCATGATCCAGTGCCGCGCCGAGGAATTGCTCGCCCGGAAGGAAGAGCACGACAAATTCAGGCGCGCGCTCGAACTGCGTCCAATAGGCTTTGAGCGACAACTCATCCATCCGGCTGCGGACCTGCGCGGCATGCCTTCTCAAGGCTTCGATCCGGTGCTGGTCGTCCGGAGCTTCATGAGCGTCTAGATAGGCCGCGAGGACCGTCTTGGCATCGACGATGATCTGCCGGCCGCCCGGCAACCGCACCACCATGTCGGGCCGGAACCGCCGGTCCTCTCCGGTCACGCTTTCCTGCTCGAAGAAATCACAATGATCGACCATCCCGGCCAGCTCGGCCACACGCTTGAGCGTGATCTCTCCCCACTGGCCGCGGACGGTCGGCGCGCGCAGCGCCTTGACCAGGTTGCCGGTCTCCTGCTGCAGGCGTTGATGGGATTCCGCCAGCGATTTCAGGTGCTGATCCAGTCCGCCATAGGCCGACTGGCGCGACTGCTCGAGCAACCGCATCTGTTCGTCGTAGCGCTGCAAGGACTCGTGGAGCGGCTTCACCAATCCGTCGATCGCCTGCTGCCGTTGCGAGAGTTCGCCCTCGGCCTTGGCCTGCAGCGTTTCGAACGACACCCGAGCCAAATTCAGGAACGCCTGATTGTTTTTAGTCAGCGCATCATTCGAGAGTGCCTGGAACGATTCGAGCAACTGCTGGCGGGACTGATCGACTAATTGCTTTTGTTCGGCGACATGCTTCAGCGCTTCTTCCGTGCGCACTTCGGCCGAGGCGCGCGCCTGCTGCGCAGTCGCCAGGTCCGCCCGAAGCTGCGCCCCTTCCAGGCGGTCCTGCTCCAGCTGCCGGCGCAACTCCGCCTCGAGCGACTCCGCCCGTTCGGCCCGCGCACTCAGCTCACCCGTGTGCTGCTGAAGCTGACGCGAGATTCGACCGGCGCCGATCACCCAGCCTGCGAGCGCACCGAGAGCGAGACCGATCAGAATTCCCAGTAATACTGCGGCCGTATCCATTGCGCTTTCCCTTCCGTCTTTGGACGAACGGCATCCTCACGGACAGAGAATCTATAGTTATGAATCGATTAGGAAGAAAATCGAGCGGAGCCTACGAGATGCATTCACAAAGGTCAAGCGCAGAAAAGTCCTAATGTCGTTCGGCCCTATTGCTCTTACCCTATGGAGTAGCCATTACTCAGTGGCAGGAACATCGTGACTACATTCCCGGCGCCGCACAGTTCCGCCGGCCGCATCCAGTTCGATGATCTCACCATCGCGCACCGCCGTCGTAATCCCCGGAATGTTGGCCACCGCCGGCAACCCGTATTCGCGGGCGATGATGGCGCCGTGCGACAAGGTCCCGCCCATCTCGACGACCAGTCCTGCCGCAATCCCGAACAACGGCGCCATTCCGGGATCGATCACGGGTGCGACGAGGATGTCGCCCGGCGCGACCTTTTTCCAGTCTTCCAGCGTCCGGATAATTCGCGCCGGGCCTGTCGCCAGACCAGCGCTGATCGGCACCCCCCGCCACCCTGCGGCCTCCGACAAGAGATCCACTGAAATCTCTTCCTCTCCGTCGATCAGCCGATCCGGCGCGACCGTCTCGATATCCCGGGCACGCGCCTGTTTGCGCGACCGGATCAGGGTGCGCCAATCGCGAGCTTCCAACCCGAGCAACGGCAGTTGCTCCTCGACGCGGATAAAGAAGACATCCTCCGCCTGCTCCAACAAACCACGTTCCGTGAGCAAGGCGCCGGCGCGCAAGAGCAGCCGGCGCGTCGCCCCCGCGTAGTACATCAGATGATGCCGGTTGGCTTCCCGCAGCGCATAGAACCGGCAGAGCCGCCGGTACCACCAGGAAAACGCCAGCCAGCGCAACCAGCCGCAACGGGCCCGAATATCCGCGCAGCCCTGCTCACGCACCTTCCGCTGCCGCGCGGCAATGTCAGCAGGCGATTGTGCCGTGGGCGCCAGGATCTGATGACGCAGCACATCCAGCACGATGTCCGGCTGGTCCGCAAATCGCGGAGACATAATATCCGACTCCCCCAGCCCCCTGTGCCCGTAGTCCAGAAGATACCGTTCGAACAGGCGGGAAAACTCCGTCCCGCGGAACAGCCGATCCGCCGCCCGCGCATCCCAGTCCCTGCTCTCAAACACCCGCCGGACCGGTTCCTCGCGGCGCGCCACCTCGACCAATTCAGCCAGCCTGACGATCTGCCGGGCACTGATGGCTTGGGCCTGCCCTTGGAGCGCCGCGTTGAGCAGCCCCCGCCAATCCTCTCCGAGCCATCTCGGCAGTAGATAGCCCAGCGCCTGTAAACATTGCGTCACACCACCGGCAATGCCGAACGTCATTTCCCGCCGGAGAAATTCCTCGTTCAAGGCTCCGATCCGTTCGCGGACCTGAACCAGCGTCAGCGCCTGCACCGCGTCGCGATGATGCTCCGACCCCATCCGCTTCATGTCGGCGAACCAGCGCTCCGACTCGCTGGTCGCCCGGCGGATCCACCAGGCAACCAGCACTCCGGCACGAAGCAACGCCGGAGGACTGAGCCGTTTGATGGGAAGCGGCCGGGAGACCGTATGTCCGCCCATATGCTCGGCAAGCGTCGAAGGATTGCCGCGCAGCTGTTCGATCAGCGCGTACATCAGACTGACGTTCAGATAAGGACGGCCCCGATAGATGCGAACCGATGACATGCCGGGAGGGATCCGGCACCCCAGCCGCCGGTATGGCCCCATGAGAAACACATCCATAAACTGCTCAAGAAACGAAATCCCGAGCGGGCTGGGCACCTCCGGCATCGTCTCTTTGAAATTGGTGCGGGACCATTCACAGACGACCGGCCGCGGTGGAATCTGTACCGGAGAGACCGTGACGGGCCTGGCCTGCAACAGCCAGAGACCCTGCCCGTCGATGGCCCATTCGATGTCGACAGGACGATGCAGCACCGTCTCCGCTCGCTTTCCCATTTGAGCCAGCGCCTCAAGCTCGTCGCCCGTCACCGTCGGTCGCTCACGCTCGGACGGCGCAAGTTCCTCATCAATGACGCCGGAGATTCCCACCCGTATGGTACGCGTTTTTTTCGCAATCACCTGCTCACGCATTTCGGCTCGTGAGGTCGAATCATTCCAGTGCAACGTGAACTGATCCGGAGTCATCGTCCCGTCGACCAGCCCCGCGGCAAGACCCGGCACGGCATTGACCACGATCTGATCGGTACGCCCCGTGACAGGATGAATCGTATAGAGCACGCCGGCCGCACGGGCGTCGAGCATCGGCTGAATCACCACTGCCATTGCCGGCGGGCGATCGCTCCACCCGGCCTGCTCGTAATAGGCCGCCACTCGTTCGTCCCACAGCGACGCCCACACCGTTTGCACGGAAGCCGCAAGCCGATCTCCCGTCACTCCCAGCATGGTGTGATACAGCCCGGCGAAGCTGGCCCGAGTATCGTCTTCATTGGTCGCGGAGGAGCGCACGGCCCACCGCTGACCGGCAGGCCTCCGCAACGTCTCAAGATGCCGCATTATCTCTGTGACACATGCGTCTGAGAGGCGACCCTGTCGAATCCGCTGCCGGCAGTCTTCCAGGATCGAGGCCCGAACCACTCCCGTAGCTTCCCGCACCTGCCTCCAGAGCGCGTCTGCATCCATCTGCTGCTCACGCAGGAACTGCCGGTACGCACCGGTCGTGAGACACAGTCCGGGAGGAACGGGGAACCCCAGGGCAATCAGGCTCGTCAAACCCGACGCTTTTCCTCCGGCCAGGAGTCGATCGTCGCACGCATCGAGAAAGAGCACGAGTGGAGAAGACATGAAGCGGATACTAACTAGAGTGCGAGCAGAAGGTAAAGGTCGTTCACGTTGGTGCCGGTAGGACCTGTCACAATGTGACTCTTAAGCGCGTGAAGCGCAGGATAGGTATCGTGTCGCGAAAGTGCGCGGCGAAGATCGATCTGTTTCCGTTTGGCTATATCAAGGGTAGCTCCGGACACCACGGCACCGGCCACGTCGGTCGGCCCGTCGGTACCGTCTGTTCCGATGGCGGCAATCCACGTCTTTTGAAGACCGGCAATTTCACAGGCTGCCGCTGCGGCGAACTCCTGCGCGCGCCCCCCCCGGCCTCGCCCTGAGACCGTGACGGTCGTTTCTCCTCCGGCCACCAGGCAGTAGGGCCGCCGGATGATTCCTGTTCCTTCAGCCAGGCGCTTCGCCAGTGAAGCGAATGCCGTTCCGGCTGTGAATGCTTCACCGATGATCGGCGTCTCGACCAGGATCGTTCGCAATCCCGCACGCGTGGCCGCCTCCGTCGCCGCAACGACCGCCGCCCTGTTATTCCCGATAATCTCATGTTGCACCCGCTGGAATCGCGCCGTACCCGGCTTGGGCGTTTCACTGACTTCGCCGCGTTCCCCGCATTCAAGATGGCGGCGGATCGACGCAGGCGCCTTCGTCCAGATCCGGTACGCTCTCATGATAGCGATCGCATCGCGATAGGTTGACGGATCGGGAGCGGTTGGACCGGATCCGATGGCCGTCAATGTATCCCCGATCACATCCGAAAGCATCAGCGTCACAATTCGTGCGCGAGTGGCTTCGGCGAGCCGCCCCCCCTTGATCGTCGAGAGATGCTTTCTGACCACATTGATCTCTTGAATGGTCGCGCCGCTTCTCAGGAGCACGTGCGTGAGTCTCTGTTTGTCGGCAAGGCTCACGCCCTCGACCGGGGAAGGGATCAAACTGGATGCCCCGCCCGAAAGCAGAACAATGAGCAGGTCTCGCGAGCCTAATTCCGCCACCCGGGCGCGCAGTTGTTCGGCCGCGTTTCGCCCGGCCCGATCCGGGACCGGATGACCGGCTTCGATCACAGTGAGGCGTTTGGTGGGAAGCGTATGGCCGGTTTTGACGACGATGAGCCCGCTGTCGAGGTACGCACCCAGCACCCGTTCGAGGGCTTGCGCCATTCGCGCGGAGGCTTTTCCCGCCCCGACCGAGACGACCCGATCGAATGATCGCAGATCATACCTGCGCCGCCCTACCTGCAACTGATGGCCGGTCCGATGAACACGGTTGAGCAGCGCGTGAGCGGGATCCGCCGCTCGCAAACCCGCTCCGATCACACGCTGGAAAAGAGATCGGGCGGAGGATGCCGGCAGCGTCAGGGGCATGGAATTTACGGAGTCTTCGCCTGTTTGAAACAGCGGCTCGGGCAGGTTTGCCGGGGCACTCTGATTTGATAGGTCCCCTGGGGCAGCACATCTTTCTTAAACTCGGGATTCAGCATCTTCAATTCGAGAAAGTACGTCCCGTATTCCTCGGCGATCGAGGTGAGTGCCCGTTGCGATTCTTTCACATACACCGTGACCGTCTCGGTTTCCAACGGCACATAGAGATCTTTCTTGCTCAGCCCCAGATACTTCTCCGGCTGCGAATAGATCTCTTTCGCGGCGATGATCCGTGGCACATAGCGCATGGTTTCACGCGGCCCGTGCATCTTCCAATAGTCGGTGATCTTCTGTTCCTTGAGCAGCTTGCGCACCCGCTCTTCGCCGGCATTGTAAGAGGCCATGGCCAGGAACCAGTCGTTCTGCTGGAAATCTTTGAGATACTTGAGGTACTTGACCGCGGCCTCGGTCGACATTTCAAGGTTGCGGCGTTCGTCGAGCACGGAGTCGCTCTTGAGGCGATACCGTTTCCCGGTGGACGGGATGAATTGCCAGGGACCGGATGCTTTGGCCTTGGAGTATGCGGCGGCGATACATTTGCTCTCGACCAGCAGCATGTATTTCAGATCATCCGGCAGCCCGGCATCGGCCAGCTGCTTTTCGGCCGGGGGGAAGCACCGTCCGGTGCGCTTCGCCAGGATGATACTTTCGCCCTGGTCCTCCAGAAATTGATAGAACTCATATTCGATGCGTTCTCTGACCTGCCAGTTGTCCAACGGCACCGGGACTCCGCCGAACGTAATTTTGTCGGGCAATTTGAACGAACTCAGGAAGTACCGTTCGCCTTCCCGTTTGATCTCCGGAAGAATGACCAATCGATCTTCCGGCTCGGGCTGCCCTTCAAGCGGCTCAGGGAGAACGAGATCGCGAAAACCCGATTCTGGTTTTGCTGAGTCCTTGCTTTCCGGATGATCGTGGACGGGTTCAGCCGAAACCTGGCCTGTTCCTGCCATGAGAAGCCCTGCAAAGACCCAATATGCGATTCGTGCACCGGACTCAGCCATCCGCAATACTCCTCTGTTATCCTTGAAATACAACCGAATGATCGGGTCATGCTAGCAGCAAGGCCACACCCCGGCAAGCACGAATGACTTCTCATTCATGCTACAGTACCCACTCTATGCGCTCACTCACCGTCTTGAATCAAGCGATCACCGATTGCGCGGCCTGTCCCCGCCTGGTCACCTACCGCGAGGCCGTCGCACGCACTAAACGCCGACAGTATCTTGAATGGATCTACTGGGGAAAGCCGATCCCCGGATTCGGCGACCCGAAGGCCGAACTCTATGTGCTCGGGCTGGCACCGGCTGCGCACGGGGGAAATCGAACGGGCCGCGTGTTCACCGGCGACCGGAGCGGCGATTGGCTGTATGAAGCGCTCCATCATTTCGGATTCGCCAACCAGGCAGGCTCGACCCATCGCGGCGACGGCTTGTCTCTTACCAACTGTTACATCGGCGCGACGGTCCGTTGCGCTCCTCCCGGAAATAAACCGTCACCCGATGAGTTTGAACAATGCAACCGGTTCTTGCGTGAGGAATTACGGCTGCTCACACATACACGCGTCGTCATCACGCTCGGGAAGATCGCCTTCGATCACTACCTGAAAACGTGCAGAGCAGGCGGGCGCACTCTCCCCTCACCTGTTCCCAAGTTCGGACACGGCGTCGCGTACCGGCTCCCGTGGGGAGTCCTACTGCTCGGTTCTTACCACCCCAGCCAGCAGAATACCTTTACCGGAAAGCTCACCCGCCCGATGTTCCATGCGGTCTTCGCGCAGGCGCGCCGTGCACTCGCCCATCCACAGTCGACCGCCTAGTTCCCGAACTACTTCTTATTCTGGGCTTCCCAATCCGCCAAAAACTTTTTGAGCCCGATATCCGTCAAAGGATGCTTGATCATCTGCTGGTAGATACTGAACGGCATCGTGCAGATATGCCCGCCGGCCAATGCCGCTTCGACGACATGCTGCGGATGCCGGACGCTGGCAACCAGGACGAATGTCTTGTAGTCGTAATTTTTATAGATCGTGAGGATCTGTCGAATCAGCTCCATCCCGTTCGAGCTGATATCGTCGAGCCGCCCGATGAAGGGCGAGACGCACCAGGCTCCGGCCTTCGCCGCCAGCAGAGCTTGCGTAGGCGAGAAACACAGCGTCACGTTCACCTTGATTCCTTCGGCCGCCAGCCGCTTGGTGGCTTTGAGCCCCTCTGCAATGAGCGGTACTTTCACCACGATGTTCTTGTGAATCTTCGCCAGCTCTTTCCCCTCTTTCACCATGGCGTCAGCTTCAACGCTCACGACTTCGGCGCTGATCGGACCATCGACAATGTTGCAGATCTCCACCAACATTTCCTTGAAACTGCGGCCTTCCTTCGCGACGAGCGAGGGATTCGTCGTGACCCCGTCGAGCAAACCCAGACTGGCCGCTTCTTGAATTTCTTTCACATTCGCCGTGTCGAGATAGAATTTCATGGGGACATCCTTTCATGACCGAATTGATATCTTTCGTCGAACCGCTCGTCCCATTTTAGGGAGAACTCACGTGCTGTGCAATGCAACACGCCGGTTTGACAGCTTTCCAGACGGGGGTTAGAATTTGCCCGTCAACCAAGCTGGGCACCATCCGTTGTGTGTTGCATCCGAGGAGGAATTCACCGATGCGTCTTTCTGCCGCGCTCTTGTTCAGCTGCCTGGCTCTCACCGCCTGCAGTTCCAGCAATCCCTACCTGGAAGCCTCGCTCAGGCCGGCAGAGCTCCAGGGAAAAGACAAAGCCTGGTTTGAAAAAAACTGGGGCGCACCGGACGGCAAAGCTTCTCGTTTCTTCGGCGGCGAAACCTGGACGTATTACCGCATCGCCGGAGGGAAATCGGGCCCGCCTTTGTTTAACTTCTCCCCGAATCAATGTCAGATCTTGCTAAAGTTCGACAAAGAGGAAAAGCTGTCCGACTATAGCTACTCCGGCTGCTAGACTGTTCGCTGCCGCTGAAACTTCTCGGCACACTCCTGGCTGCAAAAACAATTAGTCAGGTTTCCGACTTGATGAACGACTGCCGTTTTTCTAGGAACGAACACTCCGCAGACCGGATCTTGGACCATTTGATCTCCATCAAGCGGCGGTCCCGCCGATCTTCCGCTCTGTTTGGAACTGCGATAGACGCCCTTCAACAGCACAAAGAGTACGACCAGCAATCCGAAAATCAGAAAAAGTCTATACATTGTAGGTACCAACCAGGTTGACCACAATCCTATGTAACCGGCACCTGACTGTCAAGGTTGGCACCCCTTGCGCCTCTTTGATTCTGCGGTCAGAAATGTCCAAATGACCTAGGTTTCCACTGTCCAAAAGGGACTCTTTCCCTCTGCATCCAGTACTTCAGAAGGATATGCTTCCATTTTTACAAGTGTTAGAGTGCGCCCATGAAGACATGCGATAAATGCCGCGGTTCAATGTTGCCAGAGCGGGCGGTGGATTTGGACGCAGGACTTGCGATCACAGTGTTTGCGTGCTTGAATTGTGGTCGGAGAAAAGCAGCGGACCAGGAACCACGGCCCATCACGGCAAGACATTGACCGTCTATGGCAGAACCAAAACCACTGACGTACGATGAGCAGAAGGCTGCCGAGGCAGCGTTCGTCGGCGCGCCGTCGGATCCGAAATGGACCGAAGCGGCGCAATTGCTCTACGCAAGACTTTCGGCGACCCTTGAGGCGCGTTCGAAAGAAACGATCGGTGCGTCGATCGGCCCGACGATGCACGGCAAGAGCGCCCCTCACCGATGAAACCCGCTGTAATCAAGCTGGCCGCCGTTCCCCGGACTGCCGTGTTGTGCTGTCCTTCCTGCTATCGGATGATCAGCTATACGCGCGATCAACTCATCGTTTCCTGCGATGCCTGCGGCCGTAGTTTCCCGCAATCCGCTCCTTCGTCGAATTAGCCCGCGCTTTTCCACTCTTGCATCCGTCGGTCTCCGAGATGACGTCCCGCCGTCGCGTAGAAATTCGCGTGTTTCATATCCGGAAGTGCGCCTGAGAGAAAGAAGAGGATAGAACGAGGGGTACCGGCAACGACTGAAGACTCGTCACTTCAGACCGAGCACATCCATCATGTCATAGAGTCCCGGAGGCTGACGCACCACCCACCGCGCCGCGCGTAACGCACCGCGCGCAAAGGTATCGCGGCTGCTGGCACGATGCGTCACTTCGATACGTTCCCCCATCCCGCCGAAGAGAACGGTGTGATCCCCTACAATGTCGCCGGCCCGGATGGTTTGAATGCCGATTTCCTGTTTGGTCCGCTCTCCGATCATCCCTTTTCTGGCATAGACGCCGACCTGATCCAGGTCACGGTTGACGGCACGCGCGAGCACTTCGGCAATTTTCAACGCGGTGCCGCTGGGGGCATCCTTTTTAAGCCGGTGATGCGCTTCGATCACTTCAATGTCGTAGTCATCTCCCAACGTTTTGGCCATCTCCCCGATCACCTTGTAAATCAGGTTAACGCCCACGCTCATGTTCGGAGACAGCACGCAGGGAACCTGTCGCGCAAGCACCTTGATCTCGTCGAGGTGGGCTGAAGTCAGTCCGGTGGTGCCGATGACCATAGCCCGGCGATGCTGCGCGACAATACGAAAATGTTCGAGCGTCGCCTCCGGAGCTGAGAAATCGATGAGGACTTCACCGCGGTCCATCAACGCAGCCAGATCACTGGTAATGGCTACGCCAGCGCGCCCGGATCCGGACGTCTCACCGGCATCGTCGCCGATGGCGTGATGCCCGCTTCCCTCGATCGCTCCGGCCAACGTCAACGCCGTCGAATCCCGCACCAGCGCCACCAGCCGGCACCCCATTCGTCCCGCCGCCCCTGCCACCACAACTTTAATCATGACCTGGTTTGATCCTTCTGAGCCGTGCGCTAGATAAATCGGCCCTCTTTCATCACTTGCATCAGCTTATCCCGATTGTCCGTGCCCATCGAACAGAGCGGCAGGCGAAGTTCGGGGTCGATCTTTCCCATCATCCCCAATGCCTCCTTCACGGGAATCGGATTCGTTTCATAGAACAATGCGGCGAACAAGGGCGACAGCTGGAAGTGAATCCGCCGGGCTTCCTCAATGTTTCCTGCGGCAAAAGCCTTGACCATATTCGCCATCTCGGTCGGAGCGATATTGGCCGTCACGGTAATCACGCCCTTCCCGCCGACCGCCATCATCGGCAGCGTCATCGCATCGTCGCCGGCGAGCACCGACAGGCGGTCACCGCAGGTTTGCACAATATCCGAGGCCTGCTGAATCACTCCGCTGCCCTCTTTCACCCCGACGATGCTCTCTATCACAGCCAACCTGGCAATCGTTGCCGGCAGCATATTCACACCGGTCCGTCCGGGAATGTTGTACAGCACCAGCGGCAGATCGACCGCCTCCGCAATCGCCTTATAGTGGCGATACAGGCCTTCCTGCGTCGGCTTGTTGTAGTACGGCGTAATGAGCAGGGCGGCATCGGCTCCAGCCTGCTTGGCATGCTTCGTCAGCGAGATGGCCTCATCGGTACTATTGGACCCGGTCCCCGCCATCACCGGGACTCGGCGGCGGACGACTTCCACCGTCAGTTCAATCACACGGTTATGCTCCTCGTGCGAGAGGGTGGCGGACTCTCCGGTGGTCCCGCAGGGCACGATGCCGTTCGTGCCCTTGGCGATCTGCCACTCAATGAGATCGCCCAGCGCCCGCTCGTCGACTTTGCCCTTTCGAAAGGGTGTCACGATCGCGACATGAGAACCGGTAAACATAAAGGCTCCTTCTCAAGGTGCGGAAGTCTGGATAGCGTCCGTCCCCTGCCTACTGCAAAAACGCCGGGATCGTCTCGCGCTTCACCAGATCCTCGTAGGTTTCACGCTCACGGATGACGTGGATCTCCCCGCCCTTCACCAGGACCTCAGGCACTCGCGGCCGGGAGTTGTAGTTTGAGGCCATGACGAATCCATAGGCTCCCGCGCTCATCACCGCCAGCAACTCTCCGGGCTTCACCGACGCCAACAGTCGATCCTTGGCCAGGAAATCTCCCGACTCGCAGACGGGGCCGACAATGTCCACCTGCTGCTTGGCCCGATGCCCGGCTTCTTCATTGACCGGCTTGATCTCATGATAGGCGCCATACAGGCTGGGCCGGATCAGATCGTTCATCGCGGCATCGACGATGACGAAGCTCTTAGCCTCTCCTTCTTTCAAGTACAAGGCTTTCGTCACCAGGATGCCGGCATTCCCGACGATCACACGCCCGGGCTCCATCACTAACGTCAGACCGAGATCGGCGATGATCGGCGAAATGGCATCCGCCAAATCCTGGGGCAGGGGGGGCTTTTCCTCCGAATAGGTAATCCCCAACCCGCCGCCGATGTTCAGATACCGGATGTTGATTCCCTGCGCTTTCAGCGTCCCGATCAGCCCGACGACCTTTTTCAACGAATCGACGAACGGGGTCACTTCGGTAAGCTGGGATCCGATATGGGCATGGACACCGACCACCTCGATATGGCTCAGCGAGGCGGCCATCTTGTACTCTTCCAATGCGCGGTCCGCGGCAATCCCGAACTTGCTCTTCTTCATGCCCGTCGAAATATAGGGATGCGTTTTGGGATCGACATCCGGATTGATCCGCAACGCGATACGGGCTTTCTTGCCGATAGATGCCGCGACATCGTTGATCGCGCGGATCTCCGCCGAAGACTCGACGTTGAACATGAGGATGTCGGCCTTCAACGCCTCGGCAATTTCGCCGGCGTCTTTTCCCACTCCGGCAAAGACGATCTTGGCCGGCGGCACCCCCGCCTTGAGCGCGCGGAACAATTCACCGCCCGAAACAATATCGACCCCGCTGCCTTCTTTGGCCATCAATCTCAGGATGGCCAGATTTGAATTGGCTTTCATGGCGAAGGCCACGATATGCGGAATGTTCTTAAAGGCCCCGTCATACGCATGGAAGTGCCGGATCAAGGTCGCGTGACTGTAGATGTAGCACGGCGTCCCGACTTCCTTGGCAATGCGGCTGACCGGAACCTGCTCGCAGTAGAATTCACCCTGGCGATATTCGAAATTATGCATCGCGACAATCCTCGTTCAATGATGTGAGACCGGCTACCGTCAATCGTTGCCCGCCCCTACGGACTCTTCCCCCGGCTATCTGGTTCCCACCGGCCGTAACGGCGGCAATTCTTCGTCCTGCCCTTTCGGCTCCACCGGCTCTGTCGGAATTGAAGCCTCTGATGCATTGTCCGCCGGCTGTCCCGTGCCGGATTTCTGCAACTGCGCCTTCTGCCTGGTGATCGTCGTATTGACGCCCACATCCTCCGGAGCAATGGGAGGCCCCACGACGCCGCATGCGGCGACCGCGGTCAATAGGGCCAGACCGGCGCCAACCCACACGTAGTTCGATGGCCTCATGCCAGCAACTTCGCCAGCTCTTTCAGCCGACGGATAACTTGCGATCTGGCAGTCCCGCCGATCTGCGCCTTCCGGTCGATAGCGCCCTGCACCGTCAACCGCTGCAACACGGACTTCTCGAAGCGCGGCGAAAAGACGCCGAGCTCTTTGACCGTGAGGTCGGAGAGCTCCCGCCCGGCGTCCAAGGCCCACCGGACGATCCGGCCGGTGATCGCATGCGCCTCTCTGAATGGTACACCCCTGGTTACCAAATAGTCAGCCAGCTCTGTCGCCAGCATCCCGCCGCCCGTCAGGGCGCGGGTCAGCGCAGCCCGATCCACTTTGAGCCGGCGCATCAACTCCGTCATGACTTCGACACAGTCTTGCGTCGTCGCGAGCGCGTCGAACAGCGCCGGTTTGTCTTCCTGCAAATCGCGGTTGTAACTGAGCGGCAAGGCTTTCAACGTCGTCAGCAATCCGATGAGATGGCCGTATACGCGGCCGGTCTTCCCGCGCACCAGCTCGGGCACGTCGGGATTCTTTTTCTGCGGCATCATGCTGCTGCCGGTGCAGAACCCGTCCGGCAGATCCACGAAATGAAATTCCTGTGTCGCCCAGATAATGAGTTCTTCGCTCATCCGCGACAGATGCATCATGATGATCGCCAATGCCGAGGCCACTTCGATCATGAAGTCACGGTCGGACACCGCGTCGAGACTATTCTGAGTCACCGCGGGGAAATCCAACAACTCCGCGGTGTAGAGCCGGTCCACCGGGTAATTCGACCCCGCCAACGCCCCGGATCCCAGCGGCATCACGTTGACCCGTGTCCGTGCATCCGCCAGACGCGCGCTGTCCCGCAGAAACATTTCCACATACGCGAGCAGATGATGCGCCAACAGCACGGGTTGCGCGCGCTGTAGATGCGTGTACCCCGGCATCGGGACATCGAGATGTTCCGATGCCTGCGTCACCAGCACCCGTTGAAATTCCGTGAGCCGGCCGATCAGAACCGTGAGCTGATCGCGGACATAGAGCCGCGCATCGAGCGCCACTTGATCGTTCCGGCTGCGGCCCGTATGCAATTTGCCGCCGACCGGGCCGATCAACTCGGTCAACCGACGCTCGATCGCCATATGAATGTCTTCGTCTTCCGGCAGAAACGTGAACCGCTCCCGTTCCAGCTCGTGCTGCACCAGCTGCAACCCGCGGACGATGGTCACGGTCTCGCGGCGGGTGAGCACCCCGGCCTTGGCCAGCGTCTGGCAATGGGCGATGCTGCCGCGGATATCCTGGGCGTAGAGCCGCTTATCCACTGCAATCGATCGCGTGAACGCTTCCACCAACCGGTCGGTAGGTTCGCGAAACCGCCCCGCCCAGGCTTTGCTCGGCTTGCCTGTCTCTGCTTTGCCGGATTTCCGACTGGCCATTACGCCTTCGCTTTCCGTCTCTGCGCCCGGATTTTCAAACGCAGGGCGTTCAACCGGATAAAGCCCTCGGCATCTTTCTGGTTATACACGTCGTCTTCTTCAAACGTCGCGATATCCAGCCGGTACAGCGAATTCTTCGACTTGCGGCCCGCAAGCGTACAGCTGCCCTTGTAGAGCTTCACGCGCGCGGTCCCTGACACGTCCTTCTGCGCTTCGTCGATCGCCGTCTGGATCATTTCCCGTTCCGGGCTGAACCAGTAGCCATTGTAGATCAGATCGGCGAACCGCGGGATCAGACTGTCGCGGAAATGCAGCACTTCACGATCCATCGTCAGCGATTCGAGTCCGCGATGCGCGACATGCAGGATCGTCCCACCCGGCGTTTCGTACACGCCGCGCGACTTCATCCCGACGTAGCGATTCTCGACCAGATCGACCCGGCCGATCCCGTGCGCTCCGCCCAGCTTATTGAGATGCGCCAGCAACCTGGCCGGGCTCATCCTCTTGCCGTCAACGGCGACCGGGTTTCCCTGCTCATACTCAATCTCCACTTCCAACGGCTTGTTCGGCGCCTTCTCGGGAGACACGGTCATCTGAAAGATTTCATCCGGCGGCGACTTCCACGGATCTTCAAGGATGCCGCCCTCGTAGCTCACATGGAACAGATTCAGATCCATGCTGTACGGCTTGGCTTTTGTCGCCGTGACGGGAATCCCGTGCTTGTCGGCATACTCGATACACTCCCGACGGGACCGGAGCGTCCACTCGCGCCAGGGCGCGATAATCTTGAGGCCGGGAGCCAGCGCCTGGTAGGTCAACTCGAAGCGGACCTGATCGTTCCCCTTTCCGGTTGCCCCGTGGGACACAGCTTCGGCGCCTTCCTGCAGCGCGATTTCGGCCTGGCGGCGGGCGATGAGCGGGCGGGCGATCGAGGTCCCCAGGAGATAGCAGCCTTCGTACATCGCATTCCCGCGCAACATCGGAAACACGTAGTCCTTCACGAAGGTTTCGCGTAGATCTTCGACGTAGACTTTTTTCACACCGAGCTTCTTGGCTTTCGCCTTAATCGCCTGCAGGTCTTCGCCCTGGCCGAGGTCGGCGCAGAAGGCGATGATTTCCGCGTGATAGGTTTCCTGCAGCCATTTGAGGATGACCGACGTATCGAGGCCGCCGGAATAGGCCAGTACCACTTTCTTAATGGGTTTTGGTTTCATGATGAACGCTTATGCCCTGCCTTTCTTCTGAGTCAGCAACTGCACCAAGATCGCCTTCTGCATATGTAACCGGTTTTCCGCTTGATCGATCACGACGGACTGTTTTCCATCAAGCACATCGGCGGTGATTTCTTCTCCACGATGCGCCGGCAGGCAATGCATGACGATGGCATCGGGCTTCGCCTTCTGCAGCAACCGCCCGTTCAACTGATAGGGGGCCAGGGTCCGCAAACGCCGCGCCTGCTCCCGTTCACGCCCCATGCTGATCCACACATCGGTATACAGCACATCGGCATCCTTCACGGCAATCTGCGGATCAACTCCCACTTCGATGCCCGACCCGCTCCGCGCCGCGTCCTGCCGCGCCTGATCCACCACATGCTGATCCGGCTGATACCCGACCGGACAGCCCAGGGCGATATGCATCCCCACCTTGGCGGCCGCTTCGATCAACGAATTGGCTACATTGTTTCCGTCGCCGATATAGGCGAGCTTCAACCCTTTGAGACGACCCTTCTTTTCCTTGATCGTCATCAAGTCCGACAACGCCTGGCAGGGATGGCTCAAGTCGGTCAATCCGTTGATCACCGGCATGGTAGCTTCATCCGCCCACTCCTGCACGATGCCGTGATCGTAGGTGCGTATGACGATCCCGTCGAGATAGCGGGACAGCACCCGCGCGGTATCCGCCACACTCTCACCCCGCGAGAGTTGAATGTCGGCAATCGGCAGGACCATCGCATGGCCTCCCAACTGATTCATCCCGGCTTCAAACGACACTCTGGTTCTGGTCGACGGCTTCTGAAACAACAGCCCGAGCGTCTTTCCTTCCAACAAGGAGTGCCGAGCCCCCTGCCGCAATTTCGCCTTCAATTCCGTCGCCAGCCGCAGCAATGCGTCGATTTGGGGACGCGGCATGGTCGCCACATCCAGTACATCTTTCGCAAACCCGACTACCCGCTTCTTCGACGCGCGTGAGGTGGCCATATCAGTGCGGCTGATCCTTTTCCGCCATCGTCCGTTGATTAAAGATCGACGACAGCGTCTCCAGGACACGATCGATTTCCGCTTGCGAAATGATCAACGGCGGCACAAAGCGCAACACCCGCTCGCTGGTCGCATTCACCAGCACGCCGCGGGTCAAGCAATCCGCGACCACCGCCTTCGCATCGATTTCCACTTCCAAGCCCTGCAACAGGCCCAGCCCGCGGACATCCCGCACGGCGCGATGGCGATCTTTGAAGTCAGCCAGCCCTTTGGCCAGGTAGTCCCCCATACGGCGGGCCTGCTCAAGCACCCGGCCTTCGATCAGGATCCGACAGACCGCAAGCCCCGCGGCACAGGCCAACGGGTTGCCGCCGAAGGTCGAGGCGTGCGTCCCGGGAGTAAAGACCGCCGCGACCGCCTCTTTGGCCAGACAGGCACCGATCGGCATCCCGCCGCCGAGCCCCTTGGCAAGCGTCATGATGTCGGGTTCCACACCCAGCTGCTCATACGCAAACAACGTCCCGGTCCGCCCCATGCCAGTCTGAACTTCGTCGAAAATCAGGAGAATATCTTTCTGCGTGCAGAGCTCCCGCAGATTCTTCAGATAGGCCTGATCGGCGACATGCACGCCTCCCTCACCCTGGATCGGCTCCAGCATAATCGCGGCCGTCTTATCCGTCACGAGCGATTCGATCGCCGCAAAGTCGTTGAACGGCGCATAGACAAACCCGGGAACCAGCGGCTCAAAGCCTTTTTGCACCTTCTCCTGGCCGGTGGCCGTCAAGGTCGCCATCGTCCGACCGTGAAAGGAGTTCTTCATCGTGATGATCTCGAACCGGTTCGCGCCGTGCTTCTCATGCCCGTAGCGCCGCGCCAGCTTGATCGCCGCTTCATTCGCCTCCGCGCCGCTGTTGCAAAAAAAGACCCGGTCGGCGCACGAATGATCAACCAGCATTTGCGCGAGTCTGACCTGCGGCTCGGTGTAGTAGAGATTCGAGACGTGGATGAGCTGCGCCGCCTGACGCTGGATCGCTTGCACCAGATCCGGATGGCCGTGGCCCAGAATATTGACCGCGATGCCACCGACAAAGTCGATGTACTCCCGGCCTTCCATGTCATAGACCTTGGCCCCACGCCCCCGCACGATTGAAATCGGCTGGCGCGCATAGGTTTGCATCAAATACTTGGCGGCGTAATCTTTCAGTTCCTCTGTCGGCATAATAGACGTATCCCCTCAAGAAAGAAGGGGAAAGCTAGCATAGGGTTGAATTGAAATCAATAACGCTGACGCCGAGACTGAAGGATTGCCGTCCGGCTTTCCTGAGGATGAAACACGAACATGCCGGGACTCGCTCTTTGCTCCCCGAATCAGCCTGAGACACCTGTCCGGCTCCTCGCAATAAGAAGCCCTCAGCCCTGATGCCGAGTGTGGTAAGCTGCGTTTCCATGAAACCATGTCATCACTGCCGGCAGCAGAACTCCGAAGACGCCAACTTCTGTGCTCAATGCGGAACGGCCCTCGCCATGACCGCGCCTGCCGACGCGGCAGGCAGCACGATAGTGGATACGGCGGCCGAAGCCGCTCCCTACGCTCCCCCGGCGTCCGAACAGGATCTCTGGCGTCAGTTCATCGGCCCGAATGCCGATCGCTATCTTGAACAATTCAAAAAGTTTTCCTCCAACGGACAGCCCAAATTCGCGCTCAGCTGGAACTGGCCCGCCTTTCTGTATATTTCGTTTCTCTGGTTTCTCTACCGGAAGATGTATCTGCACGCCTTTGTCTATGCCATCGGGCCGATGGCCTCGACCTATATCACCGGGGACATGACCGTCGGCCTGGTGTGGAGCATCATGGCCGGCGCCACGGCCAACTATCTGTACTACTGGCACTGCAAGGAAGAGATCGAGGAAATCAAGAAAGCAGGCGTACGCAACCCGTCGGCGCAGGAAGCCGCGTTGAGGGAAGCCGGTGGGGTTCAACCGTATGTCATCTATGTGGGAATCGTGCTCTATGTGATCGCCCTGGCCGGCGTCGCCAAGATGATCGAGGAGGGACAACTGGACGGAGACAAGATCCCGACACGTCCGGCGAAGCCCGCTTCGACCGTCGCAACCTAGTTCCTGCGGACGATTCGCCCGGGCGTTTCCGTCAACTTCTTCCTTTTTGCCAGCCCATCCACGCCTGAAACCATTGGAAATCCTGTTCGTACGCAGCCCCGCCCGCATCGGCTGCTTCCTGTCGCTGTTCCAGCTGAGTAAAGGTGCGCGGCCAGTTTTTCTGCCACCAGGATTTGAGTTCGTCCGGCGGATACGGCTGGCCATTGGGGTTTAAAATGCCGGCGGCCGCGCAGAGCGGCGCAACCAGCGGCCAGTAGCGATCCTTCCCCAGACCAAGGCTGCGGAAATGCTCGCGCAACAGAAAGACCACCCACAGTTCGGCGCTGTGCTTCTTGTTGTGCTTGAACGGCTGGGTCTGACGGAGCGGCACGGGATCGAAGGCTTTGACGATCGATGTATAGTCCGGACCGCCGTAGGTCCCTGCGGCTTCGGCGATGCCTTCGACGATATTCGCCAGCTCCAGCTCCGTGACGGGCGACGGACTGAGGCCTTTCCCCTGAGACGCGTCGGCCAAGGGGCCGGGCGCCGTGAGTAATTCGATGAGCGGCTTCAGCTCACGCAAGCGAACGGCTGCAGCTTTCAGAATGTGTTCCGACTCAAGCCAGTAGTCCGGATCGTTCTTCGTCAACCGTTCGCAGCCCGGCGGAGGCAGCACGGTCGGCACCCAATACCGCATGAGCACGAATAGGACATAGTCGGCCTGCGCACCGACCTGGGCGATGCGGTCGAGATGGCTTCCCACTTGAATGGCGGTGAAGAAGGCCTGGGCCCGCTCCAGGACCGCCAGTCGCGCGCCCATCCCGCACCACCAGGCTTCGAGCGCGGACCAATTCATGTTCATATCAGCTGCCGGAGGAACCGTCATGGATCGTCTGTTCCCGCATGAAGCAAATCGAGCGGCATGGTACTGCCGGTCCCGGATGAAAGCAACGGCTTGACTTGACCGGCCGATCCAGTATTCTTGCTGACACGCACCCGGTGTCTTGAAAAAAGGAGATGACTATGGCCCGCTTGGTCCTGCTGCGTCACGGCGAATCGCAATGGAATCTGGAAAACCGGTTCACCGGTTGGGTCGATGTCCCGCTGTCCCCGCGCGGCATCCAGGAAGCCAAGAATGCCGGCGACAAGCTGCGCGGCTTCACGTTCAACCGGGCGTTTACTTCGGTGCTGGCCCGGGCCAATGAAACCTTGCGCCTGGCGCTTGAGGGTATCGGGCAAACGAATATTCCGATCGAGAAAGACAAAGCCTTGAACGAGCGGATGTACGGAGAATTGCAGGGGCTGAACAAGGCCGAGACGGCCAAGAAGTACGGGGACGACCAGGTCAAGATCTGGCGCCGGAGTTTTGACGTGCGCCCGCCCGGGGGAGAAAGTTTGAAGGATACGGCCGAGCGGGTACTCCCCTACTATGAAAGCAAGATCAAGCCCTACGTCCTGAAGGACGAAACGATTCTGATCGCCGCCCACGGCAACAGCCTGCGCGCACTGGTCATGGAATTGGAACAGCTTACGAAGGAACAGGTACTGGAACTCAACATCCCCACCGGTGCGCCGCTCCTCTACGAACTCGACAAGAACGGGAAGGTGTTGTCTCACCGGTACTTGTAGGAAGGCGCACTCGGGGCAGGAAATTATCTGACGTCGTCAAGAAGTTCCGCGTACTGATCGACCGGCGCATAGTCGATCAAGAGCATCAGCACCTTTGGCCGATCATCGGACGACACCACACCCTGGTCTTCCAATAGCGTGGCGGCTTCCGCGCTGAGTCCCATCGGATTCAACCGGTCGTCCATCAGCCGCGCGTAGTACTCCCGCCGCTCATCCAGTTCTCGCCGGTACCCGTCCCACTGCTCGAGGCCGAATGTATCGGACGACCATTGCGCGGTCACGGATTCGACTAAGAGCCCGGCGATCAATGCCCGGTACTTCTGGAGAATGTGGGCCTCGACCGCCGCCAGGATCCAATAGAGATTCAGCGACAGGATTTCCCGCGCGAGATGGCGAGCCTGAGACTCGGTGACTTCAATGCCATATTCCTGGATCTGCTCGGCCGTGATGGGTTTCGGAAGAGCGGCAAAGAGGCCGTTCGCAGCATCTTTCGGTGTCATGGTAAACTAATCTCCCGCTAGCAAATCGGTGATGATCCCGCGAGAGTACTGCACCTGCGGCTCGACTCTCAAGCGCCTTGTTCGAGTCAAAACGCTATGCTATTGTCCGCCCATGCGTGAACAAATTCGCCGCCTTCGAACCCATCAACTCCTTGCAACAGCCGGACTGACCATCCTGCTCTGGGCTCTCGTCACACCTCTGCCAGTCCGCGCCGAGGAAAACCGGTGGGGGTTCGGATCGGACCTGGGGCTGACGACCGGTACGGTCGATGGAACCGTCTTCGCGCTCGGATTCAACATCGACTACTATGCCGATCGCAACTTTTCCTTCGGCCCCATGATGCAGATCAGCCCGACGGGGAATCTGTTCCAGGTCGCCTTTGCCGGAGTCGGAAAATACCATCTCCGGTTGAATAACGGCATCAACCTCGTCCCCTTCACCGGCATTGGTCTCATCCATGCCGATCTCGACCGCGGCACCGGGCCCTCGCAGATCAATCGCAACGATACCAGCTGGTACATTCCCATCGGCCTGTCGCTGGAATACCAAGTCATTCACAATATCGCGTTGTCCTCAACGCTGATGGTCAATCTCCACGACATCAATCTTCAGCCCTCCCTGCCCGAGAAAGACCGGACCAGCATCAGTCTGATGTTCGGTTTCCGTTGGGGTCCGTAGGCCGTTTGCCGCCACCCTCCCGAGGCACGCGAGTCGCCATCGCCTTTCGGCGATTCAAGAGTCCGAGCGTCGGCTGATTTCCATCTCAAGATTTAAGGATTCGCGCTTGCGGGAAACTACGCTGCTTTCGCCGGCTGCCAGCGCAGGCCGACATTGAGCAGTTCCTGGAGCAGATCTTTGTAGCTATAGTCGGCCTTCTCGGCGGAATCGGCGAAGTCCTCCTCGTGCGCGATCTGCGGGTTGGGATTCGCCTCGAGCACGTAGACCTTCCCCTCTGTATCCATGCGTACGTCGATTCGCGCATACCCGCTGAGACCGAGCGCTCGATACACCCGTTTGGCGAGATGCTGAATCTCCTCCGCCTTGCCGGCCGGGAGATTCTTCGCCTCTTCCGATGTGATGCCGTACTTGTCCTGGTACTTCCGGCTCCACTTGACGCGCTGGGTGGCGATTCGTCTGGCATCCTCGGGAAGCTTGTCCATGATCAATTCCCACACAGGCAACACTTGAAGATGCCCGTTACCCATGATCCCCACATAGAACTCGCGCCCCTCGATGTACCGCTCGACCAGTGCCCCGGTGCCGATGCTCTGATGAATGAACGTCACACGCTCTTTGAGTTTCTCATCGTCCTCCACGATCGAGGCTTGCGAAATCCCCAATGACGCCTCTTCGCTGATGGACTTTACGATGAGCGGGAACGCCAGATCCTTGGGACGCTTGACGCTCCGCCCCTGCGGGACCACGATGAATTCCGGATAGGGAATCCGGTGATAGGACAGTACTTTCTTGGTCAGCGCTTTATCACGCGCCAGCATGAGCCCCCGCGGGTTACACCCGGTATAGGGCACATGCAACAGTTCAAGATACGACACCACGTTCTGGTCATACACCGAAACGCCGTCGAATTCTTCGAGCAGATTGAAGGCGATGTGCGGACGCCAGTCTTCGATCGCTGTCCGGATGACCCCCAAATCACTTCTCACTCCCAGCGGATGCACGTCATGGCCCAACTTTCTGAGCGTCGACACCACGTCGTATTCGGTCTTCCATCCGACCTTGCTCAAATCATGACCGTTGAGCTGATCGGGCGGGACGAGATCTTCATGCATCAGCACAAGAATCCTCAATCGCCTCATAACGCCACCCGATGCCGGCCGCTGCGCAGATAATTCATCGTGTGCACCGTCAGCAGAATAGTGAAGTCCAGCTTGGCCTGCTCCTCCGCCATCGACAGGCGAAGATCCAACTGGCGGCACCGTTCGATCATATCCTCCAAAACCTGGTCGATCGTGTACTGATACTCTCCGGTCCAACTGGCGACCTTGCGGCGCACCTCCCGGCGAAACCGGTTGAGAAACGCCGCAGCGCCGGGCTTACCCGGCTGCGCGGTTCCATCAGAAAAAAGCCGTTTGAGGTCGGGGTCGTAGAGGAGAGAATGTTCCACGCCATAGTGCGCGCGTTTCTGCTCATAATGTTCGCGTAACGTCTTCTTGAGGCTGGGAAGCGGGTCGATCTCGTCGGTGGTCACAACGGCCGGCTCGACCCCGGCCAATTCCTGCATCACCGCATCGACATATTTCAATTTCTTCAGGACCGGCCATCCGCGATACCGTTCATGCCATGTCGAGTCCGGCGTCAGCCACACAGCAAAGGTCTCGGCGAAATCTTCGTCCGGATGGCTCTGGGCGTACCAGACATCGAGATGCCGGACGAAGCTGCGGCTGTACGGTCTGGGACTGTAGTACTTAGGATAGGTCTGTGAGGATTTACCGAAGATCGCCTGCCGCGTGCGGCGCCGGCGGATCCGATAGGCGTTTTCAATCGCATGCCCGGCTTCGTGCCGCAGAATCCGCAGACACCAGTCAGGCGTCCCGCCTTCAACTTCGAGCATCTGCGCCAACTCAAGTTTGGCCAGGCGCGGGTGCGCCAGGTAGAACGGGATCGCAATTCCCGGTATGCCGTCCGGAGTAAACCATTCATTCGACAGCCAATAGTGCGGCCGGAATCGCAGACGCCGGGACTCCAACTCGCGATCCAACTCGGCAATAGGCCCTTCCAGAAAGCTGCCTTTGATTTCCAGATTGAGCCGTCCCATGGGCAAATCCAACAACTGGTCATCCGACCAGCCGACCCATTCCGGATCAATCAGGTGGGGTGCGTGATGTTTGGGTATATCCAGAGACGATCGATGCATCGGGCAACCGTTTCGTACATTCTCGACGAACTATTCGCGCCACTTGAGAAACTATAGCATCTGAAGTGAATTTCGTCGGGCGCTCGTCATCAAAACTTCTTGGCTCGGAGAAAAAGAGGAATATTTTGTCACTGCGCGTACAAGAATGGACTGCGGAGTACGCACAAGAAGAAAAATCTTACCGAAGATGAGGCAATCGTGCCGCGAAGTGAGGAATCGCGTCGTAGATGCGATCGACCACCGAACGCACATAGGCCCGGGCCTGCTCCTCGTTCTGTTCCCAATCCGGCAGCGCCTCGTGCACGTCAAGAATCGGCTCATCCCGCCCAAAGCAGATTTGATTGAAGAGAGGGACTATCAACCCGAACAACCGCTGCAGCGCTTCTTGATGATCGCACCCCATTGCGACAACACAGTCCGCCTGATCGAGCAGCGATTGCGTGAGCCTCCGCTGCACGTGGCCGGCCGGATCAGTGCCACGATTCTGGAGCATGGCGCGCACGAGAGGATGGATCGATTGGGGTCGGGCCTCAATCCCGGCGGAGCCGACGAAATACCCGCTTTGCGGACCAAGATGCTGCTTGAGCGCATACTCCGCCGTCAGGCTCCGAAAAATGTTGCCTGTGCAGACAAAAAGAACCGATCTCGCTGAACGATCCGCCTGCACGCGTTCCCTCCCTACTCCATCGACAGGCGCGCAATTGAGCAGGTACAATCGCCCCATGTCCTCGCCGCCCATCTCAATCGCACCCCTCGCCAAGTTGGATGAGGAGACCGAAAAACTCCAGACCCGTCTCTGCCGCCTGGTCGGCCAGGCCATTGCCGACTATCGGCTCATCGAAGACGGAGACAAGATCATGGTCTGCCTGTCTGGAGGAAAGGACAGCTACGGCCTGCTCGATATCCTGCTCATCCTGCAACGGCGTGCACCGATCAGATTTGACCTTGTTGCGGTAAACTTGGATCAAAAGCAGCCGGGGTTTCCTGCCCACATTCTACCGGAGTATTTGAAAAGTCGGGGCATTCCGTTTCACATTGAAACGCGCGACACCTACTCCATTGTGAAGCGTCTGATCCCTGAGGGCCAAACAACCTGCTCCCTCTGCTCGCGGCTGAGACGCGGACACCTCTATCGCATGGCCTCTGAGTTAGGTGCCACCAAGATCGCACTCGGCCACCACCGCGACGATATCAATGAGACGCTATTTCTGAATCTCTTGTACACCGGCAAACTCAAGGCCATGCCGCCCAAACTCCGTTCAAAAGATGGCCGGCATCTCGTCATTCGCCCGCTTGCCTTTGTGAAGGAAGCGGACCTCGCCCGTTATGCGGAGCTTCGGAGATTTCCGATCATCCCCTGCGACTTGTGCGGATCTCAAGACGATCTGAAGCGGAAGGAGGTGAAAACGTTTCTCCGGCAGTGGGAGACACGTTCGCCCGGCTGCGCCGACAGCATCGCCGCGGCTATCGCGAATGTCGCTCCGGCGCTTCTCATGGACCGACGCCTCTTTGACTTTCAGACGCTTCGCACGGCTCCGGACAGTAACGGGGAAGGCGACGTGTGGCTGGATGCCGAGGTTCACCCGCCGCAATAGCACCCGGCGATGCATATACGTCTCCTCGGGAACCGAATCAGCTTTGGCAGGGGCAGCGGATGAGTATGTCGCAGGATTCTGGCGAGACACGCGGATCGGAGCCGCCGCTGTGGTCGATGGGACTGGCGGTGACCGTCGTTCTGGCTGCCCCCTTGATCTTGTACTCACAGGCGCCATCAGGCCCGTTACGCACGGGAGATACCATTTTCTCCCAAGGCCAACAGGATGTGCGCATCTCTACCCCCCTATCAGTTTTGGGGGAGAACGTGCGCAATACCTGCCTGCTCGATCCCGGCAATCCGTTGATAATTTTAGAGCTACCGCACGAAGACCTGGACGGCGATATCCTCGCCACCGTACAAGGCAATCCCGACGCCGAGTGGCCATTCTGCCCGCTCCATGCGCAGATACTCATAAAACCCCGCCAGATATTTCAGAAACCTGACCTCTGGAATGCGCCACAACGCCTGTTGACAGGTCTTTTCCGGAGCTGACACCAGGACTCACCCTAGGGCTTCAGCTTCGACACGAACTGTTTCCGAAACTTGGCCACTTTCGGACTGACAACAAATTGGCAGTAGCCTTGAAGCGGATTCCTGGCGAAATACTCCTGATGGTACCGTTCGGCCTCGTACCACGTTGTTGCAGCGACAATCTCGGTCACGACCGGGTTCGGATATACACCTTGGGCTGTGACCGCCGCTTTAACCGCCTCGGCCACCTGCCGCTGCTCGGGCGAATGGTAGAAAATGACGGAACGATACTGCGTGCCTTCGTCGTTACCCTGCCTATTTAACGTCGTGGGATCGTGGATTGCAAAAAAGATTTCGATCAACTCCCGACAAGAGACGGCCACGGGATCATAGGTGACACGTACCGCTTCGGCATGCCCCGTCTTCCCGTTACACACCGCCTCATACGAAGGATTTTCAACGAAGCCGCCGATATAACCGGACTCGACCGAAACGACGCCCTTGATTTGGTCATAGACCGCTTCCAGACACCAGAAACATCCCCCGGCCAGCGTGATGACTTCGTTTCCTGCACTCATCGCGTAGCCATACTCCCTTCATGCCTCTGTTGTCTGTTTCCCTCACGCTCTCTTGGCTTCATGACTTCAGACTATCCGGTACGCTAGTCGTCTTCTTCCTCTTCAATATCCTCAATGCCCTCATAGCTCATTTCAGGAAATGCCGCGGTAGCCTTTTCACAGGCGGTTTCTATCATCTCCTCCGCATCTTCGGCCGAATCAGCGCTGACCAAGAACTTGACTGTGATCGCATACCGTTGCTCCACTCCATACTCCTTTCGGTTCTCCTGCAACAATGAAAAGGCTGAGAACGAGGCCGCGGCGGGACTCTCCGTTTCATCCTGTCTATTGGTCGTACTTTGTTACAGCGAGAGGGAGCCTGTCAATCGGTAGTCCCCCTCATAATGCGCTTCCAGTCGGCACTAGGAGATATCTTGGGGGCATTCCTTGACGAAGAAATGGCTTTACCAAGAAACCTTCTCATTGAACATCGAGTTATGGAGGGCGGGAAAATCCGGGGGATATCGTGATTGCGCGCGAGGCGTACGGATAAGGGCGGTCAGACCTGCTGTTCCTGCTCCAGCCTGCTAATGAGATCAGCGATTTTGGCCTGTTCTTCGGCTCTGATGCGAGTGAAGGCCAACCCAAAGGTCTTTCCGTCGATCCAGCGGATGGTCGCTTCATCAATCATGACCGGCCAATCAAGGTCCGGAATGTGGAGGCGACACTCGAATTTTTCTCCCTGGCCGACAATCGTATCACTCTCGATCTTGCACCCTCCGATTGACAGATCAAGCGTTCGCCCATTCCCCTCGTTCCGGCCACCCGAGAAGGTGCTTCGAAACTGAGTCGTAAAGCGCGGTTGAACCCGACGCTCATCGGGGCTCGACAAGACCGTCTCCTGTGACTTTTTCCCAGCCTTACCCAGCGAGACTATTTTTTTCATCGATGGAATGGGCATATCGACACACTACAAACTCGGGTGACTAGACAAATTGGCATGTGAGGCGCCTTCCAGTCCGATCCGCTGAAAGACGCCTCGCGATGCTGGCGACGCAACCTTCCTACTGCTTGACCTGCAGCAACATATGCCCACGACGATTCTGCTGGTAGCAGGACTCGGCATGATCGAAGCAGAACGGCTGCTCTTTTCCGAACGATACGATCGCGACCTGCTTAGGATTGATCCCGGTTTCAAGGAGGTACGTCTTTGCCGCCTTTGCCCGCTTGTCTCCCAGGACCATGTTGTAATCGGTCGTTCCCCGTTCGTCACAATGGCCTTCGATTTTCATGATTGCACCGGGGTGATCCTTGAGCCAGCTCGCATCACGATTCAATGCTTCCATGCCGGCATCGGATACATTCCATTGATCATAGCCAAAAAATACATCCTGGAGGCCTGCTTCGATCGCCGCCTTCTCTTCCTTCGTCAACTCGGCGCGCCGTCTTGCGGTGACATCGGAAGGGTTCAACGATGCTCGATAACCGCTTTGAGCCAATCGTTCTTCATCAGGGCTCTGAGAAAATCCTCTGAGTTCCCCTGATGCCCCACCGCGAGTCATTCCCGGGAAACTGGGATTCACGCCCTCTCCATTCCAATTCTTCGATTTATCTGACTTATCTGATTGCGCCGCCGTGACATCTCCATCAGATTGAAGCCATTTCATACTGCAACCCTGACTCACGATGACGATCAGCCCCAACAAGACCACGCTACCCGCAGATACATTTCTTCCCGTCATACAATTCTCCCTCAGTTAGTTAATCCTATCGCGATGCAATCGTCATCCCCTCTCGTCGAATGTGCATCAGCCTCAGGCTCTTCAAGAGGCGTTCGCATCCCTGCGTGATGACGACCAAGGCAAATCGTTAGAACAACTATAGCACCAGGCTCAAATTTGTCTTGCCGATGAAGGTCTCTCCCGGCCACTCTTAAAAAATTTGACGAGGGCGGCATAGGAAATTCCAGCCACTTGGCTCGAACTTCTTGCGCCAGCAACCGGAAGAATGCTTGTAAGTTATTGAAAAAACAGAATGGATTAATCTGGCTGGAGAGTCCGTTGAGTGGAACAGCGTTCAATAAACAAAGAAGAGCACCCTAATATACCCGTCTATTGGGGAGCTGTCCCGTTGTGACTATCTGGCGACTACCGAGAAGGTTTTCGCTCTGACCACCGGACAGGGCGCATAACTGCTCCAAGTCCAGCAACGGCACAGATGAGCGCCAACATGGCCAACCCCACAGCAAGAAGAAAACCCGCTCTCACATCGTGCAGTACAGGAGCCATCATTCTCCCCTCCTTTTTGAACCGGCTAGCCGCACCACCATCCGCATCGACAATACCAGGCACTCATGGGCTCATCCTTGTGGAGAATCCGACCGCAACACGGGCATGCCCGAGTCCACTGATGCCGAGCTGATGCCGTAATCCTAGCAGGCCACCTTCCTCCACGCCTCTCTATTCGGAAAAAACCAGCCATGGGACAAACCCCCATCCCAACTGATTTTTATTTTAGGGGATGGCCCGTCAGAATTCTATTCCCCTTTGGCGGGAGAACAGAACGAAATACCTGGGAAGAGAACAAACCGGCGGGATAACTTGATGTAACTATTTTTCAACCGCTTAGATTACTGCCACCAGAACCACTATACTGGTGGTGCGCCCGGCAGGAATTGAACCTGCGACCTACGGGTTCGAAGCCCGGCGCTCTATCCAACTGAGCTACGGGCGCATGCAACAGTTCAATCACTTCTTAGGCGGAATTGTCAAGAATGAGGAACGCACCAGACCCGATCTCTGGACGACACGAACCTTCGCAAGCCCCTAGATACAGGAAACAATCGCATCGACGATTTGATTGATAGAGCGACCATCCGTCGGGATGACATGGTCGGCGGCTGCCTGGTATTTAGGGTTTCGTACAGCCAGAACCTCTTCAATCTCTTCAACAAATGACTTAGTGCCTGTCAGCGAAGGACGCTGGGTATCAGATCCAATACGCGACACAATCGTCTCCACGGACGCCGTCAGCCAAAAAAGTGTGCCCGCTTTTTTCAGGTACTCAGCATTGTGCGGACGAAGAATCGCTCCACCACCGGTGTCGATAATCAATCCGTCCTGTGCGGCGAAATCCTGGCAGACGGCCGACTCAAGATCACGAAAATGATCCCAGCCATGCTGTGCGACTATCTCAGGAACGGCCTGCCCGGCCCGCCGGACAATTTCCGCGTCGGTGGAGACCACAGGCCGTCCGAGCCGCGTAGCCAGCACTTTCCCCACCGTGCTCTTTCCGGTCCCGCGATAGCCAATCAACACGATGTTCATCGGAAACGAGACTCCAGCACAGACCGCATCACATCCGCGGGAGCGGTTTGACCGGTCCACAACTCAAATTGTGCGACGGCTTGATGCAGAAACATTTCCAACCCGGGGATCGTGACGCACCCTGCCTGCCGGGCATCTTTAAGCAATTGCGTCTCACGCGGATTATAGACAATGTCCATGACCGCGAGCCCTGAGTGCAACAGCGAGGCAGGAACACAGGTTGCTTCGATCTTCGGAGACATCCCGATCGGCGTACAATGGATCAGCACCTGCGCATCAGGAAGCGTCTTAGACAGAGACACCTCATCCAAATGGGCGTCTGCCACCGTCAGCATCGTTTTCGAACGAAGATCGTTCGCCAATGTCGATCGCTCGTTCCCGTCCACGCCGAGCAGAGTTAATCCTGCGACTCCGGACTCCCCGGCGATTGCAAAGGCAATCGCCCGAGCAGCTCCCCCTGATCCCATGATGATCACACGTTTTCCTGCGAGGGACCCGGTACCCCCACGGAGCGCGCGCAGCGCACCCGTGGCATCCGTGTTATACCCGCTCAACTTCCCCTGGTTCGCAACAATCGTATTGATGGCCCCGATGTGCCGCGCGGTTGGCTCCACCTCATCGAGAAAGGGAATCGCCGAGACCTTGTGGGGAATCGTGACACTCGCGCCTCGAAATCCACCGAGCGCGCGAAGCCCCCTGATCGCCTCACCGATCGTCTCGACTCGAAATGCAAGATAGACCAGATTCAGGCCAAGCTTTTGGAATGCCGCATTGTGAATCGCAGGGGAAAGCGAATGTTCGACCGGGTTACCGATCAATCCACAAAACCCCGTATGCGCATCTATTTCCATGTCACGTATTCTCACTATTTTCCGGAGAAAGCACCTGTGCCGCTCACCATACCGTCATCCCGCCGTCGATTCTGAATGTCCCTCCGGTGACCCAGGCTGATTCCTCAGACGCAAGATAGAGCACCATGCTTGCCACTTCCTCCGGTTTACCGGCCCGGCGTATCGGATAGTGCGACAGGATCGATCCGAGTTGATCCGGATTAGCCATCAACGGGGCTGCCATCGGCGTATCGATCAAGCCGGGATTGACCACGTTGCATCGAATTCCATCTGATGCATAATCAATCGCCAACGAGCGCGTGAGCGCGTCAAGGGCTCCTTTTGAAGCCGCATACGCGGACAGCAGCGGGATCCCGACCAGACTCGCAATGGAGGACACATTCACGATGGCGCCACCGGTCTGCTTCAGCATCTGCGGAATCACGGCTCGCGTCATGCGAAACACCCCGGTCAGATTCACGTCAAGCACATGCGCCCACCCGGCATCATCCATTTCATGAAGACGCTTCCCAAAATCTCCGACCCCGGCATTATTCACCAGCACATCGACTTTCCCGAACGAAGCGATGGCCTGCTGCACCGTCGCATGGGCGTGACCTTCATCGGTGACTGATCCGGCGACGGCAACCGCCTGGCCGCCCTTCTTCACGATTTCACGAACCACGCGATCTAATTCCGCCTGGCGTCTTCCCGTGAGGACCACGGCAGCCCCTTCGTCGGCGAACAGCTTGGCGATCGCTTCCCCAATACCGGCGTTGCCCCCCGTGATCAACGCCACTTTCCCGCTCAATCGATTCATGATGTCGCCTCTTCCATACCGATATCGTCCGGCGAGTCTGAAAAAGGCGCATCTGCGGAATCCGCCTCACTTCTGACTCCCAGCAGGCCCGGCTCCACTTTTCTGGCCACCGTGATGAACCCTGAATGCGCCACCATTCGATGATCGGGACGCACACTTCGTCCCAAAACCGACCAGGTACGAATGAGAGACTCAAACGTTTCCACCATGCCAAACACCTTCGCCCGCTCGAGCGCTTCAACCGTTTGAACGACTTGCGGCACCGTCGGCACAAAACTCAGATAGATGCCGCCCGACCGTAAGGCTTTCGCCGCATGCGGTACCACTTGCCACGGTTCAGGCAAGTCGAGAACGACGCGATCAAACGGCACACCATCCTCCAATAGATCAATTCCTTCGTAGGCACTCTTTCTCAAAGACACGAGATTTGGCGTCGGGCCCAGATAGCGATTGATGTTTGCAAGTGCTGTTTTCGCGAAATCCTCACGCAGATCATAGGTTACGACCAGACCTTGGGGTCCGACGAGACGCAACAACGCCATGGTCAGCGCGCCGGACCCTGTCCCGGCTTCGAAGACGCGCGCGCCCGGATACACATCCGCCCACATCGGGATCAGTGCCAGGTCTTTGGGGTACAACACCTGTGCGCCACGCGGCATCTTCAGAACGTAGTCCCCGAAGGTCGGTCGCAATGCCAACATCTTCTTGCCACCGGACAGCGTCACCACCGTCCCATCGGGACGGCCGATCAACTCGTCGTGAGGAATTTTTTGCCCGCTAAACTGATAGATCTCTCCGGCCTTGAGCGTCAGGGCGTACTGCCGCCCTTTTTTATCGACCAGATGAATACGTTCGCCTGTTGTAAGTTGTGACATGGGGCGGCATTCTAGGTGGTTCATTCCACCCTTTGCAACCGATGCATTGGCCATTGCGCCGGACACTCCACGGCCCCGCATGGTTCACACGGTGCTTGTGTGCCGTCGCAGAAAACTATCCGATCATCCTCTCGCTCTTGCCTTGCGAGATGAGCGGAGGATCACTCACCGAAATGACTTACAGAGAGAGCGCCTGAGGCAGATCGGCCGACAACCGGTGCGAATCCTACATAGTTGCCGCATCCATATCACACCCCGATTCAAACTCTCTCATTAAACATCCTTAATCTTTCTGCAATATCTTCTGGATCGCATTGTGCGCTTCTCATGTTCAATCCAGCATCACTCTTGCTTCGTAGTAGAACAGTGAGAGTGAGACATCCCGGTGAATCTTCTTGGTCCCAGGCGGCTCTAACAGGAGTGAACAGATGCGAAACCAAGAGAGAAGAGGTGACGCGATGGAACATGAAGAATTGCGAACGGCGGAGCACGTAGAAGACCAGGCCGTATCGACTGATCTCGACACGGACGATTCCGACGCCAGTGATGCGCTGGAAGTGATCGGACGGGAAGCCGAGGTCGACACTGAGCCGAGAGAGACGGCAGCAGCCACACTCAAGACAAGTCCAGGGGCCAGTCCCTTCTTGCTCGAGTCACTCTACTTCCGTTCGTTCGGTGAACGGGCGCTTCTCACCAGAGATGAAGAGATCGCCTTGGCAAAACGATTGGATGAAGGCTCCCGCCGTATCCGAACGGCCTTACGTGACACCCTCAAAGTGATGGCTCGCGCAAAACGTACTCCCATCATTGTGGAGTCTACAAAAGCTCTTCAGCTGGCGCGTGGGTTAAGCGGGTTTTCCGCCACCGCCTTGGATAGGGTCGAGCAAGCCATTGTGAATGTCCTGAAACCCGTGATCAAAGAGATGAAGCCTGCGGCTACTATCGCGAAACAGTTGAAGGCATTGCTCGATGAAATTCGGACCGCTCGTGTCGTGTTGGAGCGAGGAAAAGACGAGATGGTCCGTTGCAACCTGCGGCTTGTCGTGGATGTAGCCAAACACTACACTCATCGGGGGCTGACTCTCCTGGATCTGGTACAGGAAGGAAATATCGGCTTGATGAAGGCCGCTGAACGGTACCAACACCGAAAAGGCTTTAAGTTCAGCACCTATGCAACCTGGTGGATCCGTCAAGGGATCACGCGAGCCCTCGCCGATCAATCGCGGACAATCCGTATTCCGGTCCACCAGACTGAGGCCTCCAGTAGGATTCTTCGGGTCACACGCCGACTCGGACAGCAGTTCGGCCGGCCGGCCAAGCTGGAGGAGATTGCCGACGTGCTTCGGATGAGACCGGAGCGGTTGCATGAAACCGTCCAGGCCTTCCAAGAACCCGTCGCCCTGGAACGGCCGGTAGGCGATGGGGATACGGAATTCGGGGAGATGATTCCCGATCACCAAGTACCGCCGCCTGACGCCCATGTGCATCGGACTGAACTGACGCAGCAATTGGATCGTATCCTGAGCACGTTGACTCCGAGAGAGCAGACCGTGATCCGGCTGAGATTCGGGATCGGACATGACGAGCCCTGCACGCTTGAACAAGTCGGCCAGAATCTCTCGGTCACCCGTGAACGAATCCGGCAAATCGAGGCCAAAGCGCTCAAGAAGCTCAAAACACCTGAGATCAAAGAGCTGTTTGCGGCCATCAAATAAGACCCTTTCTTCATTCCCGGGTGCACGAGATCAAGATCTCGTGCACCTGTCCTATCTTTCCCCTCCCGCCCAGGTATGAGAGAATGCCATCCAATTAGATTTAGGACTCCAGCTTCGTAAGGACATGCCATGAAGCAGCCTCGGCTAATCGTGTACCCTCTACTGCCACAAGCCTTGATTACGCTTCTGATCTCGATCCTGGGAATATTCGCATGGAACCATCCAGCGATCGCTGACGAAAAACCTCTGTCGGTGCCGGCTGTCGTCGCCAAGGTGCGCCCCTCCGTCGTGACGATTCTCACCCGGGGCATGCCCGTCACGCCCTCTTTGCATGCAGCACAGTCGGGCTCCGGTTCCGGTATTGTGATCGATACAACCGGCTACATCCTGACCAACAATCATTTGGTGGAAGGAGTTACGAGTCTCGTCGTGGGATTACCGACCGGACGATTGACACCCGGGCGCGTAACCGCCCGAGATTTCCTGCTGGATCTCGCCTTGATCAAGATCAACGCGACGGATCTCGTCCCGGCCACGCTGAACCCGTCCGCAACTCTGGAAATCGGAGAAACCGTGGTTGCAATCGGAAACCCCTTGGCTCTCAAAGGCGGATCGACGGTTACCGTGGGAGTCGTCAGTGCGCTGGACCGTTCAGTCCTCACCCCGAACGGCGAAACGCTATACGACCTGATTCAGACGGATGCCGCCATTAATCCCGGCAATAGTGGTGGCCCGCTCGTTGATCTATCCGGCCAAGTCGTCGGCATCAATGTGGCGATTGCGCCCTCGGCCCAGGCCATCAGTTACGCGATCGCCATTGAAGCCGTCTATCCTCACATTCATTCGATGATGCTTCGCGGGAGCATCTCCCGGCCGGACTTTGGATTTACACCGGTCACGATCACCCCCAGTATTGCAGCCAGCTTCGGCCTAGACGCAGAGCGCGGGATCCTGGCTCTCAATGTCGATCCCGCGAAGATCGCCGGTACGGCTGGCCTACAAACGGGAGATGTCATCACAGCCTTGGATCAACGCCAGCTCTACAACATGGGAGACTTTTGGCATAGTGTGATGCGCGAGGGCGATCAACCGTCTCTTCATCTGACGATTCAAGGACGTTCCGGTCAGACTGCGCTGATCATGCAAAGACCGCCGGCACAAAAATTCCTCCCATGACCGCCCCAACCTCTCCATCCAACCCGATCATCGTTGATCATTCCGCCCAACTCGCGTTCCGGACTCCGACGGAACTGCTTTGGTTTGCTTCACCGGTCAGATACGCCGATGCCTGGGAGCTTCAGATGCGCCTGCATCATGAACGAGCCGTCGACTCACGAGCGAACATCGTCCTTCTCCTCGAGCACCACCCGGTCTATACGGTCGGCCGGCGAACGCTGGCGTCGGATTGGGGCAGTGCCCCCACGGCGACGCACATGGGCGGAATCGAAATTCAGCACGTCAACCGTGGCGGATCTGTGACCTATCACGGCCCCGGACAACTGGTCGTGTACCCGATCCTGCGCCTGACCGACCATGTGAGAGGCGTACGTGCTTACGTCGAACGCCTGGAAGAGGCGGTGATCCAGTGTCTACGGGAGAACGGAATTGCGGGCCATCGGAAGGAGAAGGCGCCAGGTGTCTGGGTAGCAGATCCCCGGGAAGCCAAAATTGCCTCCGTCGGAATTCGCGTCGATCGAGGCGTCACAATGCATGGGGTGTCCCTGAATGTGGATATGGATCTCTCCCCATTTCGAGAGATCACTCCCTGCGGTCTGCACGGCTGCCATGTAACTTCTATGGCTGAAGTCGCCGGCCGACCGGTTTCCTTGAAGATTGTGGGACGTTCACTTCTGGATCAACTACAGCGGACATTGGCGCTCACGTGGACGAATTCGCCGGCCCCTATCGAATCTCATACGCTCACATGATCATGGACGCTCCACAACTTTCCGGAAGCAGAGAGGGCAACATGAAAGATTACGACACCCCGACCTTTCGACTGGCGGTCTCCCAATTTGACCAGGCAGCTGAAGCGATGCATCTGGATGACAATCTGCGGGAGCGGCTCAAGCAGCCGCAACGGTCACTTGTCGTCAGCGTTCCCGTGCGGATGGACGACGATCGCGTCGAAGTCTTCACCGGATATCGCGTCCAGCACGACTCCTCGCGCGGCCCTTCCAAAGGCGGTGTCCGCTACCATCCGGACGTCAACCTCGGCGAAGTCGCCGCACTCGCCATGTGGATGACGTGGAAATGCGCCTTGGCAGGATTACCCTACGGCGGGGCCAAAGGCGGCGTAGCCGTGGCGCCCAAACAGTTGTCCCGTGCAGAACTGCAACGGCTGACCAGACGCTATGCTGCGGAGATTTTCCCCTTGATCGGTCCCGATAAGGATGTCCCCGCACCGGATGTCGGCACGGATGCGCAGGTCATGGCTTGGATGATGGACACCTACAGCCAGCAGGTTGGGTATGCGGTTCCGGGGGTGGTGACGGGGAAACCGCTCTCGATAGGCGGCAGCTTAGGTCGGGAGGAAGCGACAGGGCGAGGGGTCGTGTATGTCACGCTGGAAGCCCTCCGGCATCTCAACCTCTCCATCGACCGCGCCACGGTTGCGGTCCAGGGATTTGGCAATGTCGGAGCGCATACCGCCCTCATCATGGAGCAAGAGGGAGCCCGTGTCATTGCCGTGAGCGATGTCACCGGCGGACTCTATAACGAGAACGGGCTCAATATCCGTGAGCTCCTGGATCGCTATAAAACCAAAGGCCAGGCGCTCAAGGACACCAAGTTGGGCGATTGGATCACGAACGACGAACTACTCAGTCTTCAATGCACGGTGCTGGTCCCGGCCGCATTGTCTGAACAAATCACGGCCCGCAATGCCGCCGCTCTTCGCTGCCGGATCCTCGCCGAAGGTGCCAATGGCCCGACCACCCTTGAGGCCGACCGAATTCTTGAGGAGAACGGCATTTTTATTATCCCCGATATTCTGGCCAATTCCGGTGGCGTCATCGTGTCCTATTTCGAGTGGGTCCAGGACCTTCAGCGGTTCTTCTGGAATGAAACGGATATTCGAAAACGCCTCCACGACATTATTACCTCGGCGTTTCATCAGACCAAGCAGTTCGCTGCCGAAAAGAAGGTTTCCATGCGGATGGCGGCGCTCATGAACGGAATAGATAAGGTCGCTCAAGCCCATTTGCAGCGAGGGCTGTACCCTTGAGCCGGCTCGTCTTCACGCCCAGTTCCATTCGCCGGACTTCACCATGATGAAGGACTATGCGCTGGCTGCTATTGCCGGAATCTGGCTGGCTGACGGACTCTCGCTTCTGCTTGTTCCGCGCTTCGTAGTCGAACGCCTACGGGAAGTGCTCCGCCAACAGCCAACGATCTGGACCTGGCAGTGGTTGTCTGTCGTTGCGGGAGCTGTTCTCCTTGTCGCCGCCCTTCCGCTCCGGTACCAACCTCTGTGGGTTTTGGCTGCCCTGGCCATGCTCACAAAAGGTTTGTTTCTCGCCCTGGGACCGGAGAGCTGGCGATCACGCCTGGTAGGGTGGTGCCTGAACCGGGAGGATGTGGATTACCGGTTTATTGGAATCGGTTTGTGCACGCTTGCCGCACTCCTTCTCCATGCGCTAGGGTGGCTGGGACAGGAATAACCGGAAGAGGACAGGAGCCGACCGTGAATCGCACCATCATCGCATCAGCCTGGGACACGCATCGCAGCGACGGCTGGCCCGCGTTTGCCAGCCCGAACCAGGGACAGCTGATGACCCTCGATACGGTCATCAGCGGGTGTGTGGTGTTTTTCCTGGACAGTCCGGACGGGCTGGACCCGCAGCGAGTCGAGATTCTGAAAGACTGCCTGGCCGATTTAGAAGACGTGACACCGGAATTGGAGGCCGACTGCCAACCGTACTTCTTGCGACTCCGTCATCTCGGTGAACTGTTGCTCGCCACCACACGGACGTCCTAACGCCTGCCGGGTCTGACCCATCGATGAATCACGGCTCTCCCCTCCCGCATGAACCTTTCTTGCAAGTTCAACTTCGCTTGGATAGAATGTTTGAAATTCATGACGCCTGCCTATCAAGTGAAAGATCTGAACGCTCGATTCACTTACCTTACACTGCATCTGCGAAAGGGGAGCTGATGAGGAAGAAATATGGATTGCCTGTCGTAGCCGGGATTCTCATGGCGATCCTCAGTAGCGTGACCTCCTCCCTGCATGCGGAACCCTATGAGCTGAGCAAAAATGATGTGATGGAGTCGAAGGAGATTTCCAGCGCCTCCGTGTCGCTCTTTGGAGTGAAGTTAGGCGACACTGAAGCGAAGGCGCTGGATGTCCTGGTCAATGAGAAGATTGCCGGGATTAAAGCGGAACAGGAAGCGGCTTTTATTTTCCTGATCGATCAGCGTAAACCCACCGGTCCGATGGCCGGCGTCCGCGTCCAGGATGGCAAGGTCGATCTCATTTTCATCAACAACCGCTTCACCCACAAGGCGCGCGGCATTTTCAGAAATGTGCTGAACAGCGAAAGCCCCGAGGACATCCGGAAGTTACTGGGCAAAGAAGAGTACGGGGATGAGAACGTCATGGGAGCCGTCCTGGCCTATGACAAGCAAGGCTTCCAGGTGAACTACCTCGGGAAAGATATCAATATCGAGTTCTCGTCTCCCCGCTAGATATTTGCCTTAGAAAACCGCTTTCCCATTCCCCTCTGTCGTCAGACCAGCTCAGCTCGGTTTTCCAGTTCGCATCACAAACAGTTCTATCCATGCGGCAATGAGCCATCCGCATATACGAAGGCACTGACGCGATGAGTCCGTCGTCTCACGCCCCTTACTAGTGGACTCTTTCACTCTTGGCCGGGCGGACGGAATTTGCTGCAGTATTCAGATTAACGCAACTGCTCAGCTGGTCGGGAAGGATGGGCGACGGCTACTGAACCGTCGCGGTGGATTTGAGCCCGTAGTCAATAAGACTGACGGCGGTATTCCAGCGGCGATTGGAATTCAAGATCACCAGCAACAAATCACTGCCGTTCTGAGAGACTTTCGCAATAAGACAGCGGCCCGCTTTAGAGGTGAACCCGGTCTTGACTCCTTCAACACCCGGAATGCGGCCCAGCAGCCGGTTGGTGCTGTGCAGGACGTAGGCGCGATGTCCGCTGATCGGGGTAATAATCTCACGCTCTTCGCGCACGAGCGCGCGGAAGACGGGATTCTGAAGGGCGACTTCGCTGAGCTTGGCGAGATCCTCAGCCGTCGAGTAATGTTCGGGCCCATCAAAGCCACAGCCGTTGCTGAAGTGAGTATCCGTCAGCCCGAGAGCGGCGGCTTTCGCATTCATGAGCATGACAAACTGCTCCTCGTCGCCGCCGACATGTTCCACCGCAGCCAGGCAGGCATCATTGGCCGACACGATCAGCATAGCCTTGAGCAAATCTTCCAGTTTGAACACCTCGCCCGGGCGAAGCCGAAGATGGGTTTTAGGAGCCCGCGCGGCATTGCGACTGATGGTTGCCTGATCATCCAGCTTTCCCTTCTCCAAAATGACCAGCGCAGACATGATTTTCGTGAGGCTGGCCGGAGAAAGGCGTTTGAGTGATTCGTGCTGATAGAGCACCCGTCCGGATCGGAGTTCCTTCAGGAGAATGCTGTGAGCAGGAGCCACCCGCCAGGGAAGACGGTCCCCCGACGTATTGACGGCCCGAACTTGGCGTTTGTGTTTGTGGCTATACTCGGCCTGAACTTCGAGCGGAAGCCCGAAGACCACGGTGCCGAACGCAGCCGCCAGAACGGTTGACGCAAGTGCGAATGATTTAACCAATGGGGACTCCTTACCCAGGACTATGGGCCATAGGAACAATTTACAGCGGGTAGGATTCGCGCACTTTCCCGCCACGTACGCCGCTATCGATCACCTTGTGAAAAAACCGCAGAACATCCGCGAGGTCGATCCAGAACCCGCAGTTCAGACAACGCGCAAAGAGCCGGCGATTCATGAGCGTATAGTGACGCTCGACCATCATGAACCCTTTGCATTTCAAGCAACGCATACCGTCGCGTCTATGGTGTCATTACCGAAGCCGGTTGAGGACTACCGCTAAGCATCCGGCCAGAAGGCCGCCGCCAAGAATCGTTGTACTGAAGGACACGACCGCCGTTGTCCCTGAGGCGGGCTGGGTGCCCTCTAACAGATCGCGGATGCCCCCCTGCACCATCAACACAGCAAGGGTCAGGACTGAACCCATCGCAAACCACCAGGTAAATGTTCTCAGGGGCATCCGTTCACACAGACTGGAAATCGATGCAAAACCGCACCTGTCGGCCACTCTAACGGAGGGTCTCTGACCTGTCAAGAAGTGCCGACTTTGCGCATGGCGTCCGGCCTTTACCGCTCATTCTCCGCAATTGGCGCAGCTTTTCCGCTTTTCAATCCGCGATGGAGAAAAATTGAAACCGTGCCATCGCCATTATCAGCCGTCACCAACCCTGGTTCTTCGACTTCCTTGGAGGTGACCCAGAACGTGGCAATCGCAAACGGGCCGGCTTTTGTCCGGTAATTTCTCGGCGGATACTGGAAGGTGCCGTCGCCTTTGCCAAAAAGAATCGACAGATCATTCGACTGCAAGTTGGCGACGGCAACATCGAGAATACGGTCGCCGTTGAAATCGCGCGTGACGCCCGCGATAGGACCGGCGTCGGCGCCTGAATCCTTTCCCGGCTGAAAGGTGGCATCCCCGTTACCCAAAAATGTGGTGAAGCAGTCGCGCTCCCCGTTAATCACCAGCAGATCGCTTTTCCGATCATTGTTGAAATCGGCAAACGTCACCGCCAGCGGCCGTTTCCCAGTCCGATAGTCTTTGGGATCATGGAACGTCCCGTCGCCATTGCCCAGCCAGATGGAGACGGCATTGGACATGGGCCCTCCATTGCTCACCACCATATCAATCTTCCCGTCGCCATTAAGGTCGGCAAGTGCGACCGATGTCGGCGTGTCGCCATACTGGTACTGGGCGCCATGGAGAAACTCGGATGTGCCGGTCCCAAGAAACACCTTGATCTTGTCGTTGCGGAGCGCGACCACTACGTCAGGATGGCCGTCGCCATTGATGTCGCCGGTCGCAAGCGCCACCGGAGTTCGATGCACCGGATAATGCGGACCTTCTTCAAATTTTCCGTTCCCGCGCCCCATCAGAAAAGCGATTTCATCGCCGCCCGAACAAGCCAGCACGATATCCGCATGGGTATCATGATTGAAATCAGTCATCGCCAACGTGCGCGGCTCTAGACACACTTTGATTTGTGTTTGATCGTGAAAACTTCCGTCACCATTGCCCAATAAAATCGAAAGAGTGTTACTCGAAATGTTCGTCGTCACGAGATCGGTAAACGTATCGTGATTAAAATCGCCGGTTGTAATCGTCGTAGGATTCTTCCCGACTTTATAACTCGCGTAGTAATAAAAAAGATCCGGGGGCGTATAGGGGTCAGTTTTGGAACAGGACAGAAGACTGATGCCCAGGAGGCAATAGAGAACTGACATCAACGGCACCGCGTCCCAGCGGACCGCGCAAAGACGGACAGGCTTCACGGCTCACCTTTCTCGCGACTAGGCCGATGGGCCTATCAAAGCATGCTCTCTCGCCCCATGTCTTCATCTATGAAGGCTCGCGGAGTATACAGATCCCTTGTTTCACCATGCAATCTGCTTGATTCTCGGCTGAATAAAGATTTGAGCCTTGTCGATCTCACAAGATTTGCGTTAGAATGCGACCTCATTTTGAGGAGGAACCAATGAGCAATCAAGTGAAGGTGGACATTACAATGTATGGCATCGCTGAAGTCCTCAGCTGGTGCCATGATCGAAACAAGGGTCGTATCGGTGGAGTCGATACCGAGGGGTTCCAGAAAATGAAAGCGTTACTCGCTGAAAAACCGCAGTCGGGGGATTACTTCACTCTCGATCAATTCTGGAAGAAAAAAGTCACGCTGGATCTGACGGAAGACGAAGTGGCCACCATTGACCGCTGTCTCTACGACATCCCCAACTTCGATAACGAACCGCTCCCTCAAATCCGTCACAAGTTCTGGCCGCAGGCTGTCGGCACTCACTAGAGAATTCCCCCCGGAATCGCTCGGGCGATTCCGGGGTTCCTCGTACTCTTAGTCATCAGGTTCAGAGCACGTCACTGCACTTGACGCGGCAACAACTGTCCATCCGCCATACTCGAAGATCAGAGGGAAACGCAATCACGCCGCTGGGAATGGCGTACTAGAGAGCCCCTTCGCCCTTCAAATACTTTCTGAAACGATCCATGAGATCAGCTCCAAGCGTGCCGCCTTCCGGCTTCTTCACGTTCGGATCGGCAAAGTGGCCGCGAATTTCCTGCAAGCGCTTCTCCGCCTGGTCGTTTCCCTGAAGCCGCTTCGTTTTCGTCAATGCGGTATCGAACGCATCGAACGTCAACTCGTTATAACCGAATGATCGAATGCGTTTCACCGCTTTCATCATTGCCTGATTGCGAAACGTCGTCAGGGAATCCGAGTCGATCTCGGACAGGCCCAGCTTCCTGGCTCTGCGTTCCGCCGCCTTCCTGATGCCGCTTCGGACGAAATCGGGCGAGGTTTGTAGCCGCTTCCACGCTTCATCCGACCAGGCGACTTTCTGCTGGGGCGCCGCCCACAACTGCATGACATTCGTTTCATCGATCGTCGTGAATCCCTTTTCCCGAGCCGCCTCTTCCGTATCGTGCCGAATCATATCGCTGACAAACTCCAGCGCGATCGGCGGGGAATCTTTGATCTTCTGCTGGAGCAACGCCAGCGCACCTTCACTCCAGTCCAAAGGCGGCAAATCCCGCTCGCGCAGATCCCCCATCGATTCGACCCGGTCGAGCAAATCGATGTTGACCTCCATGTGTCCGCCCTCGCGAGCCATTTCCTCCGCAATCTGCCTGGTCATCGCGCGCATAAACTCGGGAACCGCATCGAGCCGTGCCTTTGCCGCCGCCGTCCAGGGCAACTGCCCTTTCTCCATCGCTTCAGCGGCAGAAGCCATACCGGTCGTGCCGCCCATCGAGCCCATCATCTGTCCCTTAAACTGGTCCAGTTTAACTTCGTCGATTTCTTCGTAGCCGAGTTCTCGTGCTTTTTTTTCCGCCAGCCGACGGACCATGCCCCGCAGGAAAACCGGCGCGCGCTCCATGCGCTGCAGCGCACCGTCGGTCCAGCGAATCTCCGTGGAGGCGGACTCGGGAGAATGTGAGGATGACATGGGAACTCCTTCTCGCCCGCTATTGGTTCAGCAACTCTTTGAGTTCTTTTCCCGCCTTAAAAAACGGTACCCGCTTGGCCGGCACAGCAACAGTGGCGCCCGTTTTCGGATTGCGCCCTTCTTTCATTCGTCGCGCCCGTAAACGGAAGCTCCCGAACCCCCGGATCTCGGTTTTATCCCCGTTTTTGAGCGAATCCCGGATGCAATCGAAAATGGTGTTGACGACGACCTCGGCCTGCCGCTTCGTCAGCGTGGTCACTTTCTCCGACATCTGCTCGATGATCTGCGCTTTCGTCATGTCCGCTCCCCTTTCGCACCGTCGATGGACGGGTGCCGTTGCACGCTATTGCCGCGCGACTAAAAGGCCATGAGATATTTCAGATTCACCCCTGGATGAAAATCGAACTTCGGCAAGACCGATGAAAGCTTGGACTCCAACAGCTCACGAATAGAGAATCGCCGGCGCTGTTCGACCACTTTCGGCTCCCCCTCGATTCCCACGACATCGGCCGCCAACTGAATGGCGTCTTCCAGATTGCCAAGTTCATCGACCAACTTCGCCTCTTTCGCCTGGCGACCGGTAAAGATTCTCCCGTCGGCCAGTGCCTGCACGTCGGTCAGCTCAAGTGCGCGACCTTCGGCGACCGCTTCGATGAACTGTTTATGAACATCGTCCATGACGACCTGCAGCAAACTCCGCTCCTCGTCGCTCATCTTCCTCAACGGAGATCCGACATCCTTGTACTTGCCGCTCTTCACCACGACGCCTTCGACGCCGACCTTCTGAAGCAAGCCTTCGAAATTCGCCGTCTCCATGATCACACCGATGCTGCCGGTCAACGTGCCGGGATTCGCCACAATACGATCGGTCGCGGCGGCAATATAATATCCCCCCGACGCCGCCACGCTCCCCATGGAGGCAATGACCGCTTTATTGCTTTTGCTACGCACCCGGCGCACCGCATCGTAAATCTCTTGCGAGGGGACCACCCCTCCGCCAGGACTATCGATCCGCAGCACAATCGCCTTGACGGCAGGATTCTCGCTGAACTTCTTCAGCTCCCCGATCGTTTCTTGGGCGTCAAGGATGACGCCCTCGATACGGATCAGCGCAATGCGATCCTCTCCCGAGAGATCAAGATCCGGAAACACAACATTGACCAAGAACAGCAGGCCCAAGACGCCCCCCACGACCCAAAGGATCTTGCGAAGCAGAGAGCGCTTGGGACTGCGTTCTATCGGTTGGTCGTCAGCCATGCGGCCTCACGTCTGTGACAATCCAACAAGGCACGCGCATTAGTCCTCCGACTGGGACTTCTTGCGGCTTTGCTTCGCCGCACGCCCCAGACTTTGATCCAGCGCCCCTTGAGAAGAGTGATACTCATCCACCTGCCGGCGATCCGAATCCGACTGATGCTCGCGCAAACTGAGCGCGATTTTCCGCTCTTCGCGATCGACCTTGATGATCTTCGCGGTCACGTCATCCTGCAGCTTGAATTTTTCTTCGAGTTTCGCTGCGCCATCAAGTCCGGCTTCGCTGATATGAATCAGCCCTTCGACGCCGCCCTCCAGTTCGATGAAGATCCCGAAATCGGCAACCTTACTGACTTTCCCGGTCACCGAATCGCCCACATGGTAACGGGCGGGAATCTCATCGTCCCACGGATCGCGTGACAGCTGCTTGAAGCCCAGCGACAGCCGTTCCTTTTCTTTGTCGATGCGCAAGACAACGGCTTCCACTTTCTGCGCCTTCTTGAACAACTCTGACGGATGCTTGATGTGCTTGGTCCAGGACATATCGGAGATATGGATCAAGCCGTCGATGCCTTCTTCCAGGCCGATGAACGCGCCGAAGTCGGTCAAGCTCTTCACTTTGCCCTCGATCTTGGTGCCGATCGGGTACTTGCTTTCGATCATGTCCCAGGGATTGGGAGCCGTCTGCTTCATGCCCAACGAGATCTTCCGGCTGGCCGGATCCACGTTCAACACGGCGGCTTCGACCTGATCGCCCACGGTCACCACACGCGACGGATGGCGCACTTCATGGGTCCAGGACATTTCCGATACATGGACCAATCCTTCGACGCCCGGCTCGAGTTCGATGAACGCGCCGTAGTCCGTCAAGCTGACGACCCGGCCACGCACCCGCGTGCCGATCGGATACTTGCCGGCGACGTTGGTCCAAGGATCAGCAGACTTCTGCTTCAGACCGAGCGAAATGCGGCCGGTTTCCCGGTCGTACTTCAACACATTGACTTCCACCCGATCGCCGACGGTGAACATTTCTGACGGATGGCCGACGCGGCCCCACGACATATCCGTGATATGGAGCAATCCGTCGATCCCGCCCAGGTCGATGAACGCCCCGTAATCGGTGATGTTCTTGACCATACCCTGAATCAGCTGGCCTTCCTTCAGATTTGCCAGCGTCGTCTGACGCTTCTTGTCGCGCGTCTCCTCAAGGAGCACACGGCGGGAGACCACGACATTCCCGCGGCGGTGATTGATCTTGATGATCTTCAGCGGGAAGGTCTTCCCGACGAGGCCGTCCAAATCCCGCACGGGATGCAGATCGATCTGCGAGCCGGGCAGGAACGCCTTGACGCCGATGTCGACCATCATGCCGCCCTTGATCCGCGAAATAATTTTCCCGTCGATGCTCTTTTCTTCATTGAAGAGCTTTTCGAGCTCTTCCCAGATCTTCATCTTATCGGCTTTTTCTTTGGACAGAACCAGATTGCCGTCGGCATCTTCACATTCTTCGATGTAGACCTGAATACTGTCTCCGACCTTAAGGGCCTGAAGATCATCCGGCGAGAACTGGTCGCTCGGAATCATGCCTTCCGACTTGTAGCCGATATCGACGACGACTTTGTCCTTCGTCAACGCCACCACGCGGCCTTCGGTGATCGTCCCTTCCTCCAGGTTGCGGAAGGTCTCTTCATAGAGCGCGGCCAATGCGGCGCGGTCTAACTTCGGTTCATTCCCTGTTGATGCGGTACTCATGGACAAATCCTCATCCTCCGGCATGGGCCGGGTGCTGATGGTGAAAAAACCGGGCTCACTCAGCGTTGCGAGCTCCGGTGGTCGGCTGCTCCGGTAGCGTCCGCTCGCCTTCGTGTCCCACCATCGGGGGCGGAACATTTCCGAGGGCGGCGATATGCGTAATCACCGTGCGGCTGACCAGTTGATAAAACCGTTTGGCATCTCCTTTGTCGTGTTCTTTGGGGTGTCCCTTTTCAAATGTCAGCGGTGCTCCCAGCTTGACCGTCACCTGCCGAAACCTGGGCCATCTGGCACCGGTCGGCAGCACGTCAAACGTCCCTTTTAAATAAGCCGGCACCACCGGACATCCGGTCTGCGACACGATCACCCCGATACCGGATTTCGGCTGCCGCAAATGGCCATCATGGCTGCGCCCGCCCTCCGGGAAGATCACTACGACTTCGCCGGCCTGAATCAGGCTGATGGCTTTCCCGAAGGCCTCCCGATCCAATCGACCGGGACGAAGCGGAATCCACCCAAGCCGCCGCAATATCCCGTTCAACACCGGGACAGGAAACAAGTCACTGCGTCCGAGATACCAGGCCCGCCGGTTCATTCCGCAACCCAGAAGCGGAATATCCACATAGCTGGCGTGATTGGCAGCGACCAGCACCCCGCCGGTCAGAGGCACCGTTCCTTCGACACGATACCGAAACAAGATGCGTGCGAAGGCCCGTACCAGAACCCACAAGATCCCGTAGACCAATCCGCTCACGAGGCTGCCGCGACCGCCGCCAGCATCTGCTCCACCACATCTTCAATTCGAAGAGAGGATGTATCGATCAATCGCGCATCGGCCGCGGGCACCAGCGGAGCAACAGCGCGCGTGCGATCCCGCTCATCCCGACCGGAGAGATCTTGATAGGTCTTTTCCATCGCCCCGCCATGCCCGGCAGCAACCAGTTCACGATGGCGCCGCTCGGCCCGCACCGTCGCATCGGCCTCCAGAAAAAACTTGACCGGTGCAGCGGGAAACACCTTGGTGCCGATGTCACGCCCTTCGGCCACCACAGAGCCACGTTGCCCGATTTGGCGTTGCACCGGCAGGAGCCACTCCCGAACGGCCGGAATTGCCGAAATCACGGAAGCCACCGACGTCACTTCCGGCGTACGCAGTTCATTCGTCACATCGACATCGTTAACCAGGACCAGCATCGCACCGTTTTGGAACAGCATCTGAATCGACAGGGATGGAAGCAGCGCCGTCACCTGCCCTCCATCGGCAGGGTCAATCCCGCTTCGAAGAGTTTTCCAGGCCACTGCCCGATACAGCGCTCCCGTATCAAGGTAGAGATAGCCCAGCCGTGACGCCAACAGTCTGGCAACCGTACTTTTTCCTACTCCGGCTGGGCCATCGATCGCAATGATCACAGTTCTCGCTTCCGCCTCTCCTCAATAGGGTTCGTATTATAGCCCGCAGGCCTATGCCGTCAATAAGCCCATCAGCGTACGCTCGAAGTTCGGGAAGGAGGTATCCACGCAACCGGTATCGGCCACGGACGTGGGGGTACTCGCCGTTAGGCCGCCGATCGCCAGCGACATGGCAACACGATGATCGCCATGGCTCTTCCCCTGAAGCGTCCCGCTCAAACAGCCGTTCTTGCCCGCGCGACCAAGCCCTTGAATCACCATGCCGTCCGGCTTCTCTGTCATCTGCGCTCCCATCGATTTCAACTCGGCGCTCATTGTGGCGATGCGGTCGCTTTCTTTTACACGAAGCTCTTCGGCGCCGGAGATCGTCGTCTCGCCTTCCGCCACCGCCGCCGCCACGCACAGAATCGGAAATTCGTCGATCGTCTGCGGAATGAGTTCAGGACCAACCGCCACCCCCTTCAGCGCGGCCGATCGAACGCGGAGATCCGCCACCGGCTCACCGGCCTGATCACGCCGATTGAGCACTTCGATATTGGCCCCCATGGCCGTCAACACATCGATCAGCCCGGTTCTGGTCGGGTTGATCCCGACGTTCTGAATCGTGACATCGGAGCCGGGAATGATGCTCGCCCCGACCAGAAAAAATGCCGCCGCCGAAAAGTCTCCCGGGATCACGATCGCACGTCCGGTCCAACCGGACGATGGACGCCCTTCCAAAACCAACGTGCCGGCTTCCTGCCGCAATGGAATCCCGAACGACTGGAACATCCGTTCCGTATGATCGCGGGACAAGCGGGGTTCGCGAAACCGCATCGTGCCTTCGGCAAAGAGGCCCGCGAATAGCAGCGCCGACTTGATCTGCGCGCTGGCAACGGGAGATGAATACTCGATGCCATGCAGCCGAGTGCCGGTGATGGCCAGCGGGGCCAGTTCACCGCCTTTGCGTCCGGCAATCACTGCCCCCATTTCTCGCAAGGGCTTCACGACCCGCCCCATCGGTCGGCGACGGATCGATTCGTCTCCGGTTAAAATCGTAAAGAAATCCTGTCCGGCCAGGAGTCCCGTCAATAAACGGGTTCCGGTCCCCGAGTTGCCGCAATCGATCGGCCCATCGGCTTCCCGCAAACCCCACATGCCCTTACCCTGTACTCTCAGGACATCCGGCTGCTCCTCGATCTGAATCCCCAGCGCCTGAAACGCGCGCATCGTATTTAAACAATCTTCCCCCCGGCAATAACTGGATAGCCGGCTTTCCCCTTCGGCGAGCGACGTGAGGATGATTGCGCGATGCGTCACGGACTTGTCGCCGGGTACCGTCATGGTCCCTGCGAGCGCACGGCCTGGAGTGATTGTCAGTGATGCCATGATTCGATTACACCGTAACAGAAGGACGAATGTTCAATTTCTCGCGTTCGAACTTGGCACGTTCCAGCGCTTTCTCAATCCCGGCTCCGTCACCTGCATGGACGAGGCGCCGAAACTCCTGGAGCGACTCCTGATAGGCATCGATGAAATGCACCACGTTCTCACGATTCCAGAGAAAAATGTCCCGCCACATCTCGGGAGAACTGGCCGCGATTCTTGTTGTGTCCCGCAGCCCGCCTCCGGAGTGCGCTGCCAAATCAAGCGACGCGATTTCCCGATCGCGAAGATTCGCCAGCGCCGTGATCAAAGCAAACGCCGCAACGTGCGGCAAATGACTCACCGCGCCCAGAATCTGATCATGCAGGTGGGGATCCATGGTCAAGACAATCGAGCCCGTCTCCTGCCATAGCGCACGGACCCGCGCCAAGGCTTGCGCATCGGTGTGTGGTGTGGGCGTCACGATACAACGCGCACCTTGAAACAGCTGATCGGTCCCTGCCGCCACGCCGGTCTTTTCTTTGCCGGCAATCGGATGCGCGCCGACGAAATGAACACCCGCCGGCATGCTCGCCTCGGACTGTTCCACCAGCAAGCCTTTCACGCTCCCGACGTCGCTCACGATGGCACCGGGAGAAAGGCATGCGGCCCACTCCTTGAGATGGCGGTCATAGGTATCGACGGGGGTGGCTAAAATCACGAGATCCGCGCCGCGTACGCCTTCTTTCGGATCGGCGACATAGCGATCGATCGCGCCCAGCTCGACGGCGGTCTTGAGATTCTCCACCCGGCGGCCGACGCCGACCACTTGGTCAGCCAGCCCTTTACGGCGCAAGATCATCCCGAGCGATCCGCCGATCAGACCCACCCCGATAATCGCGACCTGTTTGAAATGCACCGCCATAGCTATCCCGGTCTATTCTCCTGAGAGAATGTGTGACAGACTAGATTTCCCGCCCGACCGCCCGTCCGATATTTCCCAGATCGTGCATCAGCTCTTTGAACTTCGATGGCTTGATCGATTCCTCTCCGTCGCAAAGCGCGCATTCCGGATTGGAATGAACTTCAATCAGCAACCCATCGGCACCGGCTGCAATCGCGGCCTTGGACATCGGCGCAACCAGCTGCCACTTTCCCGTCGCATGGCTGGGATCCACGATGACGGGGAGATGGGACAGCTCCTTTAATGTCGGAATGGCAGCGAGATCCAGCGTATTGCGATACTGGGTTTCAAATGTCCGGATGCCGCGCTCGCAGAGCATAACGTTGCGGTTACCCCGCGACATGATGTACTCCGCAGACAGGAGAAACTCCTTGATCGTCGCAGACAACCCGCGCTTCAACAACACCGGCTTATCATAGGCGCCGACTTCCTTGAGAAGCTCAAAGTTCTGCATATTACGGGCGCCGATCTGAATGACGTCGGCCTTCTCCAGAAACAACTCGATGTCCCGCGTATCCAAAATCTCACTGACGACCGGCAACCCCGTTTGCTTCTTGGCCTCAAGCAGATAGTCCAACCCTTCACGACCCAGGCCTTGAAAGGAATAGGGCGAGGTTCTGGGCTTGTACGCTCCACCGCGGAGGATCGAGGCTCCGGCAGCCTTCACCTCGTGCGCGATCCCCACGGTCAATTCCAGCCGCTCGACCGCACAGGGCCCCGCCATGATGACGAGTTTTTTTCCGCCGATCTTGACCCCGCCCACATCGATGATGGTCGGTTCTTTCTTGAATTCCCGGCTCACCAGTTTCCATGGAGCCAGAATCGGCAGGACACTTTCCACGCCCGGGAGCGCCGTCAACGGCTGGTTGTGCAAAATCCGATCGTCGCCGATCACCCCGATGATCGTACGCTCCTGCCCGGTTGAAATTTGCGACTTCAGGCCGAGCTCACGCAACCGGTCAATAATATGATCGACTTCGCGTTCAGACGCGTCAGGTTTCAAGACGATGATCATGGTGCCCTCTTTATACCTTTGCTACGGCTGCACGATTTTCTTCAACGCGCTGAGAAATACTTGATTCTCGTCCTGCCGGCCGATCGTCACGCGCAGCATCGTCCCCTCGATATGCCGGACGATCACACCTTCCCGCAGTAACGCGTCGAACACGCCCCGCCCGTCGCGCCTGACGTTGAAGTAAATGAAATTAGCCTGACTGGGAATGGTCGTAAACCCAAGCGCCCGCAACCCGCTTTCCAGCTGCTGCATGCCGGCGGCATTGATCGCACGGCTGTTCGCGACATGCTCGTCATCGCGCAATGCGGCGAGAGCGGCCTGTTGCGCGAGCGTATTGGCGTTGAAGGGCGGCCGTACGCGGTTCAGGCACGTCGTAATCTCCGGGGTGGTCAGTCCGTACCCGATCCGCAATCCGGCCAACCCGTAAATTTTCGAGAACGTTCTCAGCACGATCGCATTCCGCCCCTGCGCGACGTACTGCAGGCTATCCGGGAAATGTGCATCGCGCACATACTCCAGATACGCTTCGTCAAATACCACGATGACATCTTCGGGAATCTGCGACATGAACCGGGCCACGGCATCGGCCGCAACCATGGTCCCGGTAGGATTATTGGGGTTGCACAAAAAGACCAGCCTGGTCTTCGGCGTGACGGCCTTCGCCATCCCGTCGAGATCGTGCGTCCAATTGACCAGCGGCACGATCACCGCCTTACCGTGAGCCGCCGTCACTTCCATTTTGTAGATGACGAAGGTCTGATCCGCCATCACCGCTTCATCTCCCGGCGCAAGGAATGTGCGCGCGAGAAGCCCGAGAATTTCGTCGGATCCGTTCCCGAGGATGACATGATCGAGCGTAAGCTTCCACCGCTCGGCCAGAGCCCGCCGCAGGCGATAGGCTCCGCCGTCAGGATACCGATGCAGACTCTCATGCCCGCCGGCCAGTGCGGCCAGCGCTTTCGGCGAAGGTCCGATCGGGTTCTCATTCGACGCCAGCTTAATCACGCGGGCAAGGCCGAGCTCGCGCTGGAGTTCCTCGATCGGTTTCCCCGGAACATAGGGATTGAGCGACGCAATGTCTGGATGAATACGTAGTGGCATAGGACTAACTGTGCGCCGGATACGAACCCAGGATCTTCATAAAGAGGCACCGGCCCTTGATTTCTTCAATGGCCCGGCTCACGCGCTCTTCTTCCATGTGACCCTCCACATCGACAAAGAAGATGTACTCCCAGGCCTTGCGCCGGGACGGACGCGACTCGATTTTCGTCATGCTGATTCCATGCGACGCAAAGGGCCTCAGAAGATCGTACAGCGCCCCGACCTTGTCTTTGATCGACAGCATCAACGAGGTCTTGTCTTTGCCGGTGCGTTGCGGAGGTTTTTGCGACAAGACGAGGAAGCGGGTGAAGTTGTTCAGATTGTCTTCGATCCTTGCCTTGATGACTTTGAGACCGTAGAGCTGGGAGGCCAGCTCCGAGGCGATGGCGGCAATCGAATTGTCCTCCTGGCACATTTCCGCCGCACGGGCCGTGCTGGCTACTTCAGATACCAACACATGCGGCATGTGAGTTTCGATCCAGTTGCGGCATTGTGCGATAGCCTGGGGATGCGAACAGATTTTCTTGACCTCTTCCACCACCCCGGATTTCGACATCAAATGATGCGAGACTTCCTGGAGCACTTCTCCATAAATGAGGAGGTTTGAATCAATGAACATATCGAGCGTATGGTTCACAACACCTTCCGTCGTGTTCTCGATCGGGACGACTCCGAAATTCGCGCGGCCCCGTTCCACTTCGTTAAACACTTCCTTGATACTGTGGACCGGAATGTATTGGGCCGACGATCCGAACTTCTGCATGCAGGCCATATGAGTGAACGTCGCACGAGGCCCCAGATAGGCCACCTTCTGCGGCCCTTCCAGTGAGAGCGAGGCCGACATGATTTCTCGATATACGGGACGGATGGCTTCAGAAGGAAAAGGACCGGAATTGTGGCTGACAAGCCGTTCAATGATCGCGGCTTCACGGGCCGGGGTATGGAGATTGGCCTCCGCGTCCTGTTCTTTCTTGATCCGACCGATTTCAATAACACTCTTCGACCGCTCGTTGAGCAGGCGGAGAATCTCGTCGTCGATACGATCGATCTCTTTCCGATAACCGGATAGGTCACCAGGCATGAACGAACCCCCTCCACCCGTGCCTCATGAGTTGGACGACTGTCCAGAGGCAGAACGAGTGCGAGCAAGCGTTGAATGATACAGGAACCGAAGCCGGTAATGCAAGGAGACCCTCTTGGTCTTTCAAGAACTTGCGGCCACCGCACCGCGTGAATCCCTGCGGGACTCGACTGCGATGTTGCAGCCCAGAGAAGACCCGTGGCACCGGCTCACTAAGCGGAGGGAACAGCTGGAGAGCCGAGATGACTCTTCAGAATCGCCCTGAAACACAGGCCGCGCGGATACATCGGTCGCTAAAACAACTGATCGGTCGGCTTGCTGAAATGATCGAAGGCAAGCTTCGTCGCCTGACGGCCGCGCCCGGTACGATCGAGATAGCCGGCTTGAATGAGGTAGGGCTCGTACACATCTTCCAGAGTCCCTTTCTCTTCTTGCACCGCTGCGGCCAGGGACTCTACTCCGACCGGTCCACCGTTAAACTTTTCGATGATGGTCATCAGGATCTTCCGATCCATATCATCAAACCCGGCACTGTCTACCCCCAGCCAGGCCAGGGCTTCCTGAGCAACCTGTCTGGTAATATGCCCTTCGGCCTTAATCTGCGCATAGTCCCGGACACGCCGGATCAAGCGATTCACGATTCGTGGAGTGCCCCTGGCTCTGCGCGCGATCTCCGCCGCCCCGGCCTGATCAATCGATGTCCCCAATACGCCGGCCGACCGCGTGACGATCTGTTCAAGATCGGACGGTGAGTAGAAGTCGAGCCGATAGACGAGTCCGAACCGGTCACGGAGCGGAGAGGTCAGCGCGCCGGCTTTCGTCGTGGCTCCCACCAGCGTAAATTGGGGGAGGTCCAGCTTGACCGTTCTTGCCGCAGGCCCCTGCCCGACCACCAAATCAAGTTGGTAGTCCTCCATCGCCGGATAGAGGGCCTCTTCGACGGAAGCGGGCAACCGGTGGATTTCGTCGATGAAGAGCACATCGTGTTCTTGAAGATTCGTCAGGATAGCGGCCAGGTCTCCGGCATGGGTCAGTACCAGCCCCGAGGTGGACCGCAATGACGCCCCCATTTCCTTGGCAATGATATGAGCGATCGTCGTTTTTCCAAGTCCCGGCGGGCCATAAAAAATCGTGTGGTCGAGCGCCTCGCCCCGCTGCAGCGCCGCATCGATGCAGATGCGCAGGGATTCCTTCATCCGCTCCTGCCCGACGTAGTCGTCGAAGGACTGCGGCCGCAGTACGTTTTCCATACTGCGGTCATCCTCGGTAGTCCGCTGTGCGAGCAATCGCTCAGCCATAAGATCTCCTAGGACAGCCCTACTTGCTGTCCGGAACCTGTTGAAATCGCGGGACCGGCGGCAGAGCACCCTGGCCAGGCTGACCCGCACTTCCGCAATAAGGAGGGCAGGTTTTGACACCTTGCGTCGGATCGGGAAGATTCTGCTCCATCTTCTGTAACTGGCACTGCGACAGTCGCCCGCCGTCTTTATTGCCGCAACGGGAGGGAACCGACGACCCTCCGACTTCCGAATAGCCCTCGGGACAGGAACCGCACACGGAAAGCATGTTGGCCCCCAGCGGCACACACTGAACCAGCGTCGGATCTCCATCTTTGCAGACTGACGGAGCTTGTGTCGTACCGGTAGTCGCGTAGCCGTCGGGACAGGTCCCGCAAGTCATCCTGATGCTTTTCTGCTCACCGGCGTCCTGCGCCCATCCGGCAATCGGGAGCCCTACGAGACATCCCGCCAGCACACTGCAATGGACCATCGCTCGAATGTGCGTCATGCTCATCGCTCACCCCCTCGCAAGTTCTTTCAGCCCTTCACGAATCAATTCTTTGAGACCGGCCCGGCTCTCGACTGTTTTGCAAACTCGTTTCAATGCGTCTTTGACATCTTGAGGGCGATAGCCAAGATTGACAAGGGCCGACAGCGCATCATCGTACGGACCTGTCGGGACTGCCGGCTCCTCACTCGCGGCGGGAGACAGGCCGGAATGAATTTTCACGACCTTCTCTTTGAGTTCGAGTGCGATGCGGGCCGCGGTCTTCTTTCCGATTCCGGGAATGGTGGCAAGCTTGTCCACGTCCTCGGATTGAATCGCTCGAACAAGCTCGACGAGAGGAAGCCCGGATAATACACCGAGGGCGAGTTTCGGACCGATACCGGACACCGTGGTCAGCAATAGAAAGGCTTCTTTCTCGCTCTGTGACAGAAAGCCGAACAGCTGGATGGCGTCTTCGCGCAGATGGGTGTGAATATTGAGTGCGGCAACTTCGTCGAGATTGGGTAGAGCGTAGTAGGTGCTCAGCGGAATATGGACTTCGTAGCCCACACCCTGCACATCCAGCGTGAGATGCGTCGGCGCCTTAAAAGCCAGCCGCCCCGTCAGAAAGGCGATCATTATGGCTCGCGTCTCGAGTGGCAGAAATATGCCGGATAGGTTGACACTTATCCCGCAGCGGCAGCGGCCACTTTCTCCATCACTTCTTCCGAAATATCGAAATTGGCATGGACCTTCTGGACGTCGTCATGCTCATCCATAGCTTCCATCAACTTCAGCATTTGCTCGGCGGCTTTTTCTTCAAGCGCAATGGTGTTTTGCGGGATAAAGGTAATTTCCGCGAGCGTCGTCTCGATCTTGGCGTCTACCAGTGCCTTTTTCACGGCTTCGAATTCGTGGGTGCCGCAAATCACTTCGAAGGTTTTGTCGCCCACCTTCACATCCTCTGCGCCGGCTTCGAGTGCCAGCGTGAGCAACTGGTCTTCGTCGGCCTTCCCCTTGTCGATCGTCAGGAGGCCCTTCTTGTGAAACTGCCAAGCCACCGCCCCTGCTTCCGCCATATTCCCATGATTTTTCGTGAAAAGATTGCGGATCTCCGCCACGGTTCGGTTGCGGTTATCGCTGGTGATTTCGAGCAAGACTGCAGTGCCACCGGGGCCATAGCCCTCGAGTGAAAACTCCTCGTACGCCACGCCGGGAAGCTCGCCCGTTCCGCGTTGGATGGCTTTTTTAATGGTATCGCCGGGCATGTTGGCTTCTTTGGCTTTCGCGATCGACAGGCGCAAACGCGGATTACTGTCTGGATCACCGCCGGTACGAGCCGCAATCGCAATTTCACGAATAATGCGGGTGAAGATTTTCCCCCGCTTGACGTCCTGAGCGCCCTTATACCGCTTGATTGTCGCCCAATGACTGTGTCCACCCATGTGTCCCTCGTCTAAGTCAGCGAAATTCTAAATGATTCGAGCCAACCGCCAGGCTGCCCATAAGCCCCAAGAGGTTGTAGACGTAGCATAGGCCTTTGAAAGGTGTCAATCAACCCGGAATGGCGAGGACTATTTGCCGACTACTCAGAGTAAAAGAGCAGTTGGATCCCGATAAGCAGAATAAGGCCGGCCCACACCTTCTCCCAACGGGACCGAGACCATCCGCCAAAGACTCCGCTCCAAGCCGAAGCCAGCTTACTGGAGCCGGCCGATACCGCCAGGGTGCCCATCACGGCATGATGCATCGCAATTTTTTGCGCCGAAGGATGCGCGCCATGGGAATGGGTGAACAACATGAGGCCGCCGATCATCGCAAATAATGGCAGCGGGACCAGCCAACCGGCATGGACGACCCGGTCAAGCCGCCGATACAGCTCGATGAGCCCGACGGTCAACGCCAGCAACCCGTAGGTCTTATGCTGAAGAATTTCATGATCGTTCCCGAAAAACGTCTCGGCGAAGCTCAGCGACCCGATGGGCCACGCCTCGTGATCGCTCCAGATAAGCAAGAAGGTCGCCGCACCGAGTAATGCTGCGGGTAGAAGCATTCGCGCCCATCCCAGGGATTGTGCGCGTACCGCCTGCGCCATTTCTGAAAACCCGATCAGAAGGACAAAGAGTCCGGCGAGATGGTGGTTGAACTCCGAATAGGCCACGCCGGCTTGCGAGCCCTCCCAGCTGTCCGGTGACAGAGTGAGGGCGTGATGATCGTGGCCATGCGCCGGAGATTCACCGGCGGACGCATCGTGACTTGGCTCACCGTGCTGAGCAAACAGGAGCGTGCCGTCCAGGCCAAGAAAACCCACCACGAGAGACAGCGCGCACGCCACCATCACGATAGCATTCACTCGAATCGCTGACTTCGCCAAATCTGGTAACGGAAAGGCCCATCCGGAATGCCGGATGGGCCTTTGAGAGCCCTGCTGCATATGACTCACATTCACATGAACTTCATGAACTTGTCTTTGGCGTCATCCATGACCTGTGCGGTAATCGTGGCCAGGCCACGTTCTTTTGCCACACGCTCAATTTCTTTCCGCGCCATCGGTCGAATAAAGTCAGGAATATTGTCCAACCGCTGTTCAGCCTCCCGCGACCAGGTCATCCCGTTCGGCGAGTCGGTCTTGGAATCATCCATAACCTGCAGCGTAATAGATTTGAATCCGTTCTTCCTGGCATAGGCTTCGACACTGCTCTGCACCATCGGCTTGACGAACGCCGGCAGCCGGTCAAGCTTTTCCTTGGCATCGGCCGTCCAGGTGAATTCCGAAGAAGCAGGGCCGGTGCCGTTACCCGGCTTGCCGGTTCCCGTCAATCCCATTTCCGCGACCATGGCTGAGAAGGGACAGCCCCCACTGGCTTTTTCTCCGGACTTTTCAGGTGCCGCCATCGATGTGGCTACGGGCTGCCCGCCCTGAATCTTCTCGTTCAAATAGGCACCCATCTGGCCTGATCCGGCCAACGCCTCATCCTTCAACGTGCCACGGGTCATTTCAAACGGCTCAGCCGCTACCGTGCGACCGCCCAATTTAACGCCGAGGGAGCTGACCATCTGCGTTTCGCCTGGATTGGTCACCATCGAGAACTTTGCGTTGCAAGACGGGCATCCGAAAAAGACACCGAGCGAGCCCTCGCCGGGCTTTTCGACTTTTTCGAAATTCATATAGGTTTCGCAATTGAGACAAACAAATTTCATAGTAACTCCTCTCGGATCACAGCTTATCCGCCAGCACTTTCTTGTAATCGAGCAACGTGCGGATCCGCCCGGCAATTTCCTGATACCGTTGAATGGTCGGATAGGCCTCGTCGAGCAACGGCTGCCCCTTATCAAACGTCTTGGCAAGTTTCCGGTCAAACGGAACCCGCCCGAGGAGCGGAAGATCGAGCGCCTCGCACATCGCCTCCGTGTTGCCTTCGAACAGCTCGTTGACTTCACCGCAAGAGGGACACCGGTACTCACTCATATTTTCGACGATGCCCAAGACTTTGATCCCCATGTCGCGCGCGTAGGTCACTGATTTCTGTACTACGTCAGATGCCACTTCCGACGGTGTCGTCACGACGATGGCACCGGCAAGGTCCGGAATAAACCCGGCAATCACCGGCGGCTTGTCGGCGGCCGCCCCGGGAGGCAAATCGGCAAGCAAGTAATCCAGCTCGCCCCACATCACATCGGAGAGAAACTCCCGGATGACGTTCATTTCCATCAGGCCGAGCCAGACCGGGCTGACATCCATCGGCCCTTTCCAGCGAACCGGCGAGGCATCGTCGAGAAAGAAATCCATCGACGCCACTTTCACACCAAGCGGACCGACCGGAGGAATCGCCCCTTCCGGTGTCATCTTCAAGGACTGCCCATGCAATCCGAGCATGCGCGGCACGCAAGGGCCGTTCAGATCCACATCCAGCAGTCCGACTTTTGCGCCCTGCCGTGCAAACGCCAGCGCCAGGTTGACCGTGGTCATACTCTTGCCGACGCCGCCCTTCCCGCTCATGACGGCCAGCTTGTACTTGATGCCGGCCATACGGGCATGGACCTGTTTGGTCTGCTCGGTTATTTGCTGAACCACTTTGGCATCATCCGAATACTTGAGCTTGCCAAGAATGGTCTTGAGGTCTTTGTCAGCTGCCATACAAGTCTTTCTATCCACAGGCTACACGATGCAGGACGGTACGGTAGCACAGCGGTTTCTGGGGAGTCAAACCAAGCGAAAGGTGGGGGTCCCGCGGAAAGAATGAACTCCGCGGAATCCGCATTCCCTCAGGGTCGTACACTAAATTGAATACTGGAAGGTCGGTTTGGCCCCGATGGCCTGAGCGAGAACTCCCCGCTTCTTAAGCTCTTCCATAATTTGCTTGGTCGCTTTATCGAGATCCGTCGGCCCGCTCAGCACAATGTCGGTATTCGGCGGCGGCTCCTCGCTGGCTTTGCTCATGTGCACGGCAATGACCGGAGCAGGATGAACGAGCGTCCGGATCGCTTGCACGGCTTCTTTATAGTGCAACCCGAACGGATTGGTGGTGGAAACCACGATCAACCCGGTATCGATCAGCAACCGGGCAACCTCCCCGTACCGCCTGGCCATTTCATCGGTTTGCCCGCGTTCTTCCTCAGTCAAATCCGCGTCGAGGCCGCGGCGAAGGTTCTCCCCGTCGAGCAAATAGGCATGGCGCCCGTCGGCCACAAGCCGTCCTTCAAGCTGCCTGGCCAGCAGAGACTTGCCCGTATGCCTCCCGCCGGTAAACAGGACAATGGCGGCTCGGTGGCCGTACTGCCGTGCGCGATCTTCGACGCCCACCTCGCCTTTGACCCAGGCGAAATCTCGACGTCGCGCTTCCTCGCGCAGAAACTCCTGATCGTCGTGAATCAGCTCCGTGACGATACCGCCGCCGGCAATATCGTATTCGTCGACCAACACAAATCGACCGGTGGCTTCAAACGAAGCAGACAGGTCGAATGCGACCGGGGTCTTGGTCCGCAAGGTCAGCTCGGCCACCTGGTTCTTGTTCACGGTCGTGCTGCCTTGCTGCTGCGCCAGGTCCATTGTGTCGATGATTCGATGGATGGTCGCCACTTCGCAGTCGACTTCTTTGTTGGCCACGCGCAACTGGTATTTACGGCCACGCTCCAACGGGCGCTTCCCCAGCCAGAAAAGATTGGCTCGAAAAGCCGTTGAGACGGACGGCAGATGCTCCTGATGCGTCGCGATCTCTCCACGTTCCACGAAGATCTGCTCATCAAGCGTAATACCGATCGATTGACCGGCATATCCCTCCGTCGGCTGCGGATCGACATTGAAGGCTTCGACGGACCGGATATTGGCTCGTTTATTCGATGGTGAAAACACCAGATGGTCACCGACCTTCAGTTTCCCGGCGGTAATACGGCCGGCAATGATGCGGCGGGCATCGAACTTATAGACATCCTGGACCGGGAATCGCAGCGGCTGTTCCGATTGTGCCGCTTCCTTCTTGAACAAACTCAGCGTATCCAGCACCGTCGGACCGGTGTACCAGGGCATGTTGGCGCTGCGATTCGCGATGTTGTCGCCGAGCTTAGCGCTGACCGGAATGATCCGTTCGGGCACGGCTTTGAACTGACCAAGAAACTCCCGATACTCTTTCTCGATGCCGTCGAACACATCCTGCCGGTACCCGACCAGGTCCATCTTATTGACGACAACGGCAAACTGCCGGACACCGAGCAGCGACAGCAAATACCCGTGCTTCTTGGATTGCTCTTTCACGCCCTCCAATGCATCGATCAAGAGCAGCGCCGCTTCCGCCCTCGCCGCGCCCGAGATCATGTTCTTGAGAAATTCCTTGTGGCCCGGCGCGTCAATGATGATGTACTGACGGCCTTTCCACCCAAAGAAGGTGCGCGCCGTATCGATCGTGATCCCTTGTTCTTGTTCTTCGAGGAAGGCATCAAACAGGAAAGCGTACTCAAACTCTTTGCCTTGCTGGCGACAGATCGCCTGCACTTTTTCCAGTTTGCCGTCGGGCAATGATCCGGTGTCGGCATAGAGCCGTCCCAGCAAGGTAGACTTGCCATGATCGACGTGCCCGACGATGACGATATTCAGATTCTCGGATGGTTTCTGAGTTGGATTATCCATAGTCGCCTTGTTTTATTGAGAATGATCAAAACGGTTATCCAACAAGGCCCGAGGCGAATCGAAACGGGAGTCGTACCCTCCGAGGTACGTTGAGGATTTCGATGAGCCGAGAACGAAGTTGGGGACCGTTTTCATCATTCTCGTTACATGTACCCGTCTTTGCGTAAGAGCTCCATCCCACGCCCTTCATCCTGCGCTCGGCCGGCCCGTTCCGCCACGGTGGTGTGACGTAATTCATCAATGATCTCGTCGACCGTTTTCGCCGTCGATTTGATCGGCGTCGTACAGGGTGCGCAGCCGAGACTGCGATAGCGGGTGCCGTCCCCCTTATCGAGATACAAATCCATGAAGGGAATGTTTTCGTACTTGATGTATTCCCAGATATTGATTTCCGTCCAATCCAGCAACGGATGGATGCGGATATGGGTGCCGGGCGGGAAGGTCGTCTTGAACTGATTCCAGAGTTCGGGCGGCTGATCGCGGAAATCCCAGTCGCCATGCTTATCGCGGGGCGAAAAGTATCGCTCCTTCGCTCTCGTCCCTTCTTCGTCCGCTCGCACCCCGAGAATAATACCGGTGTACCCTTTTTGCTCGATCAGTTGTTTCAGTCCGTTCGTCTTGAGGGCGGTACAGCAGGCGACGCGGCCCATCGTATGATTCATGCCCGCCGCCAAGGCTTCCTTGTTTTGGCCCACCACCAGATCCAGGCGCCACTCGCGCGCGATCCGGTCGCGGTATTCGATCATGGCGGGAATCTTGTAGCTGGTATCGACATGCAGCAACGGAAAGGGCACCTGCCCGAAGAAGGCCTTGCGGGCCAGCCACAGCAGCACCGTGGAATCCTTGCCCATCGACCAGAGCATGCCCAGGTTGTCGAAATTCTTATACGCCTCGCGAAGAATGTAGACGCTTTGATCTTCCAACTGCCGAAGATGTTTCACGACCGACGACCTTTCCCTTAGTTAGCCGCGCTAGCGCGCCGCAAGAGGCGCCTGCACCAGCTCGTCCAGCTTGCGCGCCGCTGCGCCGTTTTCGAGCGCGGCCCGCGCCATCGGCAGACAAGCCGGCAGCGTAGTTCCCTTGCCCGCAGCGTACAGCAACAGCGCCGCATTCATCAGCACCCAATCTTTCGGACCGCCCGGGATTTGATTCTGAATGATCCGCCGCAACAACTCCGCTTCCTTCTCCTGCTGGCCCGGGGGAAAGCCTGCCATATCGCGAGAGGTGCCCAGGGCCAGACCGAAATCCTTCGGCGAAATCCCCAGCGGAGTAATCCGTTCATCCCGCAGCTCCAACACCCGGGTCGCCGCCGAGACGGACAATTCCGGATCGCCCTCCACGCCACGAATCACCAAGGCACGCGGACATCCCAACATCCGCAGCACTTCCGCCGTTTTTTCGAAATGCGGCGGATGGGACAAGCCCACCACTTGCGCCGCCGCCCGCGACGGATTCAACAAGCGGGCGATCGGATGAAAGAGGTTGCGTACCCCGATCTCCTGACGCAGTTCCAGAAAGCGATAGAGCGGCGGATGGTACATCCCGATATCGAGATAGACGAATCTTTTTTTCGTCACTTCCTCGCCGGCCATTTTCGGATCCAGATCGATCGGAATCCCGAGCGCTTTCAACACACCCGCCGCACCGGGACGTCCGGGAATCCCGTCATAGCCATGCATCACGATCGCCGCACCCGCCGATGCCGCGATGATCGCTCCGGCAATCAGGCCGTGAAAGGTCTCTGACTTGCCGGCATAACTCGGCACATCCACGACCGCCAGCTCTTTGGGAATCGAGAGCGGCGCAACATATTGCCGGGCGGTTGCCGTAAAGGCCGCCAGCTCGGACACCGATTCCATCTTGAATCGCATCGCCATCAGAAAGGCCGCGATTTGCGCCTGCGTGGCTTGCCCTTCGATCAGCAATTTCATGACCTGCTTGGATTCATCCCAGGTCAGATCTTTGGAGGCTTTCGGCCCCTTGGCAATTTTCGCAATAAAGTCTTGAATAGGCATATTAAGATTTGTGGAGCCCACACTCGGTCTTGGTAAAAGTTTTCCAACGTCCGGCGCGCGGATCTTCACCCGGCGCCACCGGAGCGGTGCAATGCGTGCACCCGATACTCGGATAATTCTGATCGTGCAATGGATTGTAGGGAACCTCGTAGACCTTGATGTAGGTCCACACATCGGACCAGGTCCAGCGAGCCAACGGATTCACTTTCACCAGTTGAAACTTGCCGTCCCATTCGATCAGGCCCGCGTTGGCTCTGGTCGGCGACTGATCCCGGCGGATACCGGTGATCCAAGCGTCATATCCTTTCAAGACACGCATCAGCGGCTCCACCTTCCGCAACTGGCAGCAGCGATCCGGTTCCGTCGACCAGAGTGCCGGACCATGTTGCGCCGCCTGCTGATCCGGCGTCAGCAGCGACTGCACCTGAATGACCTGCGCCGGCTTCAAGGCATACTGTTGAATGATGCGGTCGCGGGTCGCGTAGGTTTCAGGAAACAGAAAGTCCGTGTCCAAATAGAACAACGGGATCGAGGGGTCGATGCGATGCACCATGTCGACCAGCACCACATCTTCCGCACCGAAACTGCAGGCGACGACAATCTTCGGAGCAAACCGCTTGATCGCTTCCTTCAGCACATCTTGCGGCTGCTGAGATTCGAACGCGTCGCTCACGCGTTTCAATTCCGCCACCATCTCTGGACTTCCGCCGCTGGGCATGACCTTGCTCCGACTCCCTTAGCCTTCGACCTTTTCCACGAGGACGCGATAGTGCGCGGCCTCCGGCTCCAGCGCTTCCTGGAGGAGGACGAGATGTCCATCGTTCTTCAAACTCATCGGCACGTTCTTAATCGGTTCGCCGGCATCCAACCAGACTTCCAGCTTCTCACCCGCATCCATCATTTCGAGTTTGAGCTTCGTCTTCACATAATTCAGCGGGCAGGCAACCCCGCGAAGATCGTAGACCGGCGCCCCCGTCGGTGCAGGAGCGGCCGGTGCTGCCGCAACTTCTTTCACCGGAGCCGCCGTCTCTTGGGCCGGTGCAAGCTTCAAGTCTTTCCCCATCTGGTCGGTCGCAGCACGGCAGGCATCGACGAACCCCTTCGCAAACACCATTTTGTCACGTGCGGATTCCGCGGTCGTATCCTTGGGGCCTAGATCGCCCACCTTCTTGCGGAGATCATGATACAGCGCAGGAACGACGCCCTTCTTGGCAATCCGACTATCGAACTCAATGAATGTTTCCGAGTCGGTCGAGGGTTCGAGCCCCTCCGTGACCAACATCGCCTTCGCCGCTGCCAGCACCGCGCGATAGGATTTGTTCACCGATACGGAATACTGATGGTTCTCGACCAGCAGCTTGGCCTGATAGAGCTCCTGGTCTGCTTCGAGAATGCCGTTTTCGATCATCTCCAGCGCACCGCCGGCGCATTCGCCGGGACCCAAATCCTCGAGGATAAACTCCGCTTCACCTTCCCAGTCATAGTAGAAGGTGGGATCGTCCTGATAGGCCGGGACAATGGTGTAGGGAATCAGTTCGTCCTTGAGCTTGTTTTTGCCCGCGCGGGCAATGAAAGCCGACAGGTTTTCTTTCGGCAGGCGATCCCGCCGATACACCTCGACGAGATGCGACAGAGCGGCCGGCACCGCTTTCGCGGGCAACTTGACCGTCATCTGCCCGATCTTCGGAGTGCCATCCACTTGTCCGCCCAGATGCAATTCGTAATGCGGCGCCACATGCTCGCCCAGCCGCTTCCCGACGCCATGCAGCCCGATCGTCGAAATGTGATGCTGTGCGCAGGAGTTATGGCACCCGCTGATTTTTACACTCACATCCGAAAGGTCTTCAGGAACACGGCCGGCCGGAAAGACTTCGGCCAATGCCCGAGCCAGTCCCTTGGACGACGTGATGCCGAGGCCACACGTATCGGTTCCCGGACAGGCGATAATGTCTTCCACCAGTTCTGCGCCAGGATCGGACAGCCCATGGGCGGAGAGTTCGCTATAGAGCGCTTCGATCTGTGCCTCCGGGATCCACCGGATCACCATGTTCTGATTGATGGTGGTGCGAATATTCCCGTTGGCAAATCGTTCGGCGAGGTCCGAGACGCAGAGCATCTGCTCGGAAGTCAAATCGCCCATGAACAACTTAATCGCGGCGGTGACATACCCAGGCTGTTTCTGTTTGACGACATTGGTCCGCTTCCACATCTCAAAGGGGGTTTCATCCCCGATGCGATGTCCCGCACCGTTGCCGTTGGATGACGAATGCCCGACGCCGTTACGCGTCGGCATGATGAGCGGCGTCGGTTCGTCGGCATGCGTGAGCAGCTTGATCGGTTCATGCGACGGACGAGCATAGCCCATCGATTCGTAGGCGGCTTCCCAGCGCCGCTTGAATTCATCGAAGCCCAGCTTCTCAATGACAAACTTCATGCGGGCTTTGTTCCGGTTTTTGCGGTTGCCGAGCGTATCGAACACTTTAATGACGGCTTCGATGCTCGGCAGCAATTCTTCCATCGGTGTAAACTCGCGAAGGACTTGCGCCATGCGCGGGGCCGACCCCAAGCCACCGCCCGCCACCATACGAAACCCGATGGTTCCGTCGGCACGCTTGGCCGCCAGCAAGCCGACGTCATGAATCGGGGTCAAGGCGCAATCCTGCCTGCAGCCGGACAGCGCAATCTTAAACTTTCTCGGCAGACTTTGGTTCAAGGGGTTACGCAACAGATGGTAGGCAATGGTCTTCGCGTAAGGGGTCACATCGAAGACTTCCCCCTGGCAGACTCCGGCCAGATGGCAGGCAGTCACATTGCGAACGGTATTGGCGCAGGCTTCGCGCGTCGTGAGCCCGACTTCAGCCAGACCACGCATAATGGTCGGCACATCTTTCAACTCGACAAAATGCAGCTGGATATCCTGGCGTGTCGTGACATGCCCGACGGCCGTGGCATAGCGGTCGGCCAACTCTGCTACCCGCCGCAATTGGTTAGCCGAGATGCCTCCGAACGGAATCTTGACACGCACCATCTGCACACCAGGCTGGCGCTGCCCGTAGATCCCATATTGCAACCGGAACGGCTTGAAGAGATCGTTCGACACCTCCCCCGCCATGGTACGAAGCGCTTCTGCTTCGAACGTCTCGATCTCCTCGAGCAGGGCCGGAGGAATCGGAGAAGTTTTAATTTCCGGTATGATCAGCTGATCTTGGGGGCTCATATATATTTCTCCCTTGCCGCAACAGAATCGGCCCGCTGTCGCCGGGATTACCCGGCTAAATTCTTAGATGTGATACATTGGGTTCTGTTGTTGATCGAGTGCTCGTTGACGTTCAACCAGTTGATCGATTGTAATTGCTGCAAGCACGCTCCGTTCGGCTTGATGGACTTTCTCCCACACATCTCCAAGCAGGAGCTGCTCCCTGGATTCGCGTCGATTCTGCCCGTTGCCATTATGAGATGCGTCATGAAACACCGGCCCATCTAGAGCCTCAAGCAGATCGGCCACAGATAGTTCAGCAGGTGAACGCAACAGGAGATATCCTCCCTGTGCTCCCCGCGTGCTATCGACAAGACCGGCTTTTTTCATAGCATGCAGCACTTGCTCAAGAAAACGCACGGGAATTGATTGCCGCCTTGCGATGGCCCGAGCCTGAATGGGGATTTCCTTGCCATTCATTGCCAGGTCAACAGCAGCCAATATTCCGTAGGTTGCTCGATGCGATACTTTCATTCTTGATAATTCCGGTAGGAATTAATCATGCGAAGATATACCTTTCCCTCTTCGCAACTGTCAAGCAACCAAATCCCCACCTTGGCAATCTTGCTTTATTTGGAGAGCACCAGCTATTTCATCCAACATCCCTCGTCAATCGAGACATGCATTGTGATATCGCACTCAGCCGTGTTTCCGATACTGCAGCGTAAGAGCGACCTCGTTCTTCGGACTACTTCTTAGTAACCCGCGCCTCACACACGGGAAATATCCGATTGACATCAAGTCAACCCTGGGCAATAATTCCGCCCTCTTCTTTGCATGGTGCCTACATGTCGGTTGCCTCATCGGGTTTTTCCATTCTATTACTGACAGCGGACGCAGAGGTCCAAGCTCAATTCAAATCCACGTTCAAAAACGCAGCCGTCACCATCGCTCGAGATACGGCTTCGCTACCGAAAGATCTCCCGAAGCGACCTTTTGACGTCGTCGTTCTGGAATCCCTCCCGGGGCGGGATAGCCTCCCTCTAGATCTCCCGGCCCAGATAGACCCATCCCACGCTTTGGTGATCATAGGATCGCGGGCCGTCCTGAAACGGGCACCGGTCATGATTCACATGATGAGTCAACACCCCGAGCACACGCAGAAAACCAACGGACACGACCTCTCATTGGAAGACTACCTAGACCAGAAAATGGGCGATTTTGTGAAAGGTATGCATACCGGTGCCGCCAAAAACCTTCACCCCATGCTGATTTCAGCCGTCGAGCGCCCCCTGATTTCTTCTGCTTTACGAGAAACCCAGGGCAATCAAATCCAAGCGGCAGAATTATTAGGCCTGAATCGAAATACGTTGAGAAAGAAGATTACCGATCTGCACATTCCACTGAAACGGAGTCGAATAAAGTCGACCCGCACTGTGTAGTACCGCCGTACTGCGGAAGACTCCACTGAACGACGGGATCAACGTCGAGCGCTCGGCATCCTCATTCATTCATAACCAAGGAGGGGACTGATGACGAAGGAAGAGCTGATTGCGAAGATGGCAGCTTCGGCAGGAATCACCAAAGTCGCAGCAGGCACGGCACTGGAAGCCTTCACTGGCGCCGTCACCACGTCACTGAAGAAGGGGCAGCGAGTTTCTCTGGTCAACTTCGGCACGTTTACGATTTCAAAACGCAAGGCACGGATGGGCAGAAACCCCCGCACAGGAGAATCGCTCAAAATTCCGGCCGCCAAGGTTCCGAAGTTCTCGGCAGGGAAAGAGTTGCGCTCCGCCGTCAAGTAACGGCATCGGCTCCGTTCGGTCTTGCAAAGAGAAGGCAGTGCCTTCCAGAAGTAGCAGAAGGAGGCCGCCTTCTCTTTTGCTTTTCTTGACAGTATGGGCAGGGCTATATTAGCATGCCCACCCGGACAATAGGCGCGTAGCTCAGGGGGAGAGCGTTACCTTGACACGGTAAAGGTCGACGGTTCAAGACCGTCCGCGCCTACCATTCCGGCTAGAGGCATTCGTTTGCCTTAGGGCAGCGGAATGCCTTTGTTGTTTTAGCTCGGCCAATTGGAACGTATGAAGATCACTCTTAAAGGCGGGAACAGCCAGGTCCTCGAAAAAGGCCAGACTGTAGGAGCGGCTCTAAAAGCCTGCGGCCTGTCGGTCGGACCCGATGTCCTCGCCGCCAAGGTCAACGGACTCGTGGTTGATCTATCACGCCCGTTGACTGAAGACGCGATCATTGAACCGATCCGGTTCGATACGCCGGAAGGGCGCGAGGTCTACCGCCATAGCAGCACCCACATTATGGCTCAGGCCGTAAAAGAAGTATTTCCCACGGCGCAAGTCACGATCGGACCGGCGCTTGAAGACAGCTTCTTTTACGATTTTGCCTTTGAGCGACCGTTTACGCCGGAAGATCTTGAAAAAATCGAGGCCCGCGCCCGTGAAATTATCAAGCGGAAGCTGCCGGTCACACGGAAAGAGTTGTCGAAGCAGGAAGCCATCGAGTTTTTCAAAGCTCGAGGCGAAGCCTACAAAGTTGAACTGATCCAGGGATTCCCAGACGGTGAGCCCATCTCGGCATATAGCCAGGGCGAGTTTGTCGATCTCTGCCGCGGCCCCCATCTTCCGACCACCGGTCATGTCGGTGCATTCAAGCTATTGACGACTGCCGGAGCCTATTGGCGCGGGGATGAACGCAATCCCATGTTGCAACGGATTTATGGGACCTCCTTCCCGACCCAAGCTGAACTGGATGCCCATCTGGCCAGGCTGGAAGAGATCAAGCGCCGCGACCATCGTAAAGTTGGAAAAGAGCTCGACCTCATTTCCGTCCAGGATGAAATCGGACCAGGCTTGGTCCTCTGGCATCCAAAAGGCGCGCTGGTCCGCCTGTTGATCGAGAACTTCTGGCGCGAACAGCACATTAAGGATGGCTACGATCTGGTGTATTCGCCCCACATTGCGCGGCTCAATCTCTGGAAAACGAGCGGCCACGTTGATTACTATCGGGACAATATGTTTGCGCCGATGGAGCTGGAGGGCAGCGAATATCAGCTCAAGCCGATGAACTGCCCGTACCATATCATGATCTACAAGTCCCATCTGCGCAGCTACCGAGATCTCCCGATCCGCTACGGTGAGCTGGGCACTGTCTATCGGTACGAACGGACCGGCGTGTTGCATGGCCTGCTCCGTGTTCGTGGATTTACCCAGGACGATGCGCACCTGTTCTGCCGCCCCGATCAGATTCAAGATGAAGTCAGCCGGGTACTCGACTTCACATTCTTCGTTTTGAAATCATTTGGCTTCGTCGATTTCGAGATCTTCCTCTCAACCAGACCTGAACAGTCGGTTGGCTCGGATGACAACTGGACCCTTGCCACCGGTTCTCTGGAAGCCGCGCTCAAGAGTCGAGGGCTGGCGTTCCATCTGGATGAGGGAGGCGGCGCCTTCTACGGACCGAAGATCGATATTAAGATTAAAGATGCCCTTGGCCGGTCCTGGCAATGCTCGACCATTCAGGTCGATTTCAATAATCCGGAACGGTTTGAGCTCAGTTACATCGGCGAGGATGGGAAATCCCACCAGCCCATCATGATCCATCGGGCCTTGATGGGATCCATCGAACGCTTCTTCGGCATTCTCGTCGAGCACTTTGGCGGTGCATTCCCGACCTGGCTGGCGCCGGTCCAAGCCGTTGTCATGGCCATCACCGACAATCAGCACGAGTATGTGAATTCCGTCGTCGCCCAGCTGAGAGCAGCAGGCTTTCGGGCCGACGCCGATCTGCGCAACGAAAAAATCGGCTTTAAGATCCGCGAGGCAGAAAAATCCAAGGTCCCCTACATGCTCGTGGCGGGGGATCGGGAAGTCCAGGGCGGCACGCTCTCCGTCAGAGGACGGAGCGGGGCGAATCTTGGCAACATGACAGGGGCTGCAGTGATCGATCTCCTCAGGAATGACGTCACGCGCGCGCAGCCGGAGCTACAACCAACACACTAAGAGGTGGGTTATCGTCCCCAAACTGCGCGTGAACCGCGAAATCCGAGTGCGAGAGGTTCGAGTCATCGGTCCGGAAGGAGAGCAACTGGGTATCCTCCCGACGCCCGACGCGTTGCGTCAGGCGCAGGACGGAGGTTACGATCTCGTGGAAGTTGCCCCCACAGCGGCACCGCCGGTTTGCCGGATTATGGACTACGGCAAATATAAATTCGAACTCAGCAAGAAAGACCATCAGAATCGGCGTCATCAGAAATCCACGCAGGTCAAGGAAATCAAGCTTCGGCCGCGCACCGATAAGCACGATCTAGGCATCAAGATCCGCCAGATCAAGGAGTTCCTGGCTGACGGAAACAAAACCAAGGTCACCTTGACGTTTCGTGGCCGTGAAATGGCCAATCAGGAGATGGGCCGGTCGCTCATGAATATGGTGATCGCAGAAATGGCCGAGACCGGAACCATTGAGTATGCCCCGCGCATGGAGGGCCGCAGCCTCATCATGATCGTGGCACCTAAAAATTAGTCACTGGATCGCTAGCACAAACCGAGAGGACGGATGAGATGAAAACGAAAGCCAAGACACACAAAGGGGCCAAAAAGCGGTTTTCCCGTACAGGGAGCGGAAAAATTGTCCGACGGAAAGCCGGGAAACGCCATTTATTGAGCCATAAGAAGAGCGATCAAAAGCGCCGGTTAAGCGGAACGGCCGTGGTGGATGCCACTTCCACCTTGTCTTTGAACCGCCTGTTGCCGTATAACTAAGCTCTCAAAGAGCGATCTTCACGGATAAAAGGAGTATTGAGTCATGCCCCGCGCAAAAGGTGGACCGAAAACAAGAGCGAGACGGAAGAAGCGGCTGAAACTAGCAAAGGGACAGTACGGCGCCAAGAGCCGGTTGTTCCGCTCAGCTACAGAATCGGTTGATAAGGGACAGCAGTATGCCTATGATGGACGGAAAAACCGGAAGCGGGATTTTCGTCGGTTGTGGATTGCGCGTATCAGCGCAGCCGTCCGGGCTCATGGACTGACCTACGGTCGGTTCATCAACGCCCTCAAGAAAGCGGAAGTCCTGCTGGATCGCAAAGTCCTTTCCGACATGGCGATTAAGGATGCCGCCGGCTTCGAGAAGTTGTGCGGCCTGGCCAAGCAACACATGACTCCGGTTGTGGCATAACGTCGCCGTATCTTTCCTGACAATTACGGACCTCACGAAGAGGGAGACGACAAGTTGCCGTCTCCCTCTTCGTGTTTTCTATGAAATCTGCGCGAAACCTGCCTCGCCTTGCTCTGGTTGCCTCCCTCGGGGCTAATCCAGCCTCAGCGCTCTATAGCCTCGATCTAACATGGCCGCGCAGTATCGGTTTGAAAGCGTCGGAAGTTATCGAGAACAAATCAAGAAATACCGGCTAAGTCAAATCGGCGAGTTTGGAGAGGTTCACGTCGAAAGAGACGACCGGTACGGTGATTTGCCACCGTTCGAGGACTTCGGGATGGACTTCGCCGATGACGCCGATGGGTTTGCCTGCAACGACGATACGCCCTGCGCGGCCTTCCAGAAAGGACGGATGCTGGACCGGCTCCAGACTGTAGTCTTTCCCCAGATGGTAGAACAGGATATCGAGGCAGGAGTGGATTTCAGAGAAATGCGCGGTCGCATGGGCGATGACGGCGCCTAAGACCGTTTCCGTTCTTGAGCCAAGTTCATGCGACGCATCGGGGATCGCGACGTCGCCGGCCTCGAACAGGCGATGCGGATAGAAGGCCCGGCTCGAGGCTGCTTCGACGCGCAGTAACGATGGGAGCATCCATTGACGCAAGCAGGAGAACGTCAGGGTCATGGCATTATCCACTTCCACCATCCGCCCCCACTCCGTATCTGCCAGGCGCATGGTATCGCGATAGCTCTCTGGCGACCCCATAATGTTGGAGATGATTTCTTGGAACCCCAGCCCGACCATGAGCTCGCGCGCCCGGTCTGAAGTCTGCTCGATCCGCGAGAGCCCTCCTACCGTGAATTGCGCCGGCATCACCGGGGCGAACTCTCCATAGCCACGGCTGATCGCGACATCTTCGACCACATCCATCGCATGCATCAGATCCTGCCGATACGGTGGCAGCGTGGCCTTAACCGATCCCTTTCCGGCTGAGACTTCATACCCGTAGACTTCCAGCGCCTGCTTAACGGCCTTTACCCCAAGTTCCTGGCCAAGCGCCTGTTCAATGGTCTTGAGCTGAATTGTTTTCGAATTCCCGAGGTCTTGCGGCGTAACGACCCGCTTACCCAACGGCGTGCTCTTGGGATACTGCACTTCGACCGGTTCAATCGCGGCGCCGCGGTCGGCAAGGTTGGCGGCAAAGATATTCAGCGTAAGGACGACCATCAACTGATCGGTCCCGGTCACTTCGACAAACAATTCGTCGTCCCCGACACGCACTTCCCCTACTTCCCGGCTGTTGATGATCGGCGGGAAGGACAACGGCTGGTTTTTCGCATCGCGGAGAATGGGGAGGCGGCTCTGCCCGGCCAGGATATGCCCATGCTCCAACCCTTTCGGGTGGACCATGAGAATTTCCGCCAGCGTCATCACCGTCTCCATACCCAACGGCGTAAACTTCGCCTGATCCGGCTTGACCAGTTCATAGGTGACCGGAAACGCAATCTTTGACAGCTGGTAGATCCCGATTGAGACGGTCTTTCGCTTGTGCCCGAAGATATCCGCCAGCTTCTCCTGTGTCTGAATGAGCTGCGCTAATCCCTCTTCGGTCACCCGGTACCCCTTGGCTGTACAAGCGGCGACATAGGGACGAACCCGTTCAAGCCCCGGTGCGACAAACAGCGATTGTCCCTTCTTCGCCTTCTTCGCAAAAAACGGATAGGGCTTGAGCTTCCCCTGTTGCTTGATGCGGATTTGCCGCGCGATACCTTCGCAACACCAAAGATCCGGGCGATTGCTGTCTTGCAACTCGATTCGCAATTCTCCGGTTTCCTGATTATGCCCCTTGAGTTCACCCTTGACGAGCATCAGCCAGTCTTCCACTTGCTCGATCGAGACCGGGTGCTTGGCGCGACCGCCGGGAGTCAGCAGCGATTCGAAGTCGTCTTTGAAAATAGAAATCGTAGGCATGGCTGAGCTAGAAGATCCCTCTGGTGGTCCGGATCAAGTCCAGATTGTCGGTGAACAATTCGCGGATGTCATGAATGCCAAGAGCCACCATGGCCATACGATCCAGTCCAAGCCCCCAGGCGATAACCGGCACCGTCACACCTAACGGCAGGGTGACTTCGGCACGGAAGAGTCCCGCTCCGCCCAGCTCCATCCACCCCAGGCGCGGATGCCGCACATGCATTTCGACCGACGGCTCGGTAAAGGGGAAATAGGCCGGCAGGAATTTCACTTCCTTGGCTTGTGCCACTTCACGCGCGAAGAGATTCAGCAGACCGAGCAGGGTACGGAAGTTAATATCCTCCCCCAGCACAATACCTTCGACCTGGAAAAAGTCGGTGGCATGCGTGGCATCGACCTGATCATAGCGGAAGCATCGGGCGATCGAGAAATACTTCCCCGGCACAGCCGGCGCCGACGCCAGCGTCCTTGCCGAAACTGCCGTCCCCTGGCTCCGCAACACCAGCCGTTTTGCCCGCTCGGCATTGAAACCATATTTCCACCCGGTGGAGCCGGTCTTGCCTCCGTCTTGGTGGGCCTCCGTCACACGTGAGAGGAACGGCTCGGCAATCTTGGCGGCATGCGTGGGTTGCTTCACAAAGTACACATCGTGGATATCGCGGGCCGGATGGAACTGGGGCATAAAGAGCGCGTCCATGTTCCAGAACTCCGTTTCGACGAGCGAGCCGCGCATTTCCTGGAACCCCATGCTCACGAGCTTCGTCTTGACGGTATCGAGAAACTCGCGATAGGGATGTTTCTTCCCGGTTCCGATGCGGGGCGCTCGCAGACTGATCGTGTACTTGCGGAATCGCTTATTGCGCCAACTGCCGTCTTTCAACAGTTCAGGTGTGAGCTGCGAGACTTCTTCCGCGACCCCTTCCTTCGCCAGATGCTCTGCCGCTGCCACACCGGCAGGAGACAACGTGAAGGATCGGGTGACCCGATCATCCACCCGGAATGGCTCCTTGGCGTTTCCCCGTTTGACGGCATAGTCTTCGATCACCTGGCGATGCGCTTCGGGAAAACTCTTCAACTCCCGAGCGGCCTCATTCACCTGTTGCAGCAGCACCCGGATAGCATCAACCGTCGGGCTTGGACGTCCCGTCGATTCGATGCAGCCGCCCTGGACAATCAACAGCACACCTTCTTTTTTTAACCGTCCGACCGCTTTGCTGACATCGGACGGATCCAATCCATCCTGCGCCTGCAGATCGGGAATGGTCAGCCGCTTCCCCGTGCGGGCCACTTCGCGCGCGGCTGAAAAGACTCGCTCGATCGGTGATGCCCCGCTGACATATTGTTCGCCCACCTTCGTCAGTGACACCATGGGAGTGACAATTTCCGCATGGACGACAAGCAGTGATTTTGCGAGTAGCCACTCGATCGCCATGCTGAGCTGAGATGGCTCTAATTCGGCCGCAACGGCCAACTGCTCTGTCTCGAGCACCGTCCCCGCAGGACGTGACCCCAAAGCCATAAGGACTTTGATTTCGAGGGGATGCAGACTGTCGATGAGTGCGGATGTATCCAATTCTAAATAGCCTATCGATGAAGTGCCGTGTGAGAACCGGCGGCGCGGGCGGGCTGCCCCGCCGCTCGTAACGCCGAAATAGTGCCGGCATAATCCCGGCTGGAGAAAATCGCGGAACCGGCAACAAGCACGTTGGCTCCCGCTTCAATAATCTGGGCGGCATTGTCGACTTTCACTCCGCCGTCGACTTCAAGCAACGCCCGGCTTTGGATTCGATCCAGCATTTCGCGGATTGCGACAACCTTCTTTAATGCGGACGGAATAAACTTCTGACCGCCGAATCCCGGATTCACCGACATGATCAACACCAGATCGACATCACCCAGGATGTCCTGGAGCAGGGTAACCGGAGTCGCCGGATTGATCGTCACGCCGGCCTTGGCGCCACGCTCCTTGATCAATTGAATCGTTCGATGGAGGTGGGGACACGCTTCCACATGCACGGTCACATAATCAGCCCCGGCCGTCACGAACTCCGGAATAAAGGTATCGGCGTTCGTGATCATGAGGTGCACATCGAGCGGCACTTTGGCGACTTTCTTGATCGACTCGACGACCGGAGGACCGATTGTCAGATTGGGAACAAAATGGCCGTCCATCACATCGATATGGAGCAAATCCGCACCGGCTCGCTCGACAGCCGCGATCTCGTCGGCCAGGCGCACGAAATCAGCGGCAAGAATCGACGGGGCAATCAATACGGGACCACTCATAGCAAACCTTTGGCTTTTCGCAGCCGGACGGCATAAAACCCGTCCATTCCGAAGACATTTCCCATCGTGGATAACGCGCCCTGTGCCGTCACAAGAGGAAGGGCGGATGCGGGAAGCCACGGCACGACGGACTCGCGAACATATTCTGAATGGTTCCGGCAAAACCGGGCAATCACCTCTTCAGTCTCCTCCGGCTCCGTCGAACAGGTACTATAGACCAGCACCCCGCCGGGCCGCAAGACAGAGGAGGCCTGCTCGAGGATCTCAGACTGCAACATCTGGTGCCGGGCAAACATCCCGGTATCTTTTTTCCCCTTCGCATCAGGATGGCGGCGCAATACCCCAAGCCCGCTGCAGGGAGCATCAACCAGCACACGATCAAATATGCCAGGGGGAAGATCCCCGGATCCTGCCCCCAGGCGCGAGGCAAGTATCTCAAGCTCTCTTGCATCCCCCGCGATTGGAATAACGATCGTCACCCCAAGCCGCCGGCAGTTCTCCGTCACTCTCTGCAACCGCACGGCGTGACGATCCATCGCGACGATCTGACCGCGGTCCGACATCAGATCGGCCAGATGAGTCGTCTTTCCGCCGGGTGCCGCACACGCGTCAAGCACGTGTTCGGCCGGCTGCGGATCCAGCAGGAGGGGGACGAGTTGCGCAGCTTCATCTTCGACATAAAACAGTCCGTCATGAAATCCCGGGATCGTGGGAACGGCCCGGCCTTCCTCAAGGACCACCCCGACGGGGCTCACCGTCGTCGGGCGGGAGGCGATTCCTGCAGCGCGAAGCTGTTCAAGAAACCCGTCGCGGGTCACTTTCTGCCGGTTCACGCGCAGCGTAAGGGCAGGAATCGCGCTGACGGTTTGACAAGCAGCCTCCGCCCGCTCAACTCCCATCTGTTCGACCCAGCGGGTACAGAGCCACTGCGGCACGGCGTAGCGAATCGACAGCGCCGCTCCCGAATCCGGTTGCAGTTCAGGGAACGGCCGGTTCGGCAATCGGGTCACGGTCCGTAACACAGCATTGACCAACCCGCTCCAATCCCGGCCCAGTTGAACCTTGTTGGCCTTCGCCAGATTGACGGATTCATTCACCGCCGCAGAGGCCGGCACACGGTCCATATATGCCAACTGATACATTCCCATCCGCAACAGCATCTGCACCATCAGTGGAAGCCGGGCCAGGGGTTTCTTCAATGCGGGTTCCAGCCGCCAATCGAGCGTCTCCTGCCGCCGCAGAACCCCGTAGACCAGTTCCATGGCAAAGGCCCGATCGCGTCCATCCATTACCTGACGCTCCCACAGTCGATTGCATACGTCATCGAGCGGGTCGCCTGATTTTTGCTGAGTCAATAAAGCCACAAGCGCGTGAGCTCTGGAAGAAGGCGAGGGAAACTGTAATGAGACGGAAGGAGAAGACATAGCAGGCCGATTACACGGGTTGCTCTGACAGCGGCGGCAATACGTCGAACCGCTGGCCCTCACTCACCCGATGTCCCGCCAGATACTGCGCGACCGTGAGCCGCTTACTGTTGGCCGGCTGAATCTCTCTCAAAGCCAACGCACCGTCTCCCGTCGCGACCAGAATTGACTGCTTCGTCACCTCAAGGATGGTACCAGGCACAACCTCGGCCTTCACCGGACTCTGAACGACACTCCACACCATCCACCGCTCGCCTCCGAAATAGGTATAGGCCCCGGGCCAGGGGGACAGACCCCGGACACGATTGGCAAGGCTGATTGCACTCGCCGTCCAGTCGATCAGCCCATCTTCCTTCTTCAACGGCGGGGCCAGAGTGGCCAGAGTGTGATTCTGGGGCTGCGGCGTGATCGTTCCCGCCTTGAGTCTGGCGATGGTCTCCACCAGCAATCGCCCTCCGAGCACGGCAAGACGAGGGGCCAGCGATCCCGCGGTATCTTCCGGGAAAATAGGCAGTGACTCCTGCAGCAGCATGGCCCCTGTATCCATCCCTTCGTCCATCATCATGGTCGTGATGCCGGTCTCGGTCTCACCGTTGATCACCGCCCATTGCACCGGTGCCGCACCGCGATATTTCGGCAATAATGATCCATGGACATTCACACAGCCCATCGGCGGCATCGTGAGAATCGGAGTATGGAGAATTCGTCCATACGCCGTCACGGCAATCAAGTCAGGTTTCCAGCCAGTGAGGGCGGTGAGAAATTCCGGCACTCTGATTTTGGAAGGCTGGAGGAACGGAATGCCCTCCCGTTGCGCAATGACTTTGATCGGAGGCGAGACTAAGACTTGCCCCCGACCTTTCGGTCGATCAGGCTGAGTGACGACACCCACGACCTGGTCGTTAGATTTCAGCAGTGCTTCCAATGATGGGACAGCGAATTCTGGTGTGCCCATAAAGACAATGCGCATGCTATGGCTTTAACATCGCACCGCACTGATTGCAACGGGGCACGAGTCCGCTTGACTTGCCGTTCAACGCTTTGTTAGTCTTCACCTGCGGGGTGGAGCAGCCTGGTAGCTCGTTGGGCTCATAACCCAAAGGTCAGAGGTTCAAATCCTCTCCCCGCAACCAATCCGGATCTTCACTCCTTTTTCATCTTTCCCCAGCAAAGACGCCAAACGGCGAGTCCTTTGCTTGCTATCGGCCGGCTCATCTCACTGAGCGATCACGGGCGCAAAGATTTGCAAGTTTCTTTGGCAGCCCCCGTATTTGCGCTAGGATCATCCCACGGTGAGAGATGGAAAGGAGCCGCGGGTGAATTTTATTCGAATCGGGAATCGCGCACTGAACCTCGATCGTGTCACCCATTGTGAAGTCCAAATCTGGCAGGATGCGATATCCGTAAAGATCTACATGTCAGGGATCGCGAATAATACGCCGGTTGTACTGAACGAAGAAGAGGCCAAAGAGTTCTGGAAGTATATTGAGTACGTCGCAGAAAAGCCCATCTGAGCCCCAACTGATCCTGTCGTTTCCGCCCTGAATTATCTGAGCTATCCGCTGAATCCACGAGATACGCATTCATCGAGGGCCGGCCCCGCCAGCTAGAGCCATGAAGGCGGGCGCTTGCGACCGGTACTCACGATAATAGCCCATCACTTTCTTCACATACAGTTGGGTTTCTTTGAACGGAGGAATCTGCCGATACCGGTCGACCTTTTTCTCTCCGGCATTATAGGCGGCAAGTGCCAGCCGGATGTTCCCATGGAAGCGATCCAGGAGATACCGGAGATGCCTCGCCCCACCCCCGATATTATCCCGCGCATCATACAGATTTCGCACGCCGTGACGGATTGCCGTTTCGGGAATCAACTGCATTAACCCCACCGCTCCGGCTTTTGAAATCACGGTCGGGTCAAACGAGGATTCTGCCTTCATCACCGCCAACAGAAGCGCGGGCGACAGCCGATATTCATAGGCGTACCGAATCACCGCTTCTTCAAGTTCTTGATCTGAAACTGCCGCATGATACCGAGGCTTGAAGTTGATTTCCCCGAATCGTTGATCCGTCGGGACATTGGTCATATGGACCGTTCCTGTCGTACTCACATACCCATAGAGTTCTCCATCGGCGAGAGCAGCAGAAGCGGCAAATACTATCATGCCCAGGCTGACCACAAGCCCGAGTCCGATCCGACGCGCACAGGCATCATCCGCGAATACACCGATTCTCCACCTGCCATTGGTTCCATTGAGATATGTGAGGATCATCCGTACTCCTTCCGGCTCTCGATTGGGTAGGCCCTCAATCTCTTCCAATCATCTCAGACCCGATCTATCCGCATGGGTTGTGCCATAGACAGAATATTGAATATTTACCATTAACGTCGATCTTTCAATGAGATAGACAACCATAACCATCCTGACTTACGTAGGGTACGGCGGCTAGGCAGCAGCCAAATTTTCGTCATTGCGCCGCACTTTGTCGTATAGGCCGGCTTAGCCGGACCTATTACTGATCAGCTATACTCTCGCTGCTCGATCAATCGCCCTAGTTATGCTACGGTTATTGAGTGGTGTGCAGCTTGAAACAGGCCCACTCACAGCAGTTGAAAGGGAGCGGTGGACGAATGGATCGGCAAATTATGCGTTTTGCTCAAGCCAATGCTGTTGTAGGTCTACTGGTGATCATGACCGGCTGCGCGAGCGAATACGATGTCTTCCATACACAAACCGGAGAACCGCTGCTCCTTTCACGACGGGCTTACTCAAGAGAAGCCTGCCTGGAACAGATTCATGCGGACGGCACACAGCTCGGAGTGACGTTTCGTTATGTGCATGTGAGGGGATCTCTTTTTGGGCAATCCCTCCTGTGGCCTTTTGAAGGCGGCTATGCCTGTGAAGCAGCCATCGGACCGGAGGAAAAGCCCCAAGGCATTTATCCTCGTGAACACTCCCCGCTACTCGCGCACACGGAGTGAATTTCCTCAGGATCCTCACCGATAAATGACCGGCCAATGAAATTTCCCTTCCATACTCTCGATTAGTAAAAATTCTTCTTTCTAAGCCCAATCACCCATTGACAACACAGCCTGTAGGGCAGTAATACTCCCACCTCCACAGAATATAGGGGCGTGTGGGCACAATGCTCCTTCTCGCAGCTCATTGATGGGAAATGCGAGTAAGCCGAAGGGAGGTGGACCCAGGACTCTGGCACCAGGGTGTAAAAGCCAGATCCACGGAAGACAGAATACGAGTGCTTTATAGTCAACAAGGCATTCAGGGTAACCTTTGGCTCATGCCCCTTCATGTTTTGAAATCTGTTGGAACCAGGAACAAGGAGTACATATGGAAGACTTGGTTATTGAAGAAGAAGGCACCTCCTCTGCGTTAACGATTACGCTCGGCGATTTTCTCGTCTTTATTAATTGGATGAATCAAACTGAAAAGG
>CAZEHM010000001.1:0-172316 GCA_964512025.1 uncultured Nitrospira sp. | reverse complement strand
CAGATACTGCCGGACATCCGGAGACGACAAGGGGCGGAGACATTCCACAAATTTGGCGCCGTCGTAGTCGACGTAGATTTCCTGCGCCTGGCCCTGCTCGATCTGGATTCTGTGAACCGGAAACGCATCGGGCAGTTCGTTGCTGAACAACAGGCCGGTGAGGCTCTGTTCTGCCAGCGAGTCGAGCCCCTCGACCCAGGTAATGCGGCCCGGTTCGCAGAGTCCGTGCAGCAGGTTCTGGCGCTGCAATTCCCGCATGGCCGGGCTCCGCTCGATGAGGATATAGCGAAGGCGCTGGCTGAACGAATCGTCAGCGTTCACACGACATGCCGACAGGAAGTGTTTGGCCAGCAAGCCTTTCCCCGGTCCCATTTCAACGACGGTGAAAGGATCGGGATGTCCCAGGTGCGCGTCGAGTTGTCGCGCCTGTTTCGCCAGCGCCTGGCCGAGAATCGGATGGACATCCGAGCTGGTGTAAAAGTCGCCGGACCAGCCGATGCGTTCGGCGCCGGATTCCGGCGGACGCATGTAGTAGCCGAATTGCGGATGATACAGCGCCAGCTCCATAAAACGGGCGAAGGACATCGGGCCCGAGGCGGCAATCTCGGCGGTCATGGCGGCAACGAGTTCAGGATGCCCGATCGTCACAAAGAAGTCCGTTTCTCTGCTGACAAGGCCCGTCAATGAAGACACCAATCCACGACAGGTAAACTTCACCCGTCGAGACGGTCAAAAAGTGGGCTAGAGTAGCCTTCCAGGCTTTGCTAAGTCAAGGCGAAATCAGTGAGAAAAGCGGCAGGCGCTCAGTGATGTTTCCGGATGCGTGCAGAAGGATTTTGACTGAAATGTCAGGAGGGACTTCGCCGGATATTCCGGCTAGGTCCCGTGGCACTTTTTATACTTTTTCCCGCTGCCGCAGGGACAGGGATCGTTCCGGCCGACTTTATCGTCGACCCGCTCTACTGTGCGAGGGGCTTCGGCGGCTTCGCCCCGGTTGAGCGTCAGCGTAGGCTGCGGCCGGGAGATAACCGGCGGAGGTGGTGGGGGCGGCTGCGGCGCGGCTTGTTGCTGCTCAGGGGCGGCTTCCTGCCTGACGGCTTGCACCCGGAACAGCCGTTCCAGCGCATCGGATTTGATCCGCTGCATCATGCCGGCGAAGAGGTCGTAGCCTTCCTTCTTGTATTCGATCAGCGGATCCTTCTGCCCGTAGCCGCGGAGGCCGATGCCATCGCGCAGGTGATCCATGCCGAGGAGGTGATCCTTCCAATGATGGTCGATGACCTGGAGCATGAAGGTCTTTTCCAGGAAGCGCATGAGCTCCGAGCCCAGCTCCTGTTCCTTCCGCTCGTAGCCGTCATGCACGAGTGTCTTGAGATCCTCGATCAGGGCGTCCCGACCGAGATCGCGGAGCGAATCGCCGTGGTCCTGCTTACCCTGGGTGATATCGATCCCGAACTGGCCGTGCATCATCTCGACCAGCCCGGCCATGTCCCATTCTTCCGGATACTGTTCGGCCGGGCAGTAGACGGCCATGGCGGAGTCGATGATGTCCGCCATCATGTCGAGGAGGTCGGCTTTCAGATTCTCGCCGGCCAGCACGGCATGGCGGTGCTGGTAGATGACTTCGCGCTGCTTGTTCATCACATCGTCGTATTCGAGCAGCTGCTTGCGAATCTCGAAGTTGTGCGCTTCGACCTTCTTCTGTGCATTGGCAATGGCGCGGGTGACCATGCCGTGTTCAATGGGCACGCCTTCTTCCATGCCGAGCTTCAGCATGAGCTGTGAGACGCGTTCGGAGGCGAAGATCCGCATGAGGTCGTCTTCGAGCGACAGATAGAACCGGGATGATCCGGCGTCGCCCTGACGGCCGGCGCGGCCGCGCAGCTGGTTGTCGATGCGGCGGCTTTCGTGCCGTTCGGTGCCGAGGATGTGCAAGCCGCCGGCGGCGACGACTTCCTGCTTGTTCTGCTCGCAGTCGCGGCGGATTTCTTCGAAGATTTCCAGCTTGCGCGCTTCGGGCAGGTTTTCTTCGCGATAGAGGATCTGCTTGAACATGAAGTCGGCGTTGCCGCCGAGGAGGATGTCGGTGCCGCGGCCCGCCATGTTGGTGGCGATGGTGACAGCGCCCTTGCGTCCGGCCTGGGCGACAATTTCCGCCTCGCGTTCATGCTGCTTCGCGTTGAGGACGTTGTGCTTGACCCCGTTCCGGCTGAGTAACCCGGAGAGTTTTTCGGACTTTTCAATGGAGATCGTGCCGACGAGCACCGGCTGTCCGCGCTCGTTGCATTCCTTGATCTCTTCCACGATGGCCGCAAACTTTTCTTTTTCGGTCCGGTACACCACGTCGGCGTAATCGAGTCGGATCATCTTGCGATTGGTCGGGACCACGTTTACGTCGAGGTTGTAAATCTTGGCGAACTCCGCGGCTTCCGTGTCGGCCGTGCCGGTCATGCCGCCGAGTTTCTTGTACATGCGGAAGTAGTTCTGGAACGTGACGGAGGCCAGCGTCTGATTCTCGTTGGCGATCTTCACGCCTTCCTTGGCTTCGACGGCTTGGTGCAATCCGTCGCTCCAGCGGCGGCCCGGCATGAGGCGTCCGGTGAACTCATCGACGATGATGACCTCGCCGTCTTTCACCACATAATCTACATCGCGCTTGTACAGGGCATAGGCCTGGAGCGCCTTGACGACATGGTGGACCAGATCCATGTTGGCCGGATCGTAGAGGTTGTCCACACCCAGGAGCTTCTCGACCCGGATGTTGCCCTCTTCCGTCAGCGAGGCGGTTTTGGTCTTCTCTTCGATCGTGAAGTCCTGTTCAGGCTTCAGCTGCGGAATCACCGCGTTGATCCGGTAGTACAGATCGGTCGTCTGATCGGTCGGACCGGAAATGATCAGCGGGGTGCGGGCTTCGTCGATCAGAATGCTGTCCACCTCGTCGACGATCGCGAAGTTCAGCTCCCGCTGGACACACTGGCCCAATTCGCTCACGATCAGATTGTCGCGCAGATAATCGAACCCGTATTCGTTGTTGGTTCCATAGGTGATGTCGGCGTGATAGGCCTCCCGCCTCGTGCAGGGGCGGAGCGACTGCAGGCGCTTATCCGCGGCGTCATAGGTCGGATCGTAGAAAAACGAGGCGTCGTGTTGAATGATGCCGACGGACATTCCCAGCGCGTGGTACAGCTGGGCCATCCACTGGGCGTCGCGTTTCGCGAGGTAGTCGTTGACGGTGATTAGGTGGACGCCCCTGCCTTCAAGTGCGTTCAGATAGACCGGCAGAGTCGCGACGAGCGTTTTGCCTTCGCCGGTCTTCATTTCCGAGATCCGGCCCCGGTGCAGGATCATGCCGCCGATGAGCTGGACGTCGAAATGGCGCATATTCAGCCGGCGGCGGGACATCTCGCGGCAGACGGCGAACGCCTCGGGCAGAATATCGTCGAGCGTCTCGCCCTTGGCCAGGCGCTGCTTGAACTCCTGTGTTTTTCCTGCCAGGTCCTGATCGGATAGGGGCGTCAGGCCGGACTCCAAGCCGTTGATGCGTGCGACAATCGGCATCAACGCTTTGATTTCACGGTCGTTCTTACTGCCGAAGACGAGATTCAGGAGTTGTGTCAGCATAGAGGACGTCGTCGAGTCATAAGGGTATTACTTGCGGGAGAGGTCGATCTACCGCACAAAATAGTCCGCGCAGTATACAGCAAACTTTTTACGAATCCTACCAGGAAGGTTGGGCGCGTAATTCTGGCGCAGACCGTCTTGACTCTCTCGCCGGCCTCCCGTACCATCGGCTCGCCGGTCCTGTTACTGTGTGAGCTATGATGCAGGGCGTGATGAAACGGTTTCTCGCTGCGTTCCTCGTTGTCTGTATTCTTGTGGTCGGGGGGCTTGCCTCGGCGCAGTCGATCTCGCACGAATCCCATCATAATACGCATCATCAGAAAGCCACCCATAGTACGTCTCTCTGTACTTGGATGTGCGCAGCGGGGAATGTGCTTGATAACGGCACGGCTCCGCATCTCATCGATCTTGCCCCCGTGGCCTGGTCTGAACCCTACAGCATCGGTCTATTGGTCTGCAGCCCTCTTCACTGCGTCACTTCTCGCGGTCCTCCAAGTCAGTCCTGCTAGTCAATACGCTTCCAGACAAACGCGATGTGTAGAGAGCGAGGGGGGCAGCCCCTGCGATTGGCGCTCTTTTCAACTCAGCAGGCGGGAACGTACAAGCTTTTCGTTTTGGTGGTGGCGCAAAGGCAAATCTTTGAATGAGTCCTGGAAGGGGCGTTATGCAATGATGGCAGAACAATCTGAACGCGTTCCGTTTTCAGCCTGGGGCGTATCGTTCGCCATACACGGCGCGGCGCTCGGTGTCGCGCTTGTTCTCGCGGCGCAGGTTCAGCCGGTTCTCAGGGAAGAGCTCTTTCAGTGGGAGGTCGCGCTCGTCCAGCCGTCCGCCGAACAGCCTCGGACCGAATCCGCGTCCGCGCCGGCGGTTCAGCCATCGAAGCCGGCGCCGATTCGGACCGTTCAGACTCCTCAGCCTGTCCAGCCCGTGGAGCCGGCGTCCGATATGGTCATGACGCGCGTGGCCTCTCAATACAGTCCGGAAATCGTCCACCCCACGATCGTGCCGCCGAAGCCGGAGCCGGTGAAGGAAGTGATTGAGGCGAAAGCCAAACCGGTTGAGCCGCAGGAAATTAAAAAAGAAGAGCCTAAGAAGGAACAGGTTACGCCGCAGGAAACGGTGACGCCGGAACCCGTCAGGGAAATGGTTCAAGCGAAGGTGCCAGCGACGCCGGTCGAACCGGTGGCGACAGCGCAGGCGTACGAGGCTCCCGCTCGAGCATCGGCCCATCATGCGGAGGCTGCTCCTGTGATTCATCATGAGAGCCCGTCTCCTGAAGAGATGGCGCCGGAGTGGCGGCCGCTCGTTGCGGTACGGGACGGGGCCGCAAAAGCGGTGACCGAGCCGCCCGTAGCATCATCCGCTCCGGCTGAATCGACCGTGGTGGCAGCGGCCCCGGTTCAACCTCAGCTCTCCCCCGCGCCGCTGGTCGCTAAGGCTGCGCCGGCCCCCTCGGCAACGAAGGCGGATAATGCCTGGCTGGTCGAATCGCTTGGCCGGCGGATCAAGGAACTGACGCGCTATCCCAGTTCGGCTCGCCTGAACGGAACCGAAGGCAAAGTCGTCTTGCGGGTCATCCTCCGTGCCGACGGGCATCTCTCCGATGTGACGGTGCATCGCAGCTCCGGCCATGAGGTGCTCGATCGCGCGGCGATGGAAACGGTTAGGCTGGCTTGTCCCATCCATATGAAACAGGCGTTGAGCGCGGCGGAGGTGGCGGTGTATGTGCCGATTGTCTATAGCCTCGCCGGATAGGAGCCATCCATGAGATGCATGATGACAACAGTGAACAGTCGAATCGCCTGGTGCATCGGAATCTGCGGCAGCCTGGTATTCGCTCCCGCGGTTGCGTCGGCCGAATCTGCGCCGGCGTTCGCCCTGGGCGCTAAAGTCACAACCGACCGCAAAGTACGGAGCGTGGTGGGGCCTTCCGTCCATATCGACGACAAGGGGCGGATTTCCCTCGCCTGGGTGGAGGAAGAGAAAGAGACGCGCGCGGTGCTGTACTCGCGTCTGGAAAAAGTCGACGGCCCTGTCGGCGAGCCGGTGCGTGTGAACGGCCCGGGCGAGGTGCCGTATAGCCGCCAGGAAGCGCCGGCTCTGGCCCTGTCCGGCGACGATGTACTCATGACCTGGGCCGTGACCCATCCGAAGATGACCCCTGATAAGCCGTTCTCCAACGACTTGCGCCTCAGCCGGTCGACCGACGGCGGGAAGACCTTTCAGCCGTCGGTGCTGGTGAACGATGACCAGCTGGTCATCGGGCACAGTTTCGATTCGATCCACGTGGCTCCCGACGGAGCCGTCCACATCGCCTGGATCGACGGACGAGAGGGCAAGAAAGAATCCGGCACGTTTGCGACGCGTTCCACCGACCATGGCCGGACGGTGGACAAGAATCTCAAGGTCGATGAAAGCACCTGCGTGTGCTGCAGAACATCGATGACCAGCAGCCCGGACGGTACGCTGTATGTCGCCTGGCGAAAAATTCTTCCGGGGGATCTCCGCGAGACTGTTGTGGCGCGTTCGACCGACGGAGGCGCGACCTATTCGGCTCCGGTGATTGTCGGCCATGATCGATGGGTGTTCCCCGGTTGTCCGCATCGACCGGCGTCCCTGGGGACGGACCGTCAGGGACGTCTTTATGTGGCCTGGTACACCGAAGGGTCGGATGAAACGCCGTCGATCTATCTGGCCTACTCGGACGACAAGGGCGAGACGTTTTCACCGAAGCAGAAATTGAACCTCTCCAAAGGCACCTTCCCGGATCATCCGCAGATGGCCGTCGATCAGGAGGGTCGCGTGATCCTTGTCTGGGAAGAACAGTCGCCGGTGCGGCGGGAAGTGGTCGTGAGCGTGTCGCTCGATCGCGGTCAGTCGTTCAGCCCTCCGCAAAAGATCAACGACAAAAAAGGCCAGACTCCGTCGGTCGCCGTGAATGCGCAGGGCCTGGCGGCCGTGGCCTGGATGGAGCATGCGATGCCGGCGCACCGCCTCGTCGTGCAAACGCTGCAATTGCCGGGTGTGAAGGTCGTCGCGAGGCAGGAGCCCTAGCGTGAGCGTGATACGAACAGGATGGAGGGAGATCTTGTTGCTGGCAGCGCTGAGCCTGGTGGCCGCGGCGCCGGTATTTGCGCATGATTCCCAGGGGGCTTCCCCGGATCCCGCTGTGTCGCTGAAAATGAGCCGGCTTCCTGCCGGCGTGCAGGCCGTGCCCTTCGAACTCACGGCGCTGGATGGGACCAGAGTGAAGTCTCGAGACCTGGCCGGGAAAGTCGTGCTGCTCAATTTCTGGGCCACCTGGTGCGGCCCCTGTAAAGAGGAAATGCCGTCGCTGGCCAGGCTGCAGAAGCAGTTCGATCCCGCGCAGTTCGTTCTGTTGACCGTGACGACGGATGTGCAGCGGCAAGGCATCGCCCAGTTCCTCTCGCATGCAGGCGTGAGTCTGCCGGTGCTGTTCGATGAAGATCAGGAAGTCTCGCGATCCTTTATGGTGCGCGGGTTGCCGACCACGATCATGATCGGGCGCGACGGGGCATTGTCGGGGCGGGCGGTCGGACCGCGCGCGTGGGACAGCCCCGAAGCGGTGGCGATGATCCGGCAGGCGGTGGAGCAGGCGAAATGAAGAAGTGGGCCCTGCCACTGGCGCTCGCCACCGCCGTCGTCTACCTGACGTTGTCGATCAGCGCCGCAGCCTGCCTGTTCACGCATCAAGCGCCGCCGCGCTCGACGCATCACCATAGCGGCGGAGTGACACATTCGCTGCTGTGCGCCTGGGCCTGCCAGGCCAATCAACCGGTCGACGGTCCATCCGCAGCGCCGGATTCGCAGCCGCTCGTTTTGGCGGCGCTCTGTCTGTTGGTCGCCTCCGTCCGGCCATCTCTGTTCCTGACGGCGCTTGCGCAATCGCGCGCGCCGCCCCGTTTCTAAGTACTCATCACAACAGCGTTCAATCGTCGTTCTCCTGGGCGGGCTGTGCCGCGTCTTACACGGCCGTTGTCTGTGTCGGGGGACTGTGTCTCATCATCCATTTATTTATCGTCGGAAGAGGAGTACGGGCCATGGTGTCGTTCAAGCAGGTTGGTCGTATCGCAGTCGTCATGACAGTCATTGGAACGCTGGGGGCGGGGCAGCCGCTCGCGCAGGCCCAGGAGCCTGATCCAGCAGCGGCAACAGCGTCGCCGCGCGAGCAGGAATTGCGTGAACAGTTGAAGGGTATTCTTCAAGAACTGGATGATCTCAAGCGGAATCGTGAGCAGACGTTGCCTCCGGCGGAGCGACCGAAGACCGTGACGGAAATGGTGAAGCCGGAACAGGCGGAGGAAGTTGCCGGAGCGATGCCGGAATATGAATTGGCGGATACCAGCATCGTCAGTAAGCGGCTCCAGAAACGGCCGGAGGGAGTGTCGCTCTCCTCGACGATTCAGGCGGAGACGGATTCGCAGCCGACGCGAAGCATGAAAGAATCGATGGAGTCGCTGCCGGGCGTCGTGCTTCGGCAAGCCAACGGGCCGCGGGATTTCAGCATGATGATCCGGGGGCAAGGCGCCAAGACGACCTTTGCCGTGCGGGACATCAAAATGTACGAGGATGGATTTATTCAGACTCAATCAGACGGATTGTCTCGGTTGGACATCCACGACCCCTGGTTCATGCGCAGTGTCGAAGTCATACGCGGCGCCTCCTCGTCGCTCTATGACAACTATGCACTGGGCGGTATGGTTCATTTCAGGACGCGCCGCGGCGGTGACATCAACGGATTCGAATCGATGCTCTCCGGTGGTTCCTACGGGTACCACAAGGAAGCGTTCGCGGTTGGCCAGGAAACCGAGCATCTTGATATTTCCATGTTCGCGAGCAACGTCGGAGAAGACGGCTATATTGCCAACAGCAGCTACAAGACCCAGACGCTCAATTTGAATCTCCGGTTCAAAATCGACGACAAGCAGAATTTCTATTTCAAGGCGATTACCAATTGGCTGGACAGCCGGGTGCCGACTCGCCTGACGCAGGCGCAATTTCTGGCGGACGACCGGCAGGCCGGCGGCACGCAGACGACCTGCGTGGCCGGCTCGTACAACGCCGGCTGCGCCAATGCCGCGGCTCTTCGCCAGGGACGTTTCGATCGCCGTACGATTGTCGGCGGCATCTATGAGCGGCAACTGAATGCGAATACGGTGTTGACCATTGAAGGGGATTATGACCTCAAAGACATCAATCAAACGTTTTCTCAGATCAGCGACAACGTAAATCCCAACTACAAGCATTACACGGATCTCCGGAATGACGGCCGGTTGGGCGATATGCCGCTGAAGAGCTACCTGGGATTTTTCTTGAATCGCATGGAGCAGGAGGGGCAGACGTTTGAAAATCTCGCTGATGGGCAAGGGACTAGGGGGCTGCTTCTCGCGAACAATCGTGGCTACATCAATAATATCGGCGGCCGATTCCGGGAAGACTTGGAGTTTGTGCCGAAGTGGACGTTGACGGTTGGCTTGGGCTTCGAGCAGTCGCACGTCAATGTGCAAACGATCAACTATGCAGCCTCGGCATGCCCGGCCCCTTTGACCGCACCTTGCCGAGCCAACGCAGATCGTAATTACATGAATTGGGCTCCGGAAATGGCGCTCACCTGGAAGCCGGCAGAGGGCTATCGGCATTGGATCAGAGGCTCAACTGGTTATGGGATTCCGGGATTCGGGAATTTGACGCGGGATCCGGTTACCGGCCTTCCCGGAACCAATTTCGACCTGAAGCCACAGAAGAACCTCAATACGGAAATCGGGACGGAATCGAAGCTGACAAAAGATCTGACGATTCAACTCGTGGGATTCTGGACCTTCTTTAAAGATGAAATCATCACCCAGACGATTTCCGGATCGAACACGACATCGGTCAATGCCGATTCCTCCCGGTATCGCGGGATCGAACTGTTCTACGACTGGCGTCCCCTGTCCGGGCTGCGACTTTCCGGGGCCTATACGCATATTGACGCCAAGTACACCAATTTCTCCGACCGGACGGCGACAGGTTTCTTAGTCCGGGACGGGAACAAGGTCCCGAACGTCCCGACCGATGTCTTGAACAGCAAGGTCGAGTATGAGCACGTGGCGAGTGGCTGGGGCGCTTGGGTCGAAGGGAGTTATTACAACAGTTACGTGTTGAACAATAGCAACACGTTCGGGATTCCCGCCTACATGATCGGCAACGTGAACATTCATAAAAATATCGAGCTGAAGAATTCCTGGTTTCGGTTCGCCAAATTCTATCTGGAGCTGGATAACATCAGCGATAAAAAGTATGCCGCGTCCGGGCAGGTCATCGGCGGGGAGACTCACGCCGCGGCCGCTGGTCAGCAAGCGTTCTTCGCCGGCTACGGCCGGGCGATCTACGGCGGCGTGACGCTGGGATTGTTCTAGCAGTTGGATGATTGACGGAGCCGTCTCCTGGCGGCTCCGTCCAGGCGAGCATAGCAGGAGGTGCCTCATGGACAAAGTGTTGATGCGTGTGGACGAAGCTGCGGCATTCTTGAGCGTGAGCCGGTGGACGATCTATCGGTGGATGGAGGCCGGTAAGCTGGAGGGCACGAAGATCGGCAGAGGCAGTGTGCGGGTCTTCAAGAGTTCTCTCGATCGGCTCATTGAGTGTAACCGGAACGATGTGTGTAAGAGCGTGGTATGACGCATTTGCGGGATCCTCTGAATCTGTTGCAGTGGTGAGCAGTCGTCGGTAGACAGTTTTTCAGCTTCGGCGTACATGAATACGCTGAAAGGGTAGACAGGTATGAGCAGTCGTTCGATCAGATCAGTCGGGAGTATCGTCGCCGGCATCACGGCGGTGATTTATTTCGGACTGGTCTGCCTGGCCGCGACTTGTTCGCTGGCCCTGCCCGTGTCCGCCTCTGCCGGCGGGCACGAACAACATCACGATAGTCACCAGACCACACATTCCTCTCTCTGTGCCTGGGCCTGCCAGGCGACTCCGGAGAGCGGGTTCGTGGCGGCGGCTCCTGCTGACGTTGTTGAGTCGGTCGTGCTTGTTCCGGTTGCTTCTTCCGTTCAACTGGTCTCAGTCTCTTCGGTGTCACTCCTCCGCTCTCGTGCTCCTCCAGTGCTCCCGCTCGGATAATTCAGGCGGGACGCGTTCGTTCCAATTCAATGTTCTCATGCTGTGGCCATAAGTCTCCCGAGGGAGTCTGGCTGGAGCTGTACTGAGCGACTTCCACCTGAGCCATCCGGGTTATCCCGGTCTGTCTCAAAACACTTGCGTGGTTCGGGTATGGCGGCCTCCTTGCCCGAGCCCACTGGGGCGCAGACTCTCTCCACTGAGTCTCCGCTCCGGCCTTTGTGCGGCTATCTGTGGATTAACCAAGAGGAGAGGGAGCGATGAAACTTGGTCTCATGGGGATTGGATTGGCGGTGAGTCTGAGTGTGTGCGTATCGGTTCAAGCTGAAGAGGCGCCGCCACTGTCGAAAGGGCCGGAAGAAGCGGCCGTTGAGCAGATCATTGTCCAGATCGGCGGGCGATTCTGCGAATACCATCGTGATGAGGTCGAAGGGGCGCTGCGACGCTTTCCGGCGGTGCAAGCCGTCGAGTTCTTGAACGATCACGGTACGGTGCTGGTGCGGTATGACACGAGCGGGGTGCCGGCCACGCAGATGGCCGAATCGGTCGAACAGGCGCTGGCGTCAGGCATCGGCTGCAGAGCCTGGGTGGATCGTGGCGGATCGCCACAGGCGAAATCATAGGAGGCTGAGGATGAAGACGAGTGGACTCATGCTGGCGGCAGTGCTGTTCTTGTGCGGATGCAGCGAAATGGGAGCGACTCCGACGGCGAAGGCGAAGCCGAAGCCGAAAGACGGTGAACTGGCCTATCCGGCCGATTACAAAACCTGGCCGAAGTTTCTCTCCGAGGTCCAGCGGCCGGATGCAAAGCAGATACGCGAGCTCTTTGTGAATCAGGTCGGTGCGCGAACGAACCAGGGGCAGATGTTTTCCACTGGCACCGCCATGGTGATGGAGTTGCATAAGGCCAAGATGAACGGGGACATACCCGAAACCGGCGCAGACGGCAAGCTCATCAAGGGCGATCTTGCGAAAGTGTTTGTCATGGCCAAGGGCGATGGCTGGGGGCAGGACGTGCCGGACAATCTGAAAAACGGGAACTGGGTTTTTTCCGCTTTCAGTCCCGACGGCAAAGCACTGGCTGAAGATTTCACGAAGTGCCGCGCGTGCCATGCACCTTTGGCGGCCAAAGATTTTGTGCACCGGTATGACGAGTATTTTGACAAGCGGACGGCACGGTAATCGGGTGCCGGTGTGGGAAGTTGAAATCTGCGTTTTGGCGACCTCCTGACGCAGGTTTCACCAGGGGGAGCGCAGGTTGGGCGCTCCCCCGCCACGCCGCCGCTCAAGGGGAGGCTGGATGGAACCGCCGTTATTACGGGTTCAAGAGGCAGCCGCACTGCTTCGGGTGAGTAAGTGGACGATCTATCGATGGATCGAAGAAGGCCGGTTGCATGCCACCAAGATCGGCCGGGGCAGCCTGCGAATCTTTCGCGCGTCGGTGAACGGACTCATCGACGGCCGGCGTACCGATCAGGAGAGCCAGGAGCCGGACGGGCAGGGCAAGGGGGCCCGGGTGCGATCGAGTCTGCGCGCAAGCAAAGAACGAGGATGAATCGGAAACGGGTCTGGCGGTTGCGCACCCTTCTTCCAGACCTGCCCGGGGATTCGGAGGTGGCCTCCCTTCGAATCCCCGGCCCTTCGGGGGAATAGTTGTGACGATTGAGGTGAGACTCGTGAACTAGGATGAATCGAAAGTGAATTCTGCCCATATCCCTGGCCCTTCGGGAAAAGGATGAGGTGATCGATGCTTGGCAGTCTTGACATGACGCGAGAGGCGTTCGTCAGCGCCGTAACACGAAAAGACCAACGGGACTATACGCTCAACGTCGTTGTCGTCCGGCTTCTGGCGATCGCGCTGACGGTCTCCCGTTGGCGGACGAATCCGGTACGGTCGGAAGGACTGCCGGTGCCGACGCACTATCGAACCTGGCCGCTGATCGAGTCCGACGTGGAGGTGTCCGGGGTTCCACGCTATCTGAGATTTGCCGTCTGTCCGAAGGCGGCCTCGGTGACCGACGAGGACACGTTTCCTGTCGGGACGGCGCTGGTGGTGGAAACCTTCTCGGCCGCTCCTATCACTGGGGGACAGCTGCGATCGGTCTTTGTGATGGAAAAAGTGTCGAGCCTGGATCGTCAGGGCATGGGGCGCCGTTCACGCGAGGGATGGGCCTATGCGACCTATGATGCGGTAGGCCGTGTTGTGGCGGGCGACGCGCTGGATTGCGGCGTCTGTCGATTGCCGGTGATGTGAGGAAGCCCTGCGGCGGGCAGGGGATCATGATGCAGGGGCCTGCGTTCCCGCTTCTTGTTTTGATCAACCGAGAGCGCTCTTTGTAGCAGCAATAAGCATCGATCGGTAGACGGGCTCTCCCGGAAATCGTACAGTTCGCCCCCTTTTCTCCTCTGACATGAAAGCGGTGATGTGATCAGGACGATGTCTTCGATAGGCGTGACGCTGTTGTGCCTGCTGTATCTGTTGCTGGCGGGACAGGTCGCGGTCTGTTCGCATGAATCGTCGCTTCAGCAGGAGTCGAAGCATGAGTCCGGCGGGAGTGATAGCCACGAGGTATTCTGTGGCGGAGACTGCCAGAATCTCTCGTCGGTCGCGATCGTCGCGTCGCCCCCGGCCGGCGTCCTTTTCCCGCCGGTCGTCGGATCAGAGCCGGCCATCGGCCTCCTGAGTCGGCTCGTTCAACTGCTGCTTGCGTCCTCACGGGCGCCGCCCCTGGCCGACCTCGCGTAATTCTTCGATCTTTCTACAACGTTCTTCGAAGGAGCAAGCAATCATGGCTACGCGATGTGGCTGGCTGAGATTTTGCCGGTCGGCGGTGACTATCGGTATCGTCAGTGCGATGGGCGCGGGTTTAGGGTGGTCGGAATCGAGGGCGCAAGAACAACCGTCTGTTGCGAATGGAGAAGAGCCGCCGGTGCTGGAGATGGCGCCTATCCAGGTCGAAGGCCAGCGGATTGAGAATGTGGAATCGGTCAAAAAAGAGATGGCCAGACGGCCGGGCAGCAACATCCTCATCGAGGAAAAACAGATTACGGAGTCACGCGCGTTGAATCTCAACGACGTGCTGCAGTTCGCGCCCGGTGTCCGTTTCCAATCCCGGTTCGGCGCGGATGAGGGACAGTTTCAAATTCGCGGGACGTCGCTACGCAATAATTACCACCACCGCGGCATCAATATTCTCATCAACGGCATCTTTTTCGGCGACGCCGACGGGTTCTCCGACTTCGAGTCCATCGATCTCCTGGCCTATGAACGGATCGAAGTCTACAAAGGCGCCAATGCGCTCCGGTACGGGGCGAACACGATCGGCGGGGCGATCAACTTTGTGCCCCGCACGGGGTACAGCGCTTCTGTTCTCCAGATGCGCATGCTCGGCGGCAGCTTCGGCATGGTCAGCGGCCAGGTCTCCAGCGGGAAAGTCACGGAACCGTTCAAGATCGGCGACATGAACGCGACCGCCGACTATTACATCAGCGTCTCCGGCAACCGGCAGGACGGGTTTCAGGATCACAGCCAGCAGGCCAGAGAGCGCATCAATGCCAACGTGGGATTGCAGCTCGGCACCCATCAGGAAATTCGCGCGTATTTTCTTCAGTCGGTCGTATCCGAAGCGATTCCCGGCGCCTTGACCAATCAGCAGTTATTCCAAAACCGGAGGCAGGCCGGCGGGCAAACGCCATTTCAGGTTCCGGGATTCTTCGCCTGCGTCACAAACAATCAGACGTGCCAATGGGGACGGTACTACAACCTGCAGCGGCTCGGTGTCGCCTATCATAACGAGTTCGCCGTCAATCAATTCGTCGAGATCATCCCCTATGTGTCGAATCAGTATGTCGACCATCCGATCTTCCAGACGCTCCGGCAGAGCACGCAGAATATGGGCGGTGAGATCCGTTACGTGAATACCAATCAACTGTTCGGGATGAACCACTCGTTCACTGCGGGTCTCCAGCCGCGGTACGGCAATCAGAAACAGACCAGGTATGTGAACATCAACGGGAGCATCGGCGCTCTGGCTCAGGAATATCGGGCCAAATCCACTTACATCGGGGCCTATGCGGAAGATGCACTCGATGTCACGAAGGATTTGACGCTCGTGTTCGGCGGTCGATGGGATCACAGTTCGCGGGAGGCGACGATTCAGAATTACGGGCCGGTCGGCAATCCCTTCGATCCGACGATCGCATCCACGCCGACGACCGCGCAACGGCCGTTACGGCATTTCGACGCGCTCAATCCGAAGCTCGGCTTCGTGTATCGCACGACGCCGGCGTCGCAGCTCTATTTCAATGCCAGCCGGTCGTATGAAGCGCCGCTGAACGTCGAGCTGCTCTCCTCGGTGAATGCGAATGGAAGCGCGAACACCGGGTTTCTCGATTTGGATGCGCAGCGCGCCTGGCAGTTTGAGTTGGGATACCGGGGTACCTCTGTGGATAAACGGTATTCCTGGGACCTGACCGCGTATGACTTGGAGATGAATAAAGAAATCCTTGCGTCGAACCTCAGCAACCAGAGCACGTTTCAAAACGCCAACGGTACCCGCCACACCGGTGTCGAGGCCGGAGGCGCGCTGGTGCTGACGAAGGGACTGTTCGCACATGGTGTGGGCGGAAAGGAAGACAGCCTGCAGACGCGTCTCGCCTATACTTGGTCGCGTTTCAAGTTCACGGACGACGTCTATGGCGCCGGGACGCTTATCGCAAAAGACGGCAACACCGTAGCGGGGGCGCCGGAGCACAGCCTCAATCTCGAACTGCGCTACGACCATCCGGCGGCCTGGTGGGTGGCGCCGAATGTGGAATGGTCGATGTCAGGATTTTATGTCGATTACCTCAACACCGTGAAGAACCCGTCTTATTTCGTGCTCAATCTGAAGTCCGGCTGGAATATTACGAACCGGCTCACGCTCTATGCGGAAGGGCGCAACCTCACGGATAAAACCTATGCCGGGTCGGTCGTCGTGAACGACTCGCTCAACCGCTTCGCCAATCCCGCGCAAGGTATCAGTGCCTACGGGGGTATCGAATACAAATTCTGATCCGGACGGGCGGCGGTCCACCGCCGCCCGTGGCCGCAGAAACAGGAGGACGTGTTGTCTCATCGGATCGAAACGTCGAGTTGGAGGCCGTTGCGTCGCCGTGGAGTTTTCGGCGTTTGCGCGACGCTCGGTTGTGCTCTGAGAGAAGCGGTCGGCGCGCTGGCGCTCATCCTGATGCTCTGTCCCGCTGTGTTCGGGCAGGGAGCCAATGGCACCGGCGCGGCCGGAGAGCTGCCGCCGAAACACTATGAACTGGTAAACGGGCGATGGTTCGACGGGCGCGGGTTTCAGGACGCCGTGTTCTATACGGTCGACGGGCGTCTGACGAAGAGGAAACCCTCTGTCGTTCATGAACAGATCGATCTGAAGGGCGGCTATGTCGTTCCGCCGTTCGGCGAAGCCCACAACCATAATGTCGAAGGGCCGTGGAACCTGGATACGGTCGTGGCGCGCTATCTTCATGACGGAGTGTTTTACGTCAAGAATCCCAACAGCATTCGCGAGTTTACGGCGCAGATTGCGCCGCGCATTAATATTCCGGTCAGCATCGACGTGGTCTTCGCGAATGCCGGTCTCACGGTATCCGGCGGGCATCCGGTTCCGTTGTATGAACAGATGCTGAGAGAGTCCCGATATCGGGCGGTCATCGGTAACGTGCCCCCCGGCTGGTTCAATGACCGTGGCTATGTCGTCATCGATCGTGAAGCCGATCTGCGACACAAGTGGAACGACATTGCTGGGGGCAAGCCGGGCTTCATCAAAGTGTTCCTCGTGCGTTCTGAAGACCGGGCGAGCCGGGGACATGAAGCCGGATCCCATGGCCGGAGAGGGCTTGATCCTGAGCTGGTTCCGCTGATCGTCGCCCGTGCCCATCAGGCGGGGTTGCGAGTCGCTGCGCATGTCGAGACGGCGGCGGATTTTCGTCTGGCTCTGTCGGCGGGTGTCGATGAAGTCGCGCATGTGCCGGGGTGGTTGCTGGAGCCGACCGACCAGGATGCCTCGGCGATGCTGACGGAAGCAGACGCGCGTCTTGCGGCCAAGGCCGGGGTGATCGTGACGACCACCACGGTTGCGATGAAACCGGCGGAGGGCGGGCATGGACTGCATGCGCTGCACCACGATCCGCATGGCGCGCACGGTCAAGGCGATCATGGGTCCTCGATGGACGCCGCAGTCTGGCAGCGGGCGAACGCGGTGCAGAGTCACAACCTCCGGCTGCTTCATCGCCACGGCGTCAACCTCGCGATTGGCAGCGATCATGCCGAGACCTCTCTGGCCGAAGCGTTGCATCTGCAGGAGCTCGGTATCTTCGACAATCTGACTCTGTTGAAGCTGTGGTGCGAAAATACACCGCGCTCCATTTTCCCCGACCGGAAGATCGGCTCGCTCGAAGAAGGCTACGAAGCGAGCTTCCTCGTGCTGCGAGACAATCCGATCGAGCGATTCGAGGCAGTCATGCAGATCGACTATCGAATGAAGCAGGGGCACACCGTGACGGTGGGGAAGAGTGAACCATGGACGCATTGAAAGAGATCGTGGATTACGGGGTGATCGGCCTTCTGTTGATACTGGGCCTGGTGGCGGGCGGTGTGGCGGTCGAACGGTGGAGGTATTTTCAACGCATCGACCTCGCTGAATTTCAGCATCGCGAGACGCTGGAGATCGCGCTCACCAAACATTTAGTCGTGATCGGCACCATTGCTGCGAATGCGCCCTATATCGGGCTGCTCGGTACGGTGCTCGGCATCATGCTCACCTTCCATACCATGGGCACCTCCGGGGCTTTGGCGGTCGCTACGATCATGGTCGGGCTGAGCCTGGCGTTGAAGGCGACGGCGGTCGGACTCCTCGTCGCGATTCCCTGCGTCGTCATGAACAACGTGCTTCGCCGGCGTGTGAGCGAGCTGCTGACGAGGCATCAGGCGCATTATGGATCGTGAACTCAAGAGCATCAACGTGATCCCGCTGGTCGACGTGATGCTGGTCCTGCTCGTGATCGTCTTGAACACGGCGACGTTTGTTACCACCGGCAGGTGCCGGTCGAGCCGGCGAAAGTCTCATGACGATTTCATATTTCCGTACATCCCGATACAATTCGTTTTGTCAGGACACTCACCTAATCAAAGGAGGATTCCGTATGTTGAAAGCTCGCGGGATGTTGGTGTTCGCGGCGTGTGGCGCGTTGATGGTGGCCGGGCCGGTCGGGACGGCGTTCGCCGGGAATGCGCATGTGAAGGAAACGATCACGCATGCCAAGGAAGCCGTTGCGCATGAAAAGGAAGCGATTACGCATTTGGAGGAAGCGGTGAAGAGCAGCACCGATGCGCATGCGAAGGAAGCGCTGGAGCACGCGAAGGAAGCTGTGAAGCACGCGGAAGAGGCGCTGGCGCACGCCGAACAGGCGGAGAAGCCGGCCAAGGGCAAGAAGAGCAAGTAGTCGCGCAGGTCCGTTTTCTGATCAGTTTCTCAGGCACGGCCCCGTCAGTGGGCCGTGCCTCCATCCTCCCGCTCGATTCTCAGCCCCCGCTCGCAGCGCTCCACGGTTGTTCCCTTCAGGATGATGTCGATCTTCTGTTGCATCGATGTGCACCGGTTGGCAGTCGTCGGTGGACAGGGTTTACAGGGGTGACTACAGTAGCCGCTCCTCGGAGAAAGTGCTGTGCGCCTTTGGCTTGCCACGATGCTCACCTGCATGTTCCTGCCTGCCGGGCTGTCTGCTGCAGCCTCGGACCAGTCGCTGGAGCAGTTGCTTCGCGGGCACACGTTCAATCAGGCCTTTGAGGGCTTCGACTACTATTCTGTAACCATTTTAGAGGACCGATCTCAGGCAGATGGCTCACGGGAAGTGACGGCGGTCGCCAGCGGGCGGTTCCTTGAGAATGCCAAACGATTGAAGATCCTGTTTCTGTTGGTCGGCGATCATGTCATCGGGGGGCAAGTGCTGGAAGAGGCGGGGTTGCCTCCTTGTCACGCGTCCGAAGAGCCTCGTACGTCCTAATCGTTCTTAACTCAGGAGGAGGTTGCGTATGGTACGGAAGTTAGGTCTTGGTCTTGTCGGTTGTGCCGGTATGTTGATGATGGTCTCCGGAGCCTGGGCCTTGCAGTCCGGAGGAGTTGAAGTCGGCGATCTGGAAACCGGGTCGGTGGTCGGCCAGGCGTTCAAGGAGTTGCCGGTCGATCTGGATATCTATGCGACGGAGGTCGGAGCGCTGAAGATCCTGTATCCGCCGACATCGGTGTTGGATTTGAAAAACCGCCCCGGCACGCCGGTATTGGTCCGGGTGACCAATAAGTCGGCCGTCGAGCGAGGGTTTCATATGTCCGCTGCGGAGAATCAGTCGGCGCCGACCGTGCTCAACGTAAAGATCGTCCTCAAGCCGGGAGAAACAAAGTACATCGGCATTCCCACGAGCGATCTGCTGTATGCGGCCGGCAGCACGTTCGTGTATCGGGATCAGCTCAATCCCAAAGATGCCGGGGGAAAGTTGATGCTGATAAAGTAGTTGCACGCCCGATGGAGAGCGATGCCGTGTCGGTGTCGCTCTCCATCGGGCACGGTGCCGCCCGCACGTTGATTTCCCTCCTCCGGCGCGTTTATAGTCCGGCCATACTGGTTTCTGTGGAAGGAGGGCCCGCCTTGATTTCAGGCCGCCGGATTCAGGTTGCGAGCGTCCTTGGGTTCTGTTCCGCACTCCTCATGCTCTCCACCGTCTACTCTGCCCCTGCCGGTGTTTCTCAAGATGCGCTCCAGCATGAGCTGGACGTGACGCGCGCCGCGCTGGCGCGCGGGGATCTCAAGGCGGCGGACGAGGCGGTGCAGAAAGCACTGCATCTCAATGCCGCATCCCCCCAGGCGATCCATCTGCACGGACTCGTGTTATTGAAAAGCCGGAAACCGGCTGAAGCGGCGGAGGAGTTTGCGCGTGCGCTCAAAGCGAAGCCGGCGTTTGCCGAGGCGCTCAACGATCTCGCTGAAATCTACGCCGCGCAGGGGAAATCGGCGGAGGCGCAGCAGGCGCTGACGAAAGCGATTGAAGCCGACCCCAAGCATGCCGAGTCGTATCTGGATCTGGCGAAGCTGTACGAGTCACAACGGGACATGCCGGCGGCGATCAAGACGTATCAAGGACTTCTGGCGATTCAGCCGGCCCATGCCGAGGCGCTGTTTTCTCTGGCGACGCTGCAGGATCACGCGGGTGAGGCGAAGGCGGCGGCGGAGACGCTGGCCCGGCTGACGAAGGCCCATCCCAAACATGCCGATGCCTGGTATCTGACCGGGCGGATGGCGGAGAAGCGCAACGATCTGGTGGAAGCGGCCTATGCCTACAAACAGGCGGTGGCGGCCAAGCCGGATCTGGTCGACGCGCACTACAATTTAGGGTTTATCTACCGGAGTCAGGGCAAGTCCGCCGAAGCTGAGCGGGAATTCCTCGAAGTGATCCGGTATCAGCCGGGGTATGCGGAAGCCCATTTGAATCTGGGGGTGGTATACACGAGCATGGGCCAGCTTGACGAAGCGGAACGGGAGTATACTTCCGCGGTGGCGTTAAAGCCGGAGTATGCGGAGGCCCATTATAACCTCGGGGTGTTCTACGAATTGCACCGGAAAGACATGCCGCGCGCCCTGGCGCAGTATCGCAAGTATCGGGAGCTCGGCGGGAGAGACGATCGGGTTGAGCGGATTGTCGGATCGACCTTCAGGTAAGGCGGTTACCAATAGGGCCAGGGTCTCCAGTAGGGAGACCAATAGGGGCCCCAGTACGGCCCTGGTCCGATATGGGGTCGGATGCGGACGGGTTGATCCTCCGCTCGCGCCCAGACCTTCATAGTTTTGAGCTCCACGACCGGGTAGGTATATTCTGTTTCATCCAACGGGAGCGTGATGGACCCGGCGATCTCTCCGGTCACGGTGACGAAGGTTCCGGCTGGAACGGTCGCCGGGTCAAGAAATTCCCGTTGGAGTGCGACGAAGCGCCCCTGAGACTTGTTCAGCTCCATCGTCGGCCGGAGGGACGAGGCGAGGGGAAGCTGCAGGATCTCGATGCGGGTTCCCTCCTTCAGTCGTCTGGCGCTCAGGACTTCTCCTCCCCAGGTGACGGTTTGCCCTTTATAGGAATCGGGCGTCGCCTTGACCTGCATAAACGTGATTTGCGGGGGCTGTGCACCGTCGCCGTATTCCTGGTTCGTGGCGCAAGCGGCCGCACCGATCAGCATGGCACCGAGCAGAACGACGTGAAGTTTATCCATGGGTTCAGTATAACAGAGGGCAGGGTAGACAGGTATCCGTTATAATGGAATTCGCGGTTGGACAATCTTGAAAGGAGCAGGACATGACGCAAGGCAGTCGGTGGGGGTGGCGCGGCGCGCTCGCGCTCGCAGGTGCGGTGTTGGCGATCGGGATTTCCGTGAGTGCGTCGGCGGCGGCGCCTGAATTGAAGGGGAAGTTCGAGATTCTGAAAGATGAAAAGTCGACGCATCAACCGGGAAAGGTGAAACTAACGGAGTTCGCCGATTTCTACTGTCCCCACTGCCATCGGTTCGATGGAGAAGGCGTGGCGATTCTCAAGAAGGAATTCGGCGACAAACTTGAAGTGACGATGGTCGGGTTCCCGGTCTTTCAGGGCAAACTGCCGACGCCGTTCGACATGTATGAACAGGCCCGGACGATGGGCAAAGGGGATGAGATGAAGCGGGTCCTTTTCCGGACGATTCATACGGAGAAGGTGACGGGCGTGCTGGACCGGTCGCTTCGGGAAGTGTTGATCAAGGAAGTGGGGCTCGATCCCAAGGCGTTTGAAGAAGGGATGGCCAGCGGAAAGCCGGCCAAGGCCCTGGAAGAGAGCAAGAAGTGGGGCGAGCGCATCAAGGTACAGCAGACGCCCACGGTGTTGCTCGACGGGAATATCAAGGTCGAACAGATCGATCCAGAAAATCTGAAGCTGGTTATTCGCAGTATCCTCGATGCGGACGGGAAAAAGTAGATTCGCCGGTCCGGCGGTTTAGAAAGTCATCACGCGTTGCACTCAGCACTGTACGTTCAGCACTTTGTGTGGGGGAAGATGGCGGTCGATCCAATTTGCGGGATGACGGTCGAGCCCGCCGTTGCTGCGGGCCGGTTCGAGTATGAGGGAGTCACCTACTATTTTTGCGCGACCTCCTGCCTGGACCGGTTTCGCGCCGATCCGGACAAGGCGTTGCGCAAGAAACCGCTGCATGCCGCCGCGCTGCCCGCCGCTTCCACGACACGCAAGCCGCTTCCCATGATGATGCCGCCGGCGCCTGGGGCCGGCGGTGCGCTCGATCCGGTGTGCGGCATGACGGTGCAGCCTGAGACCGCTGCCGGTTCGCATGTCCACGAAGGGAAGACCTATTATTTCTGTGCGACGAGCTGCCTGACGAAGTTCAAGAACGATCCGGCCTATTACCTGTTGCCGCCGGACCGGCGTCCTGCCCCTGTCGTTTCCATTCCTGCTGGCGGAGTAGTCGAATACATTTGCCCGATGGACCCCGAGATTCTTGAGTCCAAGCCGGGGGCCTGCCGGATTTGCGGAATGGCGCTGGAACCAAAAATTGTGACGATGGAGGAGGGGCCGAATCCGGAGCTCGACGACATGAGCCGGCGGTTCCGGTGGAGTCTTGGCCCCGCCGTCGCGGTGATGATCTTGGCCATGTCGGATATGGTTCCGGGGCAGCCGTTGCATCGGTGGCTGGGCGGCGCAGGGCTGAATTGGGCGCAGTGGCTGCTGGCGACGCCGGTGGTGGTGTGGGGCGGGTTCCCGTTTTTCCAGCGTGGCTGGGCGTCGATCGTCAACCGGGCTCCCAATATGTTTACTTTGATCGCCGTTGGCACCGGCGCCGCCTATGGGTTCAGTATGATCGGGACGGTCATTCCCGGGGGGCTGCCGGCCTCTTTCCATCAACACGGCGGCGGCGTGGCGGTGTACTTCGAAGCCGCCGCGATGATCACGGTCCTGGTGCTGCTCGGTCAGATCCTGGAGCTTCGCGCGCGGAGCCAGACCTCGTCAGCCATCAAAGGACTACTGCGGTTGGCACCGTCGACGGCGCGGGTGGTGCGGGATGGACGGGAAATTGACGTCCCTCTCGATCAGGTGCAGGTCGGCAACCGGCTTCGTGTGCGGCCGGGAGAACGGATTCCCGTCGATGGCATCGTGGTCGATGGCGGGTCTGCCGTCGATGAGTCCATGATTACCGGTGAATCGATGCCGGTGGAAAAAACAGTCGGCGCGCCGGTCACCGGCGGCACGATGAACGGCACGGGCAGCCTGCTGATGCAGGCACAAAAAGTCGGTCGAGACACGCTGCTCGCGCGTATCGTGCAGATGGTCAGCGACGCGCAACGGAGCCGGGCGCCGATTCAGCGGGTGGCGGATACCGCCGCCGGCTACTTCGTACCGCTGGTAGTGGCCGCCGCAGTGCTGACCGCTCTCGCCTGGATCGTGTGGGGGCCGGAGCCGAGGCTGGCTTATGCGCTGGTCAATGCCGTGGCGGTGCTTATCATCGCCTGCCCCTGTGCCTTGGGGCTCGCGACGCCGATGTCTATTATGGTGGGCACGGGCCGTGGTGCTACGGCCGGTGTGCTGGTCAAGAAAGCGGAGGCGCTGGAAGTGCTGGGGAAGGTGGATACGATCGTCTTTGACAAAACCGGGACGCTCACGGAGGGAAAGCCGGTGCTCGTCTCTGTCCGGTTTATGCCGCCGTTCAGCGACGGGGACGTGATCCGCCTGGCGGCCGGCCTGGAGCAGGGAAGCGAGCATCCGCTTGCGGCGGCGATTCTTGCCGGTGCGCGGTCGCGGGGACTGACGTTGTCCCCTGTGCAGCAGTTTCTGTCCAAGACCGGAAAGGGTGTGTCCGGTTCTATCGATGGCCAGGCGGTGGTGGCCGGCACGGCGGATTTTCTTCGGGAATCCCTCGGCGGATCCGGCCACAGTCTGACTGTGCTGGATGAAGAGGCCGAGTCACTTCGTCAGAACGGGCAGACGGTGATCTTCGTCGGGGTCAACGGGAAGGTGGCCGGATTGCTGGGGGTAGCCGATCCGGTCAAGGCCTCGACGCCTGAGGCGGTGCGCCGGTTGAAAGAGAGCGGATTGACGCTGGTGATGGTGACCGGCGACCATGAACGAACCGCGCAGGCGGTAGCGAAGCAACTCGGGATCGACGATGTCCGTGCCGGGGTGTTGCCGGAGCACAAAGGCCGGATCGTGAGCCAGCTGAAAGCGAGCGGTCGCGTCGTCGCGATGGCGGGAGACGGGGTGAACGATGCACCGGCGCTGGCCATGGCGGATGTCGGGATTGCCATGGGGACCGGCGCCGATGTGGCCATGGAGAGCGCGGGGATGACGCTCGTGAAGGGCGATCTGCAGGCGCTGGTTCGGGCTCGCCAGTTGAGCGTGGCGACGATGCGGAACATCCGGCAGAATCTCTTTTTTGCCTTTGCCTACAATCTGCTGGGTGTCCCGATCGCGGCCGGCGTGCTGTATCCCTTCACCGGGCTGTTGTTGAGTCCCATGATCGCCAGTGCCGCGATGACCTTCAGTTCGGTGTCGGTCATTTCGAACGCGCTCCGGCTGCGGCATATCGAATTATAAGTGCGCCCTTCATCTCTGCATGGTACGCTGGCCACGGCATTTCACCGGTTCCGGATAAATAGGTCGCTGCGAAATACTGCTATGAATCGATCGACATTGAAGATGATATGGAGCGCGGGGTTGCTCGCGGGAATCCTGTTCGTTGCCGTACCCGGGCAGGCAGTGACCCACCTGCTGCCCGTGGCTAACGGGCACGATCTGCAAAATCAAGTCAAGGCTACGGCGATCAAGGTCATTCCCGCCGTCGTGAGCATCGCCTCCACGGTGATGGTGCGCGATCAGGCGTTCAGCGACGAAACGCTCCCGTTCGGTTTGTTCAAGGAGCCGCCGGCGCGCCGCCAGTACGGGCAGGGCTCCGGTGTGATCGTTTCGCCGGACGGCTATATCGTGACGAACAACCACGTCGTTGCCGATGCGGTGGATGTGGAAGTGATTCTGGCCGACCGGCGGCAATATAAAGGGAAAGTAGTGGCCACCGATCCGAAGACCGATGTGGCTGTCGTCAAAATCAACGCCACGAATCTTCCGACGGTGCCCTGGGCGGACTCCAGCACGCTGGCCGTCGGGGAATTTGTGCTGGCCATCGGCAACCCGCTTGGACTGAGCCGGACGGTCACCTTCGGGATCGTTAGTGCGGTGGGGCGGGCCGATGTGGGGGTGGCGGATTTCGAGGATTTCATTCAGACCGATGCGCCGATCAATCCGGGAAATTCCGGCGGCGCCCTGGTCAACGTCAATGGTGAACTCGTCGGGATCAATACAGCCATCGCGAGTCCGACGGGCGGCAGTGTCGGCGTCGGGTTTGCGATTCCGAGCAACATGGCGCGGGCTGCCATGCAGAGCTTGATCAAGACCGGCCGTGTCGTCCGCGGATTTCTCGGGGCCTCGACCCAGGACGTGACGCCCTCTCTTGGAAAAATCTTTCGCCTGCCGGATGTCAAAGGGGCGATTGTCACCGACCTGCAAGCGAAGGGGTCGGCGGAGCGGGCCGGGCTCAAGCGCGGCGATGTCGTCGTACGGTTCGACGGCCGCGACGTGATGGACAGCGGGCAGCTGCGCAACCTCGTGGCGCAATCGCCGATCGGCAGCAAGCATCGCCTGGACCTCATTCGTGACGGCAAGGCCTATCAGGCGGAGTTGACGGTGCAGGAAGCGCCTCGTGAACGGGCGAAGAAAAGCCAGACCGCGTCCGCGGCTGCCTCCACCGCGCATCCGCTGACGGGCGTGGTCTTCGACGATGTGACTCCGCCGCTCGCCCGGCAGATGGACCTGGCCGTGAACAGCGGTGTGGTGGTCACCGATATCGAAGAGGGCAGCCTGGCCGAATCCTCGGGGCTGCAACCGGGCGATGTGGTTCTCGAACTCAACCGCCAGCCCATCCACAATTTTGCCGCCTTCCAGCGTCTCGCCGATCCTCTCAAGCCGACCGACCTCGCGCTCCTGCTGGTGAATCGCCAGGGCAACGCCATGTACATCCCCATTCAGGCCGAGTAGGTCTCGGCCTTCATTCTGGGGGACAGTCCGATCGTGAGTGAGGCCCTGTCTTGACGAGCCCGTTCCTCCAGTGCTACGTTCTGAAAAATCGTAACACTGGAGGAGTATGAAAAAGCTGGTTCGTTTCGGCGTGTCTCTTGATCATCATCTGCTGGATGCATTCGATCAACACATCGAGCGGCGGAAGTACACCAACCGGTCGGAAGCTCTGCGCGATCTGATCCGCGATAATCTGGTCGGTCAGGAGTGGGATCAAAATAAAGAAACGGTCGGCACGATCACCTTCGTCTACGATCACCATGTGCGCGACCTGACAAGCAAGCTCACCGATATCCAGCACGACTATCACGGAAAGATTCTGTCCGGCATGCATGTGCATCTGGACCACGACCATTGTCTGGAAGTGCTGGTGGTGAAGGGGAAAGGCTCGGAGATCCGCAAGATCGCCGACGCCCTGGTGAGCGTCAAAGGCGTGAAGCACGGCAAATTGACCATGACCACCACGGGAAAGAGCTTGAGTTGAGCCTCGCGTGATTTCCCGGAATGCTTTTGTGGCGGTGGGTTGCATGACGGTGCTTGCCGTCCTTCCGGCGCATGCACATGATCCTGATGCCCCAGAACTCGAAATACCGGAAGTCTCCGTCATCGGCGAGCGGCCGGTGGCGGCTTCTTCTCAGCAATTCATCCCCGACAAGGAATATCTCCTTCAACCCCAAGGCCGTCCGGCCCAGGTGCTGCGTTTGATTCCCGGCTTTCTGGCTGTAGAACATTCCGGCGGAGCGGGGAAAGCCGATCAATATTTTCTGCGTGGCTTCGACGCCGATCACGGCACCGACGTCGCCTTCTTTGCCGACGGTATGCCGGTCAATATGCGCTCCCATGCGCATGGACAGGGCTATACCGATCTCAATTTCATTATTCCCGAAACCATCGAAGGGTTGGAGGTCAACAAAGGCGCCTATCTGCCGGAGTACGGCGATTTCGCCACGGCCGGTGCGGTGAATTTCAAGACACGCGAGATGGTCAAGGAAGGCGTGGCGCAGGGGGCGGGCGGGCAATTCGATACGCAGCGCTACCTCCTCATGTTCTCGCCGACCAAAGACAAGGTCCGCACCTTGTTTGCCGCCGAAGGCTATTTTACGAACGGGCCGTTTCAAAACGACAACCGGTACTTCCGCGCCAATCTGTTCGGCAAGGTGACGACGAATCTGACCGGCCGGGACGAGCTCAGTCTCAAGACCACCTTTCATCAGGCGCACTGGAATGCCTCGGGGGAGATCCCGTTGCGGGCGGTGAACGACGGGACGCTCGACCGGTTCGACGCCGTCGATCCGTCGGAAGGCGGCAAGACGATGCGTACGACGGCGCATGTGAAATATCACTACGACACTACGACGGGCGGGCAGTTCTTCGCGAACGCCTATGCGCAGTACTACCGGCTCGACCTCTATACGAATTTCACCTTCTTTCAGAACGATCCGGTCAACGGCGACGGTATCGTCCAGGCGGACCGTCGCGTGATGTATGGCGGCGATCTGGGCTACAAGCAGCGCGGCGAAGTGTTCGGGCTCCCCAGTATCGGAACGATCGGCGTACAAAGCCGTGTGGACGACATTCATGCCAGGCTTGGCACACAAACGAGGCGGGCGGTGACGGGGGTGACGACGGACAGCGACATTCTGGAAGCCTCTTATGCGCCCTTCATCAAGGCCGAGGTTCAGCCGACGGACTGGCTCCGGCTGGCCGGAGGGCTTCGCAGCGAAACCTTTACCTTCGATGTCCGCAATCGCTGCGCAACCTGTGCGGAACAGCCAGCTGGACGGAAGAGCTCCGGCGTGGTGCTGCCGAAGATGAATCTGATTCTGGGCCCCTGGGTCGGCACCGAGTTCTTCGCGAACTACGGGGAGGGGTACCATAGCAACGATGCGAGGTCGGCCGTGTCGCCAGGCTCCTCGCCGCTTGCGCGGGCCAGGAGCTATGAAGTCGGTGTCCGGTCGAAACCCTTCGGCGCCGACGGCATGGAATTGATCGCGACGCTCTGGCGTCTCGATCTAAAATCAGAGCTCGTCTTTGTCGGCGACGAAGGCACGACGGAGATCCGCGGGGCGACCACACGGGAAGGCGTAGAAGTCGCCGCTCGCGGGCAGATGTGGGGACCGCTGTACTTCAACGGGAGCGTGACCTGGACCAAGGCGGAGTTCCGCAACGGCGATGCCATTCCTCTGGCCCCTGAAGTGACAGCCTACGGGGCGCTTCTCTTAAAGTGGCCGGAAGGCCTGACCTCACAACTACAGGCGACCTACCTCGGGGTACGGCCGTTGATCGAAGACCGCAGTATCAAGTCGCCGGCCTGGATCGACTTCGACTTATCGGAGCGGTACCAATTGCCGATCAAGCTGTCCCACGGGCGGATGGAGGCGTTCCTGTTCATTCAGAATTTATTCAACACGAAATGGGAGCAGGCCACCTTTGCCTTCTCCTCTCAGTTGCGCAACGAAGCGGCGGCCGTGCAGGATATTCACTTCGTGCCGGGGAATCCGCGGATGGTCATGGGCGGCCTGGCCTGGTACTTTTGACAGGTTGCTGAAAACGCTCTCCAACGGCGTTCTCGGCTCGCACAAATCCTCAACGTACCCAAGAGGGTACGCCTCTCCGGTTCGTGCGTCGCCTGCGGCCTTGTTGGAAGAGCGTTTTGAGCAACTGTATAGTTAGGCCATATGAATACAAGGCATAAGCTGCTCCCGCGAGACTATTTTAATCGTCCGACTCTCACTGTGGCACGGTCGCTCGTCGGAAAATATCTTGTGCGTTCTATTGATGGTCAGGAGACGGCCGGGCGGATTATTGAAGTCGAAGCCTATGTCGGTTCTGCGGATAAGGCCTGCCATGCATCGAAAGGGAGGACGCCGCGAACGGACGTCATGTTTAATGCCGCCGGGGTCGCCTACGTGTATCTCATCTACGGGATGTATCACTGTTTGAATGTCGTGACTGAACGGGAAGAGTTTCCGGCGGCCGTGTTGATCCGTGCGATCGAAGTCGACGGGGTGCTGATTGACGGTCCGGGGCGGCTCTGCCGCGCGTTGCAGATCGACCGGAGTTTGAACCGGATTGATCTGACGGCTCAGGAGTCTCTCTGGTTTGAGGATCGAGGAGGACGGATCTTACGCAGGCAGGTTGCGGCGCTTTCCAGGATCGGTGTCGACTATGCCGGCGAGTGGGCTAGGAAGCCCTGGCGGTTTCGATTGCAGACGGCTTTGAGCACGAAGTCGAGGCACTGAAGCGCCGGGAGTCACACGTCGGATCAGTGAGGTGGACAAAAAGAAACGGGGTCGTCGTATTGCTACGACGACCCCGCTGTATCCTTCGAGCTCTTTTAGACTATTCGATCTTGCGATCGGCGCCGATCTTGGTGGCGGAGGTCACCGGAGGCGCAATCTTGATCTGAGGCCCTTGCACGTTCGGGAGACGGCCTGCACCCTGTCCCTCGGTGATCCGGGCATTGTCGGTCTTTGTCAAAGACTGATGTTCGTGCTTGATGGAGTTTGCTGACTTGAGCAGGGTCGCTTCGCCGCGGGCATCGGATTGACCCGGGTCATTGGCGGTGGGCTGGCCAGTGACGGGGCTTCCACTGTTCTTCATCGGGTACCCCTCATGCTTGGGGAGCAATGCGGGGTTGGCAGAGGCCAACGACAACGTGAAAAGCACACCGGACAACGTCGCAATAGTGCCGAGTACGAGCTTCATACCCTACTCCTTTGAAAAATGGTGACTGGAGAAAATACGTTTAAGAACAGTTAAATTCTTAGGCCGAATCAAGTGGCCGCGATCATAGCGATGGGGGGGTATCCCTGTCAAGTGAGAAAGCGAGGACTGATATTCAGGCGCGAATTGTCCTATCACGTTGAAATGACAGCGGCGTGACAGGAATGTCTCGACGGGGATATCCCGAGCGGCGGCCGGGTAGTAGAGTGCTGTGGCCGTCCTAGGCCGTAGGACGGCGAGCTGGCCGTCGTCCCCGCCCGCGGTGGCGGAAAGCCGGACCCCGGCTGACCCCGGGGAGGCGAATCGTCAGCGTGGTCCCTTCGCCGGGGGCGCTGGCAATGGCGATCGATCCGCCATGCTCTTCGATGATCTTTTTGACGGTCGCGAGACCCAGACCGGTCCCTGAGCGTTTCGTCGTAAAGAACGGCTCGAAGACCTTGTCGAGAATTTCCTCTGGGATGGGAGCGCCGTCGTTCTTGATCAGGATCTGCACTTCGATGCCGCGGCCGGCGCGATGTTGCGTGACCTGAATGTGCAGGTGGCCGCCGGGCGTCATGGCCTCGCCGGCATTCTTGAAGATGCTCAAGAACACCTGCTGCAGCTTCGCTTCGTCGCCGCGCACCGGGGCGATCTGGGTCGCATAATCTTTAGTGACCTGAATACGGGTGACTTCCAGATCGGTGCCCACCACCACCAGCGCGCTTTCGAGCACTTCGGGAATGCGGCAGAGGCGCCGGTTCAGTTCGAGTGGCTTCGCGAAATCGAGAATTTCATTCAGGATGGCTTCGACCCGGATCAAATCACGCATGGCGTTTTCGACGCGGGTTTGCGGGTCAAAATCAAGAATGCCTTCGGCGGTCACTTCTTCCAGCTGGGAACGGATGGCTCCGATCGGTTCCCGGATTTCCGTGGCGAGGAAGGCGCTGAATTCTCCGATGGCGGCCTGCCTCTCCTGCTTGCGGATGACCGGCTCCAGGATCGTCGGCGCCGCAACGGGAACGGCGGCGTTCTCGGATCCGGCTTCGGGTTGGGCTGCCGGGACTGCTACCGGGGCCGGAGGCGCCTGAAGCAGGTCGGCCAGCTTGAGAATGATCGGTTCCAGGGTGCGGGCATCGGTGGCTTGGTAGCGTCCGGCTTCTTTCGACCCGAGGGTCAACGTTCCCCCGACCTGTCCGCGGACGAAAAACGGGACCACGAGCGAGGAGACGAACCGGTCTTTATAGAGATGCTTATGGTCCAGAAAGCGCCCCTGGGTGGAGGCCAGGTCATGGTCGACCCGCGGTTTCCGGTGGCGGACAGCCCATCCGGAGGCCGAGCTGTCGAGCGTGAGCCGGTGGCCGGCGCGCATGTCTTTCTTGCTGTCTTTTTCGCTCTTCTGATCGCCGGCGACGCCGAGCACTTCCATGCTGCCCGCCAGCGGATCGTAATAACAGGCCCAGGCCCTGTCGTAGGTGGTGTATTGGTTCGCCTCTTCCAGAACCTTGACGATTTTTTCTTCCAGCTCAGGCGTGAATTGCGCGGTTGGTGCCGAAAAGATCTCGGAGACTGGCGGTGCGGCCGGTGCCGGCTCGCGTGAGACATACGGGCGGCTCAGGACCACGTTCATGTCGAACAGGCCTTCTCGCTCCAGCGCTTTGGTAATGTCGTCGCCGGCCTGTTCGATCAGGCCCTTTTCTTTCTTGGCGAAGGTGGCGTTCTCTTTTCGCGCGATGATCAGAAAGCCGTACGTGCGCTGGCGGTGGCGGAGCGGCATGCCGAGGAGCGATTTGGCGCCCGGCGTAATGAGGCGCAGGCGGACGGTGCGGCCGGCCTCCTGATCCTGCGGTGCGGTCTGAACCGCCGCCGCCTGGGTCGAGAGCGTCCGCAGGATGGCTTGCACATCGCGCGGGGTAAAGCCGCGGGACGCATGACTGACGAGCGGGCCTTGCTCTTGATGGAAAATGGCGGCGAGCGCCGAGTCCGTCCCCAATTCATTCAGGGCCGTATTCAACGTCCGTTGTAAATGGGTTTCAGCGTTCTGTTTCGATTGCGTCGCGGGCATGGTCATGGATAGCGTTCTCAATTAAGGGAGCGCATTCTAGCAACGATAGCGGAGTGATGCAAATCCGAAGCGCGCGAAGGGGTTAGTCTGGATTGATAATCTTCGGGGCGCGGCGCTCGATGATGACCTGTTCGACCGGCGGCGGTTCGAGCCTCCGCACGTTGAGGATGCTGGTGACGATGCTGATGACCAGCGCGCCGCCTACGGCCGGCCAGAATCCCGCCACCGTAAAATCTTTCACGAGATAGGCGGTGAATTCCAGCAGCAGGGCATTCACCACCACGAGGAACAGTCCCAGCGACAGGACGATCAGCGGCAGCGTGAGCACCAGGAGGATCGGTCGCAGGATGAGATTCAGAAACGTCAGTACCAGGACAGCAGCCACGCCTGCTGCCAGGGTCGAGGCTTCGATGCCGGGTACGATGGCCACGGCGAGAAAGACCGCAATGCCGGTCGTCACGACCCGGGTGAGCGCGGCCCGCAGCCCTCCGTGAAAGGGTGAGGCCTGAGCGAATCGGGATATCTGGATCCTCTCCATACCGGGCGGAACCTCTATTGTGCCGCGGGCGCCGGGGGAGCGGCGGCGGCCGCCGCTTTCTTCGCCGCCGAGTAATGCACCTCGGTGGCCGTCAATGTCTTTTTGTCCTTCGTCGCTTCGATCACCACGCGATCGCCGACCACCGGCGGCGCGGCCGATGCCGGGTTGCCCTTTTCCTTGAAGTGCGTCTGCTTGGTCAGTTGCACGGAGACCATCGCGCCTTTGGGCGTTTTCACTTCGATGTGGGTACCGTCGATCGCGGTGACGGTGCCCAGCACATGCTGGCCCGAGCCGTGGGCCGAGACCGTAGAGGAGGCGAAGAGGAGTGCGAAGGCTAATAAAAGGTGTCGAACCATGTAAGCGCCAGCTCCTTATGAAAAGTATTAATGATGATGGCCGGATCCTGCCGTCGTCCCAGCGGAGTCATCGCCCTGGAGAAATTTATCGAAGGCCGCTTCCTCGTCGGCCGCATGTTGCGACTTGGGATTGAGCGACTTCATCGTCTCCAATTCCTGCGGCGTGAGTGTGGGTAGATGGCGAATGAAATGCACCAATTTCCAGCTGTCCAAATCCTGCTCGGGATCGCCTTCGCCCCAAGCCGGCATCGCCGTAAAGCGAATACCGTTGTGAATCACCCAGAAGAGTTCGCCGTCCGACATGTTTTGGGTCGGTGATTCGCGCAGGTCCGGCGCTTTCGGATAGACATTCTTGCCGATGGGCGTTTGCCCGCTGCCGTCGTTTGCATGGCAGGTGGCGCAGTGATCGGCGAAATGGGCTAATCCATCCTGCAACACGTCCGGAGTTACGGGCACAGGGTTTGGTTTATTGCGGTGCTCAAGAGGAATCGCCAGGTAGCGGACCTGCCGGGCCATCAAGACTTCGAGCGGATTGGGCTCAGCTTTGGCGCTGAATCCGGTCGTGAACGATTGATAGCCGAACCAGCCCAGCAACGCCAGTCCGCCCACAATCAGAATAATGACCGCACCGATGAATTTGGCTTTCATACGCGCCAGTCACTATACAAAGTCTGCTGCGGAATTGCCAACGACTACGAGCCGGCAGGGTGCCGCGATGTCACAACCAGGCGAGAGGCGAGCAACACAACAACCGGCAAGTGCATGAGCAGGCCGCTCAGGCCCATGAAGGGCTCGCCGATCCAGAACGTCATCGCAAGGTTGAAGGCCAGCACGCCATAGTAGAGCCCGATTCCAAGCAGGATTCTGGGTGTCACGGAGGCAGCGGGACGGACATTCAGTGCCGGTAACCGGCGGTCGAGCGGAAAGTAGACAGCGAGAGAGATCAACCCGACGACGGCCCATCCGCAATAATTGGCGAAGGGCACGCCGAAGTGCCAGCCGGGATCGGGGTAGTAGTAGATTTTGCCGAGAAACCAGCGATCGCCGCGGAGCGCGACCGGATCGATGACCATGTCAATGAAGGCGAACAGGCCGGCCGTCAGGAGCCACAGGCGCCAGTTCGTGCGCGCGGCCAGGTCGAAGCGCAGCGACCGGAGGGGCAAGGATGTGTTGGCGGTGTAATCGATCGGCAGCAACAGGCCGAGCGCGACACAATAGGCCGCGTAGAGCAGAAAACTGAATGAGATCGAATCCATGAACGGAATATTGGAAAAGTACAATTCCTGTCCGACCGTCGAGCCGTTGTAGTGATACCAGCCGAAGGGTATGCCGTTGCGCGTCGAGGAGTATTCGCAGATGAACGCGGTCGCCCAGCTGATCAGCCAGAAACGCCAGGTCCGCGGCCAGCCGATGAGACGGATTGCGGTAAACAGAAAGGCTGCCAGAAAGACAAAGACGTAGGGACGGAAGAGGATGGTTTTGAAAAAAAGAATCAGAGGATCCATGGAAAAGCTCTCAGCTTTCAGTCATCAGCCGTCAGCTCAGAACTGAATGCTGATAGCTGACTGCTTTTTTAGGCGTACTTGTGGTCGCGAAACCATCGCACCGCTTTCTCCAAGGCGACTTCCGGCGGTGTTTGCGGGATCCCGAGTTCACGAATGGCCTTGCTGCAATCGTAGTGCATCTTGTATTTGGCCATCTTCACCCCCTCCAACGGAATGCGCGGGGGGATGCCGGTGGCCCAGGAAAAAGCCAGGTTCAAATACGCGAGAGGCAGAATGAGCTCGCGCGGAAGTTTCACCGACGGCATCGGGACGCCGGTCAAGCGGCTCAGGATCTCGAAGATATCCCGCAGCATCAGATTCTTCGTGCCGAGAATATAGCGCTCGCCGATCCGCCCCTTCTGCATGGCCAGCAGGTGGCCGGCAGCCACGTCGTCCACATCGACGATGTTCATGCCCGTTTCGATATAGGCCGGCATCCGGCCTTTCATGAACTCGACGATCATCTGCCCGGTGGGGGTCGGTTTCACATCGCCTTCGCCGACCGGCGCGCTGGGGTTCACGATCACGACCGGCAGCCCCTGCTTTGCCAGCGTCAGGACTTCCTGCTCGGCGAGATACTTCGACCGCTTGTAGTGGCCGGCCATTTGCTCAAGCGACACAGGTGTGTCTTCGGTGCCTAGTCCTCCGCCCGGTGGCAATCCGATTGCGCCGATGGTGCTGCAATAGACGATGCGTTCCGTGCCGACATCCCGCGCGGCTTCCATCAGGTTTTTTGTGCCGGTCACATTCACATCATAGAAGATCGCCGGATTCCTGGCCCAGAGTGCGTAGTGTGCGGCGACGTGGTACAGCTGCCCGCAGCCGGCGAGGGCCTTGCGCAGCGATTCCTTGTCACGCAGGTCGCCGTAGGCGCCGTCGATCTTGAATGGCTGCAGATTGGAGAAGTCGCTGTCACGGCGGGCCAACACACGGACCTCGACGCCGGTCTTGATCAAGGCTCGGACGACTGCCGCGCCGACAAATCCGGTTGCGCCTGTGACGAGAGCTTTCATAAGAAGTGCTGGGTGCTGAGTGCTAAGTGCTGAGGTAAGAACCGATGAGAAGGTTTTATGCGGAACTCAGCACTCATCGCTCAGCACCCAGCACTAGTTTTTCCGCGAGGTGATATACCGCGCGATGTCGCGGAGCGGATCGGCCGACGGGCCGAAGGACGACAGCCGATTGATCGCGCGCGCGACGCAGTCGTCCGCCAGTTTCTTCGCGCCGTCCACGCCGTAAAAGGTCGGATAGGTTTTCTTGCCGCGTTCGGCGTCCGTATTGGGGTTCTTGCCCAGTTCTTCACGCGTGCCGGTCACATTCAACACATCATCGGCGATCTGGAAGGCCAGGCCGATATCCTCGGCGTAGCCCGTCATGTCGTCCAGCTGCCGGTCGGTCGCTCCGGCGGCGATGGCGCCCATGCGTACGGCGGCTCGCATCAGCATGCCGGTTTTGTGCTTGTGGATGTTCTGCAAGGTCGGGAGGTCGATGTCTTTGTTCTCCGCCTGAATGTCGAAGACCTGGCCGCCGACCATCCCCACATTGCCGGAGCCGTAGGCCAGTTCCTGAATCAAGCGGACCTGTCGCGCGGGATCGCAGCCCTTCATTAGATCGGGCCGGCTGCAGAGATCGAACGCCATCGTCAGCAGGGCATCGCCGGCGAGAATCGCCATCGCTTCGCCGTAGACCTTGTGATTCGTCGGCTTCCCGCGGCGGAAGTCGTCGTTGTCCATCGAAGGCAAATCGTCGTGGATGAGCGAATAGGTATGGATGAATTCCAGCGAGCAGGCGACGGCCATCAATCCCGGGGGTGTCGTCCCTAAGGCTTCCGCCGCGGCGATCGTCAGAATCGGTCGCACCCGCTTCCCGCCAGCCATGAGGCTATAGCGCATGCTCTCGTGCAACGTCGTCGGCGGCGTCGTGGCCGGGGGGCTCACTTCATCCAGGAAGCGATCGACTGCAATCCGCTTCTGTTCGAGATAATCTTTGATATTCATGGGGATAAAGTGACTCTCCGCGAGATAAATCGGAACTCTGCGCGGAGAGTAACAAAGAGGCTGGAGTGAGTCAAACAGGGGAGAGTGTCAGGATTACTTCGGACGATGAGAAACATCTGCTTTCTGAAGAAGCTCAAGGACCTCCAAGTTCCCGTCGCTTTCCCAGTAGTCCATTGGAGTCCTACCGCTGTCATCCTTGATGTCAATCCGTGCACCATTATGCAGAAGGATTGTGGTCATTCTGGCATCGTTGGCAAGAACCGAAAAGTGAAGTGGCGTCTTCCCTGTTGCACTTTGTTGATTGACATCGGCGCCACTACGAATGAGGGATTCCGCATAGCTCAGATGGCCTCCTCGTACGGCCTGATGTAGCGGAGTAAGCGTAGGAATGTTCTCGACACTGTTTCGTGATGGATTCAGTGATTTCGTAGTAGATGTTGTCACGGCGTCAGGGTGCATCGTGGTTGCGGTTAGGTACAGACCAGCGTAATTATTGCAACCTCCGGCTGTAAGTACGAAATGGGCCCAGAGGTAAATGATTAATAGGTGTTTCGGATCGTGCTTGCTGATCAAGATGCAAGATTCCAATAAATGAATAAGCCTATCAGGCAGTTCAGTCATTAGTAACATATCAATCCAAACTATTTGAAGCCATACATATTCCATTTCAGCGTAGGATTGACTGCCTTGTTTTTCCTCCGGCCGCTTCGCTATACTTCCACCACTATGAGTATTCGAAAAGGCGGCGGAGATTGGGAGCCGATGTTGCTGGGGATCGAACCCCGGAACTGTAAGGTGTGCAACGAAGGGCTCTATCGGAATAAGACCTTCTTCACCGGCGGCTGGTCTCGCTGCGCTCTCTGCGACGAGTTCGTCCACTACAGCTGTCTCGCCAGCGGCAAAGTATCGTTTCTGAAAGCCCGCCCGCGCGTATGCAAGACCTGCCGCGCGGCTCAAGAGGGCACCCCCTCTCCTTCGCCCGCGAAGGACGAGACTCCGGCTGCCGTCGGGTCGTGACCTCCAATTCCCCGTCGAATCAAGTGCCATCCCGTACCGATTGGCATGCCTACTTTTCTGAAACGATCCGGCTGGCGCTGGCTCCGCTGGTCCTGCTGTTCGCGGGGTTTTTTACGTCGAATTTCATCATCAGCGGCCAGTACACCTGGCCGCGGACAAGCCGCACGCTGGCGCTGACGCTCACGGTCGTGATTCTCTCCTACGAGTTCGTCTACAAGGAACAGCTCGCGCGCCAGGCCTCACCGGAACGGGCGAAGTCCGTGCTGCTCTATTCCTGCGTGATCCCCTATCTGGTCGGTATTCTCGTGATGTTCGCTTTGTGGAAGCTCTAACAGGATGCTGAAAACGTCCGCCAGCGTTGTTCTCGCAGCGCCAGAGACTCAACGTACTGCAGAGAGTACGCTTCGCCTCTTCGCGTGCTGCGGCCTTGCTGGGTGGCCGTTTTGAGCATCCTGTTGGCAGGTATGATCGGCAGAGGATAGAGAATGGCTCAAGTGATTCGAAGCGGTGCGTTTCTCCAGCAATGCTGGTCGGTCCATCCGCTCTGTGTCACGGTGAAGCGGATCGCCGACGATCGCACGGTCGTGCTGCTGTGCAGTTCCTGCCGGTCGGCGCATCATCTGCAATGTGCTTCCGTGGTAGCTCAGGCATCGGCGATGCAGAGCCAGCCGGAAGCACCGGCTTCTGTCGTTGCCGGTGAGGCTGAGGCACTAGCGAAGCTTGAGGCCTGTATTGCGGCCCATCGACCGGCGCTGTCCTTGCGCGAGATGGATGTGTTTGAAGACCGGGTGTTGATCAGGTGTGCGGACTGTCGCTGTCACTATGATCTCGCCGTCTCCGTTTTTGAAACACACAATAAGTAACGCACCGATATTTTTACGGTTTCCCCCTCTACTACGCATGACGGTTCCGCTTTCGTTGACCGATGAAGAGGCTGCCCTTGTGGCGGATGCGCAATTCTTTCGCAAGAAAGAGCGGATCTCGGCGAAGGTGCGGGCCCAGCTCGATGCAACGTATGCGGGGCTGGCGGAAGAGTTGAGCCATGCCAGTCTGGTCACGCCGCCGGGGTTCAATCCTCGCGCGCACCAGTTTGTGAAGGGCGAGCATCTCGAATCGTTTCCCTACCAGTATCTCGATTACCCCAAGCATTTCGACGGAGCGAACAAGTGTACCTACCGGACTCTGTTCTGGTGGGGCCATCATCTGGCCTGCGCGTTGATTCTCGAAGGGGACAGCATCAAACAGTACAAGAAGAATCTCGTCGACCGGTTTCATCAGGTGGCGGGGCATGAATTGGAGTTGTCGCTGGCCCCGACTTTGTGGGAGTGGAAGCGCGGGGAAGGCTATACCCTGCCGGTCACACACGACCGCAAGGCGCAGATCGCGTCTGTGCTGGCTGAGCGGCGGTTCATCAAGATCGTGCGGTTCGTGCCGATGACGGATGCCAGGCTGCAGGCCGGCATGCTTCCCGAACTGAGCCGGGAGACGTTCCGTTCGATACTGCCCATTGTGACCACCTGACGACCGGTGTTCGGGAATTGTCTCCGGATGCCAACTTGGGTAGACTGGGCCAGCGTCGGCGCACAACATCTGTATAGCGTGAGGAGGCGTCTGTGAAATCAATGATGCTGAAGTCTGTCATTGGAATGGGCTTGATCGGGGGGATAGCGCTGACGGTCGGATGTGTCGGGAAGGGGGACACCCGTTATCTCGACGTCCGGACGCCGGTTATGGCGGTGGCTTCCCAGGAGCAAGAGCCGGTCAAGATTGTGATTGAGCCCTTTGAAGATCGCCGAGCCGACAAGAGCAGAATCGGGCAGCGCACGCACCTCTGGGGCGGTGTGACGGTGTTCAATGTAGCCGGGGAGCGTCCGGGAGAGGCCATCGCCCAGGCCCTGGCGGACCGGCTGAAAAGCCGCGGATGGCGGGGGCGCCCATGGAAGGTGCAAGTCGGCCAGAGCTCGCTGGTGCCGGATGCGGATATTGTGATCACCGGACAGGTCCAGGAGTTTTCCGCGACGGCCAAGAGCCGGGTGTTTTCGACAGTAATCAATACCAGCAACAAGCTGAGCGTGCAGGCGCAGAACCTGAGCGACAAGAGTACGACGATCCGGAGCGTCGAAGGCGCGCAGAGCACCACGGTCTTCTGGTTTGCCGAGGAAGATGTGCAGGAGTTGCTGACGGCGACCTTGAAAGACGGCATCGACCGGTTTATCGCGGATACGATGATTTCTGACAGGGCGCTCAGACCGGCGCGCTAAGCGCTGCGGCGACGAGGGAGACTCCAAAGAGTGCGTGAGCGGCGCTGGGAAACAACGACTCCGCTGACGTTCAACCAGGTCCTGGCGGTCGGCGAACGGCTGGCCGCGCTGGGCCTCAAACCGGCGGTGCCCGCGCAGGATGTGATCTGTTACGTCGAGGAATGGACCGTCTCCGCGCCGGACGAATTCGATCAGCTCGATCCCTGGGCCACGGAAGACGTGACGCTTGTCCATGTGCGCGAAGGCTGGCGGGGCGACTTCTTCCTGCTGGCGGGCGCCTACCACACCGTCTTTCAACGTTATCAGGATGTCGGCACCTACTGTTCGGTGAGCCACCCCTGGCGCATTCGTGAATCGTTGCGGCGGCATGAACAACGCAGCATGTTCTGGCTCGGGTTCCGGCATGCCCATTCTTTCCTGCGCATCCGTCTGCAGACGACGGAGGTGATCACACCGGGGGAAACGCGCGCGGACGGCGAACGCACGGAATGGTTGGACGAACGACGGGCCGCCTTTCTCGATGCCATCACGATTCTGGAACTGCCGATCGAAACGCTGATCGAGAAGGACCAGGTCATCCTGCGTCCGGCGGATCCTGCGACACCGTTTTTCTGCTCCTGGCCCGATGCTTTCGGGCCCTGCCAATTCGAGTACAACACGACCGATGCGTATGAGTTTCTGGTGCCGGCCAGCAAGCTGGCGTCGACCTTCACGCCTGAGCCTGCCGGAGTCAGGGCGTACCTGACGGGATTTTCCGAAGAGGCGCTGACTGATTTCGCCGCTATTGACCCGGGCGCCCGCTTTGCCTATCGCTGTTCGGTCCACTGTCCGTTGGACGAGTTGCCGGAAGTGTTGGAGGCGATCCAGCCGGAGGGCCGCTTGTATGCCACGCTCTGCGAATTTCAAACGCAGGCGGTCTTGCCCGAAGGGGACGATGCCTCGGCGATCATCGGTATCGTCGGCCTGAACGGGCAGTTCCAGATCGAGGCCCGCCTGAACCGGGCTCCGCTTAAGGAAGAGGCCATGGGGCCATGGTTGGAGCGGTTGATCGGCCATCCGGTGGCGTATGCCCCATTACCCGCATTTGTCTGACGGCCAGGGGACTTCCGATTCTAGAATTTCATTGAAGAAACCCTTCGGATTTCGCACAGTGTTGGCATGAGCCCGCTTGCGAAAGTCCAATCGCTGCTCGCAAAGCCCTTCATGCCGGCGGTGTTTTTTCTCTCCGGCGTCACCTATGACACCCTCACGCTGACGCGGATCGACCGGCTGCAGGACAATCTGTTGCTGCTGATCTATATATTGCTCTTAGGCGTCCTCATCGTGTTGACCGGCCGGTTGGGGATTGAGCCGCCGCCGGATCGGGAGCACTTGACCTCCCTCTCGCCTTTTGGCCGGTGGGTGCTCCACGCCAGGCCCTATTACCCGATGGCGGTGCAGTTTCTGCTGGGTGGGCTGTTCAGCGCGTATGCGATCTTCTATTCCCGCAGCGCGACGCTGACGAGCAGCGCGATCTTCTTTGCCCTCTTGATCCTGTTGCTGGTCGGGAACGAGTTTCTGCGCGATCGGCTGTCCAGCTTGCGCCTGTTGATCAGCCTTTATGCGCTGGTCTGCTTCGCCTTCTTCACGTTCTTTCTCCCGGTGATGACCGGGCTGATGAACATGGTCGTGTTTCTCGCGGGCGCCGGCTTGACCGCGATGGTCACGCTCCGTGTCGTACATTTGATCTATCGCAACAATCCGGATCGCTCCAAGCGCGAGGCCGTCGGCGTCACCGCTCCGGCCTTCGGGCTCATTGCGCTGCTGGTGGGGTTTTATTTTCTGAACTGGATTCCTCCGGTGCCGCTCTCGATGAAATTCGGCGGCATCTATCGCGAAGTGCAGCGGCAGGGTGATCAGTTTCTCCTGACCTACGATCGCCAATGGTACGAAGTCTGGAAGCGCTCCGAGAATCCCTTTCCCGCCGACGAGCCCATCTACTGTTTCACCGCGATCTTCGCGCCCGTCGCACTGGATACGACCGTCTACCACCATTGGTATTTCCGTTCGAACAGCAGCAAGCCCTTTACCCATGCCGACAGGATTCCCATCAAGATCTCAGGCGGCCGCGAAGGCGGCTATCGCGCATACACCTTCAAACAGCGCCTCGATCCCGGCGACTGGCGCGTGGATGTCGAAACCGAAGACGGTCGTGTCGTCGGGCGCGTGTCGGTCCGGGTCGAGCAGCGGAACGAACAACCGACTGCGTTGAGGACTCTTTCGTACTGATGAAGCGCCTGAGCGGACCCAAGTTACTGGAAGAACGGGAGTGGGGCGGCCGGCAGGCACAGAAGGGCGATCGCATCGTCTATAACGCGCGGATATTCCTGAACTAGGGTGATGAAGCTCCCTTGAATGATCTTCAGACTAGGCAGGTTCCAAAGGAAATGATCCGGGTCGTCGACGGCGTTACCTTCATCGACCACACGATCGTACTCGGCCAGCGCCAGGCCATCGCCGGGATCGAACACGTGCTACTAGGTATGAAAGCCGGCGGTTACAGAAAGGTCCGCATCAGCCCCCACCTGGCCTATCGGGACAAAGGCATTCCGGATCTGATTCCCGCCGATGCGGTGTTGACTTGCGAGGTCTGGTTGCGGGCCGTCACTCAAGAGGGTATTGTTCGGTCTCAATGAGTCAGCGACAACTCGCACAGTGCCCATTCAGCCCCAACTGCGTGTCTACCCAGGCCACGGATGACAGTCATGCCATCGCGCCGTTTCGTTACCGCAAGTCGCGGGCTGAGGCGAAGGAGTCGCTCAAGGCCATTGTTCAGGCCATGTCCCGCACCAGGCTCGTCGAAGAAGACGAGTCCTACCTGCACTACGAATTCACCAGCCTGCTGCTCAGGTTTGTCGATGATGTGGAGTTTCTGTTCGACGACGAGACGAAGACTGTTCACTTCCGCTCCGCCTCCCGGACCGGCTACGGGGATCTCGGCGTGAACCGAAAGCGGATGGAAGAGATTCGGTCCCTCCTCGGCGACAAGCTCTAGCGCTATTCAGTAATTTCCTTGGGCGTTGTCCGGTCTCTTGCTATGCTTCCGGTGTAGGAGGAGATGCTATGGGTTTCAAACGAAAAGGGTCGCGCGTCGAAGTGAGCCGTGCCGGCCGTTTGCAGCGAGGGTCGCTCTCGGTACCGTGCAAAGTGCTGGATGTCAGCGAAACCGGCGTCAAGATTGAGAGCCGCCTCTTTGTGAAGAACGGGGACGCGCTTCAGCTGGTCATCGACCTTGAACAGGGCAGGACATTGACCTGCGGGCTCCAAGTCGTCCATGTGCGGTCCCCGAAGTTCGGCGCAACGATCTCGTCGATCAGTCCGGAAGATCGTGAGCGACTGGCCCATATCCTCGACGACCATGTGCAGAATAGCTTTTCCCGCCGCTAGAGGGTGAACGCTACAACTTGCGGCAGATCGCCGCGGGCGTGAGCTCGGCTTCCGACAATTCCAGCTTCGAGAGATAGGCCCAGCCCATCAGATAACCGAGATGCCGGTAGGCTTCGAACTCTTCCAATTCATACCACTGAAAGACCGTACTCGTCTGGGGAAACTCCTTGCCCTCCGGCGCCTCCACGATCTTCGTCACTTTCTTGATGGCCAGTTGGGCCCGCTCGCGGGACTGGTCGTCGCTGATCAATGCGAGGAGCCGGTTTCCATCCAGATGGGTCGGGTTCGTGGGCGGACTGGCCAGCGGTGCTTCGGCCAAGGGGCGGCCGGTTTCCGGATCGGCGCTGACGAAGATGTTCCCGGGCGCAGCCAATGACGGGTTCTTCTTGAAGAGCGTCGGGTTGTAGGCGTAGGGCTTCAGATAGTGAATGACGGTCGGGGTGCCGTCAGGACGTTTGACCCAGAAGCGCCGGTACCAGACGATCTCATGTTCCTCCGGAATCTCGCCGCACCATTCGACGCCTTCGCCGAAGTAGCTCTTCATCCGCTTCTGTAAATTGTGCAGGTAGTCGTATTGCCAGGTGGTGTCCAGAGTGGCATCGCCGACGATGATGTGGCTGACCTGGCGGCGTAAGAGGCTCTGGACCCCCAGGTTGTCGTAGAACGACCCGTCGGTGATCTCGATCCACCGGCTTTTCGTATCGGGCCAGATCCGCTGGATGGTCATCATCAGGAAGTAGTCCCAGACGGTGGTGACGGGGGTATTGAACCGGCGGGCGTAGTTCCAGGTCTGGTATTCGTTGTTGATATTGAAGGGGGCCGTGCCGAACCGGAAGAGCAGGCGTGCGACGTCGTTTCGGTACCATTCTTCGGCCAGACTATCCAGGTCCAGTCCCGCGCCTGATGCAGTCATGGCTTGCGAGAGCCGGACGCAGGCATCGGCCCGGATCCGTTCCTGTCTCGGCTTGTGGCAGGTGCCCTCGGTCAGGTCCTCGACGACGACTTTCCGCGGGTTGAACCAGGCCGGCTTCCCGTCTTCGGTCTGGGCTTCGACCACGGGTAGCCCGAATCCGGCGCTCTGGATGTAGCCCAGGCCGTCGGAGCCGGTGTAGTCGCGGGTGAACTCGAAGTTATAGTTGTCCCGGTAGGGGCGGTTTGATTCGCCGTCAAAAGCTCTGGGCCGGCCCCGGTTGACCAGGTTGCCGTTGATAATCAGATAGGGCGCATCGGCGTCTTTCCGGTTCAATCGGACCAGCGGGCTTTCCTGCTTCCCGCGCAGGTAGGTGAGCTGGATGCGGTCTTCATAGGGCGTAAAGAGATGCAGCTCGTTGCCGATCTCCGGCGGGGTTTTGATGTGCAGGACCAGATCCCAGAGATAATACGGCAGCAGCCGCCAGGCATAGCCCCACATGAGCTTCGGGCCTTCCCAGAACCCGCCCTCCTTAATGAAGCCGGAATGGTGCCGCAGATGAGCGATGAAATCCTGATGAGGATCGAGGAGCTTGCCCTGGTCCATCGTTTGGACCAGGTTGCCATAGGCATCATCCTGCTCCTGGCCTAAATGCGCGAGCATCCAGCCCGCGATATAGGACCCCCCTGAGACGGTGCTCAGGTAGTCGATGCCGGGCAGCCGCCGCATGTCATGAAGCGATTGCAACACCCCCAGGTGGAATGTGGCGGAGCGGATGCCGCCGCCGGAGAAGGCCAGGCCGGTGAGTTGCGGGGGTACCTGCATGACCATCGGGACATGGTCGGCGACGCCGTTGGATGCGCCGCTGGCCACGGTGTTTCTCCGTTGCTCGATATAGGCGTATTCCTCCTGGTAGTCCCGGACCAGCGAGGCCGGTTGATAGGTGAAGGCCCGCTGGCGAATTTCATAGGTCTTGGTCGGAACGGTCTGGCAGGCGGAGAGTGTGGCCAGCAGGAGCAGGCCCGCGCTCGACAGGCTTAGATAGCGCGATGGTCGCCGGAGGTCCGTCACAGGCGGCACTCTAGCGGAATCCCGGAAGTGAAGAAAGAGGGCACGCCGGGAGCTGCTTAAGGTTTGCTGCGGAGAGACCGAGAGGGAGTTCAATAGGTAAAAGAGGGCGTTCAGTCGTAGGCAGGACGCTCAAAAAGACCGTTCGGCAAGGCCGCAGCAAGCGAAGAGGCGAATCGTACTTCGTTTGGTACGTTGAGCCTCTGAGCGAAGCGAGAACGCCGCCGACGGGATTTTTCAGAGTCCTGCTAGTGTTTGACCGGTGGGAGCTTGGGGCCCAACCGAGTCGTGTGCTGGAAGACGCATTTCGGGCAGGTGTAGTGGACGAATTGCGCGCCGCCGACCAGGCGCTTCTTCATCGGCACCTTGCACCAGGTGCAGAGCCGGTCGGGAAGAGTGGCTGCTGAAGTTGTTGGGTTCGTCATGGTGGGGCGCATTGTCACCGAGGGCCGCGAACCTTGTCAACCGACTTCCTGGCGTCCGGGTGGCCTGAGCTAAAAAAAAGTTTCCGTGCTGCGCGTCACTGAAAAAACTTCGTGGTATAGTGCAAAAAATATTGCGGATGGTTCATTCCTTTACTCACTAACAGAAAGGGTTTACCCCATGAGCATCTCGGCTGGTTCCGAGTCGTCAATCTTACCAACGAGCACCCCTGCCGCCGCGTCGCTGCCTGTCCAAGACATGGTCGGACCCGGCAAAGCATGGGGCCTCTGCACTGCCGTCGATCTCCAAGATTGCAATCCTGACCTGATCCGTGATGCTGACCACATCAAGCGCTACGTCGTTGAGCTCTGCGAGCTCATCGGGATGAAGCGGTTTGGCGAGTGCCAGGTCGTGAATTTCGGCGAAGGTCGTGTGGCCGGCTACTCCATGGTGCAGCTGATCTCGACATCCTTGATCGGCGGCCATTTTGCCAACGACACCAACAACGCCTATCTCGACATTTTCAGCTGCAAGGGGTACGACCCGGCGGTCGTCGAAGCTTTCTCGAAGGAATTTTTCGGCGCGCGCCGGAGCATGGCCACGGTCACGCTCCGTTATTAATCGCTCGCTGAATTGCCTGAGCGCGGGGGCCACGGAACGGTGGCCCCCGTTTCGCCACCCACGAACTCCCGTCAATCTACTCATGAAGCCTACGACCATCGCCGATTTTTTCCAGTTGCTCCCGGCTTCGCTCGATCAGGATGCTGCTGAGGATCTCACCGTCGTCTATCAGTTCGATCTGAGCGGCGACCAGGGCGGGCAGTATTCGGTACAGGTGAAGGACGGGGCCTGTTCGGTGCAGTCTGGGGCGCACGCCGATCCGCACGTCACGATCTCCATGGCCGGCGATGACTGCCTGAGGTTGCTCAACGGCAAGCTTAATGTGCCGGCCAGCGTCATGACCGGCCGCCTCCGCGTGAGCGGAGACATGGGCCTGGCCATGCAGCTCAAAGCGCTCTTTCCTACCCTCGGCTCCTGACTTCCCGTTTTGCCCTCACGGCTTCCACGAACATCAGCCGCGCGAAAGACTGCGTTCCCCGCTTGACGGCTCTCGCTCCTCTCTGCGAGGCTGTGACTCTGTCCTTTTACTCAGAAAGACGCCCCGTTATGTCGATACAATGGTTTCCCGGTCACATGAATGCGGCCCGCAAAGAAGCGGCCAAGACGATGGAGGGGATCGATGTCATCGTCGAAGTATTAGATGCGCGGATCCCTCAGGCCAGTTGCAACCCCCTGATCGAAGAGCTGCGTCTGCCCCGGCAGCGCCCCTGCCTGAAAGTGCTCAACAAAGCCGATCTCGCCGACCCGGCTGTCACGAAAGCCTGGCTTGAATGGTACAACCGGCAGGAAGGTGTCACGGCCGTGGCGCTGTCCTGTAAGAACGCGGGCGATGCCGCCAGGATTCCCCGCCTGTGCCAGCAGATCGCGCCCCATCGCAACAGCATGGTGAAACCGTTGCGGATGTTGATCATGGGCGTTCCCAACGTCGGCAAGTCTACCTTGATGAATGCGTTGCTCAAAAAGCGGATTGCTCGTGTGGGCGATGAACCGGCGGTGACGAAGACGCAACAACGGCACAAGCTGAACGGGCAGATGGCGATCATCGACTCGCCGGGGCTGCTCTGGGGGACGATCAAGGATCCCGAGGTAGGCTTGTTGCTCGCGACGATCAACGCGGTCGGACACGCAGTCGTGGACGATGAAACGGTGGCCGGGTTCCTCGCCGGGAAGTTGCTTGCGCGCTATCCCGCCAGGCTCACCGCCCGCTACGGTTTTACAGTCGAAGGTCTGACCAGTGCCGGAGTGATCGAGGCGATTGCCAGAAAACGCGGCTGTCTCCTGGCCGGAAGCGGCGGAGCGTTGGATCGGGACAAGGCGGCGAGAATTCTCCTGGCCGATTATCGGGACGGTGCGTTAGGACGCACGAGTCTGGAAGTGCCAGGGCCGGAGGAAGTAGCGCCGTCTGAACCGGCCTGAGCGGCCTGGCTGGAGGCTACTCCAGGGCCGGGAGCGGGGTCGTCTGTCCCAGGGGAGTGGCGGGTTGCTGCTCCTCCTTTTCGAATTTTCTCGGGTTCCACTCTTCAAAGATCATATACATCGTCGGCACGAGGAAGAGGGTCAGCAGGGTCGAGACGCTGAGCCCTCCGACGACGGACCGCGCGAGCGGCGCGTTCGTTTCTCCGCCGGTGCCCCAGCCGATCGCCATCGGCAGCAGGCCGAAGACGGTGGCGAGCGAGGTCATCAGGATCGGGCGCAGCCGCGTGCGCGAGGCCGTGATGACTGCGTCCGCCAACGAGTGGCCTCTGCGGCGCAGGACGTTCGTGTAGTCGACCAGCAGCACGCCGTTCGAGACGACGATGCCGAGCATCATGATGATGCCCATCATCGACGTGGTCGAGAGCGTGGTGTTGGTCAAGAAGAGGATCAGGATCACGCCGGGGAAGCCCATCGGCACCGAGAACATAATGATGAAGGGGTCGATCAACGATTTGAATTGCGCCGCCATCACCATATAGACGAGGGCCAGCGCGAGAATGGTCGCGAATTGCAGGCCCTGGAAGGTTTCCCGCTGCTGTTGAATCTGTCCGGCCAGCTTGATGGTGAATCCGGTCGGCAATTGGATGGCGGCAAAGGCGGTGTCCAGATCATCGGCAATGGCGCCCAACGGGCGCGTGGTGGGGTTGGCGGTGATGTGGACGACGCGCTGGAAATACTTCCGGTCGATCTTGACCGGCCCGGCATTCAGTTTCAGCGAGGCGACGTTCTTGAGCAGCACCGGCTCGCCCGCTTTCGTCGTGAGCAGAATGTTTTCCAGGTCGGTCAGGTCCTTGCGGTGCTCTTCGGCGAGCCAGGCGCTGATGTAGTACTCGTTGCCATTTTGCGGGTCGGTATAGATGATCGGGTCGGTCTGCCCGTTCCCGTTGAGGGAGAACAGCACGGCGTTGGCCACGTCGGTTTCGCTGATGCCCAGCAGCGCCGCCTTTTCCCGGTCCACCACCACGTTGATCTCCGGGTAATTCTCCTCCCGGCTCACTTCGATGTCGGCGATTCCCGGTATCTTGTGCATCGCGTCTTCGATCTGGCGGATCACGCCGCGCGCTTTTTCAAAATCGTACCCGTAAATTTCGACGTCGATGGATTTCTGTGAGCCGAAGCTGGTCACTCGTTTTACGAGTCCGCCCGGATCGAAGAACATGGCCACGCCGGGGAAGAGCTTGATGATTTTGGGCCGCACGTCGTTCATGACCTGCACCTGGTTCCGCGTCCGTTTGTCCGGCGGGGTGAGGTAGACGGAGATGACCGAGGTATGCGGGCCGGTGTTGGGATTGAAGAGGGAAGAGCGGCCCTGGGCGAGAACGCCGGTGCTGGAGACCATCGTTTCCAGTTCGTCGGGCGGAATGTTTTCTCTGAGCACCCGCTCGACTTCGGCGACCTGCTGCTCGGTTTTCTCCACGCGCTGGCCGACCGGAGCGCGCAGCACGATGCGGAACTGGCTTTCATCGGAGACCGGCAGGAACTCCGTGCCGATCATCGGGAGGAGCATGAGGGAGCCGATGAAGATGAGCACGATCGTGGTGATGAACAGACGGCGGTGCGCGAGCACCCAGCGCAGCGAGTCCTCGTAGCGGCGATCGAGGGATTCGTAGCGGTCCCGGCTCCAGTCCATGATGCGCACGAACCAGGCCGGCATCGACCGGTGCGCCTCCTGCTCAGGCTTCAGAAACTTGTAACAGAGCGCCGGGGTGACCGTACGCGAGATGAAAAAGGAGGTGAAGAGGGCGATGGCGATCGTGACGGTCAGAGGAATCAAGAGCAAGCGCGCGATACCGACGACGAAGAACATGGGCAGGAAGACGACCACGGTCGTGACGGTCGAGGCGAAGATCGGCATGGCGACTTCGCGGGCGGCCTCCAGGATGGCATCCCAGCGGCGCGGGGTTGTATTCAGATGGCGCTGGATATTTTCCAATTCCACGATCGAATCGTCGACAAGCCGGCCGATCCCTAAGGCGAGGCCGCCGAGGGTAAACACGTTCAGCGTCTGGCCGGTAAAGTAGAGCACGATGAAGGTGACCAGAATCGACAGCGGAATCGAGACGGAGATGATCAGGGTGCTCGTCAGATTGCGCAGGAAGATGAGAATGACCGCGGCGGCGAGCAGCGATCCGTGCAGGGCCTGCTCGATCAGATTCTGGATGGATTGGCGGATATAGACGGATTGATCGAAGGAGATGCCGAGTTTCACGCTGGGCGGAATGCCGATCATCTTGGGCAGCGCCGCGCGCAGGGCATCCACCACTTCCACTGTGTTGGCGATGGGCTGCTTGTTGACGCGGAGATAGACGGCTCTGGTGCCGTCTGTCCTGACGATATTGGTTTGAATGTCGGAGGAGTCAGTGACGGTTCCGACGTCGCGGACGCGGACGGGGTTGCCCTGCTGATTCACTTTGACGATGACGTCCTGGATCGGATCGACTGTCTTGAACTGGTTGTTCGTGAAGACGTTGTAATCGAGGTTGCCGGCCTTGAGATCGCCTGACGGCAGAATCAGATTGGCCGCTTTGACGGACTTGACTACATCGAGGATCGAGAGGCCTCGCGCATTGAGGAGCGCCGGATCCAGATTGATGTTGATCTGGCGGATCTTGCCACCTTCCACCGTGGCGGCGGCGACATTGGCGATCTGTTCGATCTGCGGGGCGATCGTGTTGTAGGCTAGATCGTACAGCGCCCGTTCGTCGAGATCGTCGCTGGAGACGGTCACGAACGACACGGGAATGTTCGAGATGTCGAACTTGACGATGAAGGGTTGCAAAATGCCCGGCGGCAGGCTGTTCAGAATCTGGGTGACCCGCTGCATCACCTCCATCTGGCCGACGTTGATGTCGGCGCCCCAGTTGAACCAGATCTGGACGGCCCCGATCCCTTGCTTAGAAAAAGATTCGACGTGCTCCACATTGGAGGCGGAACTCACGGCTTTTTCGATGGGGTAGACGACGCTTTGTTCGATGTCGAGCGGCGGGGCGCCTTTATAAATGACCCCGACAAAGGCGACCGGGACCTGGATGTTGGGAAACAAATCGACCGGAAGCCGTTCCAGCGAGGTGACGCCCAGCACCACCATTGCGAGCGACAGCATCAGAATGCCAATGCGATTCCTGAGTGCCAGGAGCGTCAGCCACATAGAGCGGGCCTATCCGTTGCCTTTGGCGGGGGCCGGTGGCGCTGATGACGGTGCCGGCGCAGGGACGTCGGCCGGTGCATTGGGGGCCAGCGATTGCGTTTGCACCGGGGTGCCGTCGTGCACGAGGTCCTTGCCCGAGACAATGACCTGCTCGCTGCCGTTCAAGCCCTGGGTTATTTCGATCCGATTCTCCTCGCGGGCTCCGATCTCGACATTGACGCGTTGAGCCTTGCCGTCCCGCACGATGTAGACATACTGCACGTCTTCCAGCCGGCTGACGGCGTCGATCGGGATTTGCACGGCCTGCCGGTGGGTGCCTACCAGGGCTTCGACGCGCGCGAACATGCCGCCTTTCAACGACCGGTCTTTATTGGGCAGATCGATCTCGACGGTCATGGTGCGGGTGGCGCGATTAAGCGCCTGGACGATGCGCGTGACGGTTCCGTCAAACACCCGGTTGGGATAGGCTTCGGCACGAACCTCCGCTTTCTGGCCGATGTGGACGAGTGGAATATCTTTCTCGACGACTTCGATCAGAATCCGCACGGTTTCGATTTCATGCAGGCTCATGATGCCGCGCGAACTGGTCGAGGTGCTGGCCGTGGCGTTGGTGACGTACGCACCGGGATCGAGGTTGCGTTCGGCGACATACCCGGCAAAGGGCGCGCGGATATAGGAGTAGGCAAGGTTGGTCTCCGCCTGGGCGAGGGCCACCTCCATCTGCTTGACCTGGGCCTGGAGAGACTCGAGCGCGGCAGCGGCGCCGTCGAAGTTCACCTGCGCATTGTCCAAGTCCTGCTGCGAGACGAACTGGTCTTTGATGAGGGCCTGCATCCGGTCGAGTGTCAATGTCGCATTGCGGACGGCCGCTTGTTGCTGGGTGACCTTGGCTTTGGCCGCCGCGAGGTTGGCCTTGGCCTGATTGACGGCATGCTGGTAGTCCGTGTGGTCGATCTCCACCAGCAATTGATTGGCTTTCACGTGATCCCCCTTGTCCACGTGGATTTTGGCGATGTAGCCGTCGACGCGTGAGAAGAGGTTCACCACCTGGTTGGGGATGATGTCGGCGGTGTAAGCCAGGCGGATGGGGAGATCCTGTTTCAAGGGCGTGGTCGTTCCCACCGTGATGACGCGTGTTTTCTTGTTGTCGGTTTTGGCGCCGCTGCTGAGACGAAAAACCACCAGCGCGGAGACTGCAAAGAAAATGATGACACCGAGAATGACGAAGGGATGTTGCTTGAGCGACTTCATATCCGGGTCCTTCGCTTCCTGGCGCGGCCGGTCGCAGGCGTTGCCACGAGACCGTTCAGAAACACATCGACATACGTGGAGACGGTGTTGTCGTAGGGGCGATCGATCGGGACGCCGAAGATTTCGTGCAGGAGGCGATGGTGCACGACCATGCCGATGAAGGCCCGGGCGGCCAGGAGCGGATCGATGCGGCGGAACGCGCCGTCTTCAATCCGGGTTTGGATATAGGCCGCCAGATGGTCGTAAAACACTTTATGGTGCTTGCTGAAAAACATGTCGGACAGTTCGTGGCCTTCCAGCGCGCTGAACAGGAGGAGCCGCAGCAGGGTGGGATCCACGCCGGGACGGATCCGGTAACCGGCGATCAGGGTGAACACGCGCCGGTCGTCCCGTTTCTTGGCGGATTCTTCGATGGCGCCGAGAAGTTCGCTGACTGTGACTTTTTCCGCAAGGATGGCCGCGTAGAGCGCGCGTTTGGTCGGGAAGTGCTTGAAGACCAGCGCTTCACTGATGCCGGCGGCCCTGGCAATTTCTTTGGTGGTGGTGCCGTTGAAGCCTTTTTTAGCGAACAGCTGCGCCGCCGCCTGAATCAGACTGGCTTGCCGCTCCTGGCTGGATCGTCTGGATGGTCGGGGCGTCCGCATCATACCCTGGTGAGTGACCACTTACTCACCGGAAGTTAGCACGGGCGCTCCGGGGAAGACAAGCAAAGCGGACGAATCGGAACGGAGCGCGTTAGCGCAGCACGGGGATGCGCGGCTGTGAATGGTGCGGCTCGTCGACGACGGCGAAGAGCGGGAGAAGATCGCTCATAGCGGCATCGGGGAGATGTTTCCAGAGAAATCGCCGCAGGCGTGAACGTTCGAGCGGGCTCACGCGGGCAAAACTCAATCCGCATCGCTGTCCGTCGATCCATACGACCTGCGCTTCCGTGATCAACACCGTCTGAGGGAGTTCGAGGACCAAAGCCAGTCTCTCCCCTATAGTGAAGCCCTGTTTGCTTTGCAGGCTGCAGCCGGCGTCGGAGAGATCCAGGAGGAGGGCCTTTCCGGTCCGGCTGGTACTGTGGCGTTTGGCAAACTGCAGGCGTCTGGTTACCGTAATGCGATAGGTTTGCCGCTGAATGATTCCTGATTGGCGATGCGGCTGTGCGGTGGCTGAAGACATGGTGTGCACTCCTGTTAAGCTTTCCCGCCGGTGCGGGAGATCTCCTCGCGTCACGTGCATTGGCTGATAGTTTGAACGTACCGCAGGACAAGCGGTTTGACAGCCCCCTAGGCGGGGGATAAGGCCACCCTGCTGAAGAGGGGGGGGAGTTGTACGATATTTGAAGAGCCGGCGCCTGTCCAAAAGAGATGCGACGGATTCAGCCGTGAAATCCGGGTAAGGCTGTTTCACGGAGCGTCGGTGCGGAAGAGGCGGCGGTTCGGATGCAGAAATTCGAGTGAGGAGGCCGAGTCGACTTGAACGGGGACGGCGGGGTCAAACCGGAACGAAAAATCGGCTTGCTGCCAACTCCTGTTAGACCAACCGGAATCGAGTCCGCTGGTTGTGCACTGTGTCGTGCGTGATGTTCTTCCACAGGAAGGTCTGAATGCGCTTGCGGTCGATCTGGCTGAGATGCATGAAGCGGACGGAGAAATGGCAGCCGGATACCCAGACGACATGGGCTGAGGTGAGCTTCAGCGGGCCTTCTCCGTCGGGAAGCGCGATGGTCAATGACAGCAGGGTGCCGCGGGTGACGGGATGCTCGCTGATCAATTTGCAGCCGGAGAGCGAGATGTCTTTCGTAACCCCTTCGCCCTTGTGCGGTTGCGTCGGGACTTCACCTGCATAGCGCACCGGACAGGTGACCGCTACCCGCTCGGAGTAGCGTTTGTCCAGGCTGGAATAGGCTGGTTGTAAGGTTTTTACTGAAGTGGACATCGGCCGTTTCATGAGCACCTCCAGAAACCGGTATGCATGTGTAATCGGTCGGTACGTCGCGCTACTTTACTGCAGGCTCCTAACGAAGAATATCCCCTATTAGGGAGGGATCGATCCCCCTCAAACAAGGGGGAGGGATTTGTGGAGCCCGGTGTGGGATGAGTACCGGGGTTCAGTATGGTAGAGCGGGAGGCGAATTGCCAGGTTTAGGTGAATCCTCACACCGGTGATCTGATTGTCCTTCAAATAGGACGGATTGTATGGAGGGCCGCCCGATTATGAGACATGCGCTAAAAGACCGTGCCGGAATTTCCTTCCGAGAGTTTTTCACGCAGGATGCGGCTTTCGAAGAAAATCACGCCCCGTTCGATACGCGATTCGTACCGGAGCGTGATTTCCGTATCGAACCCGTGCCAGGCGTAGACGCGGATCGGGCCGACTGAAATCTGTCCCGGCGTACGGTCGAGCGGCCCATACTTCGCTTGCAGATAGGCCAGGATCTGTTCGTGCGTGTCTTTACCCTGGTAGCGGACGAGCACGCGGCCGAATTTTCCGTCGAACGTGGTGAAGCGCAAGACCTCGACGGGTATAGTCCCGAGCGCCGGTTGTCCGGCCTTCAATTCATAGGACAGCAGCCGTCCGGCCTCTTCGACTTTGCGGTACTGATCGCCTTCCGTCAGCGTCGATTCCCAGGGCAGCCCTTCGAATCCATTCGGGTCGTTGAGGATCGGCACGGCGAGCGCCAGCGCTGTCTGAAGCAGAAGCACGGGGAGAATGGCGGTCAGGCGGAGAGGGAAGCGGCTCATGGGTTTCAGCGTTCCTTATTCGGCCGAGTCTGTAATGTGATCGTTGAATCGCGGCGCCAGGGTGCGGCTGTCGATGAAGATGAATCCGCGTTCCGTGCCCGCCTGATAGGTCACATTGATTTCGGTTTCAGATCCCCGCCAATTATATTGCTGATTTAGTCCCCGCGCCATCTGCCCGGGAATGCGCTCCAGCGGCCCGAATTGTGTTTCGAGGAAGCGCATGACCCGGGCATGGGTCTGCTCGCCCTGGTAGCGGATGGTCACGCGGGCGAATTGATCGTCAACTGACAGGAGGAGAATGCTGGTCATCTCAGCGCCGGCGAAGATCGCGGGGCCGGTCGTGGATCGATATTCGGTGATATGAGGGCCGGTTCTCGACGGGACGACATCGGGACGTCCTGCCAGCGCGGCGCCCCATTCGATGTTCTGAAACCCCTTCGGGTCATTGATCATCGGGACGGCAGAAACCGGCAGCGCATGCAGCGCGCCGGAAACATAGACGAGTCCGAAGAGGAGACGACGAAGCAGCCGGTTAATCATGGCGTCGCACGGTATCCGAAAAGCGATCTATTCTTGCACGCTACCATGGCGCCGGGACCGGCGCAACCGGATGTTTTGTTGAGAATGCCTGCAGCCCTGTCTTATAATGCGCCGGCTTTTCGAACCGGGCCGCGTGCGGGCCGGCTCGGCATATCGGCATCGGAAAAAGATCGGGAGTGCGATGATTGAAAGTGATGCATTCGTTCAGGCCTTGCAGGACATCGGGGTCGACTTCTTCACCGGAGTTCCGGACTCGATCCTGGGCGGCATTATTGCGGAACTGATGGTGCGGCGGCTCTATACACCGGCCGTGCGGGAAGACGAAGCGGTGGGGATGGCGGCCGGCGCCTACATGGCCGGGAAAATTCCCGCCGTCCTGATGCAGAATTCAGGGCTCGGCACCTCTCTGAATACGCTCATTTCCTTGAACCAGATCTATCGGCAGCCCTGTATTCTGATCGTGTCCTGGCGGGGCCAGGGCGGTAAGGATGCGCCGGAACATCTGGTGATGGGCGAAGTCATGCCGCAATTCCTCGACACCATGAAGATTCCGCACCGGACGCTGACCGAGAAAACCGCCGTCGAAGATTTCAGGTGGGTGGCCGAGACCTTTATGAAACAACGGATTCCCGTTGCGCTGGTGATTACCAAGGGCGTCGTGAAAGGGCTGCATCCATGAGACCTGAAGAAGGAACCCTGATCAGCCGGGCGCAGGCGCTGGCCGCATTGCTGGAATTGCTGACCGACCAGCCCGTGATCATCTGCAACGGATTCCCGTCGCGCGAAGCGCACAAGATTGCGGATCGGCCCACACATTTTTACATGATCGGCTCCATGGGGAATGCCCCGGCGATTGCACTGGGCGTTGCCCTGGCCAAGCCGAACAAGCAGGTCATCACCTTCGACGGTGACGGCAATGTGCTGATGGGGATGGGGACTCTGGCGACGGTCGGCGCCTTGAAGCCGAAGAACTTCATTCATGTGGTGTTCGACAACGAAGTATACGGCACCACCGGCAACCAGCCGACGATTTCGAACGTTGTGCCGCTGGAGAAGGTCGCCAAAGCGGCTGGGTATGTGAATGTGGAGCGCGTGCTCGATCGCGAGGATCTCGTCTATGAGTTCAAAGACATGCTGAAGAAAGACGGGCCGAGCATGTTGCTGATCAAGGTCAACGAGTTCGCCGAAGATGCCGGGCGGGTGCTCCATGAGCCGGCGGATATCACGAAACGGTTTATGCAGGCCATACAATAGCAGTCAGTCTTCAGCTGTCGGTGGTCAGCGTTCGAAAGAGCTGACGACCGAGCGCTGGCGGCTGAAAGCCGAAGGGAAACATGATTCTTCTCAATCCGGGTCCAGTCAATGTGAGCGAGCGGGTGCGGCAGGCGTTGCTGCGGCCGGATATCTGCCACCGGGAATCCGAGTTCACCGAGTTGCAGTTCCGGATTCAAGACAAGCTGCTGAAGGCGTTCGTGCCCGGGGCGGAAGCCGAGTATGCCGCCGTGCTGATCACCGGATCCGGCACCGCGGCGGTCGAGTCCGCCCTGATGTCGGCGATCCCTCACGGCAAGCGGGTGCTGGTGTTGAATAACGGCGTCTACGGCGAGCGTCTGTCTCAGATGGTCGGGTTGCACCGGTTGGGCGTGTCCGAACTCAAGTACGATTGGACCGCCAGGCCGGACCCTGAGCGTCTCCGGCTGGCGTTGCGGCAGCATCCTGAGGTCCATGCGGTGGCCATGGTTCACCATGAAACCACCACCGGCCTGATCAATCCGGTGAAAGAAATTGCCGATGTGGTCGACAGCCAGAACCGTGCGTTCATTCTCGATTCCGTCAGCGGGCTGGGCGGGGAGGCGATCGATGTCGCCGGGTCGCACATTTATATGGCGGCGGGCACGGCCGGCAAATGCATCCAAGGGTTTCCCGGCGTGTCGTTCGTGCTGGTGCGCAAGGGGTTCCTGGAGCGGATGCGCCAGTATCCCAAGCGGTCGTGGTATCTCCATCTCACGCATTATGTGGACGATCAAGGCCGCGGCACGATTCCGTTCACGCCGGCCGTCCAGGTCTTTTATGGGTTTGACGAAGCCCTCAGCGAACTGCTGGAAGAAGGCGTGGCCAACCGGATTCAACGGTATAAGAAGGCGGCGACGCTGATTCGCGCGCGCATGGCCAAGCTGGGGATCAAGCCGATGCTGACGCCCGAGCGCCAGTCGAACACCATTACCGCCTATTCGCTTCCCGACGGCGTGACCTACGAACAGTTGCATGACCGCCTCAAGGCCAAGGGCTATGTCATCTATGCGGGGCAGGGGCAATTGGAAAGCAAGATATTCCGGGTGGCCAACATGGGCGCCCTGACCCAGACGCAGCTGGCCGGTTTTCTCGACGCCTTTGAACAGGCCTGTAAGCCGGCATGAAGGCGATCATTCTGGCCGCGGGAGTCGGCAAGCGGCTCTGGCCCGTCACGCAGCATCATCCGAAGTGCCTCATCAAGATCGGAGGCCAGACGCTGCTGCACCGGTATCTGACGTTATTGGCGAGCGTCGGGATCCGCCAGGCCGACATCGTCGTGGGCTACAAGCAGGAAATGATTCGCGCCGCCGTCGAATCCGATGCCTGCGGTGTGCGGGTCAACTTTCTGGTCAACGAGCAGTTTCACCGGGGCAGCATCTCGTCGTTGTGGATCGCCAGGACCGCGTTCACCGACGACACGATCGTCATGGATGCGGACGTGCTCTTTCATCGGGAAATTTTACAGCGTCTGGTGAATTCGCCCTATGAAAATGCGCTGCTGATGGATGAATCCGTGAAGCAGACCGGTGAAGAATGCATGGTCGTGGTCGAAGGCGGGCGGGTCATCGCGCTGACGAAAACCATGCCGCCGCGGTACGAGTATGCGGGGGAAGGCGTCGGGTTTCTCAAGGTGCGGCAGGCCGACTCGCCGCATGTCGTCGCATCGCTGCGGAAGTTCGTCGATCGGGAAGCCTGGCAGATGGAATATGAGGACGCGCTGATCGACTTCTTCCGCGACGTGAAGGTCGGTCATGAAAAAATCGGCGGGTTGCCGTGGACCGAGATCGATTTCCCCGAAGATGTGACGAAGGCCGAACGGGAGATCCTGCCGAAGCTCTAGCGGAGTGAGGGACTCGTGACGCGTCGTTCGGGCAGCACGGGGAATCTGTGAGCAGCGAACGGCGAGACGGACGACGGATCTGATCATGAGCGAAAGTCTCATCCAGCATCGCGCGGAAGTGCAGGGATTGGCGACGGCGATTCTGCTGCCGTCGGTCAGTGTGTTCGGCGAGTCCGGCGAACGCCTGCCCGGCAGTCCCGGTCCGCTGACCCAGGTCGTGGGGATCGGGCTCTTTCAGCGCGCGGTTCTCACCTTGCAGCGCGCCGGTATCCGGCAACTCATCGTCCTCACCGGTCCGGAAGAAGATCTGCTGAAACAGGCGCTTGCCCGCGGACCGCGCGTGACGATTCCCGTGCGCTGGATGCCGATCCGGGAGTTTCCGCTCGACGATCCGCGCACCTGGGAGGCGATGGCGGCGGAAGTTCATGGGTTCTGTCTGGTCGCGAGCGTGCGGGGCGTATTCTCGCGGGCGCTGATCGAAAGCCTGCGCCGCGAGGTGCAGGAGGGCCAGGCGATTCTGGTGGCGCAGCCCGCGGTGCAGCGGATGGTCGGCGACCGGCGGGTCTCGGTCAAGGTGCAGGCGGAGCGGCTGTTGGCGCTCGGCGCGTCCCGGGGCGAGGATGCGACGCTGGTTGCGGCGGATCTGCTGGTCCTGCCGGCCGGCCTCATGGCCGGGGCACAAGAGGTTCAGGGGCCTCCCGGCGTGGTGCCGATCAGGCGATGGATTGAACGGGCGGCGATCGACGGACGGGTGCGGGTGTTGCGGACGGACGGGCACCCCTCCCAATGGTATCAGGATGTCCGGACGCAGGCCGATGTGCCGGTTGCCGAACGGAAACTGTTTTCCTCGCTCAAAGGCGAATTCGAGGGATTCGTCGATCGCTATTTCAACCGGAAAGTGTCCCGCTGGTTCACCCGGATGTTTCTGGCGATCGGAGCCTCGCCCAATGCTATCACCATGGTGGCGACGGTGCTCGGGCTGCTGGCGGCTGCCGGGTTCGGGGTCGGGACCTATGAGGCGGCGATTGTCGCGGCGGTGCTGTTTCAATTTGCGGCGGTGATCGATTGTTGCGACGGCGAAGTGGCCCGTCTCACGTTCACCGAGTCTCCGTTCGGCGCCTGGCTGGATATCGCGATGGACAACGTCGTGCACATGGCCATCTTTGCCGGCATTGCCGTGGGGGCCTACCGGCAGATGGACGGGCAGGGCGAGGCCTGGGTTCCGCTTGCGCTGGGTGCGGTCGCCGTGCTCGGGAACGCCTGCTCCTTTCTGCTGGTCAATCGGGCGCAGAAGATCAACGCCGCCAGCGGCTGGAGGACGCCGGTACAGGCGGCCTGGTCGGAGTTCATGCTGAAAAATGTCGCGAGCCGAGACTTTTCCGTGATCGTCCTGATCGCCGCGTTGATGGGCTGGCTGGATTGGTTCCTCTGGATGGCCTCGGCCGGCTCTCTGGTGTTCACCGTGCTGATGCTGTGGGTGGTTCGCCCGTCCGCAAGATCCCGTGCTTAGACCCCTGCTACTGCTCCTCGGCTGCCTCACGCTCGGCCTCATCGTCTGGCACATCGGTCCCGGGAATATCTATGAGGCCGCGACCAGGCTCGGGCCAGTGGCCTTGTGTGTCATCCTCATCCCCTCTCTCGTCATGTACGCCATCGAGGCCTATGGCTGGAAGATCACGCTCGGCCCGGCCGGACAGGCGGTCCCGTTTCTCAGGGTGTTTGCCGTCCGCACCGCCGGCGAAGTGGTGAATATGACCACGCCGACGGCCTATGTCGGCGGCGAACCGCTCAAAGCGTATCTGCTGCAGAAATCCGGCGTGCCGATGGTGGAAGGGCTGGCGTCGGTCGTCATCGCCAAGACGACCATGACCATTGCGCAGGTGCTGTTCATTCTCCTGGGGATCGGGTTGGGCTTCTGGATCCTGGGCGCGCAGGGTTCGTCGGGGCAGGTCGTGGCGGCCGGGCTGCTGAGCATCGGGCTGCTGGCCTTCGGAACCATGGCGTTTGTCTTCGTGCAGCGGCGCGGCCTGTTCACCTGGATCCTGGAGACGCTGCGGAGGCTCGGTATCCGGATCGGCTTTCTCGAAGCGCGGGAAGACAAGCTGCGTGAGCTCGATCGGACGATTCTGAATTTCTATACCCGGCACCGGGCCGCATTCTATATGTCGACCGGCCTGTATTTTCTGGGGTGGCTGGCTGAGGCGCTGGAAGTGTTCGTCATCATCTACTATCTCGGAGGCCCGGCCGATCTCTGGTCGGCGATCTCGATCGGGGCCCTGTCCGTGTTCATCAAAGGCGGGACGTTCTTTATTCCCGGCAGCCTCGGCGCGCAGGACGGCGGCAATCTGTTGTTGCTCCAGGCCTTCGGCTATTCCGATGTGACCGGAATTACTTTCGCGCTGCTGCGGCGATTCCGCGAGTTGGTCTGGATCGGGATCGGTCTGCTCTGTCTGGCGGCGGTCGGGAAGGGGCCGTCGACGACGGACGGGCGTTAAGAGGCGGTCCGCTGCTGTTTGATGGTCTCCAGCCGTTCGAGCATCCGGTCCCACACGAATCCGTGCAGACGCAGGTTGGCCGCACGCTCCATCTTTCTGAACTGCACCCCGATCCGCTGGTCATCGATCCACCGCACTTCCGCTTCGTCGATCGGGAGCGACTCCTTCTGGTCCGGCAAAATCAGCCGCAAGAGTAAGTGTGTCGAATGAGGCGGGAGCGTCGCACATTCGATGGTGCAGCCGAGTACCGAAAGATTGGTGAGCGTGCCCTCGCCGATCGCATGGGTGCCTGCAAACATCACCGGATAGGTAGCGGGCAGCGGGAGCCGGTAATGTTCGCGTTTGTAGGGCTTGGGCTGTTCCATCGCAGGCCGCAGTGTACCGTGGCGCTCGACGATAACCATATCCCTCCTTGGAGGGGCGGCGACTGCCGGCCGGCGGGATCAGCGCGGTTCGTGGCGGTTGTGGGTGTCCGCGCACTGCCGGTTCAGGAAATCCGTCGGCGGCGGTGGGGACGCGAACGTGGCGGCGCGGGCCCGATATGAGCTACCGTTCATTCGTTGCCGATCAATTGTGTGAGGTCGGGTGATCGAGCGCGGACCGGCTGGGCTGTGATGAGTATCGGCGTTCGGTCCGGATTTCTTCCAACGCCATCGCGCCGACCACGATGGGAAACGGGAGCAGTGTGACCAGCATGACGACCATGAGAAACGACATTGCCGACTCCTTTCAGCAGAAGACCGATACATGGCGAAATGCAAGCAGGAGGCCAGCGGGAGCATTCCACGGAGCAACCGTTGGGAACGGACAATTTGTCGCTGTTTCAGGAGATTTCGTTGAATGGCTGGAAAGCCGCAGATGAAGCATCAGGGTTAGGGGAAGACTGCGAGCGGCAAAACGGCGCCATACAGCAAGAATTTCCTCCACCTTTCGAGGGAGGCGGGACGTGGCGGTGAGCTTACGAAGCGGTGGGATGGGCGCCTATGACGGCAGATTGCGGGATGGCCTTGAGGATGTTGGTCCACCGGTGTTTCATCAGCTGATCGGCGATGAGGATACAAGTGTCTGCCGGGAGATTCAGTGTCGCGGTGAGTTTCTCTAGCAACGCCTGGTTGCTGCGCTCGGCATCCAGTTCGTACCAGGCGCGTTGCGGAATGACAATCAGCGCATAGCAGGGGACGGTGGTCGGGGCCTGAACCTGTTTGCGGACCAGGTAGGCTGCCTGTACGTCGGGCCTCTGGGCCAGTTGCCCGGCGATGCCTTCAACGACGTCGGCCGGCAGCTTGTGCGGCTCGAATGAATCCCCCGGTTTGATGGCACGGCGTTCGGATTCAGCGTCGAGAAGCTGCTGTCGTTGGCGCTGCGCTTTCACGCGGTAGCGCATGGATTCTTTGTGATTGCCCCGGTGCTCAAGAAAGCGTGAGGCCAGTGCGCAAGCGGGAATTACGGCGTCGCGGTCCGCCGCCAGGGCGTTCTCCAGATACTGCAATCCGGCCTGATCGTTCTGTGCCAGCATGAGGCGTCCCATCGCCAGGTTCGCCGCCGCATGAGCCGGCTCTTTGGCGAGCAGTTGTTGCAGCAGCGGCAGAGCTGCGCGGTCGCTTTCGAGCGCTTCCATCTGACAGGCGTATTCCCACAGTTCGTCGATCGAGAGCCCCACGGTAGCGGACTTGTCGCTTAACGCCTGGCAACGTGCTCGCGCTGCCGCCATTTCTTCGTGCTTGCGTTGCCACTCCTCGGCTACGGACTCCGCCCAGCTGCGGTCGAGGGCTTCGCGCGTGGCGGTCGCGTGCGCATCGAGGTAATAGTTCGCGGCCGTGGCCTCGTGGGGATCGCGCAGGCAGGGAAAATCGGCTGGCGGTTCCGGCGCATTCGGTTTGTCCGGAATCTGGTCCAGCGCGGCCAGCCGATCGGCCAAGGCCGGATGAGTATCGGCATAGCCGGTTATTTGCTGCATCGCCTCGTGCATCCACTTCCGAATGAGGTCCTGCGGCGTCTCGCGCTGCAAGACGGTGATGAGTTCATCGAGGTGCGATGCGGGCGGTGTCGGGTTGGTGATGGTCCTGCGGTTCAGCGCGGGCCAATACAGTTCATCCATCAGGCGCGCGATGACCTGGAGCGATGCCAGGGCATCCTTCATCGCGTGCGTACCGACCAGCCGTGCCGCCCGACGGTCGGCCTCATATTCCTGCGCGCGGGCCAGCACGAACGAGTAGGCGTTGAAGAAGGGGGCATACCAGGCCAGGAACTTGGTGAAAAGCCCCGATCCCCAGTGATCGCGGGCGCGCAGCTCTTGGAGCAGTTGCGACCAGACGATGCGCGCGCGATAGATCCATCCGGAGAAGCGTCCGTGGCGGTGGCCGAGATGGCCGAACTCATGCGCCAGCACGGCACGGAATTGGGCCGGTGTCATTGCCAGCATGAGTGGAAGACCCAGGAGCAGATAGTTCCGGTGCCAGCCGAACATGCCGAGGCGCGGACGTTGTGCGACGGCCGCGTTCAGGTCGTTGACGATCAGCACATGGTGAAACGGCGGCGTGCCCAAGGCATTCGTCAGTTTGTCGATCAATAGGAACAGTCGCGGAGCGTCTTCCCGCTGCACTTCATATCCCGCCGGCTGAGCGAAGCGGACCCAGAAGGCGCGCAGGACGACGGCAGCCAGGACTCCGAGTCCGAACAGCAGCTTGATGGAGCCGAGATGGCCCGCTCCATCCTCTCTCAGCGAGAGAAAGAGCCAGGCACCCAGCGACAAGGCCAGACCTGGAACGGCCAGCATATAGGCATAACCGAGGACGGCAACCAGAGCGACTTTGACCGTATACTGCGCCGGGTGCTTCTGTGCGTACGCTTCGAGGCGGCGCACGAGTTGTTCGAACTGTTTCTCGGACATCGTCGTCGGTATTCCTCCCTAGAGTCGCAACCAGTCTATGAGAAGGTCCCGAGATCGCCAAGGAGTTTGTCGTTTATTGATGGTGCGCGCGGAATTCAGCGTGCGGGGCATATCCTGAGGTTGCCTAGAGATCGGAGCGCGAGCGAGTCGCGCCTGACCTGCTGACCGTGCCGGCTATTGAATCAGCCGGGCGGCCTGGCGATTGAGCTGGTATGTGCCAGTGAAGACGGCGCAATAGTATCGCTTCCGAAGCCGCCGTCGATTCACAATGCCCCGCGGTTTTCCCCTCTTGACTTTGCGCCGGGTGAAATTATCTGCCCTCTCGTTGCTGATACGAAACCAGATGGATTGGTGCCGGGCCAACACTGGGGAGTAGCGGCGGCAGATATTGCCCCGGATCGTCCCAGGCCCGACGCGCACTCCATCTCAATATCAACCTAATCATATGACCTCTCAAAGGAGAGGAGGAGGGACAGCTATGAGCAGCTATGTACCGACTGTCGCATCCCCGGTCAGGGCCGGATCATTTGATCGCGAGATCGACCGGATGTTCGACGAAGCCCTGCGCGCATTCGGCGTGTCGGGCCAGGCCTGGGCGCCTGCATGTAATACCTGGGAGGACGGCAACGGTTTCAATGTTGAGATCGCGCTGCCCGGGTGGGAGTCGAAAGACATCTCCCTGGAGATAGAAAACCGGGTGTTGACGGTGAAGGGGGAGCGGAAGGAAGCGCGCGAGCCGGAGGGCACGTACCATCTGCGGGAGATCGCCGGCGGCCAGTTCGCGCGGCTGTTCCGGTTGCCGACGTTTGTGGATCATGAGAAAGCGTCGGCGACGCACAAGAACGGGATCCTGACCGTGACATTCCCGAAGCGGGAAGAGGCGAAACTCAGACGCATCGTAATCGAAGGGTAACCGCGCGGTCTGTGCGGTCGTGTATCTGACAGGGTGACGGTCCTTCCTCCTGCAGCGTGACCGGTCGATGGGGCCTCCCCGATGGCTACGTCGGGTGAGGCCTTCTCCACGGCCGTATGCCACAGGAAATGGAAGGATCAATGCAGAGAAAGGAAATGCTGATGAGACAATCGGAATGGTTTGCGGGATGGCGAAACAATGACAAGGCGGAGAAGAAAGGGAATTGCCATGAGGGGCGGCGTAGTACCGGTAACCGTGGCCGGGCGCCGGGGCTCTGGCGGCGCGGGGCATCGGAAGGGCGTCGGCGGGGTTCCCTGGAATCTTGGGCGAAGCGCGAGGTTGGTCCGTTGTCGCATGGCCTCTTTTGACAGGCATTCGGGCGTCGTTTCACGCTGAAAAGGAAAGGGGGTGAACACGATGATGGATTTGAGTTCGGTCATTGATGCCGGACTGGTTGTGGTCGGATCGATCGCGGTGCTGTTGATGGGACTCTGGACGTTGTCTGCCGAGTCCAGCACCGTGTCCATCTCCGAGCCGCCGGTCAGTGCGAAGCAGATTCAGGTCGATCTGACCTCGTTGCCTAAGGCGGCGTAAGGCGTCTTGATACGGGGCGCGCGATGCGGGCGGACTGTTGAACGATGGTCCGCCCGCGCCGTAATGTGCAGTGATCGGCGGACAGAAACGATTGGGTGTGTCGGACTGCCGGAGCCGGGCGGACGCCGTCCTGCGTCAGGCGGAATAGTGTGCCTGCAGGTGGTCCCGTTGAAACCGCAGGATGTGTCTGATTAACACTTCCCGTTCCTGAGAGGTCATCCGGATGAAGCGGGCGTGAAGCCGGTAAGTCCCCCCGGGGGATTGGATGGGATCGAGTCGCAATACTTCGGCGAAGGATTTGAAAAGGCCGTGGTCGGGAAGGAGCACCGTGACGGCGAGAATGTCGTTGGGTTGATAGACCGTGGCGACCGTCACGCCGATGCCGCCGCCGCTGATATTGACGGATTTTTGGGTGAGCTCGCCTTCCGTCTGGTCGGTCTCAAGCTGAATGCGGACGGGCAGCGTGACCGTGATGCGATAATACTCGCGGCGATCTTTTCCGGACGGCTGTGACGCGGGTGTACCTGAGGCCATGGTGCGCCGGAGTATAGCAAAGTCCGCAGCCATGGGGTTATGGAAATGCAATCCGTCGCTTCCATCCCGCGAGGATCTCGGCCGAATCACTTCGGGGAATACCTGGGTAGTAATCGTTCTTGCAACTGCCGATCGGCATGAGAGACTCCCTTCCATAGGTTTGTGTTAGGATGCGCCGCATGAAAGCGGCTGTAAATCTGCTATGGGTGCTGCTCTCCGTTCTTGGAGCCGTGGCGCTTGCTCACGTTGTCGGTGTCCTCAATCCCCATGAAAAAGTGAACGGGCTGTGGCTGGTCGTGGCGGCGGCCTGTATCTATGTCTTAGCCTATCGCTTCTATGGCCGGTGGCTCGCCAGGCACGTCGTCGAGCTGAATAATCAGCGCGTGACGCCGGCCGTGCGAATGAACGACGGGGTGAATTTTCATCCCACCAATAAAGTCGTGCTCTTCGGCCATCACTTCGCGGCGATTGCGGGGGCCGGTCCGCTGCTGGGGCCGGTGCTCGCGGCGCAGTTCGGCTTTCTCCCCGGTTTTCTCTGGCTGGTGATCGGTGCGGTGCTGGCCGGGGCGGTGCAGGATTTCATCATCCTCGTGGCTTCGATGCGGCGGAATGGCCGGTCGCTCCCGGAGATTGCGCACGATGAGCTCGGCTCCGTCACCGGGACGGCGACGGCGGTGGCGGTGCTCTTTATCGTCGTGGTGGCGCTGGCGGGGCTGGGCTTCGCCGTGGTGAATGCGCTGTATCACAATGCCTGGGGTACGTTCACGATTGCGATGACGATTCCCATCGGCTTCATCATGGGGTTCTACCTCCAGAAGTTTCGCCCCGGAGCGGTGGCGGAGGTTTCAATCATCGGGGTTGTGCTCTTGATTGCGGCGGTGCTGTTTGGCCGCGTGGTCGGCCAGTCGGCGTTTGCCGGGTGGTTTGAATTTGAACGGCCGACGCTGGTGTGGCTCCTGGGTGGCTACGGTTTTCTCGCCTCGGTGCTGCCCGGCTGGATGCTGCTGGTCCCGCGCGGCTATCTCTCTACGTTTATGAAGCTCGGCGTGGTCTTTCTGCTCGGCTTCGGCGTGGTGCTGATGGCGCCGACGATTGAGATGCCGCGTGTGACGGCGTTTGCATCGGGCGGCGGGCCGATTATTCCCGGCACGCTCTTCCCTTTTCTCTTCATTACGATTGCCTGCGGAGCCGTGTCGGGTTTCCATTCGCTGGTGTCGTCCGGCACGACGCCCAAGATGATCGAGCAGGAGTCACAGGCGGTGGTGGGCTATGCGGCGATGCTGCTGGAGAGTTTCGTCGGTGTGATGGCGTTGATTGCGGCGTCGGTGCTGATTCCCGGCGACTATCTGGCGATCAATACGACGTTAAGCGCCGAGACCCTTTCCGCGATGGGGTTCGCTCCGTCGCGCATCGCGGAACTGTCGCAACTGGTTGAGGTGGATGTGGCAGGCCGGCCCGGCGGAGCGGTCTCACTTGCCGTGGGCATGGCGTCGATCTTTGCGGCGCTGCCCGGCATGTCGGGGTTGATGGCCTACTGGTATCAGTTTGCCCTGGTGTTTGAGGCGTTGTTCATTCTGACGACGATCGATACGGGGACGCGCGTGGCCCGCTATCTGATTCAGGAAATGGCAGGACGGGTCTATGCGCCGTTTCGCCGGATGAACTGGTGGCCCGGGGTGCTGCTGAGCAGCGCCTTTGTGGTCGGCTCCTGGTCCTATTTGATCGGGACGGGAAGTATTTCGACGATCTGGCCGATGTTCGGTGCGGCGAATCAGCTGCTGGGGACGCTGGCGCTCTGCATCGGGACGACGGTGCTGATCAAGATGTGGAAGTCGCCCTATCTCTGGGTCACGGCGGTGCCGATGTTGTTTGTCGGTGTGGTGACGCTGGCCGGGTCCTATGAGATGTTCGGGATGTTTCTGAAGAAGGCGGCGACGCTGGCGGCGGGGCAGGCCTTTGCCTTGTATCTCGATGCAGCGCTCGTGGCGGTAGTGGCCATTCTCGGATTGATTGTCTTGAGCGACAGCCTGAGACAGTGGTATGGCTATGTGATTTTGAAGAAGCCGTTCACGAGTAGTGAAGTCGTGGTGATGGCGGGTGGTGGATCGGCGGGGCGGATGCAGACGGCGATTACTGATGGTGAAAAGGATAAATGTTTCCGGTTGCCGCACGGAGGCGGATGTTGTTAGGGGCGCCCTGGTCGTCCTCTTGCTCGCCGAATGCGCACGATGAACCGGTGCTCGGTGTATGCGCGCAGTGGGAGCTTTCCCAAGCGCCCCAGTCTATTTGAGGTGGAAGAAGGAGGGGATCGTGGCTGATCAATTTTCGTTTGATGTGGTCTCGGAAGTGAACATGCAGGAGTTGCGGAATGTGGTCGATCAGGCGACGAAGGAAGTGAAGCAGCGGTTCGACTTCAAGGATTCGAAGACGGAGATCACGCTGAAAGAAAAAGAGAAGGAGCTCGAGGTTCTTTCGGATGACGAGTACAAGCTCAATGCCGTGATCGACATCATCAAGACGAAATGCACGAAGCGTGGCGTGTCGCTGAAGGCATTCGATTACGGTGCCATCGAGCCGGCGCTCAGCGGGACGGTGCGGCAGACGGCGAAGATCCAGAGCGGGATCGTCACCGAGAAGGCCAAAGAAATCACGAAGGCGGTCAAGGAGTCAAAGTTGAAAGTGCAGGCCCAGATTCAGGGCGAGCAGGTGCGGGTGCTCAGCAAGAGCAAAGACGATTTGCAGGCCACGATGTCGTTTCTCAAGGGGAAAGATTTCGGCATCGACCTGCAATTTACCAACTACCGATAAAGAGGTGGCGCACGCCTCCGTCTCATGAAACGTCTTCTCTCGTTGCTCCTCCTGCTCGGGGCTCTCGCCGGCTGCAATCGCAGCGACCCTATTGTCGTGCTGCAACTCCATCCTAAGAATCCCGACATCATCTACGTCGCGACGAACGACTACATCTATAAGACCCGCGACGCCGGACAGACCTGGACGAATCTATCGAAGGGAATGAGTCACTCCCGCGTGATTTCGATGGCGATCGATCCGGTCTATCCCGCGACGGTGTATGCCGGGACAAAAGGCGATGCGGTATTCAAGAGTCATGATGGCGGGCAGCGGTGGGTCTCGATGCGCTCCGGGCTCGATGACGCCACCATTACGTCGGTGGTGAATCAGCTCCTCTTCGATCCGGCGGACAGCCAGCACATGTTTCTCGCGACCACGATGGGGGTATACGAGACCAAGAACGGCGGCGAGAATTGGTCGAAGAAGATGGAGGGGATGAAGGAAGTGTTGATGGTGGTCACGCTGGGGATGGATCCGACGCGCCCGGACATTCTCTATGCGGGGACGAGCGGGGGCGTGTATAAGTCGATCGATCAGGCGGAGCACTGGGAAAAGGTGAACAACGGGCTGGTGCCGGCTGATATGGTGAAGACGTCGCGCGCGTTGAATGTGACGTCGATTCTGGTCGACCCCTACGAGCCGGATACGGTGTATGCGGCCACGCTCGCCGGCCTGTATAAAACAACGGATGCCGCCGTGTCGTGGAAGCGGATCGGGGAGTCCCTTCCGGATCAGATGATCATCGCGATGGTGCTCGATCGTACACGCAAAGGCGTGATTTATATCACTGGGCGTGACGGGGTGCATCGCAGCGTGGATGGCGGAGCGACGTGGACCTCGATCAATCATGGATTTGCCACGACCAACATCAGAACGATCGCGCAAAGCCCGTCGGACCCGAAGCTCTTTTACGCCGGAACGAACGGAAGTGGGTTGTACCGGAGCAAGGATGCGGGAGAGACTTGGGAATCGATGCCGCCGCTGTATGCCGGGAACGAAATGCGACCGTGATTGCCGAGGGGCAGATGAGACTGTCAGCGATTGGTGCTGCGGTTTTGCAGGCTCGATCCGACCGATGACCCTCCGAGTGATGAGCCGATCGATGTGTCGTTTAGGCTCGATCCGATTGTAGATTGTCCCAGGCTCGATCCGACCGTTGTGTCGCCGATACTCGATCCCACCGTGGATTGCTGCAGGCTTGAGCCGACTGCGGATTGATCCAAATTCAAACGAGACTCTCCGATGTCCGCTCCCGCGCGGCCTGTCGCGCCGATGTCAAATCCGGTCGGCCCGCTGGCGCCGATGTCCGCGCCGCTTCGCGGTGTGGCGCCGATGTCTCCGGCCTGTGATCCTCCTGCCCCGATGTCCGCGCCGGATCGCGGCGTTTTCCCGATACTCGTGCCGACGGCGGAGCTGGCTCCGATACCGGTTCCGGTTTTAGGGCCCGCCGGAAGAGCGCGGGCCTGGAAATCTTTCTGGATGGAATCTTCCAGCTCCTGAATGCGGCGGGATTCTTTTGCCGCTGATTCGTAGTCCATCTGGCTGAGTCGGGTTCGTGCGTCGCCGATCGCTTCCAGCTTGGCGTGCAACCGCTTCAGATCTGCGCGTGCCTTGGCGACGGGCGGAAGCAGTTCCGCGATAGTCCAGCCTCTCAGTTTCATGTGTTCGCTGAAGAGGCCTGATTGGGCCATGGTCAGCAAGTCGTTGACGTCATTGCCGAGTTCCTCGACCGATCGAAGTTCCGCAAGGTCGGTCCGGCAACATTCGAGAAACTGATTGTACTTCTGCAGAAAGGCGGTGGCCTCCTGCTGGAGGTTTTCGATCTTCAGCTGACGCGTCGACTCACGGGCCGCGCGATCATCGGATGTGGAGGGCTCTTTCTTTTCTACCAGCGGGACGCATCCGGCGGTGCCTTTTGAAGCTCTCAACTGCTGATCGGCGGCGCTGTGTTCGCAAAACTCAAGAAGCGGCGCTGCGTCGGCAGGAGCGCTTATGGCGAATGGGGCTGCGAGAAAAAGCAGTGCCAGGGTGAGAAGCAGGAATAGATTGAGGTCAGACTTACTCATAGGACGATTGTTACCTCAGGATTCTTCAAAGTCAACGAATCTACCGCATCGAACAGGACCCCTGCACGAGTCGGCCCGTAACAGTAACGATCGATCTCGGTGAATGGGCTGAGCGACCTCCGGTGCACAGCTTTCCTGGTGCGGGTAGCTAAAAGCCTGGCCCGGTCAAAAGGATAAAAATATGGAGGGAGGCGCAGTTCCAATAACCGCTGAAGAGTCTCAATCGAGTCCCTTAAAATGACTATCCTCGCTGAAATTCCTGATGAATTTCAGCACCCCTCAATAATCATCTAAGTCCATGAATTTGTTATTGACAAGCATGGAAACGGGAGTATACTCGGCCCCCAAGTGGGTGAAAGTGGATATAAGTGGTGAGATAAATATTTCTGATCAGCCGAGGCATGTTTCTGTTTTTCTTGATGAAATAACGGCTTGGCTCATTACAGGCAGGGCGAAGACATTTGTCGACGGTACGGTGGGGTATGGTGGGCATAGCGAGCGGCTACTTGAAAAGGCTGGAGACGGAGCCGTCCTTGTCGGGATCGATCGGGACGAGGAGGCGCTCGCCTATTCCAGGGCCCGACTTGCCAGGTTCGGTAGCCGCGCAATTCTGCTCAGGGGAGACTTTGTCGACATGAAGCAGTTGTTGCGGAATGTCGATATCGCTGCCATCGACGGCGCTTTGTTGGATCTTGGCGTGTCATCGCCTCAACTGGACGATTCGCAGCGAGGCTTCAGTTTTCAGGAAGACGGGCCGCTCGATATGCGCATGGATCAATCGACGGGTACGACGGCCGGTGAGATGGTGAATTCGTTGCCCGAGTCTGAACTGGCGGATCTCATTTTTCAGTATGGCGAGGAGCGATTTTCCCGACGCATTGCGCGTGCGATCGTTCGTGCGCGTGAGCGGAAATCGCTGGCGACTACGCAGGAGCTGACGACGGTCATCAAGGAGTCTGTTCCTGCCGCGTATCGGCACGGGCGTATCCATTGCGCCACACGGACGTTTCAGGCGCTGCGCATCGCCGTCAATCGTGAACTCGATGTGCTTGAGCCGGCGATCCGTGATGCGGTCGATATGTTGCGGCCCGGCGGACGCATCGCCGTCATTTCATTTCATTCGCTCGAAGACCGGATCGTGAAGCATACGTTTCGCGCGTTGGCGGAGCGGCCGCATCCGCAGGTGGCGGTATTGACCAAAAAGCCGCAAGTCCCTTCCGACGCAGAATGTCGGGCGAATCCGCGCGCGCGCAGCGCCAAGTTGCGGGTTGCCGAGCGTCTGTCAAAGGAGTCTGCCCAATGAAAATGCTGGCGATCACGATCGGGCTCTGTCTGGTGTTTGTGTTCGTCTGGGAGCGGGTGGATATGGTCCGCCTGGGCTATCAGGTGGAGCGGCTGAAGCATGAGAAGGTGGTGCTGGAGCGGGAGCGTGATGAGCTGAAGGTGAAGTTTTCGGCCCTGAGTTCGCCCGACCGGATCGCCAAAGTCGCCACGGAAAAATTCGGCATGAGTTTGCCTCAGCCCGGGCAGGTCGTGATGGTTCAATCGAAGACGAAGGACTCGCCTGCATCCGCGGTGGAGCTGCGGATTGCCAGGAACGATGTGTTGAACGGGAGGCGATAGTGACAGGTTCGCCGTCACGGGCCCGTCGGTATGTGCTGCTGCTGGTGATGCTCTGCGGGTTTGCGGTGGTGCTGTTCCGGCTGGTGAGCCTGCAAGTGTTGCAGGCTGCGGAGCTCACCGCGAAGGCCGACCGGCAGCATCAGAAGACCGTGTCTCTAGAGGGGGCTCGAGGGACTGTTCTGGATCGTCATGGCAAAGTTCTCGCCATGAATATGGAAGTGCCTTCTGTGTTCGGCATTCCCACCGCGCTCGAAAGTCCCGCCAAAACGGCCCGATCGCTCTCGCCGGTGCTGCACGTTCGGACCGATGAATTGGAAAAGAAGCTGCGGCAGGATCGCAGTTTCGTGTGGCTGGCCAGAAAGCTGGATCCCGAGCAGGGGCATCGCCTGGAGCGTATGCCGATGGAAGGGATCGGACTGGTGATGGAGGGCCGGCGATTCTATCCCAAGGGGCCGCTCCTGGCTCACGTGTTGGGGTTCGCTGGGATGGATGGAGAAGGGCTTGAGGGTATAGAGCGGCGGTATGAGTCGCAACTGCATGGCGAGAAGCGGGTGGTGGTGTTACAGCGGGATGCCATGGGGCGGACCGTGTTTCCGAAAGGGCAGGCGGAGCAGGTTCCCGCCGCCGGGCATAGCCTGGTCGTGACGATCGACGAAGTCATTCAGTACATCGCTGAAAAAGAATTGGAAGAGGCAGTCGCCAAGGCGCGTGCGAAGTCCGGCACCGTGATCGTGCTCGATCCCCAGACCGGCGCCGTGCTTGCTTTGGCGATCAGTCCCCGGTTTGACCCGAATGCCGTGGCTTCACTGACGGCGGATCGTTGGAGAAATCGGGCTCTGACGGATACCTACGAGCCCGGTTCGACGATGAAAGCGCTCGTGGCAGCTGCGGCGCTGGAAGAGAATGTGATGAAGCCGAACACCATGCTGTACGGCGAAAACGGCCGGATGACGATTGCGAATACGGTGATTCACGACCATGAAAAGCTCGGGTGGATGACGTTTGCTCAGGTGATTCAAAAGTCGAGCAATATCGGCGCGGCCAAGACCGGGATGGCGCTGGGCGATCAGCGGCTCTACCGGTATCTGCAGGCGTTCGGGTTCGGGCAGAAAACGGAGATCGATCTTCCCGGGGAAGTCGGCGGCCTGGTCAAGCACCCCAGAGAGTGGGGGCGCCGGTCATTGGCCTCGATCTCGATGGGACAGGAGATCGGCGTGACGCCGATACAGATGGTCTCCGCTGTGGCGGCGCTGGCGAACGGCGGGGTGTTGATGAAGCCCTACGTGGTGTCCGAAGTTCGCGATGCCCAGGGGAAAGCGCTACGGCAGATTCTCCCGCAGGTCAAGCGCCGGGTGGTGTCTCCCGAAACCGCGCGGACCGTGACATCGATTCTTGAAGGTGTGGTGACGGACGGGACCGGGGCAAAAGCCGCGATTCCCGGATTCAGAGTGGCCGGGAAAACCGGCACGGCGCAGAAGATCGATCCGCGCACCGGCGCCTATTCGTCGACATTGTTCGTCGGGTCCTTTGTCGGATTCGTTCCTGCCGACAATCCCCGGCTGGCGATGATCGTGGTGATCGACGAACCGCAGGGCGAATCCTGGGGCGGGACCGTGGCTGCCCCGGTGTTTAGGCGTGTGGGCGAACAGGTGCTGAATTATCTCGGCGTCTCATCGGACGAGCCGGTGAAGCTGGCCATGGCGTCAAACCGCCGGTAGGTCGGGTATAGGAAGATGACCTTCGAACAGCTGGCACAGTCATTACGCGGGCAGGTGGATGTTCTCGAGCAGGCAGGAGATCCCACGGTGTCGCTGACGGCCATCACAGATGATTCCAGAGCGGTTCAGGCGGGAAGTCTGTTCGTCGCCGTGAAGGGCGAGCAGGTCGACGGCCACCGGTTTATCTCGTCCGCTCTTGCGAACGGAGCGGCGGCCGTGGTCATGCAGGAGGCGGTTGCCGGAGTCGATCGTCCGTATCTTCAGGTGGCGGATTCACGCAAGGCGCTGGGGCACTTGGGAAGCCGGTTTTACGGCGATCCTTCCGGACGCCTGCGGATGATCGGCATCACCGGAACGAATGGAAAGACGACCACGTCCTATGTCTGCAAGGCTTTGCTGGAAGCGGTCAGCGGGCGAGTCGGCTTGATCGGAACCGTCGCCTATCAAATCGGAAACGAGACGATACCCGCTTCCCATACCACGCCGGGTGCGCTGGAACTGCAGCAGCTTTTGAAGCGGATGGCCGACGGCGGCTGTTCAGCGGCGGTGATGGAAGTATCGTCACATGCGCTCGCGCAGGATCGTGTCAGCGGATGTGAGTATGACGTAGCCGTGTTCTCGAATCTGACTCAGGACCATCTCGATTTTCATAAGACGATGGAAGACTATTTTCAGGCCAAGCTCCGGCTCTTCACGGGATTGACCGGGACCAAAAAGCCGAACAAGCGGGCCATCGTCAACAATGACGACCCCAGCGGCGCCCGCATCGCATCCCTCTGCACTGCGCCGGTGTGGACCTACGGCATCAAGGGCCAGGCCGATCTCCGGGCTGAGCAGGTGCGGCTCTCGCTCAACGGCACCACGTTTACGGCGGCGACGCCTGCCGGGACGTTTCCGGTCGAAAGCCACCTGGTCGGTGAGCACAATGTGTATAACCTGCTGGCGGCGATCGGCGTGGCCTTGCACGAAGGCGCGACGGTCGACCAGGTGCGTCAGGCAGTGACACGTGTCACTAACGTCCCGGGTCGATTCGAGCGTGTCATGGCCGGACAGCCTTTCACGGTTGTCGTGGATTACGCCCATACGGAAGACGCGCTGGTCCGGTTGCTGACGGCGGCGCAGGCGTTGAAGGCCGGCCGGATCATCACGGTCTTCGGATGCGGCGGGGACCGCGATCGGGGCAAGCGGCCAAAGATGGGACGTGCCGCGGTTCAGCAGAGCGACGTGGTCATTCTCACCTCGGACAATCCGCGCACCGAAAATCCGTTGTCGATTCTCGATGAAGTGGAAGTCGGCGTGCGGGAAGCGCTGCAGCAGCGGTCCCACGTGACGTATCAGAAGGTGGCCGATCGCCGCGAAGCGATTGCGATGGCCATGCGTGCAGCCCGGCCCGGCGACATGGTGCTTATCGCCGGGAAGGGGCATGAAGACTATCAGATTATCGGCACCAAGAAATTTCACTTTGACGATCGCGAGGTCGCTCGCGACGCGATCCGTGAATTGTCGAATTGTGCCTGATTCCAGCGGGGCCTTGTCACAGATTGGGATGGTCATGGCGCTCTTTACCGGCGAAGAACTTCGAGAAGTCATCAGCGTGAAAATGCTCTCCGGCGATGCGTCCCGGTGGGCGAAACAGCGTATCCGGCGGCTCAGCCTCGATTCGCGGGCGATCCGGACCGGCGATCTCTTCATCGCGATTCGCGGCGATCGATTTGACGGGCATGACTATGTGGCCGCGGCGCTGGAGCGGGGCGCGGTCGGCGCCATCGTGCAGGATAACTATGTGGTTCCTCCCGCCCTGTTGAAAGCCGGCCCCAAGTCCTCCCCGCCGTTCATTCTGGGTGTGCGGGATCCGTTGTTTGCCTATCAGCAGCTGGCCACGCATCACCGGAGCCGGTTCGATATCCCCCTGGTGGCCGTCACGGGGAGCAACGGAAAAACCACCACGAAAGAAATGGTCGCGAGCGTCATGGGGCAACGCTGGCGCGTGCTGAAGACCGAAAGTAATTTCAATAATCGAATCGGAGTGCCCCACACGCTCTTGCGGATGACGGGCCGGCATGAAGCGGCGGTCATTGAAATGGGGGTCGATAACATCGGGCAGACGACGCGGCTCTGTGAAATCGCCCGTCCGACCATCGGCATCATCACGAATATCGGACCGGATCATCTGGAGTTTTTCGGCAGCATGGAAGGGTCCGCGCAGGCAAAGGCGGAATTGCTCGACCTCCTGCCTCCGGACGGAACGGCCATTCTGAACGCGGACGACCCGTACTTCGACTATCTGGCGGCGCGAGCTCAATGCCGTGTGGTGTCCTTCGGGTATTCGCCGAAAGCAGATGTGCAGGCGTTGCATGAAAAGTCCGACGGGCGCGACGGGACAATTTTCCGGCTGCTCCTGCCCGGGAAGGTCCGTCATACCATCGTGCGAATCAAGGTGCAGGGAACGCATAACGTGACGAACGCTCTGGCTGCCGCGGCCGTCGGAACGGTGCTCGGGGTGTCCGGCGCCGTCATCGCGCAGGGCCTTTCGCGATTCCGTCCGGCCGCGATGCGGTCGCAGGTTGTGATGAGCCATGGAATACGTGTGATCAACGATTGCTATAACGCCAACCCCGCGTCGATGAAGGCGGCGGTGCAATTACTGGCCCAATCCGGGAGCGGACGAAAGACCATCGCGGTCCTGGGCGATATGCTGGAACTCGGGGCGGGTGCCATGCGGATGCACGAAGACGTCGGCGCGTTTGTCGCGCAACAGGGCATTTCGCAGTTGATCGCCTGTGGGATGCTGGGGCGCGGGCTGGCGGAAGGCGCCCGCCGGGCGGGGATGGAGCCGGCGAGAATTCTGGAATTGCCCGATGCCGCCGCCGCCGCGACCGCCGTCAAGGGAATGGCGGTGTCCGGCGACGTCGTATTGGTCAAGGCGTCGCGCGGAATGAAGATGGAGCAGGTGGTCGGCGCGTTGCAAGGCATGAAACGGGTTTCGAAGAAAGCATCGTAACTATTCAGGGGCGGAAACGGGCTCGGCGCTGCATGCCCCCGGCGTCGTCGTGACGGTTGTCCTATGCTGTATAACTGGCTGTATCCACTGCACACCGAGTTTTCGTTTTTGAACGTCTTCCGCTATCAAAGCTTCCGCATCATTTATGCGGCGGTGACGGCGTTCCTCATCGCGTTTATTCTCGCCCCCTGGCTCATCCGCAAGCTGCAGGAAATCAAGCTGGGCCAGCAGATCCGTGACGACGGCCCCAAGCGCCATCTGGCGAAGAGCGGGACTCCCACGATGGGAGGCCTGCTCATTCTTTTTGCGGTCGTCCTCTCCACGTTGTTGTGGGCGGATATCACGAAGCCCTATGTCTGGCTGGTTCTCGCGGCAATGGTGGGATTCGGCGCCATCGGGTTCGTCGATGACTACCTCAAATTCATCAAGCGGCAATCGAAGGGGCTGTCCGCGACGCAGAAATTTGTCGCGCAGGTCGCGATTGCGCTGGCGATTGCCGTCACCTTGTATTTCCTGCCGGGCTATACGACGAAGCTGAGCGTGCCGTTCTTCAAGAATTTCACGCCGGATCTGGGCTGGTTCTACATCGTGTTTGCCGTGCTGGTGATCGTGGGGAGTTCCAACGCTGTCAATCTGACCGACGGCCTCGACGGCCTCGCCATCGGCCCCGTCATGATCACTGCGCTGGCCTATACGATTGTCGCCTATGTCGCGGGGCATCGGCTGATGTCGGATTATCTGCTGATCCCGCACATCGAAAATGCCGGCGAGATCGCTGTCTTCACGGCGGCCATTCTCGGGTCGAGTCTGGGGTTCTTATGGTTCAACACCTATCCCGCTTCCGTGTTCATGGGCGATGTGGGCTCGCTCCCGCTCGGCGCCGCGCTCGGCACGGTCGCCGTCATCAGCAAGCATGAACTGTTGCTGCTGCTGGTTGGCGGTGTGTTCGTGATCGAAGCGGTGTCGGTCATTTTCCAGGTGTTGTCGTTCAAGTCGCGCGGGAAGCGGATCTTCTTGATGGCCCCGATTCACCATCATTTCGAAATGAAGGGCTGGGAGGAGCCGAAGGTGGTGGTCCGGCTCTGGATCATCGCCATTTTGTTGGCGTTGTTGAGTTTGAGCACGCTGAAGTTGCGGTAAGGAGTCGGTGAACGAACACGTCATGAATGTGAACGGCACAAAGGTTACGGTCGTCGGATTAGCCCGAAGCGGCGTGGCCGCGGCACGACTGCTTCAGGCCGCCGGCGCTCACGTGACCGTGGCCGACCGGAAAGAGCGCAGCGAACTGGGTGCGGTTCTGGCGCAGCTGGATGCCGCTCGCGTCGGTATCACCGTCGGCAGCGGGTACGAAACGGCGTTGGAATCGGCTGAACTCGTCGTCATCAGTCCCGGCGTGCCGTATCGCATGGAGGCGCTGGAGCGGGTGCGGCGGCGCGGGGTGAAGGTGATCAGTGAGTTGGAGCTGGCGTCGCGATTTATCTCGGCCCCGATGCTGGCGCTCACCGGGACCAATGGCAAGAGCACGACGGTCACGCTGATCGGCAAGATGTTGCAGGAGAGCGGGAAGCGGGCGTTTGTGGGAGGCAATCTCGGGACGGCTTTGAGCGAAGCGGCCATGCAGACGCTGCAGGCGTCGCAGCAGGGAGTGGCCGGTCCGTTCGATTTTCTTGTCGTGGAGGTGTCCAGCTTCCAACTGGAAACGGTCGAACAGTTCCATCCCTGGATCGCCGGGCTGCTCAATGTGACGGTGGACCACCAGGATCGCTACGAGTCGATCGACGAATATGTGGCGGCGAAGCGGCGTATTTTCGAGAGCCAGAAGCCGACGGACTATGCCCTCTTTAACCTGGACGATCAACGAGTGGCTGCGCTCCGTCACGGGGTCAAGGCCCGGGTGCTGGGATTTACCAGGCAGTCGGCTCTGCCGTCCGATGTCACGGGTGGCGCCTTTCTGGACGGTGACCGGATTATGACGACCGTGACCGGGGTCCTGCAGGAGATCTGCCGCCGGCAGGAGATCAAGATCATCGGCGATCACAATGTGGAAAACGTAATGGCCGCGACGTCGTATGCGCTGCTGAGCGGTTGTTCGCTTGAGGCGATCCGGCGCGTCCTGATGACCTTCCCCGGCTTAGAGCATGCGCTGGAGATTGTGCGCGACCGTCGCGGCGTCCGGTTCGTCAACGATTCAAAGGGCACAAACGTCGATGCCACGCTGAAGGCGATTGAAAGCATCGATCAGCCCATCTGGCTGATCGCCGGCGGTCGGGATAAGGGCGGAGATTTTTCCCGGCTCGCGCCGGCCATCCGGCAGCGGGTGAAGGGGCTCATTCTGATCGGAGAAGCGACCCCATTGATTGCACAGGCGATGGCCGGATTTCCTGCGATCAGCCGGGCGACGTCGCTGAAAGAGGCGGTGCAGGCGGCGGCCGATAGTGCCACCGAGGGCGGAGTCGTCCTGTTTTCACCGGCCTGCGCCAGTTTCGACATGTTTGCGGACTATCAGGATCGGGGCCGGCAGTTTAAGGCCCTGGTGCAATCCTTGCCCGCCTAACGGCGGCAAGGCAGAGGAGAATTGACACTGGACGATGTCACAGAGAGCTGCAGGGACCCTGGCATTGCCGTGGCCCACCACGAGTCCGCGCACCGCGAAGAAGCGGGTGCCGATGGACCACACGCTCTTGATCATCACGATGGTCCTGGCGCTGGTCGGCCTGGTGATGGTGTTCAGCGCGAGCGCCGTGGTGGCGGGGAATCGATTCCACGACTCCGGCTACTTCCTCAAGCGCCAGCTGGCGTGGCTGACCTTCGGCTTCGTGCTGCTGCACGTCGCATCGCGGGTCGACTACATCTGGTGGAAGCGCCTGTCGGTGCCTATGCTGGGTTTGATGGCGCTGCTGCTGGTGATGGTCCTGATCCCCTCGCTCGGGGTGGCGGCCAAGGGGGCCCGGCGGTGGCTGCGTCTCGGGCCGGTTTCGCTTCAGCCGGCCGAGATGGTGAAGCTGGTGTCTGTGATCTATCTGGCGGCCTATCTGACCAAGAAGGAAGACCTGATCACAAATTTTACCTCCGGCCTGTTGCCCGTGCTGTTCGTGATCGGAATCTTAAGCGGTCTGGTGCTGCTGGAGCCGGACCTCGGGACCGTGGTGGTGATCGGACTGGTGACGATCGGGCTGCTGTTTCTCGGCGGCGCGCAGGTGAAGCATCTCCTGGCGCTGGGATTGTGCGCGGTGCCGGTCGTTTTGGTGCTCGTCCTCGGCTCGAGCTACCGCCGGCAGCGGCTACTCACGTTTCTGGCTCCCTGGAAAGACGCGTCGAACGCCGGGTTTCAGATCACTCAGTCGTTTCTGGCCTTCGGCAGCGGCGGCCCGTTTGGAGTGGGGTTGGGCGAGGGGAAACAGAAACTCTTCTTTCTCCCCGAAGCCCATACGGACTTCGTCCTGGCGCTGGTCGGGGAGGAATTGGGGCTGGTGGGGACCGGAGCGATCATTCTGCTGTTTGCTCTGTTTGTGGTGCGTGGATTTCAGATCGCCGCGCGGGCGCGGATGCCGTTCGGACGGTATCTGGGGGTCGGCATCACCCTGTTGATCGGCGGACAGGCGCTGGTGAATGCGGCTGTGGCGACGGGGATGCTGCCGACCAAAGGACTGACACTGCCGTTCGTGAGTTACGGAGGATCGTCCCTGGTTATCAGCCTGCTGGCGGTGGGAATCCTGTTGAACATTTCACGAGATCGCCAGGCGGGTCCGGAAGAAGGCGGGCGGCGGGGCGGCCGTGGCGGGTCTGGTCGCGGATGACGATACTGATTGCCGCAGGAGGGACGGGCGGGCACTTGTATCCCGCGGTCGCCTTGGCCCGCGAGTTTCTCCGGCGCGATCCGTCAACGAAGATCATCTTTGTCGGTACGGTGAAAGGGATTGAAACTAAAGTGTTGGCCCACGAAGGATTTCCACTCGAACTCATTACGGCAAAGCCGGTGATGGGGAAAGGATTGGGCGAGGCCTTGCGGGGATTGCTTTCAGTGCCGGTCGGACTCTGGCAGTCCATGCGGCTGATCTCCCGGCATCAGGCCGATCTCGTGATCGGCGTGGGCGGGTATACCAGTCCGACGATGCTGGCGGCAGCGGCGCTGAAGCGGATTGCACGGGTGATCCTGGAGCCGAATGCCTATCCGGGCATGGCGAACATCGCGGTAGGCCCCTGCGCGCAGCGGGTCTTTCTGGCGTTTGAGTCGGCCGCGGACAAATTTGCGAAAGCTAAGGTGCGTGTGGTCGGGACCCCGATTCGACGCCATTTTCTAGAAGCGCTTGATCTGTCCGCGTCGGTGAGCGGGGATCGGCCGCGGTTATTGATTTTCGGCGGCAGTCAGGGCGCGAAGGCGATCAATAGCGCGGTCATCGACGGATTGGCAGGACTGGCGCAGAAGTTTCCGGGCCTCTCCATCACCCACCAGACCGGCGAGGCGGACCATGCGAGGGTGGTTGGGGCCTATCGTCACGCCGGCGTTTCGGCGGAGGTCGTTCCGTTTCTCTACGACATGCCGACCGTGTTGCGGGCGGCCGATCTCGTGGTGGCGCGCGCCGGGGCCATGACCATTGCAGAACTCACGGCCTGCGGGAAGCCGGCCATTCTGATTCCGTTGCCGACGGCGATTTACGATCATCAGATGAAGAATGCGCGGGCGATGGAGGCGGCGGGCGGTGCGGTGGTGCTGCCGCAGCCGGAGTTGACCGGGGCACAACTGGCCGGGGCTATCGCCGCGCTGCTGCAGGATCCCGACCGTCTACGCGCGATGCAAGAGAGAAGCCGGGCGATGAGTCGCATCGATGCGGCGGAGAAGATCGTCCACGAATGCTACGCACTCATGGGGGTGAATTATGACATCCACCGGACTGTTGGAGCGACGAGAGTCTAATGCGGCAGCGAAGCGAGAGCAGGCACAACGACCATCAACAGGATCACCAGGATTGAGGCGAACCGCCATGTTTCGAAAAACACAACACATTCATCTGGTCGGGATCGGTGGATCGGGGATGAGCGGGATCGCGGAGGTCCTCCTCACCATGGGCTACAAAGTCAGCGGATCGGATTTACAGGCGTCGGAAACCACCAGGCGGTTGGAAGAGCTGGGAGGCCGGATCGCCATCGGGCACCAGGAGTCCAACATCGGCGAAGCGCAGGTGGTGGTGATTTCCTCCGCGGTGGCCGCGACCAATCCGGAAGTGCTGGCGGCCAAGGCCAAGCAAGTGCCGGTGATTCCGCGGGCCGAGATGCTGGCCGAGCTGATGCGGTTGAAATTCGGCGTGGCGATCGCCGGGGCCCACGGCAAGACGACGACGACGTCGATGGTCGCCAATGTGCTGGCCTCCGGCGGGTTGGATCCGACGATGGTGATCGGCGGTAAGGTGAACGCCCTTGGCAGCCATGCGCGGCTCGGCCGCGGCGAGTTGCTGGTCGCGGAAGCCGATGAGAGCGACGGCTCGTTTCTCCGGCTGTCGCCGACGATCGTGGCCGTGACCAATCTGGATCGCGAGCACCTCGATCACTATGGGTCGATGGAAAAGATTTACGACAGCTTTCTGGAATTCATCAACAAGATCCCGTTCTACGGATTGGCGGTGCTGTGCTCCGACGATGAACGATTGCACTCGCTGTTCCCGCGCATCGTCAAGCGCTATCACACCTATGGATTGAACGAGCGTCCCGGTGTCGTGCCGGACTTCAAGGCGACGGACATCGTCCTCAAACAATGGGGGGCGGAGTTCCGTGCGCACTTCAGAGGGAAAAATCTCGGCCCGTTCCGGTTGGCCGTGCCGGGTATTCACAACGTGTCGAATGCGCTGGCGGCCATCGCTATCGGCGTCGAGCTGGATGTGCCGGTCGATTTGATTCGCAAGGGCCTGGCGGCGTTTACCGGCGTCGAGCGGCGGTTCCATCTGCGGGGAGAAGCCAACGGTATCATGGTCGTGGACGACTACGGGCACCATCCCACCGAGGTGAAGGCGACCCTGGCGGCCGCGAAGCAGGGCTGGGATCGCCGGCTCGTAGTGTTGTTCCAGCCTCACCGGTACAGCCGCACGCGCGATCTGATCACCGAGTTCACGCACGCCTTCGATCAAGCGGATTTGCTCTTCATGACGGACGTCTATGCCGCGGGTGAAGCGCCGATCCCAGGAGTATCGGGCGCCGCACTGGCCGACAGCATTAAGGCCGCCGGCCATCAGGGCGTCACCTTCGTCGAGAAGAAGGAAACGCTCCCCGATCAGGTGCTGCCGCATTTGCAGCCGGGAGATCTGGTGGTGACGCTGGGAGCCGGGGATATCTGGAAAGCCGGAACGGGGTTACTGGCGCGATTGGCTCCCAATACCTAGGCAATGGCTCGGCAAGGAAAGACAGATGCGCACAGCGGTCGTCGAACAATCAGCCGGCATCGATTGGAAGCCGCGGTCGATGGGATTCGCGGGGGGGTGTCGTTCGATGCGCCGCTCAAGGACTACACGTCCTTCCGCATCGGAGGGCCGGCCGATGTGCTGGTCGAACCGGCGGACGTCGAGGATGTGGCCCGTCTGGTCCGGCAGGCCAAGGCCCAGAAGCTTCCGCTGTTTGTGGTGGGGGGCACGAATCTCCTCATTCGCGACAAGGGGATCAGAGGCGTGGTGGTTCATCTCGGCAGGCTCCGCGCGATCAGAGAAGAAGCGGGTTCGGTCTTGTATGCCGAAGGGGGCGTGGGGATGCCGACGTTGATCGGGTATGCCATCCGTCATTCGCTGGCCGGGCTGGAGTGGGCCGCCGGGATTCCGGGCACGGTCGCCGGGTGTGTTGTGATGAATGCCGGAACCAGGTTGGGTGAAATGAAAGACTCGGTGAAAGCCGTGCGGCTGGTGAATCGGAAGGGTGAGATTCTCGAGATTCCGGCGTCGGAGATTCCCTTTGCCTATCGCCGGGCCACGCTGCCGGTCGGCATTGTCGTGGGCGTGTGGCTCCAGTTGAAGGCGGGTGTGCGGGCGGAGGTCGAGAAAGTAGTGAAAGACTATCTCCACTATCGGCGCGACACGCAACCGCTGACCCTGCCGAGCGCCGGGTGCGTGTTCAAGAACCCCTCCAAGGATTCGGCCGGACGGGTCATCGATGTGGCCGGACTCAAAGGCGCGCAGGTCGGCGATGCGCAGGTGTCGGACAAACATGCAAATTTTATTGTGAATCAGGGGGAGGCGAGCGCCAAAGACGTGCTCGCGCTGATCCGGAAAGTCCGGGCGGCGGTGGCGAAAAGAACCGGTGTGAAGTTGGAACTGGAACTCAAGGTCGTGGGACAGGCCTAGGACAGGAGCGTGATGGCAGAGCGACGCGTACTGACAGACAAGCGGATCGGGGTGTTGATGGGCGGACAATCGTCCGAACGTGATGTGTCGCTCCGCACCGGACAAGCCGTTCACCAGTCGCTTCTCCGTCGCGGGTATCAGGCGGTCGCCATCGACGTGGGGCCGAATCTCCATCGCGACTTGACCGAGCAGAAGATTGAGCTGGCGTTTCTGTCTCTGCACGGTCCGGGCGGGGAGGACGGGACGATCCAGGGATTTTTAGAGACGATCGGGATTCCCTACACGGGGTCCGGCGTTCAGGCGAGCGCGATGGGCATGCACAAGGTGACGACGAAGACGCTCGCTGTGTCGGCGAAAGTGCCGGTTCCTGCGGGAACGCAGGTGCGGCGCGGTGAACAGCCCTCGCTGGCAATGGTGCTGAAGGCGACGAAACTGAAATTGCCGGTGGTCGTGAAGCCGGCCTCGCAGGGATCCACGATCGGCGTCTCCATTGTCCGGAAACCCGCGCAGTGGAAAGAAGCCCTCGCCGTGGCCCATCGCTACGATCCGGACGCGATGGTCGAGGCCTATATTCCGGGACATGAAACCACGGTGTCGATATTGGGCGGGCCGGCCGGCGTGCTGACGATTTTGCCGGTGGTGGAAATTGTCGCGCCGGATGGATTCTACGATTTTTCGGCGAAGTATCAAAAAGGCAAAACCCAGTATCTCTGTCCTGCTCCGCTGCCCGCCAGGATCACGAAACAGATTACGGAACTGGCCCGGCGGACCTACGAGGCTTTGGGTTGTGAAGGGGCGGCACGAGTCGATTTCAGAATCACGCCGCGGGGCAAGCCCTACATGCTGGAGATCAATACCGTGCCCGGCATGACGGAGACCAGCCTGTTGCCGATGGCGGCGGGCCGGGCCGGGATTGATTACGACAGCCTGGTCGAACGTATTCTGCAATCGGCTCTGGACCGGGCCGATCGCATGGCATTCGCCGGGAAAGGATTGTCAGTATGAGGCGGTGGACGATTGCTCGACGCCATGCACCGCAGCCGGCCGGCCCGCGGCAGAACCAATGGAAAGGGGCTCGCTCGAATCAGGCCGAGAGCCAGCACCGTGTCGCTCGCCGCGCGCAGGCAATGGCCAAAGGCCGGCAGCTCATTCGATGGGGCGCGATCGGCCTGGGGGCGATCCTAGGGGTCTGGGGAGTCGTGGTCGGGCTGCAGCAGTCCGGCCCGCTGCTCCAGCGGCTGCTTGAGATCAAGACGGTCACCGTTGAGGGCGTGCATCAGATCGGGAAGCAGGAACTGGTTGATCGGTTGGCGCTGAAGCCCGGTACGCCGCTCCACCATGTCGTGACGACGAGCGTGAAGGAGCGGGTGGAGTCTCATCCCTGGGTCAAGGAGGCCGTGGTGACCCGGGTGCCGCTTCATGAATTGCGGATCTCGGTGGTGGAACGCAAACCGGCTGCCATCGTTCACGCCAATTCGGAAAATTTCCTGAGCGATGAAGAGGGACATGTGCTGGCGCGATTGGGGCAGGACGACAATGTCATGTTTCCGATGGTGACGGGCCTGGATTCTCGGGAGTTGCTGCGCGGGGATGCGGATGTCCGTCACGCGGTGAAGTCCGGAATCGAACTGGCCCGACTCGTCGGACAGACCATCGACGGACGTCTGCAAGTCAATGCGGCGAATCCCGCCAATCTGGTGGCGTCGGTGCGTGGCGTCCAATTTCAATTCGGCCAGGATGCGGTGAGCGAGCAATGGGAACGGTTTCAACGGATCAAGCCGTCGCTGAAGACGGTGACGTTTGACGGGCATGGGCGGACTGGAAATGAAATCGACCTACGGTATGAGAATCGCGTCATTGTGCGGGAAAGGGGGTGATCACGGTGCCGAAACGAGATCAAATCCTTGTCGGGCTGGATATCGGAACGACCAAGATTTGCGCGATCGTCGCGGAAATCACGGATGACGGCGCCTTGAACGTCATCGGCGTCGGCGCCAGCCCGTCCCGCGGATTACGCAAAGGGGTGGTCGTCGATATCGAGAGTACGGTGGAGTCGATCAAGAAGGCGGTCGAAGAGGCCGAACTCATGGCGGCGGTCCAGATCAATTCGGTCTATACCGGCATTGCCGGCAGTCATATCTCGGCGGAGAACTGCAAAGGCGTCGTGGCCCTGAAAAAGGCCGAAGTCACGCGCGAGGATATTCACCGGGCGATCGAAAGCGCCAGGACGCTCGCGGTGATTCCGCACGAACGGCGCATTCTGCACGTCCTGCCGCGCGAGTACATGGTCGACGGGCAGGAAGGCGTGCGCGAGCCGCTCGGGCTGTCCGGGAACCGGCTTGAGGTGAACGTGCACGTGATCACCGGCGCTGTGACCTCCGCGCAAAACATCATCAAGAGTGTGAATCGGGCTGGACTTGATGTGGTGGATATCATTCTCCAGCCGCTGGCCTCCAGCGAAGCGGTACTCAGCCAGGAGGAACGCGATCTGGGCGTGGCGATGGTGGATCTCGGCGGCGGCACCACCGACCTGGCCATTTTCCTCGACGGCAGTATCCGGCATTCGGCGGTGCTCCCGATCGGCGGACAGAATCTGACCAAGGACTTGGCAATCGGGCTGCTGACCTCACAGACCGAGGCCGAGAAGATCAAGATGCAGTACGGCATTGCCCGCACGGACCTCGTCACCGGGCATGAGACGGTGGAGGTGCCGTCGGTGGGCGATCGTCCGGCCAGGACCTTCTCCCGCCGCGATATCGCCGAAATTCTCGAGCCGCGGGTGGAAGAGATGTTCGAGCTGGTCCGGCGCGAGATCGCGCGGGCCGGCTATGAAGGGATTCTGGGGGCCGGGGTCGTGTTGACCGGCGGCACGTCGCTGCTCGAAGGAATGCCGGACGCGGCGGAAAAGGTCTTGAACCTGCCGGCCCGCCGCGGCACGCCGTCGGGCGTGGGTGGGCTGAGAGATATTGTGAGCAATCCCGGCCATGCGACGGGCGTCGGCCTTTTGTTGCATGCCCGGAAGCACGCGGATGAATTGGAAACGGCCGGTCTCCGGAACGGGGGGGCCTGGACCAAGATGGTTGGATGGACGAAACGGGTGTTGGAAGTGTTTTAACTTTCGCGCGCGGCATGGTGCCGCTCGGCGATCACAGGTGAGGAGGTGCCGCAATGTTCTCTTTCCAGGAAGATGCGCTGTTGCCGGTCAGGATCAAAGTCGTCGGAGTCGGCGGAGCCGGGTGTAATGCCGTGAATACGATGATCGGGTCGGGGCTGGCCCGGGTCGATTTCATCGCGGCCAATACCGATTTGCAGGCACTCGACCGGTCGCTGGCTCCGTATAAGATTCAATTGGGTCCGGAACGGACCCGCGGGCTCGGCGCCGGCGCCCGTCCGGAAATCGGGAAAGATGCGGCACTTGAGAGCAAAGACCATATCCGGGAATGTCTCGAAGGAGCGGATATGGTGTTCGTGACGGCGGGCATGGGCGGCGGGACCGGCACCGGCGCCGCTCCGATCGTCGCCAGCATCGCACGCGAACAGGGTATTCTTACGGTGGGTGTAGTCACGAAGCCGTTTCAATATGAAGGGCAGCGCCGCCACAAGCATGCGGAAGAAGGAATTCGCGACCTGCGCCGCCATGTCGACACGCTTCTCGTGATTCCGAATCAGCGGCTGCTGGGGATCGTCGATAAGTCGACTCCTCTGCTCGAAGCCTTCAAAGTGGCCGACGACGTGTTGCGCCAGGCGATCCAGGGCATCGCCGACGTGATCACGACCACCGGGCACGTCAATGTCGACTTTGCCGATGTGCGGACGATCATGTCGCATACCGGCCGCGCCGTTATGGGCATGGGCATTGCGCGGGGAACCAATCGTGCGATCGAAGCCGCGCAACGGGCGATCTGCAGTCCGCTGCTGGAAGAAGGCAGTGTGCAGGGCGCCCGCGGCGTGCTGCTGAACATTACCGGCGGTCCGAACATGACGCTGCATGAGATTGAAGAGGCGGCCTCGATCATTCAGCAAACGGCCGATGCGGATGCCAATATCATCGTTGGCCAGGTGATCAATCCCGATATGGGCGATGACCTGGTGGTGACGGTGATCGCCACGGGTTTTGAATGTGAGGAAGAGACACTCTCAATGACTTCGAGCGTCGAGCAGGCGTCGGTTCGTGCCGCCAAGCCTGTTCAACCGGTGTTAGCCGGAGTAGGTGTCAGTGCGGCGATGGGGATGCCCGATCGTCCGATGAAAGATCTGGATCGTCCCACGTTCCTTCGCCAACGGAACGATGCCCGCGAGGCCATCGATCGGGCGCTGGTAGCGGAAGACGAGTGGGATGTGCCGACGTTTCTCCGCAAGCAGGTGAACTAGGCTCGAGCGGCGCGCTCAGTCGTGAGGGGATGAGACGCATGGGACGAGCATCGGTGATTACAGTGCCGGCGTTTGCTTCTGTGGGAAGCGGAGTGCGGCATTTTTTTGGCACAAGAGCGCATGCCGATCGGTTGCGCTTGGGGACCGGTGCCCCGATGCGGGCACCCGGTACTCCGTCTCCCTGGATCCTGTCGGTAAAACAGGTGCATGGAACGGATGCGTTGATTGTCGACCGGCCGTTGAGCGATGCCGATCGCTTTGACGGAGGGTGGGATGCGCTGGTGACGGATCAGCCCGGGACGATGGTGGCGGTGCGGACCGCCGACTGTGTCCCGGTGCTGGTGCACGACGTTCGCCGGCGGGTTGTCGCGGCGATTCATGCCGGATGGCGAGGGGCAGTGGCCGGCATCGTGCCCAAGACCCTCATGCTCATGCAGACGCGATTCGGCGCGGATCTGGAGCGGCTGCACGTCAGCATCGGACCGTCTGCCGGCGTGTGTTGCTATGAAGTCGATGAACCGGTACTGGATGAAGTCCGGACCCGGTTCCCCTGGTGGGAGGCGGTCTTGCGCGATCACCGCGATGGCAAAGCGCGCCTTGATTTAAAGGAGCTGATCCGGCGGCAAGTGCAGGATTACGGGATCGATCGGGGCCACATCTCCAGCGTGAACGTCTGCACGATCTGTCATGAAGATCTCTTTTTCTCCTATCGTCGGGAGGGCAGGGTGATCGGGACCATGGTGAGTGCGATCGGTCTGTCTGCCACACAGTAAGAGGGCTGTGTGCAACCCCTGCCAATTCCCGGGAGCTTCCGTTAGAATATTGCCGGCGTTGTTGATCGTATGAATTCAGAACTTTTGCCGGCGTAGTCATTTATGGAGTCGGAAGCAGATGATTCCCTTGCCCGACGGGTGCATCAGATCCTGGATCGCATCCGTTGCGCGGCGGCGCGGGCAGGCCGATCACCGGAGACCGTCCGACTTGTGGCTGCGACCAAGACGGTTCCGGCGGAGCGGATCAGGGAAGGACTCGGCGCCGGGCTCGTCCTGCTGGGGGAGAACCGGATGCAGGAGGCGCTGGCAAAGGTCGCGCTACTTCGGGACCTGTCACCCCGCTGGCATTTTATCGGTCAGTTACAGCGGCGGAAAGTGCGCGACGCGATCGGTACGTTTGAGCTGATTCATTCGGTCGACTCCGTTGAACTGGCGCAGGAGATCAACCGGCGGGCCGGTGATGCCGGCGTGAAGCAGGCGGTGCTCCTGGAAGTGAATATTGCCGGAGAAGCGAGCAAGGCGGGTTTTTCACCGCAGGTGTTGATGCAGAGCCTGGGGCTGCTCGGCGATCTGCCGCATCTTCGGATCCAGGGGTTGATGACGATTCCGCCTCCGACGGAACAGCCGGAGGATGCCCGGCCCTATTTTCGTGGTCTTCGCGAACTCGGGGCGCGCATCGCTGCGAAGGGGATGTCGTCTTTGGTCATGCAGGAATATTCCATGGGTATGTCACAGGATTTTGAAATCGCAATCGACGAAGGGGCCACGCTGGTGCGCGTAGGCACAGCCATTTTTGGAGCGCGGCATGTCTGAGTCCCGTATTGCGGAAAAGATTGCCTTTATCGGCGGCGGCCAGATGGCGGAAGCGCTGATCGCAGGGCTTGTCGCGACTCGCTGTTGTGAGCCGGATCAGATCTGGGCCACAGATCCTGTCCCACAGCGATGCGAGGCGTTGAAACGTCTGCACGGTGTCCGTGTGGGCAGTTCGAATCGTGAAGCAGCCGCCTGGGCCGGGATTATCGTGCTGGCGGTCAAGCCGCAGATTCTGGATGGGGTCATGAGCGACCTTGCCGGAGAGCTGAAGCGGGCCTGTACAGTGTCAGTGGCCGCCGGGATTCCGATCCAGGCGATTATGAAAGCCGGAGGGCCCGGCACACGGGTGGTGCGCGCGATGCCGAACACTCCCGCCATGGTGCAGGAAGGAATGACGGCTCTTGCCATCGGGCCTGGAGTCTCTGAGGCAGAAGCCGGTATGGCTCGTACGATATTTGAATCGGTCGGGAAAGTCGTGACGGTTGAGGAGCGGTTGATGGATGCGGTCACCGGATTGAGCGGTAGCGGTCCGGCCTACGTTTTTCTGGCCATCGAAGCGATGGCGGATGGCGGAGTGAAAATGGGATTGCCCCGTGCGACGGCAGAGTTGCTGGCGGCGCAAACCGTGCTGGGTGCGGCAAAGATGGTGATCGAGACCGGAGAGCATCCTGCCCGGCTCAAGGATAAGGTCGCTTCTCCCGGTGGAACGACGATTGCCGGTCTCCATCGTCTCGAAGTCGGGGGGATGCGCGCGACGCTTATCGATGCCGTCGAAGCGGCGACGAAACGATCTCAGGAGCTTGGACGCTGATGTTTGTGTTTCGGAATGTGTTGCTGGGGGCGGCCACGGTGCTCGATTATGTCTTGTGGCTGTATATGTGGATCATCATTGCCCGGGCATTGATTTCCTGGGTCAACCCCGACCCCTGGAATCCCATTGTCCAATTTCTTGATCGTGCGACTGAGCCGGTGCTGGCTCCCATTCGCCGGTGGATGGGGTGGCGCATGGGCATCGATCTCTCGCCAATTATCGCCATTCTGATTTTGACGTTTCTGCAGTTCGCTGTGGTGCAGTCATTGAAGGATCTGGCGTTGCGGATGAACTGACTCAACGAATGGGGGCCTCTATGAAAATCACACCGCTCGACATTCAGCAGATGGTGTTTCGCACGAAGCTCCGCGGCTACGATCGTGAGGAGGTCAACCGGTTTCTCGAAGAGCTGGCGCAAACGGTAGAATCCTTGAATCGCGACAACGCGATGCTGCGGGAGCGGCTGGCCATCACGGAGCAGCAGGTATCCGAATTGAAGCGGACCGAGACGACGCTGTCGAATACGCTCGTGGCGGCGCAATCGCTGGCGGACGACGTCAAGCGCAGCGCCAACCGCGATGCGGAATTGATCGTCAAGGAAGCGGAGCTAAAGGCCGGTGAAGTCATTCGCCAGGCACGGGTCGAGTTGGGCGAGACCCAGCGGGATCTGTCTCAGTTGCAGAAGCAGCGGCTGCTCATGGTCGAACGGATGCGGGCGACACTCCATACGTTTGAACGCATGTTGGATGTCGAGTCGGCTGAAGCCTATCAGGATAGCGGAGTGGTGCCGGAAGAAAAGATGGAAGGGGAATCAAGCCCGGCTCGCTGACCGTCGCCCTGTGTGTCTCGTACCCGGGTGTTGAATCACCCTCTTGTGTGTTTCGCTGCCTCGAAGCCGTAAGCGCTGCACTCTCTTCAACGTTGTGAGTGATTCACCCACCATGCCGAATTTTCCTCTGATTCAGGCGGCGCTCGATCAGGCCGCCGCGGACGGAGTGTTTCCCGGAGCCGTACTGGCTGTGAGACAAGGTGGCGCTGCGATCGATGTGTATACGGCTGGACGCCTGTCGACTGATGAGGCTGCCAGGGCGGTCCAGGCGGCGACGGTATATGACCTGGCCTCGCTCACGAAGCCGCTGTCGACGGTGACGTCCCTCGTGCTGCTCATGCAGACCGGGCGATGTCAGCTTTCTGACCGGGTTGATTCGATACTTTCTGAAACGGCTGATAGCCCGGTTGGCACGGCGTCGCTCTGGCATCTGCTGACCCATAGTTCCGGACTTCCAGGCTGGCGGGGGTATTACGAACGACTAAGCCCCGCTGCCGTTATTCCAGCTGCGGACGATGAACGCCGCATCGCGCGCGAAGCGTTGCTGGGGATGATTCGTGATGAAGCCCTCATCTATGAGAGAGGAACGCGCAGTCTCTATAGCGATCTCGGGTTCATGCTGCTGGGGATGATCGTGGAACGATGCAGCGGGATGCCGCTCCAGCAATTCTTTCGTGACCGCATTGCGCCTCTCGCCGGAGCGGCGCAGTTAGGATTTGTGCCGGCGGAATGGCTGGACGATTTTCTTCGGCGCGCCCGTCGTTATGGGGGCGATGTGGCTCCGACGGAGCGTGATGTCTGGAGGGGCCGGGTGCTCTGTGGAGAAGTGCATGACGAAAATGCCGCTTCCCTGGGCGGCATCGCGGGACATGCGGGACTGTTCGGAACAGCGGAAGCAGTGTTGGCGGTAACAGGGGTGTGGCTTCAGGCGTATCACCGACGGCCGTCTGTGCTTGATGCCGTCCTTGTCAACGAGTTTGCGCGGCGACAGACTGTTGTGCTCGGGTCGAGCTGGGCATTGGGGTGGGATACCCCGTCACCTCCGTCATCGGCAGGGAGGTTGCTTCCCGAAGTTTCATTCGGCCACTTGGGGTACACGGGCACGTCGGTGTGGATCGACCCGCTCCATGAACTGGAGATCGTCTTGCTGTCCAATCGTGTGTATCCGACCAGAAAAAACGAGCGCATCAAAGCGTTTCGCCCGTTGATTCACGAATTGGTCTATCGGGAATACGTGGGGGAGTAATCAGGCAGGATCCGGGTAGTCGATCCAGGTTTCTTTTTCAGCGAGATAGCGGGCGCCTCTGAAGTTCGCACGAGTCCGCATGCGCGAAAACCCCATCCCTTGGAGCTTCTCGACGACTTCGCGGACCGCGGCTCCGATGGTCGAGTGCGATCCCCCCTGAACGGTGAGGGCTTCGTACATGATTTTCCCCGAATAGCCCGCACCGGTTCGATTCACGAGAAGGGCCCGACTGAAATAACGGTCGCTCGGGTCGACCCCTTCCATCTGATGTTTCTCAACCAGTCCTTCTTTCTTCATCATCAAGGGTAATGCGCTCATCAATTCCTCCCCGAGTCCATATGGAGACAGCGACGGCAGATTATAGGCGGCTGGTCGCTCCACTGCAACCGCGTTGACAAGCCCAAAATCCGGTCACTAAGATGGCCGCCGACAGTTTACCCGGCAGAGGTTCTGCGGAGCCGCATGAACATACCTAACAGCCTGACGATTTTGCGGATCCTCCTGATTCCCGTGTTCATAGGGTTCATGACCTACAGGCAGTACGGGTATGCGCTGGCGGCGCTGCTGTGCGCCGGCGTCACCGATGCGCTGGATGGACTGGTCGCGCGCATGACCAATCAGCAGACCAGGCTGGGGGAGATCCTCGATCCGCTCGCGGACAAACTACTGCTCACCTCGGCCTTTCTCACTCTGGCCGCCCTCCACCTCGTGCCGTCCTGGGTTGTCATTCTTGTCGTCAGCAGAGATGTGATTTTAATGCTGGGCACCGTCGTTGCGCATGTGACGAATGTTGCAATCGATATCAGGCCGACGGTATTGGGCAAGGGGACGACGTTGTGCCAGCTGACCTATGTGCTGCTGGTTGTCGCGATGATCTGGCGAGGAGTAAAGATCGGCGCGTTGTTTCCGCTGCTTGTCGTTATGGTGTCGTTTACGCTGGCGTCGGGGTTCCACTATTTGTATCGAGGGTATCGGTTGACTCACCTGAACAGCCCCTCGAACTGATACGGATTTGTCCGCGGGATAATCCCGGCTCCTCCTTTTCTTCTTCCGTCCACTTCCCGTCCGCGTAAATAATGCATTTGCTTTGACAGGTTTTTGACCCCCCAGTAGACTCACCACGTAGTCGCCCGTTTGTTATTTAACCGGCTCAAGGAGCCACAACAGGATTACACGCCTATGGCTACGTTTGCGTACGTGGGACGAAGCAAGTCCGGAGCAGTCAAGAAGGGTGAACTCGTGGCCAAGAGCCGCGATGAAGCCGTCGACCAACTTCGGAAGCAAAGCGTGGTGGTGACGAGCCTTGAAGAGAAGGGGGCGAAAGAAGGCTTCAAGCTCGGTTTTGGCAACGGGATGACGGAGAAGGATTTGGTGGTGTTCACCCGCCAGTTCGGGACGATGATCAACGCGGGGTTGCCCCTGATTCAGTGCCTGGAGATTCTCTCAACTCAGTCTGAGAATGCGGCGTTGCGGAAGGCCGTTGGTGAAATCAAAGGGCAGGTCGAGGGGGGATCGACCTTTTCCGATGCCCTGCGGAAACACCCGAAGATTTTCGACGATCTCTACTGCAATATGGTGAACGCAGGCGAAGTGGGCGGTCTGCTGGATACGATTCTCGGTCGGCTTTCCAAACACATCGAAAAGGCGATGAAGCTGAAGTCGCAGATCAAGAGCGCCATGGTGTACCCGGCGGCGATTTGCGGTATCGCGGCCATCGTCATTACGGTATTGATGATCTGGGTCATTCCGGTATTCGAGAAAATGTTCAAGGAAATGTCAGGCGGGAAGATGGCGTTGCCGGCGCCGACGCAACTGGTCATCGATATGAGTAACTTCGCCCAGTCGTACTGGTTCTTCATTCTCGGCGCGATCGTCGGCGGCGTGATCGTGTTTAAAAAATACTATGCGACGGCTCAGGGCAGGTTGACGGTCGACAAACTTGTTCTGAAGCTGCCGGTGTTCGGTGATTTGATTCGCAAGGCATCGGTAGCCAAGTTTACGCGTACGCTGGGCACGTTGATCACGAGCGGCGTCCCTCTGCTTGAGGCATTGTCGATCTGTGCGAAAACGGCCGGCAACAAGGTCATCGAAAATGTGTTGATGGACGCCCGTGTCAGCATCAGCGGAGGAAAGACGATTTCTGAGCCGCTCGCGAAAAGCGAGGCCTTCCCCAAAATGGTGACCCACATGATCGCCGTCGGCGAATCGACCGGCGCGCTGGATAATATGCTCGGCAAGATCGCCGATTTTTATGAGGATGAAGTTGATGCGGCCGTGACGAATCTAACGGCGCTGCTGGAGCCGATGATGATGGTGTTTCTCGGCGTCACCGTCGGCTTTATCGTCATTGCCATGTATCTGCCGATCTTCACGATGGCGTCTGCGATCGGATAGAGTTTTTGAACAGATCAGACAACTGGGACGAATCAGCGGACGCCGGTGACAGAGCTTGCCGGCGTCCGTTGCTGCTCCGTTGAAATGCCGGTTTCTCTCCGGCACCGGAATCAAAGCCGACGGTATCCTGCCTCTTTCCTAAGACTTCGCTGAGCGGTTTTCTCCCCGAGACCCGGAGTTTCTGTGGTTGAAATTAAAGCGCGAATCCAATGGTTAATGGGGCTGAGAGTCCTGGTCGTGACGCTCCTGCTCGGGCTTTCCCTGACGTTTCAAGTCACCAGAGGAGAACAGGTCGAAACGTTCTATAGCCTGATCGTATTTACCTACGCGGTCACCATTCTGTACGCGCTCGTACTTCGATATGTGAACACCGCCGATGCGCTCGTTCAATTGGCCTGGGTGCAAATCGGCATCGATTTCTTGCTTGAAACCGTCCTGATCGCGAGAACGGGTGGAATCGAGAGCCCGTTTCTGGTGCTGTATGTGATCTCCGTGACTCTGGCAAGCTTGGTGCCCCGCCGGAAAGTCGGACTTCTCACGGCCAGCCTGTGCGTGATCCTTTTTGGCATACTGACCAACCTGCAATTGTATGGACTGACCGAAGCCTGGGGCTGGCTCCCTCGCACCCGTTTGAGTGCACCCGAAACGCTTCAGACCTTCGGCGTGCATAGTCTGGCCTTGCTGGTCGTAGGGTTCTTGAGCGGTCTCCTGACCGAACAACTCCAGCGCGCGGACCATTCACTCAAGGAGAAAGAGCAGGGGCTCAGCCGGCTTCAGGCGTTCCACGAAAACATTGTTCACAGCATCAGCAGCGGCGTGTTTACGACCGATGAAGAGGGGCGAATTACCTCGTTCAATCCCGCCGCCCAGGAAGCGACGGGACACAATCTGGCGCAGGTTCAGGGCCGTCCCTGGCGGGACGTGTTCAACTGGCACCCTGAGCGGCCGCTGGATGTGCAGGATGACGGGGCTGCGAACATGCGGTTCGAAGTGGAATGCACGCGCGCGGACGGGAACCGCCTGGTGCTGGGAATGACGCTGTCGCCGCTTCAGGAGCGGGGACGGACGACAGGGATGGTCGGTGTGTTTAAGGATCTGACGCAGATCCGGGATCTGGAAGAGGAGATGCGGCGAAAAGAGTGGCTTGCCAGTCTCGGTGAAATGTCGGCCGGGATGGCTCATGAAATTCGCAACCCGCTCGGCGCGCTGGCCGGGGCGATGCAGATGTTGCGGAAGGATCTGCATGCGGATGAGACGAGTCAGCGGTTGATGGATATTGCCATTCGGGAGGCGACCCGGCTGGACACGATCATCACGGAATTTCTTCAGTATGCGCGGCCACCAGCGCTCAATTTGGCGGAGCATGATTTAAACAAACTCCTTGCTGAGACGCTTGATCTGGTACAACATGAAGCTCGAACGAGAACGAATATTCGCATCGAAGCGAAACCGTCTCCTGACGCGCTGGTCGGGCAGGTCGATCAGGATCAACTCAAGCAGGTGTTCTGGAATCTCGCGACCAATGCATTCGACGCCATGCCGAATGGCGGACACTTGACGATCTCGACCGGCTGCCGGTCCATCGATGTCGGGGGGAGAAAAGGAGATGTCATCGAGATTTCCTTTCAGGACACCGGCGAAGGGATCTCAAAGAAAAACCTCGACAACATCTTTCTTCCGTTCTTTACGACCAAAAAGCAGGGCTCCGGTTTGGGGCTTGCGGCGGTTCATCGGATCGTTGATTTGCACGGCGGATGGATCAAGGTCGAAAGCCGGGAGCGTGAGGGGTCGCGATTTGTGGTCTGTTTGCCTCGCTCGGCCGCTGGTGGCGTGAGGCTCTGGCACGAAGGTAGGGAACCGTGGAAAAGATCCTAGTCGTCGATGATGAACAGAGTTTACGGGAAGTATTGAGCATCATGCTCAAGCGGGCCGGGTATGCCGTCACCAGTGCGTCCGACGGCGAAGAGGCGATTGAGCAGGTGCAGAAAGAAATATTCGACCTGGTGATTACTGATCTGAGGATGCCCAAAGTGGACGGGATGGAGGTGCTCCGGGCCGTCAAGTCTGCGTCGCCGGAAACCGTCGTGCTGATCATCACGGCGTTTGCCACGGCGGACTCGGCCGTTGAAGCCATGAAGCAGGGTGCGTACGACTATCTGACGAAGCCCTTCCAGGTCGACGAAGTGCAATTGATCATCCGGAATGCGCTCGAGAAACGGCGGTTGACGACCGAAAATATCTTGTTGAAGCGCGAGATGGCGAGTCAGTCGTCCTTCGCTCAACTGGTCGGACAGAGCGAGGCGATGCAGAAGGTGTTCGATGTGGTCAAGAAAGTGGCCGACTCCAAGAGCAACGTCCTGATTTGCGGCGAAAGCGGGACCGGCAAAGAGCTTGTTGCGCGCGCAATTCACTACAACAGCGCCCGCAGCGCCTTGCCGTTTGTGGCGGTGAATTGCAGTGCGGTGCCTGAAACGCTGTTGGAGAGCGAGTTGTTCGGGCATATCAAGGGTTCGTTCACCGGCGCCATTTCCAACAAAGCCGGGTTGTTCGAAGTCGCGAACGGGGGCACGATCTTTCTGGACGAGATCGGCGATACGACGCCGACCATTCAAGTGAAATTATTGCGGGTCATTCAAGAGAGGGAATTCCGCCGGGTCGGCGGCACGCAGGATATCAAGGTCGACGTGCGCATCGTGGCCGCGACCAATAAGGACCTTGAAAAGGCGGTAGCGGACGGTTCGTTCCGCGAGGATCTCTATTACCGTCTGGACGTAATTCCGATCCGTCTCCCGCCGCTCCGTCTGCGATCCGGCGACATTCCCCTTCTGGTGACGCATTTTCTGACGCGGTTTTCCAAGGAAAGCGGGAAGCCGGTACCGACGTTGAGCCCCGAGGCGATGCAGGTCTTATTGGGGCATGAATGGCGCGGCAATGTTCGCGAACTGGAAAACCTGATTGAACGGGTGGTTGCCTTTTCGACTGGTGGGGCGGTGACGGAGTCCGACATGCGCGGGTGGCTTCACCGAACGGTGTCGCCTCAACAGCAGGGGGGCATTCCGACCGATCTGCCTGATGACGGGCTGGATCTGGAGGGAATGATCAACGGGATCGAGAAGGATCTCTTGCTCAAGGCATTGGAGCGGACCCAGTGGGTGAAGAAGAAGGCGGCAAGGCTGCTCCGGCTCAATACGCGGTCGTTCCGCTATCGTCTGGAAAAGTATGCTATAAAGGGAGGCCGTGACTAGACCGCACGAAGACTCGCCCAACCCTTCCCGATCCGTCGTGACCGTATTCGCTCCCGCCAAGGTAAATCTGATTCTACGAGTGCTCGATCGCCGGGCAGACGGGTTTCACAATCTGTGGAGTCTGATGCAGACAGTCGGGCTTGAGGATTCCGTCACCATTCGCCCGGCCTCCGGGCATTCTGAGATTCGACTGCAGTGCGACAGCGCAACCCTCAGTGTCGATCAGACCAATTTGGTCTATCGTGCGGCGGCGGCGGTGCTGGCGCAATCACCGCGCATGATCGGGCTTGATATCCGGCTGGCGAAGCGCATTCCGATGGGCGCCGGTCTCGGCGGTGGAAGCAGCGATGCCGCGGCGACCATTCTCGGGATCAATCATCTGTTGAATCTGGGGTGGTCGGCAGCCAGGATGGCGGAAGTCGGTCAAGCGCTGGGAAGCGATGTGCCGTTCTTTTTTCATGCCCCGACAGCGGTGGTCGCAGGGCGAGGGGAGCAGGTCGGGGCGATTCATGTCGCCGGTTCCCGCTGGGCGGTACTCGTGAATCCCGGTTTTCCCGTGGAGACGAAATGGGCGTATCAACAACTGTCCGCTACGCGGCAGGGCGTGGTGCCGCTTTCCGAACGATGCAGTCAACTTGAGTCTCAGGGCCGGATTTCCTGGGATGATGTGACCGGGCTGGCTTCAAATGATTTCGAAGGTCCGGTTTTCGAGGCGCATCCCGTTCTCCGGCAGATCAAGACGGATTTATTGAACGGCGGTGCTCAGGTGGCATTGTTATCCGGCAGCGGTGCGACCGTCTTTGGGATATTTCCGGACGAGTCAGGAGCCCGCCGGGCGGCAGCGTCCTTTCAGGGGCGGTCAGAGTTCAAAGTGTTCGTCACACAAACCTGTTCTGAACCATTGCGGGTGGAGTGATTCACGTTCGATTTGCCGGTAATCGGTTGACAAGCCTGAGCCCTTTCCGATAAAGTCCGCCACTTGGTTGGCTTCTTCCGCCGCGAGCCGAGAGCAATGTGGCAGAGCGTATAGGCTCTGCCGACGCCCGCCGGTAAGTCAATTCATCCACGAATTCAGTTATTTGTAGAGAGATTGAATCGTCTGAGACGTCAGTGATGAACAGAGAACTGAAAATATTCTCTGGGAACGCTAATCCTGCGCTTGCCCACGAAATTTGCGCCTACCTTGGCCAAAAGCTTGGTGAGGCGACAGTGTCTTCATTTAGCGACGGAGAAATCCGCGTCAAAGTTGAAGAAAATGTCCGTGGCGCCGACGTGTTTGTCGTGCAGTCGACCTGTCAGCCGGTAAATGACTCCCTGCTGGAACTGCTGATCATCATAGACGCGCTGAAACGCTCGTCGGCAAATCGGATCACAGCCGTGATTCCGTATTTTGGTTATGGCCGGCAAGACCGGAAAGATCAGCCGAGAGTGCCGATTTCTGCCAAGCTGGTGGCCGACTTGATCAGTACGGCCGGCGCGGATCGTGTGCTGACGATGGATCTTCATGCGGGGCAGATCCAGGGGTTTTTCAACGTGCCGGTCGATCACTTGTATGCGCTGCCGGTCCTGCTGGATTACATTACGAAGAAAAAGGTCGCTGATCTAGTCGTCGTCTCGCCGGATGCCGGTGGCGTGGAGCGCGCCCGCGCCTTCGCCAAACGTCTGCAGGCGACTCTCGCCATTATCGACAAGCGACGCGAGGGACCGAATCAAGCGCAGATCATGAATATTATCGGCGATGTGCAGGGCAAGAGCGTCTTGCTGCTGGACGACATGATTGATACGGCCGGGACTATCGTGCAGGGCGCGCAGGCTTGCGCCGACAAAGGAGCGCGGGAAATTTGGACCGCCTGTACGCACGCGGTGTTGTCCGGGCCGGCGTTGGACCGTATCACGAAGTCTTGTCTGTCGCAGGTGGTGGTGACCAACACCATTCCCTTGCGCGGGAAAGAGCAGGTCTGCCCTAAATTGCATCAGCTATCGGTCGCACCTTTGCTGGGTGAGGCCATTCGGCGTATTCACGAAGACGAATCAGTCAGCTCATTATTTGCCTGAGTCCTCGAATCATGAGGGCCAGTTCGACGTAGGAGAGACGGAGGAGCATCATGAAATTTGATTTGGCAGTGACCGTACGGGAGCAGGCAGGGAAGGGTATCGCGCGCCAGTTGCGACGGAGTGGCAAGATTCCCGCCGTCCTCTATGGCCAAGGGGAGTGTGTGTTGTTGACCGTCAATCCTGATGAATTGGTCAAGATTCTCAAGGCTCAGGCCGGCAGCACGGTGCTCATTTCATTGACGGTGGATGGAGCCAAAACAAAAGCCGCGCGCACAGCGTTGCTGCGTGACTATCAAGTCGATCCCATTACGGGCGGTGTGCTTCATGCGGATCTGTTCGAAGTCTCGATGGACAAGCCGATTCGCGTCAAGGTGCCGGTGCATGTTACCGGCGGCATTCCTGCCGGCGTGAAGGAAGGCGGCGTGTTGCACAACAATACCCGCGAACTCCATATCGAGTGTTTGCCGGCAGCGATGCCTGACCAGATTGAAGTGGATGCTTCATCGCTAGGGATCAGCCAAGGCATTCACCTCAAAGACGTCGCGCGGCGCGACGGCATCCGATTCCTCGACGATGAAGACCTGATGATCGTGAGTGTGGCGGCACCGATCTCCGATGCCAAGCTGGAAGCGTTGCTGACCGGCGGAGCGGGTACGGCATCCGAACCGGAAGTTGCGGCGAAGGGCAAGGAAGCGGGCGAAGGCGGAGAGCCGGCGAAGGCTGGCGCAGCCGCAGCGGCCGGCGATGCCAAGGGCGGCGACAAGAAAGCCGCCGGTAAGGACGCTCCGAAGGCTGAGAAGAAGGAAGCTGAAAAGAAGAAGTAGCGGTGCATCTCCTCGTCGGACTGGGCAATCCTGGCAAGGCATACGCCCAGACCCGTCACAATGTCGGTATGTGGGCCATCGAGCGGGCAGCCGCTCGATGGTCTATCCGTCTCACTCCACGCGGGACAGCTCAACGAGGATCCGGTCGGCACGGTTCGGAGTTTATCGAACTCGCGGGCCTGTTGGACTGGATGAATCTCAGCGGCCCTCCTCTCAAAGGCTTGATGCGTGAATTGAAAATCAAGCCGGATAATCTGATTCTCATTCATGACGATCTTGATCTGGAGCCCGGACGGTTACGCATCAAGCAGGGCGGCGGGGCAGGCGGGCATAATGGAATCAAGTCGGTCATCGAAGCGCTGGGAACTCCGCAATTCATTCGTGTGAAAATTGGAATCGGTCGACCCGCTCCCGGCCAGAACGCCGCAGACTATGTCCTCCAGCCGGTGACGCAGGATGAGATGGCGGTATTTACGCCATGCCTTGAGCGAGCCGTGGATGCATTGGAGTGTCTGATCCATCGCGGTCTTTCCACTGCCATGAATCAATTCAACATTCGGGAAAAGCCACTTCAAGGTGAAGCTGGGGGATAGGTTGCGCCAGATGGATGCCAGATCGCAGGCGGTCGCGCAGGGCTGGAGAGGTACAGCGGCATGATAAACGTGGAGTTTTTCAATGTATAGGCATCTGCGCGCGGCAGTTCTTATGCTGATGAGTCTGACGGCCTTCCAGGCCGGTCTTGCCGGGGTGGCTCAGGCCGGAGAGTTGGCTCTCGAGTCGATCCGGCTGAGAGGAGGAGTGAGCGGCGGATCACCCCTCGGAAAGGAACGGCAGAGCGATTTTAACCAGATTGATCTTGCGGCTACGGTTCGACTTCCCTGGGAGAAAGAGCTTGGCGGCGGCTGGATGCTCGGCACCAGAATGCTTGCTTCGATCGGCGCGCTTCGAGGAGCCGGCGAAAGCAACGGTATCATAACGGTGGTGCCGCTCGATATTGTGGTGGGGAGAAAAGACGGATTGATCGCGATCGACGTCGGAGGGGGAGGGGCGCTCCTCAGCGATTATAAGTTCGGTCGGCAGAATTTCGGCGGCGCCGGCCAGTTTGTCTGGACATTCGGGGTGACCAGTCGCCTGGCCGGTCCGCTGGGAATCGGCTATCACTTCCAGCATTACTCAGATGCCACGCTCTACGGGCAGGACAGCCGCGGGGTCGATCTCCACCTCATTGAACTGATCTATTGGTTTGATCGACGGGAAGAATAGGAGCGGCGTGATTCCGGCTGGGGCTTGATCCTTCCTGGGGCGCCCTGCGCCTAACTCATTCAATTGACAGTATCTTCGCCACTGTGATACCGTCCAACGTTCTTACGCCTCATATAGAGGCACCTACACCTCGCTCCGGACTGGATCCGGGGCCTTTGTCCAGGAGGATTGCTGCATGGAGCTGTACGAGTCTCTGTTCATTATTCGTCCGTCCGTTTCCGACGAGGAGACGAATGCCCTCATCGACAAGATGAAAGCCGTGGCCGATAAGACCGGCGCGCAGTTCATCAAAGCCGAGAATTGGGGCAAGAAAAAGCTTGCCTATGAAGTGCGGCATGAGCGGAAAGGCACTTACGCCTATTTCTACTTTCGCGCGCCTAATACGACAGTCGGCGAACTCGAACGGGCCTATCGCTTGGAAGACAACATTCTCAAATTTCTGACCGTCCATCTGGAAAAAGAATTAGTTCCGCCGCGTCCGTTGGAAGCCTCAGCGCAGGAGACCGACGGTGGCCGGATTTAATAAAGTCATCCTCATGGGCAACCTCACGCGGAACCCCGAACTCCGTTATACGCCGAGCGGGACTCCGGTCGCGAGTTTCGGACTGGCGGTGAGCCGGCGGTTCAAGCAGGGTGAGGAGCTGAAAGAGGAAGTCTGCTTCGTGGACATCGTGGTGTTCGGCAAACAGGCGGAACATTGCGGACAGTATTTGAGCAAGGGCAACGGGGCGATCATTGAAGGGCGGTTGCAGCAGCGCCGCTGGGAAACCGAAGACGGCCAGAAGCGCAGCAAGCACGAAGTGGTGGCTCAAAGCGTCACCTTCATGCCGAAGCGTCAGGATGGCGGCGGGGCGAGCGGTGGGCCGGGCGGTGAACCGCCGATCCATGACGAACCCAGCTATGATTATGACGAACCGCATTGATTAGGACGAACGAGGAGGCAGTGATGGAACGAACAGGTGGTGCAGGCGGCGGTGATCGCCGCGATGGTAACGGGGGCGGCGGACGGTTGTTTCAACGGCGCCGGCCGTGCCGGTTTTGTCTGGAGAAGGGGCCGATTGATTTCAAGGATGCCGGGCTGCTCCGGAACTTTCTCACCGAGCGCGGGCGGATCGTTCCGCGCCGGATCTCAGGGAACTGCATGCGGCATCAGCGCGAGCTGACGATTTCGATCAAACGTGCCCGGCACATTGCCATCATCAGCTTCGCCGAGGAGCGATAACGCGCGTGAGCGAGCGTGACGGTTTACAGGCGTGGGGAGCCGGCGTGTCGCCGGAGATCATGATGGATCTGCTCACACCGCATCTTGCTGATATCACCGCCGACGGGTTGTCACTCACGGGCGACGTGACGGCCGAGGAGCTGGGACTGACCGAAGCCGACACGCAGCTTGAGGGCGCGTTGGCGATCGGGTTGGACCTGACCAAAGTCGAGCGTACTATCTGCGTCACCGGAGTGTTGGAAGGCACGGCCATTCGGGAGTGCGTGCGGTGCCTGACGAAGTTTTCCGAGCCGTTGGCGTTCGCGCTTCGTGTGGTGTATGAACCCGAACCGAAGCCGGTGCCGCCGTCGGCCAAGCGGGTCGATCATCGTAAGAAAACCGTCGAGCCGGAGGACATTGAGGCGGACGAGACGGATGACGAGATTTATCATTACGAGGGGGATCATTTGGAACTCGCACCGATGCTGCGAGAGCAAGTGATTTTGTCGGATCCGATGCATCCGTTGTGCAAGGACGATTGTGCCGGATTATGTCCTCATTGTGGGAAGAATTTGAACGAGGGGCGGTGTGCGTGCCCGGAAGAGGCATCGCTCAATCCGTTTCAAGTATTACGGAGTGTGAAGACTGAACAGAAGTGACGTCGAGGAGCGAATCTCCCGGCGGTCTTGAACGTGGGAAGGAGTTGCCATGCCTAATCCGAAACATAAACATTCCCGTGCACGCCGCGACAAGCGGCGCACTCAAAAACTGCGGATGACCCCTCCGGGGATGTCCGTGTGTCCGCAGTGCCACGAGTTGAAGCTGCCGCACTACACTTGTTTGAACTGCGGAACATACAAGGGCAAGGCGGTCATTCAGGTCGAAGAGTCGTAGCGGGACCGCGAGAACAGACGTGCCGAGACCGTCAGGTCTCGGCCCTTTTCGCTCCGGTTGTGCATTTCGTGCGTCTGCGCTAATCTTTCGGCGCATCGGGGACAATCACGGGTGCCACGCGTGTTCAGCCATCTATTCCAATCACGAGTACATTATTCCGTATGAAGATCGCGCTTGATGCGATGGGGGGGGACCATGGTCCCGCACCCTGTATCGAGGGTGCCCTCCAGGCGGCCAAAGAACTCGACGTCGAGGTGATTCTCGTCGGCGATGAGGCCGTGTTGAAACGTGAATGCGTGCGCCTCGGCGTGACCGATCGCCGGATATCGATCCGGCATGCGCCCCAGGTCGTGGAAATGCACGAATCCCCGGCGGCCGTGGCGCGGAAAAAAAGAGATTCGTCGATCTGGATCGCGACGGAGCTGGTGAAGAACGGCGAAGCGGGCGCGGTGGTCAGTCCGGGCAACACCGGCGCAAGTATGGTCTCGTCGTTCTTTGTGTTGGGGTTGACTAAGGGTGTCGAGCGGCCCGCGATTGCTACCAGTTTGCCGACGCTCACGGGCGAAGCCATCATGCTGGACGTCGGCGCTAACGTCGACTGCTCGGCCAAACATCTTGAACAATTCGCCCTGATGGGGAACGAATACGGGAAGCATCTTTTCCGCAAGCCGAATCCGCGTGTCGGCCTCCTGAGCATCGGCGAGGAAGACAGCAAAGGTAACGAAGTCACCAAAGAAGCCTTCAAGCTCTTGAAGGCCGGCTCGCTGAATTTTATCGGCAACGTCGAGGGGCGTGAGGTCTATAGCGGAACGGCCGATGTGGTGGTCTGCGACGGGTTCATCGGAAATGTCGCGCTGAAAATTTCCGAGGGCGTGGCTGAGACGATCAAGAAGCTCCTGCTGAAGGAAATTTCCAGTTCGTGGCTGGGCCGGCTGGCGTATCCGCTGATCGCAGCGCCGCTGCTCAATCTGAAACGCAGGATCGACTATGCCGAGTTCGGCGGCGCGCCGTTGCTCGGCGTCAACGGAATCACCATCATTTGTCACGGCCGTTCTTCGGCGAAAGCGATCAAAAACGCCATCCGTCGGGCCAAAGGCATGGCCGAAGGGCGTGTGCACGAACTGATTCAGCGCGACATTGAAGAAAGCCTCGCCGCTCCCCAGCCAGCGGAGCCTTCCGTATGATGGCCCGCATCACGGGAACCGGGTCCTATGCCCCGTCCCGCATCATGACCAATGCGGATCTTGAACGCATGGTGGCGACGTCCGATGAGTGGATTCGCGAACGAACAGGCATCCGGGAGCGGCACATCGCGGCTTCCGGCGAGGCCTGTTCTGATCTTGCGGTCCAGGCCGGGCGGCGTGCGCTGGAAGCCGCCGGTCTTGCGGCATCCGATCTCGATATGATCCTGGTTGCCACCTGCACGGGTGACTATCCGCTTCCCGCGACGGCCTGTCTGGTCCAGCATCGATTAGGAGCTACCAAAGCAGCGGCCTGCGACCTGTCGGCGGCCTGTTGCGGATTTGTCTATGCTCTGTCGGTGGCGGATGCCTATGTGCGAACCGGGATGCGGCACGTACTCGTGATCGGATCCGAGGTGATGTCGGCAATTACGGACTGGACCGATCGGAACACCTGTATCCTGTTCGGTGACGGTGCCGGGGCCGCAGTGGTCAGCGCGAGCGAAGGCGAACGGGGTATTCTCTCGACGCATCTCCGGTCGGACGGGAGCCTCTGCGAATTAATCGCCGTGCCGGGAGGTGGGTCGCGCATTCCGTCATCAGAAAAGGTGGTGGCTGAGCGGACCAACTTCATCAAGATGAAGGGGAACGAGACCTTCAAGGTCGCCGTGCGGACACTGGAAGAAATCGCGCGGGAAACGCTGGCCGCGAACCGGCTGACGGTCCAAGACCTGGATCTCTATGTGCCGCATCAGGCAAATGTGCGGATTCTCAAGGGCGTCATGGAACGGCTCGGTCTGCCGCTTGAGAAGGTAATGCTGAATCTCGAACGGTACGGCAATACGTCGGCGGCGTCGATTCCGATCGCGCTCGATGAGGCCGTTCGCGCGGGACGTGTGCAGGACGGATCGCTGGTCATGCTCGGTGCATTCGGGGCCGGGTTGACCTGGGCGTCTGCGCTGATCCGGTGGTAACGGAGGTTCTCGGACGCGTGCGGTTCCCCTTAACTTTTCCCGTTGACATTCCACGTCATTTCTAAGATATCTACCCCCCATGAATTCAGGCATCGGATTGGTGTTCCCGGGACAAGGATCGCAGTCGGTCGGCATGGGTAAAGCGCTTTGTGACGCCCATCCCGGACTGAAGCAGGTCTACGATGAGGCCTCGTCTGTGCTTGGCTACGACAGTGCGGCGCTGTGCTTCGACGGACCGGCTGAACGGTTGAATCTCACCGAAAATACGCAGCCGGCCTTGCTGGTCAGCAGCATCGCGGCGTTCAAGACCTTGGATGCGGTGGGATTGAAGCCGGTGGCAGTGGCCGGGCATAGTCTCGGTGAATATTCGGCGCTGGTGGCTGCGGGCGGAGTGTCCTTTCGCGATGCCGTTGGGCTTGTACAGAAGCGCGGGCGATATATGTCTGAAGCCGTGCCGCCCGGCACCGGCCAGGTGGCCGCATTGCTCGGATTGACGCCGGATGTGGTTCGTGAGGTTTGCCGTGAAGCCTCCTCGGCCGGCGTGGTTGCAGCGGCCAATTTCAACTCGCCCGGGCAGGTGGTCATTGCCGGAGAAAAGGCCGCCGTTGAGCGGGCAATCGAACTGGCCAAAGGCAAGGGCTGCAAGAAGGCGATCCCGTTGCCGGTGAGTGTCCCGGTCCATACTCCGTTGATGCAGGTGGCCGCCGACCGTTTGTCGAAAGATCTTGCCGCAGTGCAGTGGACCGATTTGGCGATGCCGCTGATTAATAATGCCGAAGCCAGGCCCATCAGCCGGGCCGCTGAAATTCAGCCTTCGCTGGTCCGCCAATTGCCGTCGTCGGTGCTCTGGGAAGACTCCGTGCAGGCGATGGCGAAGATGGGCGTGACGACATTTATTGAAGTGGGCCCCGGGACGGTGTTGACGGGCCTGATCAAGCGCATTCTTCCGGATGCCAAACTGTTGAACGTTCACGATCCAAAATCGCTGGATGCGACGCTGCAGGCGCTCGGCGCCGCACATTCGGCCTGACAGTCACGCTTAACAAGGAAATCGGCATGTCATTGCAAGGACGGGTTGCGATAGTCACAGGGGCGGCACAGGGAATTGGTCGGGCGATTGCGGAGACATTGGCCCAAGCGGGCGCCGACATCGTCGTCGCGGATCTGGATCCCAGCCGCTCGCAAGAGACGGTCAAGGCGATCGAGGCGCTGGGCCGGAAGGCGCTCAACGTCAAAGTGAATGTGGCGGATGCCAATGACACCAAGGCCATGGCCGAGCAGGTCATCAAGGCCTGGGGCAAGATCGATATCCTGGTCAACAACGCCGGCATCACGCGCGACGGGTTGCTGCTCCGGATGAAGGAAGAAGATTGGAATCTGGTGTTGCAGGTCAATCTGAACGGTACGTTCAATTGCACCAAAGCGGTCTTGCAGCCGATGACCAAGCAGCGGTATGGTCGCATCGTCAATATTGCGTCGATCGTGGGCGTGATGGGCAACGCCGGCCAGGCGAATTACGCCGCGTCGAAGGCGGCCGTGATCGGCTTCACCAAGACGGTCGGACGCGAATATGCGACGCGCAATGTGACGGTCAACGCGGTGGCGCCGGGGTTCATCGATACGGCGATGACGCACGGCTTGCCGGACGACGTGAAGGACACGTTGCAGAAACAGATTCCATTGGGCCGGTTGGGTACGCCGGCCGACATTGCATCGGCGGTCCGTTTTCTCGTGTCGGATGAAGCCGCGTATATTACCGGTCATGTTTTGCATGTGAACGGCGGTATGTTAATGGTATAGATGGTCCCCAAGGTCTGGGAACAACCAGCGGCAGCATATCCCCATGTTGCCGCACAGGGTCAGTCACGTTGGGGAAGGAGGTAGGCAGATCGATGGCAACAGTTGATGAGCGTGTGAAAAAGATTATTGCCGAGCAGCTCGGCGTCGAAGAAGATGAAGTGGTGCCCGAAGCCTCCTTCGTCGAGGATCTGGGAGCCGATTCGCTCGACACCGTCGAGCTGGTGATGGCGCTCGAAGAAGAATTCGAGATCGAGATTCCCGACGAGGATGCCGAAAAGATCCTTACGGTTGGGAAAGCGTTGGATTACATCAAGGAAAAATCATAAGCAGGATTTATGTCTGAGCGATCGACGCGGCGCATTGTCGTCACCGGTTTAGGACTGATCACACCTCTCGGGACCGGGGTGGAGAAGACCTGGGTTGCGCTGTGCGCCGGGCAATCCGGCATCGGGCGGATCACTAAGTTCGATCCGGCCGCCTATGACGCGCAGATCGCCGGCGAAGTGCGTGATTTCGATCCGGCCCAATTCATCGAAAAAAAAGAAATCAAAAAGATGGATACGTTCATCCATTACGCCGTGGGCGCCGCCCAATTGGCGGTGGATGACGCAGGATTGAAGGTCGCTCCGGAAGAAGCCACGAAAGTCGGCGTGTATATCGGATCCGGGATCGGCGGTCTGGGCTCGATCGAGCACTACCATGAGGTACTTAAGGAAAAAGGTCCGGGCCGCGTGTCGCCGTTTTTTATTCCCATGACGATCATCAATCTGGCCTCGGGGCAGGTGGCGATTCGCATCGGCGCCAAAGGGCCCAATTCCTGCGCGGTGACCGCCTGTGCGACAGGCAACCACTGTATCGGGGATGCGTTCCGCCTGATTCAGCATGGTGATGCCGATGTGATGGTCGCCGGTGGTGCTGAGGCGGCGATCACGCCGCTGGGTGTGGCGGGGTTTGCCGCAGCGAAAGCGCTCTCGTTTCGCAACGATGAGCCGGCCAGGGCCAGCCGTCCGTTCGACAAGGACCGGGACGGGTTCGTCCTGGGCGAAGGCGCCGGTGTCGTCGTTCTGGAGGAACTTGAACACGCGCGTCGCCGGGGTGCCCGGATCTATGCGGAGCTGATCGGGTACGGCATGAACAGCGACGCCTACCATATTACCGCGCCGCCGGAGGAAGGCGAAGGCGCGGTGCGTTGCATGGAGCTGGCGTTGAGAGATGCCGGGATCGCCAAAGATCAGATCGGCTATATCAATGCGCACGGGACCTCCACGATGGCCGATGCGATTGAGACGCGGGCGATCAAACAGGTCTTCGGCGAGCAGGCTTATAAGATTCCCGTCAGTTCGACCAAGTCGATGACGGGGCATTTGCTCGGCGCGGCCGGCGGCATTGAAGCGGTGTTCAGTATCCTGGCGCTCCATCACGGTCTGCTGCCTCCCACGATCAATCTGGAAAATCCCGATCCCGCATGCGATCTCGACTATGTGCCGAATACAGCCAGGGCCGTGCCGATCAAGACGGCGCTGTCGAACTCCTTTGGATTCGGCGGCGTGAATGCCTGTCTGATTTTCAGGCGTCTTGAGGCCTAGCGCGGTTGCGCCTATGACACCGGCTTCCCCAGCCGATTCTGTTCCAGCACTGCCCCACTATCGATTTAAAAATCCCGGTTTGCTCGCGGAAGCGTTGACCCACAAGTCTCACGTCAATGAGCGGAAGGGCACGGCGCGATCCCACAACGAACGGCTGGAGTTTCTCGGCGATGCGGTGCTCTCGTTGATTATCAGCGACCATCTGGCGCAGCTGTATTCACAGCTGAGTGAAGGGGCCTTGTCCAAGCTGAAAGCGACTCTCGTCAGCGAATCCTCGCTGGCGCAGGCGGCCCGCAGGATCAAGCTCGGCGCACAGTTGCGATTGGGCCGCGGCGAAGATCTTTCACAAGGGCGAGAAAAAAATTCTCTCTTGGCCGACGCGTTGGAGGCCGTGATTGCCGCCGTGTACCTCGACGGAGGGCTGGAGGCGAGCCGGGCATTTACGTTGGAAGTGATGGGGGATGAGCTGCGCCAGGCTGAAGCGCATCAATCGACGCCGGGGGAAGAAGACTATAAGACCAGGCTTCAGGAGTGGTGTCAGAAACGGTATGATCAATTGCCGCAGTATGTGATGGTGCGTGAATCCGGGCCGGATCATCAAAAGCATTTCGAGGTCGAGGTGCGGATCAATGCGCGTGTCGCGGGGACTGGGCAGGGCTTGAGCAAGAAAGAAGCGGAGCAGATGGCGGCTCGGTGCGCGCTTGAACAGATCGGGCCTTGAAGCCCTTCGGCGGAGTGGCGATAGTCTCACTTACTGATATCCCAAGGTAAAGGGAGGATGACGATGCGGAGAAGATTGAGTGTATTGATGGGGTGTGCGGTTCTCGCGGGGTGCGTTCCGTTTTTGATGGGAAGCGGCGTTGGCTACGCCGCGGACAAAGCGCCTGCTCCCAAGGTCGAGGCGCCGAAGAGCCCCCGGGCGATCATCAAGACGAAATTCGGAGAAATCGAGCTGAAGCTCTTTCCCGAACTGGCGCCTAAACATGTAGAGAATTTTATCAAGTTGGCCAAAGAGGGATTTTATAACGGGACGATTTTCCATCGGGTCATTCCCGGGTTCATGATCCAGGGCGGCGATCCCAATACCAAGGACTCGCTCAAGAAAGACACGTATGGTCAGGGTGGTCCCGGGTATACGGTCAAGGCGGAGTTCAGCGATACGCCCCATAAGCGCGGCATTGTTTCGATGGCGCGGGCGAACGATCCGGATACGGCGGGATCGCAATTTTTCATCGTGGTCGAAGATTCCCGGTTTCTCGATCGGAAGTACACGGTCTTCGGTGAAGTGACCAAAGGAATCGGGGTTGCCGACAAGATTGTGAATGTGCCGAGAAACGAGCGCGACCTGCCGAATGACCGGGTTGAGATGACCGTCACCATTCTCGAATAGATCCGCCGTAGTGTAAGCCGATCCACTCCAACGGCTCTTCCCGCCTGCTGCGGGAAGAGCCGCTCTCTCGCCGGACCGCCGCCGGGTTTCCCGGTCGATCGCATTCTCCCGAAGCGAATCGTCAGTGCAGGAGCACGGCCCCCTACTTTTGGTGGGGGGCGTTTGTGGGATTTCGACAAGGATTCTTCTGCGGTAGGCTCACGCTATCGAAGTCGAGCGGGTGAATGCCGAGGAGGGGACCCTATGAGACATCCGTCTACGCGTCGCATGTACCGGCGAATCGATCAGGAATGCCATGCGTGCATTCTGACGTCCAGCACGATCCGCCGCTGTCTGGTGCGGGATCTCTCTCTCAGTGGATTCCGAATCGCACAGCAGGGGGAGGGACTCTTGCTTCCGAATACCTCCGTCATGATCCGGGTGTGGCTGCCGGGAGGGGCGGTTCCGATCGATATCGACCAAGCGACGGTGCGGTGGGAGCGAGGGAATGAGGTCGGCGTGGAGATTCTGTCCATCTCCCATGGCGCCGATTTTCAGTTGGCTGGATGTATCGAACGGATCCTGCGGCAGGCGGTGGGCGAAGGGTTTAGTGGTGATGATGTTGGCAGTCCGGTCCGTGGGTATGAGATTCAGCGGCGGATGGCGGAGGCATGAACGATTGACCGGGCAGAACAATGTGGCCCGGCTCGTGTTTCTTTTGAAGGTTGGCGGCGATCTCAGGGTGATAAGCCGTGACATAGCCGATCAACCCGGAGAGGAAGCGGCGTGATTGGAAGTCTTTCCCGGAAAAGTCCGATACGAATTTGACCGCCCGGTCGAGAATTTCAGGTGCGTTGGAGGAGTCGGCGATCTGCTTGGGGTTTTGCTTCTTGAACGTCTCGTATTCCTTGATCAGATGTTCGGCGAAAACAGGCATGGGGGCGGAGGGGACATGCAGGGGACTCAAGGTGCGGCGGAGCCCCTGAATGGCGGCGATGACTTCCGCATCCTGCCCGTCGCGGCGTCCCTGGAAAAAACTGACCGTGATGACTTCAATGAGATTGAAGAGGGACACGGCCTGGGCGCCGCCGAATTCGCCGAGTTCCCGATAAAACTCCCGTCGGACCGGCATGAATTGGACGGCAAGCCGCTTTTGCTGGTAGTCGCTGCCGGTATCGAGATAGGCGCAGTCGCTGGGGCAGGTCACGCGCACCAGGCGATGTTCCCCGCAACACTGGCTGCAGATGAGTCCGTTCAGGCCGGGGCAGACGCGCTTGCCCTTGCGTTGTTTACAGTAGGCGCATTGGCTCATTTGGCCGGTGTTCCTTCCTTGGCGGGATTCGGGGGACCCGCCGCGCCAAATCCATAGTCAGCGAGCGTCCGCCGGTTGTCCCGGCTTTTGCCTTCCGAGGGCGCTTCCAGTCCGTTGATTTCCGCCGCATGGGCATGATGATAGGGAACGAGAATCAAATTGTTCGTCCGATCGATACTGATGTCGGCCGGGGAGAGCAGATACTCGGCGATCACCTGGAATCGCTGATCCCGGGTCATGCGCCAGATTTTCCCTCTGGAGAAATCCGAGACATACATATTACCCCACCGGTCGAAATCGACACCGCTCAGGTTTTGAAAGCGGCCCGTGAAAAACCCGTTCGATTCCAGCTCTGAAAGCTGGCCGTCAGGCGTAATGTCAAAAATCTTGCCCTTGTTCCAGCTCACCGCGATAAGGTGGCCGGTTCGCGGATGGACCGCGATGCCGGACGGACCCGCGAGGCGGTCGTCATGAATAAGCAGATTCACGCGATGGCCGGCCGTGTGCTCGATACGGTAGATGGTGTTGTTGGATTGATCCGACGCATAGAGCAGGCCGTTGGGGCCAGCCGCGACATCGGTCAAAGAGACAACCCCGTTGGAGGGGAGGGGGGGGAAGCTGACGACGATCAGCGATTTGCCGGTCGCTTTGTCAAACCCTTTGAGCTGGTCGAGGTCGGCTACGTACAGGGTCTGATCGACGATGGCCAGGCCCTTGGGGGCGTGCAGCATGACGTCGACAATACCGCCCTGGATGAACTTGAGGTTAAGGACTTTCCCTTCCGCGTCCACCTTCGTGATGAAGCCGTTATTGTCACGCGCGTCCGGTTCCCCGTTCACATTGGAAATGAAGAATTCCTTGCCCTGCTGGTCGCCGACGAAGCTGTTCGGCGCTTCCAGCCCGGTGACCTGGGCCGCGTGGAGGAGGGCTGGAGAACCTGCCAGCGCACACCAGGCCAGTGTCGCCCTCAGAAGGGTTCCTCGAAGTGTGTCGGTGGCTGTTGGGATATTCAAGCTCGATTAATCAGGGTGAAGACAGACATGCATCGTAGCGAACGGGTGAAGAGACTGTCAAGGAATGTCAGTGTGGGGCAAGGAGTCATGGGAGGGGGTATCGGAGTTTCACCGCGCCCCCTCAGTCTTCATCCCTGAACGGGTTGGAGCGTTGACTTGCATAAAAATGCCCTGCTAAGGTGCCTACGGTTTTAAAAGCCAACCGCTTGAATTTAGGGAGGGAATTGTGGGAGCACGACTCATCGACGGGAAGGCATTGGCGCAGCAGGTTCGCGACCGGTTGACGATTGAATCCGCGGCAGTTCTGGCAAAGACTGGAGTCAAGCCGGGTCTCGCCACGATATTGGTGGGAGACGATCCCGCCTCGCATCAGTACGTGAAGAGCAAGCAGAAAGCCTGTGACGCAGCAGGTATTTATATCGACGACCACAAGCTCCCTGCCAGCACGACGCAAGCAGAGTTGTTGTCCCTGATTGAGAAGATGAACGCGGATCCCAAGATTCACGGTATCTTAGTTCAGCTCCCGCTTCCCAAGCACATTGAGAGTCGTGTCGTGCTTGAAGCGGTGTCCCCGGACAAGGATGCCGACGGGTTCCATCCGTATAATTTCGGCCGCCTCGTCGAAGGGAATCCGGTCTTTGAGGCCTGTACTCCGAAGGGCGTCATCAAGATGATCGAGTCCACCGGTGTCGGGATCGAAGGCAAGCGTGCGGTGGTTCTGGGGCGCAGCAACATCGTGGGAAAACCGTTGGCCCTCATGCTTTTGCAGCGGAACGCGACGGTGACGATTTGCCATTCCAAGACCAAGGATTTGCCCGCGGTTTGTCGTGAGGCGGATCTCCTGCTGGTTGCAATCGGGAAGGCCAAATTCGTCACGGCCGACATGGTGAAAGAAGGTGCGATGGTCATTGACGTGGGCACCAACCGGTGGACCGATGGGAAGCTGTGCGGCGACGTCGATTTCGAAGCGGTCAGCCAGAAAGCGGGCTGGATCAGTCCCGTCCCGGGCGGGGTCGGCCCCATGACGATCGCGATGTTGCTGGAGAATACCGTGGAATCCGCACAGCGCATGGCCGGCATGAAGTAAGAGCGAAAGACCGCTGAGCGGGGCATTCCGGTGCTCACCCAACGCGCGAGCTCAGAAGCCCTTCGTTGGATGCGCGCAAGATAAAGTACCCTGTTCAGCGGAGGGTACGTATAGAGGGCAAGGAAAGGTCGAGGGAGATGGCATGAGCAAGGAACCGCGGCGGTTGAGCGAAGTCCTGAGTAGCGGGCAGTTTGCCGTGACGATTGAGTACAACCCGCCCAAGGGTACCAACATCTCGAAGGTGCTGGAGAACGCGAAGGAACTGGTCGGGCGGGTGCACGGCGTCAATGTGACCGACAATACGGCTGCCGTCGTGCGTGCCGGGTCGTTACCGGTCTGTCGATTGCTGTATGAATTAGGCCATGACCCGGTCATGCAGCTGACCTGTCGCGACAGGAACCGGATTGCCATGCAGTCCGATCTCATGGGCGCTCACATGCTCGGCATCCGCAACATCCTCTGCCTGACCGGCGATTATCCGACCGTCGGCGACCACAAAGACGCGAAGCCGGTCTATGATCTCGATTCCGTGCAGGTCATGCAGCTGGTGCAGGGCCTCAACAACGGCCGTGATATGGCCGGCAATAAGTTGGACGGCTCGACGGCTTTCACCATCGGCGCTGCGGTGACTCCGGAGGCGGATCCGGTCGGACCGATGCTGGCGAAGTTCGAAGTGAAGGTCAAAGCCGGCGCGCAGTTCTTTCAAACACAGGCGATCTACAACCCCGATCTCTTCGCGAGTTTTATGAAAGCCGTGCGCCCCTACAAGGTCAAAGTGCTGGCCGGTATTTTGTTGTTGCGCAACCACAAGATGGCCGAGTTCATGAATGCCAACATTCCCGGCGTCTCGGTGCCCCAGGAGATGATCGACGAATTGAAAGCGGCCGGTGATAAGGCGGAAGATGTGGGCGTGGAGATCGCCGTACGGACGATCAACGCGGTGCGTGGCCATTGCGACGGGGTTCATATCATGGCGATCAAGGGCACGCATCGGCTGGCAGACATCATTACCAAGGCGCAACTCGGCTGATGACCATTCCGGAGTTTCAACAGCAGAAGCGTCAGGGGAAAAAGCTGGTCGTGGTGACCTGCTACGATGCGCTCTTTACCCGCATCCTTGAACAGGCCGGGATCAACGCCATTCTCGTGGGCGATTCTCTCGGTGTGGTCGTGCAAGGGCACGCCAACACCCTGTCCGTGACGATGGAGGACATGCTCTATCACACCAGGCTGGTGGCCGGCGCCGCGAAGCAGGCGCTGGTGATCGGCGACATGCCGTTCATGTCCTATCAAACGGGTCAGGAGGAGGCGCTGCGGAACGCCGGTCGTTTGATTCAGGCCGGCGCTCATGCGGTGAAACTTGAAGGGGGCCGGGTGATGGCCGACCGGATTGCGGCGATCACCTCGGTCGGGATTCCTGTCATGGGGCATCTCGGGATGACACCTCAGTCGGTGAATCAGTACGGCGGATACAAAGTACAGGGCAAAGCGAAGGATCGTGCGAAGGCCCTCATGGCGGATGCCAAAGCGTTAGAGGCGGCGGGTGCGTTTGCCATCGTGCTGGAGGCTATTCCTGCGTCGTTGGCCAAGACGATCTCAGCGGCGCTGACGATTCCGACCATCGGCATCGGAGCGGGCCCTGAGTGCGACGGGCAAGTGCTCGTCCTCTACGATTTGCTCGGGCTCTTCGATGACTTTGTGCCGAAGTTCGTGAAACCCTATGCGCATCTCAAATCCGATGCGCTGCAGGCGCTTCGCCGGTTCAAGGACGAAGTCGAACAGGGGAAATTTCCGTCGGATGCCGAAAGCTACCGGTAAGGGACGCACTTCCCGTTGTTCAGTTCTTTCTCATTCCTTCACTCCGCAACTTCTGAAATCGTTGTCGCGGCGCTCAACAATCGAGCAACGTGCTACTATGAGATATGTGCGGAGCCGTCCCTATTCATGCCGGCATGCCGTAGGGTATTGAGCCAGTCACCTTTCATAGGGAAGTCATGACGAGAGAGGAGCTCTTGCAAGAGGGCGAGCGTTTGGCGAAGCCCTGTGCGCATTTGAAGGAAGCAGGCACCGACTATTGTGCGGTGTGGGGCGGGATGGGAGTGGTGCCGCTGCGAGATGCCCGTTTCCGGCATTGGATTTCTGTCGACAGCCGGGCGTTGCCGGACGGCCATGCATGGTCGGGATGTTTCAGCGTGTATGCCAATCAGGAAGATGTCGCCACCGGTCTCATTTTGGTCGACCGTCAGGCCGCTCTGCCGGCGAATCCGGATGGTCAAAAACTCTATCGGCATGAGGGGCTGTCGCTGCCTCCAATCGAGGGAATTTTTCGGTATGGGGGAGATTCGGTTCAGGCCTGGCTTCGAGCCAATCAATGGCGGCCGGAATGGGGCTACAACAGCAACTTCCGGGACCGGCTCCCCGTCGAGGCCTATCGCCAACAGTATCAGAATCAGCTGGATTTCAAGGGCGCCACGGTGGTCGCATTGTTGGGCGGCTGGCACTTTCCCTGGTGGAATGAAGATTGGGCGGAGCTGTTGTCGGCGCGTCTTTTAGTCTGGACGCTTCGAAAGTCCGAGCCCTGGATTGAAGCCTGGGAAGATCGCGGGCGTTTGCGGGTCATTCAGCGAACCAGCTGATGAGCCGGCCCGGTAGGAGTGCCGGCCGGCATCCGTTTTTCCCGACACGATTGTGTCACATTCGAGCAGCACTCTGTGTGCCGGGTAATTCCAGCTTCAGCCTGGTGGTGCCGGTGTGTCCTTCCTGAAGTCCGGTTCTCAGATCGGCGACGGCGATGCCCAGATACTGATCGGGAAGACCGGAGAGCCGGCGCGCGCTGCTCCGGAACAGATTGGATGCCGCGGCCTCGTTTCCCATGAATCGTTTGAGATGTCCGGCGGCAAGCTGGATAAGCCCTTGGAAAAACTGTCCCTGCTCGGTCTTCGGTCCGGCGGCATGCCAGAACGCCTCAAAGACCTCATGACTTTCCCACCAATAGGCAAAATTGAAGAGATCGATCCCATATCGATAGGAGTCGGACTCGGGCCAGGTGGCCTGGTGGAGGGAGGCAGGTTCCGGTTCTACTTGCCCATACGAATGTCCGCCCGGATGTCGTCGGGGATGCGGAGCGGAGCCCGGTATGAACCGATAGGGTGGAAAGGGACGAGTTGAGTAGCGAGGCCATGCCGGGTGACAGAGCTGCGGAGCCCGATTATCTCCGTTCATCGGCATAGTCCACATGAAACAGGGCCCGGTCTTCCAGTCTGATGGCGGTCAATTGCCGGCCCCACACACACCCGCTGTCCAGTCCCAGGAGATTCGGTTCGATGTGCAAGCCGAGCGCGGCCCAATGGCCGAAGAGAATCGTATGGTCGCTATTGCGCCGGTCGGGAATGCGGAACCAGGGGAGATATCCGGGAGGCGCATCGTTCGGAGAGCCGGAGAATCCGGACAGGGCCCCTTCCTGTGTGCAGGTGCGAAGCCTGGTGAGGGCCCGGGTGATGGCTGCCAGACGTTCAAAGCCGGTCAGCGAAGGACTCCATTGCCGGATGTGTCCGTGAAAGAGTGTCTGAAGAAAAGACCGCGCGTCCGGTCCGGCTAGCGCGCATTCGACCTCCCGCGCCAGGCGGGCAGCGTCATCAATGGACCACTGAGGCAGGAGCCCGGCATGGACCATGAAGTACGAGCCTTCGTGATAATGCAACGGTTGCCGGCGGAGCCATTCCAGCAGCTCTGTCCGATCGGCGGCGGCGAGAATGTCCTGGATCGTGTCTTTCGGCCGCAGCGCAACAATGCCTTCCGCCACGGCGAGCAGGAACAAATCGTGATTGCCCAACACGACCTGCGCGGAGGGGCCAAGCTGTTTGAGAGAGCGAAGGACGCGAAGGGAGTCCGGGCCGCGATTGACCAGATCGCCGACACACCAGAGGCGGTCTGCAGACGGGGCGAACCGGATCTGTTCGAGTAAGCGCTCCAGGGAGCGCGCACAGCCTTGAATGTCGCCGATTGCGTAGGTAGCCATCGTGTAGAGGGGAGCGATACGACAGGGCGAGAGTATCGCGGGCGGCGCGGGAATACAAGTCACCTCATGGAAAGCGGGAGACTTTCAATCGGTCGCGTCGGGTCAGGCTGCGCGGCGGGACGGATCGTTCTTCGCCCGCAGGTCCCGGATCAATTGCTCGACGCGTTCGGCCGGCAAGGGCTGGCTGAAGAAGTATCCTTGAATGGCGTCACAGCCCTGATCCCGCAGCATGTCAAGTTGCGGCTGCGTCTCGACGCCCTCGGCCAATACGCGCAGCTTGAGCCCGTGAGCCATTGCGATGATCGCAATCGCGATCGCCGCCTGTTCCGATTCGGTGTCGAGATCTTTGACGAAGGCCCGATCGATCTTGATCGTATCGATGGGGAATCGCTTGAGATAGGCGAGCGAAGAATAGCCGGTGCCGAAATCGTCGATGGAAAGGCTGAACCCCATCTCTTTCAGCCGGTTGAACGTTAAGACGGCGTTTTCGGCCTGTTGCATGGCCGTGCTCTCAGTGAGCTCCAGTTCCATGCGGGCGGGATCGACCTCCGTTTCGCGAACGATCGTGCGGATGGTGTCCAGCAGTGAGGCTTGCTGGAACTGGACAGCGGACAGATTGACGGCGACGGTGATGTCGCCCAGGCCACAGGCCGACCAGGCGACCTGCTGAGCGCAGGCCGTGCGCAGGACCCATTGGCCGATCTGGTCGATCAATCCGATCTCTTCGGCCAGGGGAATGAACGACATGGGCGACACCAGCCCGCGTTCCGGATGCGGCCACCGGATCAGTGCTTCCACGCCGACGATTTCCCACCGGCGAATATCGACTTGCGGCTGATAGTGGAGGAGAAATTCTCCTTTGTCGATGGCCTGACGGAGATCGGTTTCGAGGCTGAGGCGTTCGGCGAGCGCCACATTCATCGATTTGGAATAGAACTGATAGGTATTGCGGCCCTGGTCCTGTGCCGCATGCATGGCCGCCTCGGCGTTGCGCAGCAGGGTGTCGACGTCTTCGCCGTCCTGGCCGAGCAGGGCGATTCCGATGCTGGCGGTGATGACCACTGGCCGGTTCTCGATCTCAAACGGGGCGGCGAGCGCTTCCTGCACCCGTTGCGCGACTTTGGTCGCATTCTGCGCCGAGGAGAGATGGGTGAGGAGGATGGTAAATTCGTCTCCACCCAGCCGGGACAGCGTCGTCGGCTCCTGGTCGTCATGACGGGCGACAGAATCCGAGTGCCGCACACAGTGGAGCAGCCGTTCTGCCACCTCGCGGAGAATTGCATCGCCGCACTTGGGCCCCAGGGTATCGTTAATGCGCTGGAACCGGTCCAGATTGATGAGCAGCACGGCACCGTGCAGGTCGTGCCGTTTTTGTGTGGCAAGCGCCTGCGTCACACGATCCTGGAAAAGTTGGCGATTGGGTAGCTGCGTCAACCGGTCATAGTTCGACAGAAAGTGAATCTGCGCCTCGGCTTTTTTCTGATCGGTAATATCCTGGATGGTCCCGACGACACTGGTTGCCGCGCCACCCTGTTCGAAGGCCACTTCGGCATAGTGATGGACGACGCGCACGTCTCCGGTGGGCATATGGACCCGGTGATCCTGCCGGAACGGGGCTCCGGTGGCGATGGCTTGGCGGATGCCCGACTCGACCGCCGGTCGATCGGTTTCGTGAATATGGCCGAGGAAAGATTCAAACGAGAGCGTGGCGGCTGCGGGGTCACCCTGAATGCCGAGAATGCGGAAGGTCTGTGTTGATGCGGTAAACCGGTTCGAGGATAAGCTCCACTGCCAATTACCCAGTCGGGCAATTCGTTGCGCTTCCGCCAGACTCATTTCCCGTTCGAGCAGTTCCGCGACGGCCTGGCTGGCTCGGAGCATGTAGCGGACGCGGTGACTGAGCACGAGCGCGTTCCACGGTTTCGTGACAAAGTCGGTCGCGCCGGCGTCGTAGGCCGTGGCGATGGATTTCACATCATCCAGACCGGTCATGATGAGGACGGGCACGGATGCGCCGCCCGGCAGTTTCCGGAGGGCGGCACAGGTGGCAAACCCGTCCATTCCCGGCATGACGACGTCCAGGAGAATAATATCGGGCGTCTCCCGCTGAAAGGCTTCAAGCGCTTCCTGTCCCGTTGCTGCGTCTTCGACCCGGCATCCGGCTTGTTCCAGCGCCTCTCGCGCGAGCACGCGTAACGTGATGTCGTCATCCACGATGAGGGCTAATGGAGTGGAATTCATTTACGCGGCTCTCCTCTGTAATTCACTCTGGAAAATCTCGGTTGTTACCGTGAATATTTGTCGTAAGTATTCGGAGAGCCGTTCGGCTTCCGTCCAGTCGAGAGTGTGCTCGCGCGCGCCCGTTTCCAACTGCTTGCAGAGATCGGCGACCTGCCACGCTCCCAGCGTCGCGCTCCGCGATTTCAGGCTATGCGCGGCATCCCGCAACGCAACAAAATCCTTCGCTTGCGTTGCTGCCAGTATCTTATCGACCAATCCTTGCGAATCCTTGAGATAGAGCCCGATGATTTTGGCGAGGAGGTCCGGCTGTCCGGGACGCTGGAGACTGGTGATGCTGTCCCAAGTCTTTGGATTTACAGGTGATTCGTCAGGATGAGGAACTGAAGCCGGTGATGGAGCGCCTTCTGCCGGAGAAGAAATAGCCGGCGGCGGCGCCGCCGGAGACGGCATCCACCGGTGGAGCACGGACCGTAATTGTTCGATGGTGAAGGGTTTGCTGAGGTAGTCGTCCATTCCGGCTGCAAGGCAGAGCTCCCGATCACCTTGTAACGCATGGGCGGTGAGGGCGATGATCGGAATTCTCGTGCCGGTCTTCTGCTCAAGCTGACGGATCACCCGAGTCGCTTCGAATCCGTCCATCTCCGGCATTTGGCAATCCATGAGGATCATGGAGAAGCGCTGCGATGTCAGCAAGTCGACCGCGAGCTGTCCGTTTTCGGCGGCGGTGGCGGTAACCCCAAGGACTTCCAGCATGCCCAGGGTCACTTCTTGATTCACCGCGTTGTCCTCTGCGAGAAGGATCGAACCCTGAGGTTTGGCGGGCGTCCGTTCTTCCTGCACGGGGCGGCGGGCGGACGGAGCGATCGGGACCGTTTGTCCGGACAAAGCGCGATGAAGGTCGGACGGCCGGATGGGCTTCGTAAGGGTGCCCGCGATTAGACCGGTGTCGTCTTCCGCCGCGTCCACACGCTCGACCGGGGTCATGAGAATCACGCGGGGGTGATGGTCCCGGAGCGCGTCGCCGATGGCGTGAACGGTTTCGAGCCCGTTCATGCCCGGCATTTCAAGATCGATCACGACGGTGTCGAAGGGGAGTCCCTCTTCTACCGCCTTTTTCAATTGCTGAATAGCGAGCGGGCCCGATTCCGCGACTGTGGACGTCAGGCCCCAGGTTCGGAGTTGACGGTCCAGCGAGCGGCGGGCGGTGGGATTGTCGTCCACGACCAGGACGCGCTGGTTCGGCAAGGCCTGTTTCGAAAACAACGCGCCTGTGCTTCCCAGATGCGAATGGGACAGGTGCACGGTAAAGAAGAAGGTCGCGCCTGCTCCCGGCTGACTCTCGGCCCAGATTTCTCCACTCATGAAGGCGATGAGTTGTTTGGCGATAGCGAGGCCTAATCCTGTGCCGCCGTACTTTCTCGTCGTCGACCCGTCGGCCTGGGAGAACGGCTGGAAAATGCTGCGTAAGGCGTCGGGGGTGATGCCGATCCCGGAGTCTTTGACGGAGAAGCAGAGGACGGAGTGGTCCTCTGCTTCGGCAATGCTGACGACACTCAGTACCACTTCACCCTGCGCGGTGAACTTGATCGCGTTTCCGATCAGATTGATCAACACCTGGCGGAGGCGGGCCGGGTCGCCTTTCATAAAAGCGGGGACGGTGTCGGCGACATCGCCGATAAGTTCCAGATGTTTCTGATGCGCGGGCGCCGCAAACAATTCTAGCACGTCGTCGATCAGCATGCGGAGATGGAAGTCGGTGTGTTCTAGCTCCAATTTGCCTGCTTCGATCTTGGAAAAATCAAGAATGTCGTTGATGATCTCCAGTAACGATCGGCCGGATCGCACGATCGTGTCCGTCAGGCGTTGCTGTTTGGGCGTGAGGGGCGTTTGCTGGAGGAGCGCGGCGAGTCCGAGCACGCCGTTCATGGGCGTGCGGATCTCGTGACTCATATTCGCGAGGAATTGTGATTTCGCGATGCTGGCGGCCTCGGCTGCGTCTTTGGCCGAGATCAATTCCCGCTCGACAATTTTGAGCGGGGTGATATCCGAGGCAATGCCGAGGAAAGACGTGATCTCTCCCTCGGTATTCCGCAGGGCGGTGATGTTCAGCAACACTGTCAGCCGCCCCCCATCTTTCCGGATGTAGGTCCACTCATGCTCATTGGGCAGGTTCCGCCGGCTCTTTTCGACGAAGACATCAAACCCCGGCTCGATCGGGACGCCGAGCTCTGCCGAGAAGAGACGTGCCCGAGCGGACACCTCCTCCAGATCATGAAAGACCGCGGGCGTCTGTTTCCCGACCAGCTCCTCTGCGCGATAGCCCAGCAGGGATTCAGCTGCGGGATTGAAGAGGCGAATGATCCCGTCGGGAGTGGCGGAGATGATGGCGTGTCCGGCGTTGTCGAGTATGGCCTTCTGGAAGGAGGAGAGGTCGCGAAGCGCCGCTTCGGCCCGTTTGCGTTCGCTGATATCCGCGATGAATGCCGTAAACGTGATTCCCTCATCCATCTGCAGGGCTGTCACGGCCAGTTCAATCGGAAATTCGGCGCCGTCTCGCCGCAGGGCGGTCACTTCAATGCGCCGGTTGAGAATGGGGCCGGATCCGGTAGCCAGAAAGGTCTCAAGCCCTTTTTGGTGAGCTGCACGGAATTGCGGCGGAATGATCGTGTCTGACAAACTCCGTCCGCACGCCTCGTTCGCTGACCAACCAAAGATCACCTCAGCTCTGGGATTCCAATCCAGGATGCTCCCTGCCGCATCCATCGTGACGATGGCGTCGAGCGCCGAGTTGATCACCTGCCGCATTTGCGCTTCGCTTTTCCGTAAGGCCTCTTCCGCGCGTTTCTGTTTACTGACATCGCGGACAGTGGCTTGCAGACAGACCTCCCCGCGCAATGTGACCCGGGTGAGCAACACGGTTGCCGCAAAGTCTGGTCCATCGATTTTTTTATGGGTCCATTCAAAGAAGTGAGAGCCTTCCTGTATGGCGCGCATGATCATTTGGGGGGCTTTGCCGGCGGACGGTTCGCCGTCAGGCTGAACGGAGGGCGAGACGTTCCATGGGCCCAGCGTCGTGAAGTGTTCGACGCTCCGGGCTCCGAACAATGCGACCGTGGCCGGGTTGCAGGCGGTGAACTTCCAGTCCGGCGGGGAGAGAATCATGATGGCGTCTTGCGATGATTCGAACAGACCGCGATATTTCTCTTCATTCTCACGGAGCGCGTGTTCAGCTTTGCGGCGATCCGCCGCTTCCAGGACCAATGAAATGGTACTGGCGACAGAAGTGGCGAACTGCTGTTCTTCGGCGGTCCAGACTCTGGCCGGGCCGATGTGTTCATGGCAGATGACGCCGACCATTCTGCCTTCAGACCGGATCGGCACGTCCAGCATGGAGGTGATCCCGAGCGGGATGAGATAGCTGACGGCGAATTCGGCTGTCTTGGGATCGGTCTGGGCCTGGTTGGCGACGATGACATCTTCCGTTGCCAACTCCGCGAAGTATCGGGGAAAGGCCGTGGCGGGAAGCTCGACACCGCTGGAGTGAGTTTCGGTCGTCTGCTCGTACAGGTCGGCGCAGCGAATGGCCGCACGAGCATCGGTAAAGAACCAGATACTGGCCCGGGCCACCCGCAGGCTGTGCGAGGCCACTTGCGTAATGACATGAAAGGCGTCGGAGAGGTCTCCGCGATAGAGGTCTGCGTTCGTAGCCAGTTCGAGAAACCCTGCCTGTACCCGGCGGAGGAGTGCGGCGCTCTCCGTCCGCTGTTCCTCCGCTCGCTTTTGGGCCGTGACGTCCCGGAAGACCAGGACCGCGCCGCTCACCACGCCTGCGGTTGACACGGGCGTGACGACCAGCGAGATGGGCATCATGTGGCCGTCGCGTCTGAGGAGAATCCCGTCATCGGTGCGGAAGGGGCGGCCTTGGTCGAGGGGCGGCAGAGAGGCATCGGTGATCAGACATTCGTGGCTGAATTCTTCAGGGCCAGGCGATAGCAGATGATAGATTGGCCGGCCCCTCAGACTGATCAGCGGCAGGTCGAACAGCGCTTCGGCTTGCTGGTTCATGAGCACGATCTTCCACTGGGCATCGACGACGCACAGTCCGTCGCCAAGCGAGTGGAGGACGGCTTCAAGCTTGTTCCGTTCCTGCGCCAGTTCCGTTTCGCCGGACCGCCGGAGATCTTCATACAGTCCGTGCATTTCCCGTGATGTGACATCGAGGGATTGCTCCAGCAACGTTCTGCCCCGGTCGCTTTCCGCATAACTCTGGCTGACCCGTTCCAGCAGCGCCTGCCAGCCGGCCGGGTCTGTCGGGTGTTGTGCGGGGTCAAGGCCCAGTCGTTTCAGTTGTCGTTGCAGGAGTGGATGCATTGCCAACCTCAGGCCGCCTCTGAAATCGTGGTGAGGGTCATAGTTTGATTGTGGAGATCGCAATGTCCCGTGCTGTAGGGCGAGATCTCGCCGTAGGAGTAAAACCCGATTTGCTGCGATCCTTTGGGCAATACGTCGAAGACCGCTTCGACTTCTTCTTCGGTTCGTTCGCCGAGTACGATGCGGCGTCCCACGCAGCTGATGGCAATCGAGAGAGTCGGAGAAGATGCCGTGTCCGGTGCGGCCGCCAGCGTGGCGGCGTCGGAGGCGCCTTGAATCAGCCGGTCGAAATTGGCGCGCATGAACTGGGCGTAAGCCCCTTCCGGCATATCTCCCGCGAACGTCAGGGATTGAGCGCGCTCATCGACGGCGAGGATCGTGCGGACCAGGCGCTTGGCGTCTTGTTGCGTGTGCCGGATTGCCAGGGGGAAGTGGAGCGCGGTGCCGGGTAGGCCGCTCGCGAGGTTGCCCAGGTAGTCTTTGTAGAGCTGGAGTGCCGGTTTGCGGTTCAGTTCATAGAGCACGTTCCCTTGCGAACGTGTGATGAGCCGTTCCGGCCCGAAGAGGTCCCATCCTCCTTTGGATCCGTGTGTGAGACGGACTGCGGAGCCATAGAATCCTACGGCTGTCACATATCCGGATACCGGGAGCCCGTCTTTCACGACCCACGTTCGTTTGAATCGGTCGCCGTCGCCGGCCAGCCCTCCGGAGGTCACCACCTGGGCCGGGAGTACCGCGTTTAGTCCGCGGATCAATTCGCTGCCGTTGACGCCGAGTCCATCGGACAGCACCAGGACGCCGCGCAGTGCGGGATCCATTAATTGCTCGGCAAGGGTCTGTGCTGCTTCGAAAGAATGGCCTGGATCCGTAACATGGGCCGACGCGGTGCGGACGGTCGTGGAGTCAAACTCCAAGAGTGCGACCACCAGCGTGTCGTCCTGCACCTGCGTGCCGAAAATTTCCCCCGAGCTGGAGCAGCCGATGGCTGCGGCGCCGGCGTAGGCGGCCAGGACTGTCTGGATGGCGCCAGGCGCATCAAGTAGATGCGAGGGGCCGAACACAATGACGAGTGTACGGGCCGGATCCTTGAGGGGTAGGCTCGCGACCGGGGTCTGGCGGGACGCGGGATAGGTAAAGGTCGAGAGTTTCATGCTGCCTCCTTGGTGGACGTCGAGAGTTCTTGCCGCAAGACGGCAGATACGCGCTGGTGTTCGGCTTCGATAAGGGGGGCCAGCTCCCTTGCCTGTGTCCCCTGACCGGTCCGGCAGTCTGTCTCTAGCTGGCCAGCCAGTGCGGCCAGCCGGGTTGCGCCGAGCATGGCGCTCGATGATTTCAGTGTGTGGGCTGCAGCCAGCATGGCTTGGAGATCCTGTGTCTGGAGGGTGTGGCGAATGCCATCGATTTGTGTTTGGGAACTCGTGAGATACAGGCCGATAGTTTTGTGCAGCAGATTGGGCTGCTCCGGCCGCTGGAGTGCGGTGATGCTCGCCCAGGCGGTACGGTCGACGGCGGGCGCGGTCGGCGGGCGGTCCTCACTGACCGCAGAGGTTTCCATGGCCGGTTGAGTCCCAGATGTCTGAGCCGGGCGGGGTGCGCGCCAGCGGGCCAGCATTTCGGCCAGTGCCTGCCGGGAAAACGGTTTGCTCAGGTAGTCGTCCATGCCGGCTGCCAAACAGCGTTCCCGGTCGCCCTCCATCGCATTGGCCGTCAACGCGATGATGGGAATGCGCGGTGCCCGGGAGTCCCGCTCTCGACTCCGGATGCCGGCGGTCGCCGTGAAGCCATCCATGACCGGCATCTGGCAATCCATCAGGATGAGATCAAAGGAATCGGTTGCGGAGACGGTCAGTGCCTGCTGTCCGTCCTCGGCGACGGCGACGTGATACCCGATCAGTTCGAGCATGCCGGTTGAGACCTCACGGTTGACGGGATTGTCTTCCACGAGGAGGACGCGTCCGAGGGCAGGTGTTTGAGCGGTCGGCACGGGGGGCTGAGGAGGAGGCGGCAGCGCGGGGGCTCTCCACAGGCGGCGTCGCAAACAGTCCTTTAACAGAGATTGCCGAACGGGCTTTCTGAGCCAGACGGAAAATCCGAGGGCGTCGCTGTTTTCTTCCGGGGTTTGTCTATCGATGGAACTGAGTGCGAGCAGATCTATGTGGCGCGTGTCCGGATCGGTTTTGATGGCTTTGGCCAGCATGATGCCATCCATGTCGGGCATGTGAATATCGAGAATGGCCAGGTCGATGGGGGCCTGTTTCTCGGCGTATTCGTGCAGGAGCGCCCACGCGACGGCACCGGATTCAGCGCAGACGGTGTCCGCGCCCCAGGCCTTGAGGTGCGATTCCAATATGTATCGATTGGTGGGGTTGTCATCCACGATGAGAATTCTCATGCGATTCAAGAACTGGGGGTCCGATGCATCACGGATCTCATCGTCTGCGCGGTAGCCCAGCCGGAGGGTGAACCAGAACGTCGAGCCTGTATCCGATGAACTGGCCAGCCCGACTTCTCCGTCCATGAGCTGTACCAGTTGTTTGACGATGGCGAGGCCGAGGCCCGTTCCTCCGAAGCGTCTCGTGGTGGATCCGTCGGCCTGAGAGAATGCCGTGAACAGCCGTGATTGGATCTGAGGGGGAATGCCCAGGCCCGTATCGGCGATCTCGACTTTCAGCACGAGAGTCTCGCGCTCTTGGCTCAGGAGTGCGACGCGGACGGTCACTTCGCCGCGGTGGGTGAATTTCACCGCATTCCCCACCAGATTGAGCAGCACCTGCCGTAGCCGGATGGGATCGCCGATGACACTGTCCGGAATGCCGTCAGGGATATAGCAGGTCAGTTCCAGCCCTTTTCTTCCGACCGGGTCGGCGAAGAGATCCACTGCTTCTTCAATCGTGTTCCGAAGCCCGAATTCGATCCGTTCAAGTTCCAGCTTGCCGGCCTCAATCTTCGAGAAGTCCAAAATGTCGTTGATGATGCCGAGCAACGCGGTCCCCGAGCGGTGCACGCTGTCGGCGAGATGCCGCTGCTTCTCGGTGAGAGGTGAATTGAGCAGGAGTTCCGCCATGCCGAGGACGCCGTTCATCGGCGTCCGGATTTCGTGGCTCATGTTGGCGAGAAACTCGCTTTTGGCACGGCTTGCGGCTTCGGCCGCGTCTTTGGCCTGCCGGAGCTCTTCCTGCGCGCGCTTATCCGCGGTCGTATCGATATGGATCCCGATCATGCGCGAGGCGACCCCATAGGCGTCACGCAGCAAGGCTCCGCGGGACAACAGCCACCGGTAGGACCCGTCCGCATGGCGCAAGCGGTATTCCAGTTCGAATCGTGTTTGTGCGCCGTCAATGATCGACTGAATCCTGTCGAGGGCCGTGTCGCGATCATCGGGGTGTACCCGTGACTCCCACGCCGACCAGGCATTCTCGATCTCGTGGTTGTCGCACCCGAGTTGCCGCTTCCACTGGGGGGAAAGATAGACGGTGTTGGTAATGAGATTCCGGTCCCAGATACCGATATTCGAGCCCTGGACGGTTAGGGCGAGACGCTCTTCGCTCGCCTGCAGTGCCTCTTCGGTCCGCTTGCGTTCGACGCCGATCGAGACGACTTGTGCGATGCGCTCCAGCGTGTCGATTGCCGGTGGGCTGAGGGCATGGCGGGAAAACAAGGCCATGACGCCGATCACCTGGGTGCCGATCTTCAGTGGATACCCGGCGAAGGCCTGCAGGCCTTGCTCTGTAAGCCACTGCTTGTTGGGTAGTCGCTCGTCGTTGACGACGTCGTTGGTGGTCATGGCGCCCCAGCCCTGGGCGATTTTCCCGATTTTGAGCGCTCCGAGCGGAATGCGGCGATACTCGCCGTTGAGATTCTCCGAGAGTCCGGCGCTGGCGGCGAGGTGCAGGCACTGGGTGCGATTCGCGCAGGCTGACGCTTTATGGCATTCGTGGCACAGGTCGCCGGGGTTAAGCAGCCAAATGCGGGCGAACGCGACGTCGAGATGGCGGACCAGCGAGGCGGCGCATTGCTGGAGGATCTCCGGCAAGGTGGCGCCATGCGCCAGGGTTTCATTGATATCCGCCGCCAATAACGACAGCTGCATCTGCTCGCGCAATGCGATTTCCGCCTGTTTATGTTCCGTGATGTCTTCGGCGATGCCGAGTAGGAATTGCGGCTGACCCTGGTCGTCCAGGATTGCTAATTTCTTGGTGCGCAGGATTCGAGTGCCCCGATGTTTTGTGTGGATAGACTCTTCAGGGACATCAAGGACCTGCGCACTGGCCAGAACCTGATGGTCTTTGGCCGTGAAGAAGTCCGCCTCCTCTTTGGGGAAGAGGTCATAGTCGCATTTCCCGAGCATCTCTTCGCGCGTGTATCCGGTCAGGTCTTCTGCGGCTTTGTTCCACCGGACGAACTTCAGGTCTCGCGCATCTTTCACGAAGACCATGATCGGAAGGTGTTCGATCATCGATGTGAGAAAATGTTGCGTCTCCTGCATGGTGCGGAGGGTCTGTGTCAGATCTTCTGTGCGTTGGCTGACCTCATGCTCCAGCACTTCTCTGTGTCGCTGCAACAACGTATGCTGGGACTGGATTTGCTCCAGCATCGCGTTCAACCCTCTGATCAGGATCCCGATTTCATCGTGAGATGAGAGGGTCTCTGCGCGGAGCGAGTAGTTTCCGGTCTCCGAGACGGTGCGTGTCGCAGCGACCAGGCGGAGCAGCGGGTCGGTGATGGCGCGTTGGAGTCGCCGTGAAACGGCCAGGGCGACCAGCCCGGAAACGAGAAAGATGGCCAGGGCGATCATGGCGGATTGCGTGAGCCGCTGATCCATTTCGTCCAGGTCTGATTGGAGGAGAATCCATCCGACGAGTTGTCCATCCATGGAGATCGGGGCCGTCTGCTCAAGTAGATGATCGGTCAAACGGCTCTGCCGTGCGTCTCCCAACTCCACGGAGGGGGCAGTGTGGTCGGTCGTTGCTTGTCGGGATGTCTGATCGCCCCGCGTATACGAGGCGAATGCGTTCCGGTCGGCGGTATAGATTTCCGCGAAGGTGATACGGGGAGCCTGCCTGAGCGCGGCTAAGGTCTCGATCGCGGCCTTCTGATCCCGGAAGGTGAGGGCCGCGGTGCTATTGGTCCCGATGACGTCGGCGAGGACCGTCATTCGCGCTTCGATCATGTGCCGGAGCGTCATCATGTCGTTGACGACGAAGGCCGCGAGGACCAGCAGCAACGCGAGCCCGGTTGAAAATAAGGCCATCCCGGTCAGTTTGCGTTGAATCGGCCAATCGTTGAATGAACGCCACATGCTAGGGTTGCCCTTTCACGATGCGGGTGAGCTTGATGAGCTGCGAGCTGACTTTCAGCGGGGTGTGGTGGACGGCGTCGAGATTGACGTCGAGCTGTACGCGGGTGTCCGCCATTCTCATGTTGAGCATGAGGCCTTCTTCGGCACAGGCGTCGCGGTCGCACACGGTGAGGACCGGGGCGTCCTGCAGGTTGCGGAGGAGGTCCGTTGTATGGAGCAGTTCGTTCGGACTGACGTAGAGAATCTGGCATCCGGTTATGCCGGCGGTCGAGCGAATCCGTTTCACGATAAGGGGGCGCTCCCGGACCGTTTTCCCTGCGAGCGCGTCCAGACTCGTTCCGAAGGCATCGTTCCCGAGCGCACAAATTGTGAATGGCGCGGCGGTATTGGGGAACGTCTCGGCCGGCCATTCGACAAACTTGGCGAAGTTATAGAGGAAGGCGGCTTTCAGAACATATTCCCCGCTGGGTTCCTGTGCCTGTGCGGGCGGACTCCCCAGGCATGCCAGCAACAGAAGTGCGGTCAGTGCGGCGGCGCGGCGCAACGCGGCCTGCCACGGCAACGGGGCTTTGCCCCGGGCTTGGGGACCGGCGGTCTTCAGGACCGCATGCTGGTGAATCAGAATCGCCACGTCAGCTTTCCATAGACCCCGCGTTGTATCTGCGAGGTCGCTGTGGGAATGAATGTCGGCACGAATTCCTGATGGCGCTGTTCGAGCAGATTCTGCCCGACGAGCGAAAATTCGAGATGCTTCACGGGATGCCAGCCTACTCGAAGGTCCAGGTTATGGTAGCTGCCGACTCCCAGTGCGGAGAGGCGGTCGACAAAGCGATAGGTGGCATCGAATTCCAGCTGGTCCGTGAGATTCATCAGAGACCGGAGCGATGCTTGATGGTTCGGCGTGGTGGCGCTTTCGTCTTCTGATTCCTTGCCCGGGTCCACGCTCTCGCGGGCTTGAAAGTAGGTGAACGCCGGACGGAGGCGCCACCAGCTCAGGACTTTCCAGTCGGCTGCAATCTCTCCTCCATAAAGGGTTAAATTGATGCCGTTGGTAAAGCGGGTGACGCCCGGCGAGACGTCCTCTTCCGTCTCTCCCTGTTTTTCGGAACTCACGAATGTCGCGATGTCGATGGCCAGAGCGTCGGTCAGTTGTCCGCGATAGCCCAACTCACTTACCGTCCAGAGTTCGCCTTTGTTGCCCGGGTTGCCCAGCAGTTGAGTGAATCCCGTGCCGCTGCCTTCTTCGTTGCGCCGGGAGTCTCGCTCGACACGTGTGGGCAGCCGGCTGGTTCGGGACACTGATGCCCAGACCGTATGGGTTGGTTGCGGAGTCCAGGTTACTCGCAGGTTCGGTTGAAAGAGGACATTCGTATAGGTGTTTTTGAGGAATTTTGATCCGAACGATACGTGGACGGTGTCGCTCAGGAATGAGATTTCGTCTTGCACGAATCCGCTGAGCGTCTGCAGGTTTCGATGGGATGGCGTAAACGACAGCAGGCTGTTCTCGCGCGTCCGGTCGGCGGACAGGCGATAGCCAAGTCCCCAGATGACATCCTGTTGAAGCGGCAGCGGGAACCGGTGCTGGAAGTCCAGATCGTAGGTGTCACGAATTTCTCTGAACGTCAGTTCGTTCCGGTCCGTGTGGTCGTAATACAGCTGGAGTTTGAGATCCGACTTGTCGCTGAAGGCGTGCGTCCAGCGGCTGAGCAGATTGGTGCCGGAGAAGCGCACGTCTTCAACGCGCTTGTCCGTGAACGCGGGGGCACTCAATGTGGGCAGGGTGGTTTCCTGCCCGGCGCGCCCTGAGTAGGTATCCCCTTGAACGGTCAGCGTGTCATTTGCGGAGGCATTCCAATCGGTTCGCAGACCCCAGCGGCCAGTTCGCCAGTCATCATGGGCGCCTTGCGGGCTTGAACTGCTGTCTCGTGCGGCGGCTTTCCCATAGAGGCGGTAATTGAAGTTTTCGCCAATGTGATCCCCGTAGCGTAAGGAGGTAAAGGCGCGCTCTTCCGTCCCGGCTCCGGCAACGACCAGTCCGCCCCGCGTATCTTTCGCCTGTTTGGTGATGATGCTGATCGACCCGTTGGCGGTATTGGCGCCCGACAAACTGCCCCCTGATCCGCGGATCACCTCGATCCGGTCGATATCCTCCAGCACGGTGTCCTGCATCTCCCAGAACACGCCGCCCACCAGGGGCGAATACACAGTGCGGCCGTCGATCATAACGAGCATGTCGTCGGCGAATCGCCCGTTCGGGGCGCGGCTGGTGATGGCCCATTTGTTGGAGTCGATCCGCGCGACATGCAGCCCAGGCACCATTCGGAGCACCTCCGGCAGGCTATTGGCGCCGGAGCGGCGAATGTCTTCCTGGGTGATGACAAAGATGGCCGCGGCCGTCTGAGCGACCGATTGCACTTTCTTGGAAACCGACGTCACTTCGACCGTCATGAGTTCTTCCAGGCTCAGTTCGGTCAGGTCGTCAGTTGCGTGGACTCGCGACGCTACAAGCGTCAGCGCAAGGACGAGCGCGAGCTGGGCGGCAATGCCGAGTGTGAGGCGGGAGCGACTGGTTATGTCTGCAGGCGCAAGCATCAGAATCTCCAGGTCGCCTTTCCGTAAATTCCCCGCTGAATTTCTGTCGGCACGAAGGAAACGATTTTTTCGCGGAACTCAGGCCGGTGCGGATCGAGGAGGTTTTGCCCGACAAGAGACAGTTCCAACTGCTTGGTCGGTCTCCACCCGAGGCGAGCATCGAGGGTGAAGTAGGATGGGATCTGAATGGCGCTCAGCCGATCGACGTATCGTCCCCAAACATCGAACTCCAAATTGTGGGGCAGGGTCATGAGTGAACGGATCGATGCTTGATGCGCCGGATTTTGCCCTTTGGCATCCCCGGCGCTGGGGTCAGTAGTGCGGTCGGTGAAGAGATGCATGTAGAGATAGGTATAGGAGGGCTGAAGCTTCCACCACTCGGATGGCCGCCATTCCGCCATCACTTCAACTCCAACGGTTTCGGCTCGCAAAGTGTTGCGTACGACAAGCGGAATATAGAGATGCGTGGGGGATGGACTGCTCTCGACGAGCGGAGCTCCTTGTTCGAAAGTCCTGAGATCTTTGTAGTTGTTGTAGAACGTGGCGAGATCGATGGAGAAGGTTTCATGGAGCTGGTTGCGGTAGCCCAGTTCGTAGGCCAGCATTTTTTCATTCCCGTATCCGCGGTTGCCTTGTAAGGCCGCGAGTGCCGGAAGGCCACCCGTCGCAGCACTGGGGGCTGTTGTGATTTGGCTCAGGCGGACATCGTCTTCTGCGCGAGATGGAGTCCGCACGGCGCGCGAGACGGCAGCCCATACCGTTTGATAGCTGGTGGGGGTCCAGCGGAGACGAATGTTGGGCTGGACGACGAAACCGGTAAAGTCATTGTGCTCAACCCTGGTGCCGAGGGTGAGTGTGACGGTTGTGGGAATGAGGGTGATGTCGTCCTGGATGAAGCTGCTCCAGAGGTTCAGCAGCCGGCTGAATGGCGTGTAATTCGAGGTTTCCGTACCGGTGAGCTGATCGTTCGTGAATCGATAACCGAGTCCCCACACAAGGTTCTGCCGATCTCCCCAGGGGAAATGATGCTGGAAATCGACATCGGCGATGTCGCGCTTTTCGCCCTGAATGGCGCTGTACCGCTCAGACCGGTCGTAATACAGCTGAAGCGAAAAGCCGGACATAGGGGAACTGGCATGGGTCCAGCGGCCCAATAAGTTTCCGCCCTGCACAGACCCCTGCCGATCGCTTGTTTGAGAAAATGGCGTGACGAGGGTGGGCGTCGTTAGGCGTTCACGGAATTGTCCGGTATAGGAATCCCCTTGCAGGGTGAACGTGTCTCCGTTCCGTGCATCGTGGTCAAGTCGCATCCCGCCACGCGCTTGATGCCACGGATCGGTGGCGGGGTTTCCTGTTGCGGTGGCTTGATCGTCTCGCGCGAAAAATTTGCCATATGCACGGACATGTGTGTTCTCGGACAGCTGTGTCCCGTAGCGCAGACCGGTGAATCCCCGTTCTTCAGATCCTGCGCCGCCTACGAACAGTCCCCCCTGGGTGTCGTTTGCTTTTTTCGTAATGATGTTGATGACTCCGTTGACGGCATTGGCTCCCCATAACGCGGCTCCCGGACCACGGATGACTTCGATGCGGTCAATGTCTTCCATCATGGTGTCCTGGATGTCCCAGTACACGCCGGCAAAGAGAGGGGTGTAGACGCTGCGCCCATCGATGAGGACCAGCAGCTTGTTCGCAAAGCGCCCGTTGAAGCCTCGCGAGGAAATAGCCCATTTATTGGAATCGATGCGAGCGACCTCAATCCCCGGCACCATTCTGAGGGCTTCCGGAATCGACGTCGCGCCTGATCGCCGAAGGTCTTCCTGGGTCATGACAAACACAGCGGCCGCCGCTTGCGACAGAGGTTGCGCCTGCTTTGAGACTGACGTCACCTCGATAGTCATGAGCTGTTCGAGGCTGAGTTCCGTGAGGTCCGGTGGTGAGGGATCTGCAGCCCAGACAGGTACGGCGCAGCTGTGCGCCAGCAATCCCAACAGATATGTAGTCCGGACAGTCCAGTCCCAGCGTCGAATTGAGGCTGTGTTGTGATCGACGTCGCGCATGAAGATGCCTGTCCGGTCAGCGGGCAAAACAGTGCCGTAGAAGACTCAGGTCTTCTGCCTAATCAGGGACGGTATCGGTGAATAGGGAGGGTAACTTGAGATTACTGGTGGTTAAGAGAGGTCTTGGAAGCGAGTGTTTCGAAAGGAGAGTGCTCCAAACTGGTGAAGTAAAAAGAAGGGGGTTAGCGCATGCGATATCGCGCTTCGATTTTGCTCGAAAGTCCGCCGCGCGCGGTGAAGCCTCCGATGACGCGGGCCCAGACGGGGTGGCAGGATTTGACGACATCCTGCAGGATGCGGTTCACGGCATTTTCATAAAAGATTCCGAGATTGCGGTAGGCGTGGATGTACATCTTGAGAGATTTCAGTTCGAGGCACGCCTTGTCGGGCATGTAATGGATCGTCACGGTGCCGAAGTCCGGCAAATTGGTTTTTGGGCAGATGGCGGTATATTCAGGGATCTCGATCGTAATCTCGTAGCTTTTATACTGGTTCGGGAACGTTTCAATATCAGGCAACGGTGCCGTGATACCGCTCTTGGCATGTCGTTCGTTGTAGCCCAGCTTCGTGGTTTTCGATCTGCTTCGCGCCGATTCACGTTTCACGGTGCACGCCTCATCTCATCTAGACTTGTTTCATCCAGTCGGTCTGGCCGATTTTTTCCAGCTCAATAAACATCGAGACCCAGGGGCATTTCATGTCCGGATAGACTTCGCAGAGGCCGCCTTTGCGCACGCCCCCGCAGGGGCCATGGGCCATGAACTTCGGGCATTCAGCTTTGAGCGTGTTATCCGGGATGGGGGGCCGCTTATGCACGCCGCCTACATGGGTTCCCGCGTCGTCCTCGCCGGGAATCAATACTCGATTTGGCATAGTCCGACAGTCTAACCGGATTGGCGATGATCGGCAATCCAAAGCGTCAAATTCCAACGGAAAGATTGCTTTTCTCCGTGCCGGTGCTCACGTGCAACATCCGCTTGGGGCGAATGGCCTATCCGGCCAGGCTTGGCCTAGGCCTTCTTTCGGATGCTGTGGGCCTTCTGAGAAGTTGTGTTGAATATCAGGACGTTATAAAATTTTTGAAGTGATGACCGTCGAAGCGATGGCCGGAATATATAATTGACAGTCTTTTTTCGGCTTTGCTAGGATGGCGATGAAAAATAAATGGATTCGATTTGCTGTTGTGCGTCGTCCATCCTCGTTCGTCCCGCTGGCTTATTCGTTGATTGCGACCGTATTGAACCATAGGCAACGGTTTGCCGTTGCAGTGACATAAGGGAGGTGCCTGATGAGTCTCGATTATGTGAAGTTTACAAACGGCTTCGAGAAGTTCATGCCGAAAGAATATCGGGATATGGTCGAACATGGTCCGTTCGGCAAGAAGGTGTCCGTCTCCCAGATGGGAAGTTTTAAGGAAATTTTGGAAGAGCACCCGATGTGTGCCGGTTGCGCGATGACGTTGTTCATCCGCCTGGCCATGATCGCTGTCCCGAACCCTGAAGACACCATTATGGTTGGCACGGCCGGGTGCGGCCGCCTGGCGATCTCGCAGGCGGCCATCCCCTTTGTGTACGGTAACTACGGCGATCAGAACGGCGTGGCCAGCGGGTTGTCCCGCGGTCTCCGTCTCCGGTTCGGCGACAAGCCGAAAGATGTGGTCGTCATGGCCGGCGACGGCGGCACGGCCGACATCGGATTCCAGCAAGTGTTGCACTCCTGGTTCCGCAAGGAGCGGTTCACCACGATCATGTTGGATAACGAAGTCTACGGCAACACCGGCGGGCAGGAAAGCGGTATGACGAGCCGTGGCGCGGTGTTGAAGATGGCGCCGTTGGGCAAAAAGTTCGAGAAGATGGATATGCTACAGATGGCGAAGGTGGCCGGATGTGCCTACGTCGCGACCGTCGTCCCGAACAATCCCCGCCGTGTCGAGAGCGTCATCAAGAAGGCCGTGTTGATCGCCCGTGAAGTGGGTTCCGCCTACATTCAAGCCTACACCTCCTGCAACATCGAGTATGCGATTCCGACCGACAAGGTCATGGAAGACGCCAAGAACGTGGAAAACGATCGGTATCAGTTCACGGAGTATGTCAGCGAAGAAGCGAAGCAGTACTTGGCTGAGCGTTATGGCTATAAGGAATTTCTTCCGAAGCCGGCCGCTCCCGCTGGAGCCATTCCCAACAAAGCGTAAGCTCGACCGGTTAAGGAGGATTGCCCATGGCAAAACGTTTCAACATTCGGATGGCAGGTGTCGGTGGACAGGGTGTCGTGACGGGGTCCCACATCCTGAGCACCGCGGTCATCAATGCCGGCGGGGAAAGCACGATCGTTCCGTTCTACGGATCGGAAAAGCGCATGGCGCCGGTCGAGAGTTATGTGCGGGTGTCTGATGAACCGATCTATGAGATCGGCGAAATCACGTTTCCCCACATCATCATCATTTTCCATCCGCAGGTCATTACGCACGGCAAATCCTATACAATGCCGTTCTATTTCGGTCTGAAGGAAGACGGCGTTGCGTTGATCAACAACGATGGTCCGATGAATCTGCACAAGGATCAGGCCCGTGAGTTGGAAGAGCGCCGCGCGAAGCTCTACTACTTCCCTGCGACGAAGATTTCTCTCGAAGTTGCAGGGATGGATCTTGCCACCAACATGGCTCTGATGGGCTGCATCGGGGCGATCACCGGATTAACGAACATGGCCGGTTTGGAGCAGGCCGTGAAAGACCGGTTCCTGGGCAAAGGATTCGTCGTATCCGGCGGAACGGCGGCGTTGGACAGCGTGGTCGAGAGAAAGTTTAAGAAGAAGCAGGAATTGATTGATAAGAACGTGGCCGTCATGCGGGCCGGCTGGAACTACGCCGTCGAACACGGGTGGGCTGCTCCGGACGTGAAGCGGGTGGAAGTGCCGGCCGCCGCGGCCGCGGCCAGTGCGTAATAGCGATACATAAGGAGTTCCCATGTATCTCGTAGCTGATATCAATGTTGAAATTTGTGCCGCCAAGAGTTGCAAGCTCTGCACGCAGTACTGCCCCGAGGCCAACACCATTCAGTATAGTGAAGAGATGGGGAAGGATAAGGGGTTTAAGTACGGATCTGCGTACGTGGCCGTGGACCGGTGCAAGGGGTGCGCACAGTGTGTGTGGGTGTGCGACAACATGGCCAAGAATAACGCCATCAAGATGATCATGATCGATCAATTGCCGTTGGCCGCCATCACCGACAACATCACGTATGGTGACAAGAGCACGACGGCGGTTTTGGTAAGCCCTAGCGTCTGATTATTCGGCAAGAAAGGGGAACGGGCGTGGCAACAACGCAAGATAAGAGAGAGAGAATCATCGTTCCGGGACCGGCCGGATTTCATCCTCCGTCAGCAGCACAGCTCGGGGTCTCGCTGCCAGATCCTGGAGAGGGTTTGTTTTACGGACTGCTGGAGCCCAATGAAGATAAGGTCATCGAAGAGATGGCCAGGAAGATGTTGACCAGTCCTAACGCGACGCTCTTCCCGGGGCCGATGGTCTTATGGGCATGGAATGAACATGCTATCGAAAAAGCCAAGGCGACGCTGGAAATTGCCGCCCAGATTCCGAACGTGATGATCATCCCGATGCCGGATTATCGCCCCAAATATCCGAAGATCGATCCGGAAGAAGTCATCAATCCGAATCACCCGAATCTCACCATTTGGGGAAATAAGATTGAAGCCTGTATCTTCATCGGCGTGCATTGCCACTATGCCAATCTTACGCTGAAGATGATCCGTGCGGGGACCAATTGCTGCACGATGGCGATTTGCGCTGAGCAGGGCCACGAAGACGCCATGTTGACGATTCGCGATTCGGACGTGCTCAAACTGAAAAAGACTGCGCAGATCTTCAAAAAGGTCCGTGAGGAAATGGGAATCAAGTTGCCGGAGAACGGCGAGAACGTCCGCTTTACCGGAACACAGTCCAAAGTCCACGGTGGAAAAACCCACACCAATCCTCTGACTTTCATGCCCTCCGTCGCCGGGACCGGCAGCGCTGGCGCGTTCGGCCATTCGGCCGAACAGATGAAGCGCGAAGGATAAGGGTTGGATCACGGGCGATATAGCCAAGAGGTGCAATAATGAGTGAAGCTGAAGTCAAAGCGAATACCCCGAGTGCTCCCGCCGCGAGTGTGGCTGCACCGAAGAAAGACCCCCATGCCGAGGCCAAGAAACAGCGGGTGGTGACTCCCGAATATATGTTCTTGGAAGCTCCGCGAACCAAAGAGTTCATCACGGGCAGCGAAGCCGCCAAGGAAGCGATCCGCCGTTCGAACGTCGATCTGGCGATCGCGTATCCGATCACGCCGCAGAGCGAAACCATGCAGCTGGTCGGCGTGCTCTACGGTGAAGGGTATGTGAAAGAGTATTATCGCGGTGAAGAAGAAGTGGGCGTCATGGCGGCCATCGCCGGCGGATCGCGATCCGGTGTGCGCTGCTATACCGCCACCGCCGGCCCTGGAACGTTGCGCGGTCTAGAGGGTATCGCCTCATGGCCCGGCCATCGGTTGCCGGCTGTTGCGATGTTCACCTGCCGAGTCGTCAACGCTCCGCTCGCGATTCAGCCAGACAACATCGAGGTCTCCTATCTTCTGAACTGCGGCATGATCGTGTTTCATGCCGAGAATCAGCAAGATATGTTCGATTTTACCATGGCCGGGTTCACCATCAGTGAAAAGAACGACGTGACGCTGCCCGTGGGCGTTTGTTGTGACGGCTTCTTTGTTACCCACGCGCGCGGTTATGTGCGCATGCAGGATCGCGGTATTAAGCTCCCGCCGCGTGAAGCCTATCGTGGGGCGGTGCCGGTCCTCGATGCCGAGAATCCTCCCGCGCGTCTCTCGCGCGACGCTCCGGTTCAAAAGTCGAACTTCATGGCCTACAACATTCATGCGGTCTGGCAGCAGGAAGTGTGGGCCGCCGTTGAACGGTCCCGTAAGTACATCAATCAGTACATGGGCGGATTGCTCACGGCTGAGAATGTGGACGGAGCCGAAGCTGTCATCATCGCTTCAGGTAGCGCTGCGGCGCAGTCGCGGGAAGCGGTTCGCATTTGCGCGGAGAAGGGTATCAAGATCGGCTTGATCAAGGTTCGTTCTTTGAGGCCGTTCCCCACAAAGGAACTGCGTGAGCTTTGCAAAAATGCCAAGTTGATCGTCGTTCCGGAATTCAACTACGTCGGATGGCTGGCGAAGGAAGTGGCCACGGCGATTTACGGCTACTCGAACGCCAAGATCATCGGTGGGCCGCGGGTCTATGGCGGTCAGTCGATGCCGGTGGAATTGATCGTGGATGAAGTCGAATCCGGTCTTACCGGAAAGAAATCCACCAACGTCGCGATGTCTTCGATCATGGGCGGGGCCGTCAATCAAGACGATGTGTCCCACTTCATGCGCAGCATCTAATCGACTGAAGACGACGCATACAAAGGCCCGCCGGGGATCACCCGGCGGGCCTTTCGTTTTCTCATGGCCGGCTGCACCGCGAATGGCAGCGACGCGCGTTATCCCTGCAAATCGTCCTCGATCAGTTCTTCGCTGGCGGGCATGCCGTGTGCCACATACTTGGCGTAGGACAGATAAATTGATGCGCTATCGCGCATGGCTTTGGTCCCATTGGCCATGCGATGCAATTTGTCGGAGCCGGACGGCTCCGTTTTGCGAAGATGATCGACATGGTCATGCAAGACCAGGGTGAAACGCTCCATAGCCATTTCGACTTCTAGGTAGGCTTGCAACAGCGGGTTACTCATGATTGTTCTCCTCGTGAAGTGAGCATACACTAGGACGATATGGCCTTCAACCAACGCCAGGCAATTGCGCGACTCTCACCGGTCATGCTCAAGGCCATTGATCATGCAGCTGCCGGTTCTGTGCGGATCGGCCACGATCGGATTGCGCAAGCGGTGGCCGATCTTTCCAGGCTCTTCACGAAGGATCGTGCCGTACTGAAAGCCGGCTATCTCGATCATCCGGCTCATGCAGCAGCCTATCTCAAGTATTTCCTGCCGGTAAATCTGTGTAAGGTGAGGATTCTGATCGACGAAATGCCGCAGAGCTGGCCGGAGCAAGAATCGGGTAGGCCGATCCGCATTCTTGATGTGGGCTCAGGGCCTGGCGCCGGGGCGTTAGCCGTGCTCGATTGGCTCCATCAGCACCGCCCTGGACGGATCAAAGATCTCACCGTTGTTGCAGTCGATGCATCGGCCGAAGCATTAAAACAGGCCAGGAGTCTCTGGCAGTCCTACTGTCGTGAGTCAGGCCTGACTGATGGAAGGCTGATCACGCATGAGGGAAACCTGGAGCGGGTGTCGAATGGGGCGTGGCTTGGCCAGATTGAACCGCAAGCGCCGTATGATTTGATCATCGCGGCAAATTGTCTGAACGAACTCTTTCCACGAAATGTCGATCCGGTGCAGGCAAAAGTAGAACTTGTGACGCACCTGCTGGCGAGATTAGCTTCGGCCGGTACATTGATGATCGTAGAACCCGCATTGCGCGACACCTCGAGAGCGCTGCATCACATGCGTGATCGATTGGTTCAGGAAAAGCGCTGTACGATCTATAGCCCCTGTCTCCATGAGCATAGTTGCCCTGCGCTGGTGAATCCGTTCGATTGGTGCCATGAAGAGCGGCCTTGGGAGCCGCCGTCGGAGATCCAGCAGATCGATGACGAGGTGGGATTCATCAAAGACGCGCTCAAGTTTTCCTATCTGCTTCTTCGAAAAGATGGACGCACCATCGTTGATCGAAGGCCGGATGTGTATCGCGTCGTCAGCGAGTTGCGAGAGTTGAAAGGCGAGAAGCGGGCCTGGCTTTGCAATGAGCTGGGGCGGTCGGAAATTGGCCGTCAGGATCGCCTGGCTTCGCCTGCGAATGCTGCGGTCGATGCCTGGCATCGAGGCGCCATCGTGCAGATCGGGCGGGTCGTGCGTAAAGAGCGTGAGGGGAAAGTGTCGGCGGTGGGACGAGTCGAACGCGATGCGGATGTGCGGATCGTTCGATCGGTATAAGGGCGCGTTTAATCCGCTTCCGGCTCGGAACTGCCGTGCTGATGGCTGACGCGATCCTCGTCGAACATCTCCGCCATTTCCGCGGCGATCATGTCGCGGTCGTTGGGTACGGAAATCAGAGGGATTTCCTTGCGGGCTTTCGGAGCCGATTCGGGCTCTGGCTGTTTTTTCTTATCGTCCATGTTTTCAGTATACACCCGCAGGCTGACTAAAGGGGAGTTATTCAAAGGCCTCCAGCGACGATTGCTCGGGAAACTTGGCGTTACAGCCGAGGCAGGTCACAAAGTAGATCGCTTCTCGAACCGACATGGTAATGCGGAAATCCAATGTGACTCCGCGGTGTTGACAGGTGCGGCAGGATATTTCTTTGAGGCGGTAAGGGATATCCGGTTGCGTGCGCTGGTAAAACTCCATGTCGGTGTAGACGGGAAAGCTGTATCGACATTTCATGCAGACGCCCCGCCATTCTCCATCCGGTTGCATGAAGCGGCGGTCGATGCCGAATTTGTCGCCCTTGCAAATGGCGCAGTGAACCGTGGTCAGTCTCTGTTCAACTTCTTCCGGCGAGAGAGCAGGCATACAATTCCTCATTTCATCATGAAAGCATCGCTCCGAGTATAACGAGGGAGTTCGACTCACTGCAATGGACGACACGCTCATCCGAGATTCGCTTGACCCGTTTCTCGCAATACTATACTAAGAGTTCTATGCATTTGATAACTGATGCGTTGATCCTAGGCAATATCGACGATGCTCGTGACCCGATGCCGGCTATTGCCGGTCTTTTGCTGGTGGCAGAGGAGTTCACGGTCAAACCCGCTCCCTGGTTGGATTATCAACATATTCCATTCAAGGAATTCTCAGCGGTAGATCCTGCGCGACTCGATCGTGCCGTGGCCTGGCTTGAGTCCCGTGCTCCGGGAAGTCGAACGCTGGTCTGTTGCCGGGCCGGGATGGGGCGGTCTGCGTCCGTTCTGATCGCGTACTTCTGTTGCAGCCAGGGCCTGTCCTATGAAGAGGCTGTGGCGTTCATCAAGGCCAGACGGCCGGGGGCGATGCCGCTTCCCAAGCTGCGCGAAACCATCGAGAAAGTCCTGAAGCTGCGGGCGCATCGAGTGGGCAAAAAGGCTCGATCCTCTCCCGCTCCGCGGGTTGCCTAGCCGTTCCCGTATCACTCTTGCCAAGGTTGCGTTTTCCCCCGCTTGCATGGCGTAATGATTCCCGTTGACAGGTTGTCCGCATTCATCTCGTTACAAGGTCTCTATGCCTGAGCTCCCTGAAGCCGAGGTTGCAGCACGTCAGCTCCGTGCGCGGTTGATTGGCGCGCACGTTGCCGGCGTATTCGTCGGAAGGGCCGATATCATTCGGGAAGGCGGCGATACGGGTGCATGGTATCCGGAGAGTCGTGTGACCGCGGTCGAACGGTATGGGAAAAGCGTTGTCATAGAATTTCAGAAAGCGCGAAACACCCGGTATGTAGTGGCGGAACTGGGGATGACCGGGCTGTTACTGTTTCCCGAAGTCGCGATCAAGTTCCCCCGGCACGTTCACTACACCATGCGGTTCGATCCGCCGTCGGCCGGGTCATTGCGGTATTGGAATCCGCGCCGCTTCGGCCGCCTCTCCCTGCTGGATCGCGCGGGGCTGGATTGCTATCTGGCCAGGCGGTTCGGGTGTGACCCGCTTCGCGTGACGAGCGCGGAGTTTTTTCAAATACTCCAAAAATACCGGCGGCGCTTGAAAGCGCTGTTGATGCATCAGCAGGTCATTGCTGGCATCGGAAATATCTATGCGAATGAAGCCCTCTTTCGAGCCGGCTTGCATCCGGATGTGATTGCCGGTCAGCTGGCGCCTTCTGCGGCCGGCCGCCTCCATCACGCAATGCAGACAATTTTACAGCAGGCCATCGAGTGCGGAGGGTCCAGCGTCAAAGACTTCTTTGCGCCGGACGGCTCCGAGGGAACTTTCAAGCAGCATCATCTCGTCTACGGCAAGGAAGGGCTTCCTTGCCCGCGGAAATGCGGCAGTCTGATCAGACGGGTGCAAAGTGAGCGGAGTTCATTTGTCTGTCCCTCCTGCCAAAAGATTCGGACGCGGCGCTGACGGTGTCTTTGTGATGAGGGAAATTGTCTGTGCGGTGCTGTGATTCGACCGCACTGAGATCTTTTACAATTCAAGTGGTTAGGTTGCCATCCCGCTGATGAGCGAAATAGAGGGACTAGGCCTTTTGAGCCCCGGGCCGTTAGTACCTCTGGTGTATTGAGTCATCCCTGTGATTTCGCTACAATCCGGCTCCCTTATCGCTGGTTTCCACTACGCTGAAGGAGTGTCGTCATGGCCAAGGTGCTCGAAGGTCCGGGAATGGGACTGATGAAAAAATGGGGAATCAATGTCCCTAATTATGTGGTTGTCACCTCCGTCGATGAGTTGACGAAGCTGGGGCAAGCCAATGAATGGCTGAAAAAATCCAAGCTGGTTGCCAAGGCCCACGAGGCCCTCGGGTCTCGTTTTAAACTTGGCTTGGTCAAGATCGACTTGGACTTCAAGGCAGCAGAAGCCGCGACGAAAGAAATGATCGGTCGCCAGGTTGGAAGCATCACAGTGACGCAGGTCATCGTATCCGAGATGATTCCCCACAAAGAAGAATATTATTGCGCCGTCAAGTCCACGCGCGAAGGCAGTGAAATTCTCGTCGCCAATTGCGGCGGTATCGAAGTCGAATCCAATTGGGACCGTGTGAAGCGGCTCTGTCTTGAAATCGGCCAGACGCCGTCCGCCGAGGCGCTTGAAAAGCTTTCAAAAGACGCCGGATTCACCGGCCCGCTCGTCAAGAAAATGGCCGATTTTGCGGGGAAAATGTTTGGCTGCTTCGATAGCGAAGACGCGCAGTATCTTGAAGTGAACCCGGTGGTCCTTCGTGAAAGCGATGGCGAACTGGTCGCTCTCGATGCCGTGACGTTGCTCGATGGCGACGCGAAATTCCGCCATCCCGATTGGAACTTTGCCTTTGCCGCAGAATTCGGCCGTGCGTACTCCAAGGACGAAACGGAAGTGATGGCGGTTGACAGCAAGATCAAGGGGTCGGTCAAGTTCATCGAAATTCCAGGCGGCGATACGGCGATGTTGCCGGCCGGCGGCGGCGCCAGTGTGTATTATTCCGATGCCGTCGTGGCTCGTGGCGGCCAGCTGGCGAACTATGCCGAATATTCAGGCGATCCGCCTGACTGGGCCGTCGAAGTGCTCACGGAGAAAATCTGCTCCCTGCCGGGAATCAAGAACATCATCGTCGGCGGCGCGATCGCCAATTTTACCGATGTGGTGAAGACGTTCGGTGGCATCATCAATGGATTCCGCAAGGCGAAGGCCGAGGGGAAGCTCAAGGGTGTCAAGATCTGGGTGCGTCGGGGCGGCCCGCGTGAGAAGGAAGGCCTCGATGCCATGCGCGCGCTCAAAGACGAAGGGTTCGACATCAACGTCTTCGACCGCCATACGCCATTGACGGACATCGTCGATATGGCGCTCCAGAAGAAATAGCCTGCCATCCATGGCCAACTGAAAATATACAAGGGGAGATCCCGATGAGTATCCTGGCAAACAAAGATACCTATGTGGTCATTCAGGGCGGCGTCGCCGGCGTGAACGCGGCGCGCCGGATGGCGGAGTTCTGCTATCTGATCAAGCGCTCGCTGAACGTGCTGGCGTTTGTCTATCCGCCGGACGCCGGCAAGACCAACGAAATTCCCTACGGCAGCGGTTTAGTGGCGGTTCCTGTCTATAAGACCATTGCGGAAGCGACCAAGAACCATCCCCAGATCAACACGAGTCTTGTCTACATCGGCGCCGACCGGGCCATGAAGGGCGGCATGGAAGCCCTGGACGATTCGCACATCAAGGTGGTCTCGATGATCACCGAAGGCGTGCCTGAAAAGGACGCGAAGATTCTTGGCGCCCATGCCAGAAAGCTCGGCAAGGTTTTCAACGGTCCTTCGTCGATCGGGATTGTGTCGGCCGGTTCCTGCCGTCTCGGTGTGATCGGCGGTGCGTTCGACAACCTCGTGCTCTCGAAGCTCTATCGTGAAGGTTCATTCGGTGTAATCACCAAGTCGGGCGGTCTTTCAAACGAAATCATCTGGATCTGCTCGCAGTTCGCCGACGGTATCACCACGGCGATCGGCATCGGCGGCGACGCCTATCCGGGAACCGACTACGTCAGCTATCTCGAAATGTTCGAGAACGATCCGCAAACGAAAGCGGTCGTCATCGTCGGCGAAATGGGCGGCGACCTGGAAGAGCGGGCAGCCGAGTGGTACGGAGCCAAAAAGCGGCGCATTAAGCTGATGGCGGTCGTCTCAGGATTCTGCCAGGAGAGTTTGCCGAAGGGCATGAAGTTCGGTCATGCCGGCGCCAAGGAAGGTCTGAAAGGCGAAGGCTCGGCCCGTTCCAAGTCTGATGCCCTCAAGAAGGCCGGCGCGATTGTCCCGCCGACGTTCGGTGCGCTGGGTCCTGCGATCAAGGACGCCTATCAGGAGCTCTTGAAGTCCGGCCAGGTCAAGGCACCGGTGGAGCCGGCATCGCTCCCGAAATTGCCGAAGAGCATCGAAGCGGCGATGAAGGCGGACGAAGTAATGGTGACGCCGCTGATTCGCACGACGATCAGCGACGATCGCGGCGAAGAGCCCTGCTATGACGGCTATCCGGCTTCCGAGCTCATTAATAAAGGGTATGAAATCCCCCACGTGATCGGTTTGTTGTGGGATAAGCGTCTGATTTCGAAGCAGGACGCTGAAATCGTCAAGCGCATCATGATGCTGTCCGCCGACCACGGTCCCTGCGTGAGCGGCGCCTATGCGACGATTCTGGCAGCCTGTGCCGGAATCGGTCTGTCGCAATCAGTGGCTGCCGGTATGATCATGATCGGACCGCGTTTCGGCGGTGCCGTCACCGATGCCGGCCGGTTCTTCAAGTATGCCGTCGATAACAAGATGTCGGTCGACGAATTCCTGACCTACATGAAGAAGAATCATGGTCCGGTGCCCGGCATCGGCCATCGCGTGAAGAGCTTGCGCAATCCGGATAAACGCGTGAAGGAATTGGTCGGCTACGTCAAGAGCTTGAATATCAAGACGCCGTGCCTCGACTTCGCGCTGGCGGTCGAGCAAGTGACCGCGGCAAAAAAAGACAACTTGATTTTGAACGTCGACGGGACGATGGCGGCGGTGCTCGTCGATATCGGGTTCCCTGTCGATAGCTTGAACGGATTCTTCATCCTCTCTCGGACGATCGGATTGATCGGCCACTGGGTGGATCAGAAGCGTCAGGATGGTCGCTTGATCCGGCTGTTCGATTATCTGGTGAATTACGCAGCCCCTAAACGGCGGGAGGTCCCGCCGCTGAAATAGTGGCGGGAAGTGCCCCCATTCAAACGGGCGGGAGGCAAGAGGCGGTCGGTCTTGGTGGAACCTATAGCCCCATAGCCTGCCGCCGGTAATCTCCGGCCAGAAATGTGGAGAAGAGTGATGTCGATGGATCTCGCCAAGACGCTGTATGCCAAGATGCCGGATGTGTTCGCCAAGGCCAGGAAGAAGTTCGGCCGCGGCCTGACGCTTGCCGACAAGATTTTGGTTTCCCACGCGGACAACTTTGATACGCAGACCTGGGATCGCGGCAAAGCCATGTTGGCGTTGCGTCCGGATCGCGTGGCGATGCAGGATGCCACGGCCCAGATGGCCGTGTTGCAGTTCATGCAGGCCAATAAAAAGAAAGCGGCGGTGCCCAGCACGATCCATTGCGACCACTTGATCCGCGCCGAAATGGGATCCGAGAAGGATCTGCTTCGGGCGATGGACGAGAATAAGGAAGTCTATAATTTTCTGGCCTCTGCCGCGAAGAAGTACGGCATCGGCTTCTGGAAGCCTGGCGCCGGCATCATCCATCAGGTGGTGCTGGAAAATTATGCGTTCCCCGGCTGCCTGATCATCGGGACCGATTCGCATACACCGAACGGCGGAGGGTTGGGCGGATTGGCCATCGGTGTCGGCGGCGCAGATGCCGGCGAAGTCATGGCCGGCCTGCCGTGGGAAGTGCTTCATCCGAAACTGATCGGTATTCGTTTGACCGGCAAGTTGAGCGGCTGGGCCTCCCCCAAAGACGTGATCCTCTATCTCTGCGGTCTGCTTACGGTGAAGGGTGGAACGAATAAGATCGTCGAATATTTCGGTCCGGGCGCCGAAACCATCAGCGCAACCGGCAAGGGCACCATTTGCAACATGGGTGCGGAACTGGGCGCGACGACCTCCGTGTTCCCTTTCGATCAGAAGATGGTGGCCTATCTGAACATCACCGATCGTTCGGATCTCGCCAATCTGGCGATGTCGCATAAGGATCTGCTGACCGCCGATCCTGAAGTCTATCAATCGCCGGAAAAGTACTACGATCAGATCGTTGAAGTGGACCTCTCGAAGTTGGAGCCGCATGTGGTCGGTCCGCATACGCCCGATCTCGCCCGGCCCATTTCCAAGATGGCAGCCGAAGCGAAGGAGAAGGGCTATCCCATCGAGGTGAAGGCGGCGCTCATCGGCAGCTGCACGAATTCCTCCTATGAAGACATCAGCCGGTCGGCGCATATCGCCAAGCAGGGCATGAAGGCCGGGCTGAAGGCGAAGGCCTCGTTCCTCGTCTCGCCGGGCTCCGAGCGGATCTATCATACGATGAAGCGGGATGGTTTTCTGGAAACGTTCGAAAAGCTGGGCGGCACGGTGCTCTCGAATTCCTGCGGTCCTTGCATCGGCCAATGGAAGCGCGCGGATGGCGTGAAGGGCAAGGCGGATTCGATCGTCAGTTCGTTCAACCGCAACTTCCCGGGCCGCAACGACGGCATCAATGAGACCTTGTCGTTCCTCGCCAGCCCGGAAGTGGTGACGGCCTATGCCTTGTCCGGCGACTTGGGGTTCGATCCGGTCAACGGCACCCTCAAGGGCGCGGACGGCAAGGAATTCAAGCTGGAGCCGCCGCAGGGTGAAGAGCTTCCCGCCAAGGGCTTTGCCAAAGGCGAAGAAGGGTTTGTGGCCCCGGCTGAAAACGGCGAAGGCCTCACCGTCGATATTCCGCCGACCAGTGAGCGGTTGCAGTTGCTGCAGCCCTTCCCCCGCTGGGACGGGAAGGATTTTGAAAAGATGCCGCTGTTGATCAAGACCAAGGGCAAGACGACGACCGACCATATTTCTCCGGCCGGTCCCTGGCTCAAGTTCCGCGGCCATCTCGACAAGATCAGCGACAACATGTTTCTCGGCGCGAACAACGCGTTTTCGTCTGAGCCCGGCAAGGGCACGAATGTGCTGACCGGTGAATCGAACCTGACCATCGCGCAGATCGCCCGCGCCTACAAGGCCAAGGGGGTCGGATCCATCGTTGTGGGTGACGAGAACTACGGCGAAGGCAGCAGCCGCGAGCACGCTGCTATGTCGCCGCGCTTCTTGAACGTGAAGGTGGTGCTGGTCAAGAGTTTTGCGCGTATTCACGAGACGAATTTGAAGAAGCAGGGAATCTTGGCGTTGACCTTTGCAGATCCGAAGGACTACGAGAAGATCGAGCAGCAGGACCGTATCAGCGTGACGGGGCTGAGCAGCGTGGCTCCCGGCAAGCCGGTGCAGGTGACGATACACAAGGCGGATGGCTCAGCGCTCACCATCCAGGCGAACCACAGCATCACGGCGCAGCAGATCGCGTGGTTCAAGGCTGGTTCGGCGCTCAATGCGTTGAACTAACAACAGCTAACAGAGGACAAATCATGAGCACGAAAGCAGACAAGATTATCTACACCAAGACCGACGAAGCGCCGATGTTTGCGACGTATTCGTTCCTGCCGATCATCAATGCCTTCAGCAAGGCGGCCGGTGTGTCGGTGGAACTGCGCGACATCTCCCTGGCCGGACGCATTCTTGCGGTGTTTCCGGAATATCTGACGCCGGAGCAACGGCAGCCGGATGCGTTGTCCGAATTGGGCGAGCTGGCCAAGAAGCCGGAAGCGAATATCATCAAGTTGCCCAACATCAGCGCATCGCTGCCGCAGCTGCAGGCGGCCATCAAGGAATTGCAGAGCCAGGGCTACAAGCTGCCTGAATACCCGGAAAATCCGAAGGACGACAAAGAAAAAGATATCAAGTCCCGCTACGATAAAGTCAAAGGCAGCGCAGTCAATCCGGTGTTGCGCGAAGGCAACTCGGATCGCCGGGCGCCTTTGTCCGTGAAGGCGCACACCAGAAAGCATCCCCATAAGATGGGTGCCTGGAGCCCGGATTCAAAGTCGCACGTCAGTCACATGAAGAGCGGCGATTTCTTCTCGAATGAAAAGTCGCTGACGACGACGGCGGCGACCGATGCGCGGATTGAGTTTGTCGGCCAGGATGGTAAGACGACCGTTCTGAAGCCGAAAGTGGCCTTGCAGGCAGGTGAAGTGGTGGATGCCACCTTCATGAGCGTCAAGGCGTTGCGCGCGTTCCTCGAAGAACAGATTCAGGACGCGGCTAAACAAGGTGTGCTGTTCTCGCTCCACATGAAAGCCACCATGATGAAGGTCTCGGATCCCAAGATCTTCGGTCATGCCGTGACGGTGTTCTACAAAGATGTGTTTGCCAAACACGGCGAGACGCTCAAGCAGCTGGGCGTGGATCCGGACAACGGGATCGGCGATCTCTACGCAAAAATCAAGGCGTTGCCGGAAGATCAGCGCAAGGCGATCGAAGCTGATATCCAGGCTGTATACAAGCAGCGTCCGCCGATGGCGATGGTGAATTCCGACAAGGGGATCACCAATCTCCATGTGCCGAGCGACATCATCATCGATGCCTCCATGCCCCCGGTCATTCGCGACAGCGGCAAGATGTGGGGGCCGGACGGCAAGCTGGCGGATACCAAGTGCGTGATTCCCGATGCCAGCTATGCACCGGTCTATCGCGAAGTGATCGATTTCTGCAAGAAGCACGGCGCGCTCGATCCGAAGACGATGGGCAGCGTGCCCAACGTTGGGCTCATGGCGCAGGCGGCGGAAGAGTACGGTTCTCACGACAAGACCTTCAAGGCACCGGGGAACGGCACGATTCGCGTCGTCGATGCGACGGGAAAAGCGTTGCTGGAGCACAAGGTCGAAGAAGGCGACATCTGGCGTATGTGCCAGGTGAAGGATGCCCCGATCCGCGACTGGGTGAAGCTAGCCGTGACTCGCGCGCGGGCGACCGGCGCCCCGGCGATTTTCTGGTTGAACAAGGACCGGGCGCACGACGCGCAACTGATCACGAAAGTGAATCAGTATTTGAAAGAACACGATACGAACGGGCTCGATATCCGGATCATGACGCCGGCCGATGCGACCCGTCTCTCGCTGGAGCGGATCAAGGAAGGCAAGGACACGATCTCTGTCACGGGGAACGTGTTGCGCGACTATCTGACGGATCTGTTCCCGATTCTCGAAATCGGAACCAGCGCCAAAATGCTCTCGATCGTGCCGTTGCTCAACGGCGGCGGTCTCTTCGAGACCGGTGCGGGTGGATCGGCGCCGAAGCACGTGCAGCAGTTCCAGGAAGAGGGCTATCTGCGCTGGGATTCGCTCGGAGAGTTCCTGGCCCTGGCCGCCTCGCTGGAGCATCTGGCCAAAGTGGCGAACAATTCTGCGGCAAAAATGCTGGCGGATACTCTCGATCAAGCCAATGCCAAGTTCCTGGAGAGCAATAAATCGCCGGCGCGCAAAGTCGGCGAAATCGACAACCGCGGCAGCCATTTCTATCTGGCTCTCTACTGGGCGCAGGCGTTGGCCCAGCAGACGCAGGACAAGAATTTGGCGGCGCGTTTCGCCAAGGTTGCCAAGGAGATGACGGACAATGAAGCCAAGATCGCAGGTGAATTGATCGCGGCTCAGGGCAAGCCGGTCGATACGGGCGGCTACTATCATCCTGACGATGCAAAATCCTCGAAAGCGATGCGTCCGAGCGCGACGTTGAACAAAATCATCGACGCGATTGCGTAACAGCAGAATAGTTGGGTAGGCGTCGGGCGTAAGGGGGATTTTCCTCCTTACGCCTCACGTTTCATGCTTCACGAGAGAACCATGGCACAAGAAGACTCCAACGTGATCGATCAACCTGAGGTGATGAAACCCCGGATGGTCTCGATCGAAATCTCCGGCAAGAAGTACGAGGTGCCGGAGGGTATCACCGTGATCAAGGCTCTGTGGTATACGGGGCAGGAAGTGGTGCGGGGCGCCGGTTGTCTCGGCGGATTCTGCGGGGCCTGCGCGACCTACTATCGAACGAAGGACGATCCCAAGGTGCGGACCTGCCTGGCCTGCCAGATGGCGGTGCAGGACGGCATGTCGTTTACGATCATGCCGCCGTTCCCCGCGCGGAAGGCGACCTACGACATCCAGACGCTCAAAGATCCGAAGCAGGACCTGTTCAATCTCTATCCCGAAGCGCCGCTCTGCCGGAATTGCAACGCCTGCACCGAAGCCTGTCCCCAGAAGATCGATGTGCGTGAAGGCGTCTGGAAAGCCGTCTTCGGAGACTTTAAGAGCGTGTCCGAGATGTTCATGGACTGTGTCATGTGCGGCATGTGCACACCGGTGTGCATCGCCGACATCGCGCCCAACCTGGTGGCGCTCTATGTGAGCCGCGCGCAGGGCGCGCATTTCACGGAAAAGCCGCAGGGGCTGGAGACCCGCATCAAGGAAATTCAGGACGGACGATTCAATGATGAGTGGAAGAAGATCCTTGCCATGAGCGAAAAGGAACTTGCCGACCACTGTGCGACTGTAAAATAGTTTTATTGCCGAGGCTACCCGAGATGGATATTCACGCGCTCCAACAGATTGTGCACAAAACTCGGGATGCTCGCCGGAAGCAAACCATTCCGAAATTTTCCCCTGCCGACCGCGACCAGCTGATTCATAAATATCATCCCGATTACCGGGCCAGCGCGTATCGGCCGATCCGGTTCGGTCCCAATATCGATGAAAAAACGGTTGTCGAGCTGGCGACCTTGCTCGAAGGGGATAGCCTGATCCAGGACGATGTGGATCTGACGCCGGACTACACGACCGATGTGCTCGTCATCGGCGGGGGCGGGGCCGGTTGTGCCGCGGCGCTGCACGCACACGGAGCCGGCGCAAAAGTGATTCTGGCCACGAAGCTCAGACTGGGCGATTCCAATAGCGTCATGGCGCAGGGCGGGATGCAAATCTCCGTGGCGCCGGAGGATTCGCCCGTCACGCATTTCCTCGATACGCTCAAGGGCGGGCACATGCATAACGATCATGATCTGCTCAAGACCATGGTGGATGAGGGCCCTGCCATTGCTAAGTGGCTCATCGAGCTGGGCGTGTTGTTCGACCGGCAGGCGGACGGCAATCTGCATGTGAAAAAAGGCGGCGGCAGTTCCAAACCGCGGCTCCTGACCTGCTCCGACTATACCGGTTTGGAGATCATGCGGGTGCTCAAGGATGAAGTCCTGAATCAGAAGATTCAGTTGCTTGAATTCTGCGCGGCGGTGGAGTTGCTCAGCGATGAGAACGGCCAGTGCAGCGGCGCCATTTTCAAGGATCTGGACAATCACCGCTATGTCGTCGTGGCGGCGAAGTCGGTGATTCTCGCCACCGGCGGCATCGGCCGTCTTCACATTCAGGGATTTCCGACCAGCAATCACTATGGCGCGACCGGAGACGGGCTCTGTCTGTCTTACCGTATGGGCGCGAAGCTCGCGCATATCGATACCTTCCAATATCACCCCTCGGGGGCGGTCTATCCTGAACAGCTGGTCGGCCAGCTGGTGACGGAAGGCATTCGCTCGGAAGGCGGCCATCTGGTCAATGCCAGAGGCGAACGGTTCGTGAACGAACTCGATACCCGTGACGTCGTCTCGTCTTCCATCATCCGGGAGTGCGAAGAGGGCCGCGGGATCCGTACGATGTCCGGGCGTGTGGGCGTCTGGCTGGACACGCCGCTCCTCGATGCGGAACATGGTCCTGGGACGGTTGAAAAGCATTTCCCGGCGATGCTGATGCAGTTCGATCGCTTCGGCATCGACATCAGCAAAGATCCGGTCTTGATCTATCCGACGCTGCACTATCAGAACGGCGGCGTGAAGATCGATACCAATTCAGAAACCAACGTGAAGAACTTGTTCGTGGCTGGCGAAGCCTCTGGGGGGTTGCACGGACGCAATCGTCTGATGGGAAATTCGCTGCTCGATCTGATGGTCTTCGGCAAGCGCTCGGGACTGACGGCCGCCGGGCGCGCCGGCTCGATGAAGCAAGGCAAGCTCACCGTGCAGCATCTCCAGCGGTTCCGTGCCGATGCCAAAAAACACGGCAACCTGAGCAATGTCATCTCGCCCATGGTCCTCCCGGCCTACACCAGAAAAGAGAGCTAAGAGGGGTACAGCATGAATGTGCATGAGTTTCAGGCGAAGCAGTTGTTTGCGCAGTTCGGGGTACCGGTCCCGCGCGGAAAAGAAGTGACGTCTCCGGAAGCGGCGACGGCCTGGGCCAATGAATTGAACACGCCTGTGTTCGTCGTGAAGGCGCAGATCCATGCGGGCGGCCGCGGCAAGGCGGGCGGCGTCAAGATTACTAAGGACAAGGCCGCGGTGGCCGGTCTTGCCAAGGAGTTGATCGGCAAGACGCTGGTGACCCACCAGACCGGTCCGAAGGGTCGGCAGGTGCATCGGCTCCTGCTCGAAGAAGGCGCCAACATCAGCAAGGAATTGTATCTGAGTATCCTGGTGGACCGCGATTCCGGGTGGCCTGTATTCATCGCCAGCACCGAAGGCGGGATGGAAATCGAAGAAGTGGCGGAGAAGACGCCCGAGAAGATCATCAAGGAATTGATCGACCCGGCCGTAGGATTCCAGGGCTACAACGGACGCAATGTGGCGTTCGCCCTCGGTCTCAATACGATCGAGCCGGCCGTGATGAATCCTTTTATTGCGATGATGGGCAATCTCTATCGCCTGTTCATGGAAAAGCATGCGGCGATGGTCGAGATCAACCCGCTCATCATCACCAAGGAAAAGACGATCGTCGCCCTCGACGGCAAAGTGTCCTTCGACGATAACGCGCTGTTCAAGCATGCCGATGTGCAGCAGATGCGCGATCTCAACGAAGAAGAACCGCTGGAAATCGAAGCCGGCGCGAACAATCTGAATTATGTGAAGCTGGACGGCAACATCGGGTGCATGGTCAACGGCGCAGGGCTCGCCATGGCGACGATGGATGTGATCAAGCTGGCGGGCAGCGAACCGGCAAACTTCCTGGACGTCGGCGGCGGCGCGACCAAAGAGACGGTAGCGGCCGGTTTCCGGATTCTCCTCAAGGATCCGAACGTCAAGGGCATCTTCATCAACATTTTCGGCGGCATTGTACGCTGCGAACGTATTGCCAACGGTGTGATCGAAGCCGCCAAGGAAGTGAAGATCACGGTTCCGCTGGTGGTTCGCTTGCAGGGAACCAATGCAGAAGAAGGCCGCAAACTGTTGGCCGAGTCCGGCCTGAAGCTGGAAGTGGCCAACGACTTGTGGGAAGCGGCGCAAAAGATTGTGAAGCTGACCGGAAAAGCGGCGTAAAGGAGAAGACCGTGAGCATTCTCGTCAATAAAAATACGCGGGTAGTGGTGCAGGGCATCACGGGCAAAGAGGGCTCGTTCCATGCGACCCAGTGCAAGGCCTATGGGACGAAGGTCGTCGCCGGTGTGACCCCCGGGAAGGCCGGGCAGGAAGTCGAAGGCATCCCGGTTTTCAATACGGTGCGGGATGCGGTGAAAAAAGAGGGCTGCGATACCTCGTTGATTTTCGTGCCGCCGCCCTTCTGTGCCGATGCGATTCTGGAAGCCGCCGATGCCGGCGTCAAGCTGATCATCTGTATCACCGAGGGTATCCCGGTGAACGATATGGTGAAGGTGAAGCGGGCGTTGCGCGGTCGCGATGTGCGATTGATCGGCCCGAATTGCCCCGGCGTCATCACCGTCGATGAGGCCAAGATCGGCATCATGCCGGGCTTCATCCACAAGAAGGGCATCGTTGGTGTCGTCTCACGTAGCGGGACCCTCACCTATGAGGCGGTCCATCAGCTGTCGACCTTGGGCCTTGGCGAAACGACCTGCGTGGGAATCGGCGGCGATCCTGTGAATGGAACCGGTTTCGTCGATGTGCTCGCGCTGTTTGAGAAAGATCCCGAGACTCAGGGGATTGTGATGATCGGCGAAATCGGCGGCGACGCCGAGGAGAAAGCCGCTGAGTTCATCAAGAAGAATGTGAAGAAGCCGGTCGTGAGCTTCATCGCCGGCATCACGGCGCCTCCGGGCCGCCGCATGGGCCACGCCGGCGCCATTGTGTCCGGCGGTAAGGGAACCGCCGCTGAAAAAATGAAGACCCTCGAATCGGCCGGTGTGAAGGTCGTGAAGAATCCAGCGGAGATCGGCAACGCAATCAAGCAGGCGTTGGGCCGCTAGATAATCGGTTTCTAGCATTTTCGATGGGGGTGTCGGGCATTGCCCGGCACCCCCGTTCTATTTCATTCCCGTCCCGGTGGTTGTACGCAGTCGGTGAAACTGCGGTCCCTCTCTCTAAAAATATCTACTTCCCCCGAACTCGATATCGTGGTAGGTTGATCCCAGGGATTGCGTTTCCTCACTGTACTTCCTTCCCTGTTCGAGCAGCCTTCCGCTGTCAGTGCACTCAGTGACCGTCGAAGCCGAACCAAGGAGTCTGTCTGCGAGTTTTTCTGATCCACGTCCGCGATCCACAGTTCTACGCGCTTCCGGCCAAAACCCGCGCGAAAAACGGCAATATCCGCGTCATGGGCTTCCCGCCCATCGGCATCATGTCGCTTTCCTCTGTCTTGAAACAGGCCGGTCACGAGTGCGTCATGTTCGACCAGGCGAATCCCGATACGCCGAACGACGTGATCATCGATCAGATCAATCGTGAGCAGCCGGATCTCGTCGGTCTGAGTTTTCTGAGCACCACCAGTTATCCCTACGCAAAAATTCTCGCGCGCCAGATTCGAGCGACCAATTCAAAAGTGAAGCTGGCCTTCGGCGGCGTGTTTGCCAGCCTCAATGCACCGCTTGTCAAATTACAATGTCCCGAAGTTGATTTCATCTGTCGTGGCGATGGCGAACAGCTCCTGCTCGATCTCCTGGCCAATTTCGAAAATCCTGAAAGTGTCGCCGGCCTGACCTGGATGAAAGACGGCAAGGTCGTTCATAATCCGAATCGCCCGATGGAGCGCCATTTGGACCAATGGCCTTTCCCCGATCGGGAGAGCCTCAAGCTCGACTTCATCGAATCGATGCCGTTGGATGTGCCAGCGGTGCTGTCGATGGAACGATTTACCACGATGCAGACTTCGCGCGGCTGTCCCTGGCCTTGCGTGTTTTGTGATATCCCGATTTTCAACGAGGGCAAATGGCGGGCACGAACTCCTGCGCACGTCGTTGCCGAACTCAAGTATCTCGAAGAGCATGGCTACGGGTCGGTCTATTTCGTAGACGACCACTTTCTGCTCCAGCCGAAGCGGATCGAGGCCATTTGCAACGGCATCATGGATGAGAAGCTGACGATTCAATGGGGCATTGAAGGGCGCGTCGATTCAGTCGCCCAGCACCTGTTCCCCGCGATGGCCAAGTCTCATTGCCGCACCGTGATGTTCGGCATCGAGAGCGGCAGCCAGAAGATCCTCGACCGGCTGAAGAAAGAGCAGACACTGGCGGAGGTGACGACGGCGGTCAAGAACGCCAAGAAGGCCGGCATCGAAATCGTGCACGGATTTTTCACCGTCGGCAATCCCGATGAGACCGTCGAAGATATGAAGGCCACGTTCGATTTTGCCGCCAAGCTGCCGCTGGATACGTTCGGTTTCAACCGGCTCTGTGTTTACCGCGGGACTCCGCTCTGGCAGGAATATGTGAAGCGCGGGCTGGTGCAGGAATCGACGGATTGGTACAAGTATTTCAAGTGTTCTGAAATCGACCCCACCTGTCTGCCCGGCGAGACGATCAATCGCGTGCGGCAGAAGGGGCTGCAGAAGCTGTTCATGTACAAGCTCTTCTGCTATCCGATTCAGACGATTCGTCTGCTCCGTCGGTTCTTGCGGTTCATGCCGGTGCGCGATGTGGTGTTCCTGATTACCAAGCCGTTCATGGGGCAGAAGAAAGGTGCGACGAAATCAGAAGTGCTGTCGCGCGCAGTGGAGCACGCCGATATGAAAGATGCGGCGGCGCAGCTCACGCAAATGACCGATGACATGCTGCACGATGTCCTGGAAGCCTCCCGCGCCGAACGGGAGCGTATTCAACGGGAAGCGGAAGGGTCGCGCGAACTCCCGATGTTCTCGGCTCGATAAGACCTACAGCGCAACTCCCCAGTAATTCTTCGCCACAATTCCGATCCCATAGCTGATGCTGACTGCTACGGTGATGATCACCAGGTTGAGCATGATGCGCCGCTTGATGTCCATGCCCGAGAGGAACGAGAGAATCGTCGAGACCAGTACGACCATGAGCCCGGCCGTCAGGACGGAGAACATGGCATCGGTGGCGCCGATGAGCACGGGGAATACCGGGACGATAGCGCCCATCAGATAGGCCGAGCCGACGACCAGCGCCGACGACAGCGGTTGTTCCTCCATCGGAGCGAAGTCGGATTCCTCGCCCAAAAACAACTTCTTCGCCACTTCGGTCGATTTTACTTCTTTCTCGGAATTGAGCGCCAGGAATGCCCCGGCGGCCATGGACAGGGCTCCTGCGACGGCGGTGGTCGACGCGGCGATGAGGACCATCGTCGTGCTGCCGAAGGCTCCGAAGAATCCGCTGACAGCCCCGAGGATTTCCACCAGCCCGTCGTTCAAGCCGAGAAAAATGTTACGGATCTTCTCGGGGTTGATCTTTCTCTGGGTCAGTGCCGTGACGAGCACGTCCTCGTGCTTGAATTCATCCATGAGAATGCCGCGCAGTGCTTCGGCCAGCGGTTTTCCCTGGTACGCCCGCCAGACCGCCAGGTACTTCCGCACGCCGTGGACTTCAATCGCTTCAAGAACCAGGTGGACGGCCGTCGAGCCAAAGAGCCGGCAGACCAGCATCATGACGGATAATTTGATGCGCCGTCCGAAGTCGAGTTGCTCCAGCTTGAGATTGAAGAACCGCTGCCAGAAGGCGAGATGCGCGGTTTCCACTCTGATCAGCTCATCCAGCGTGTCGTGGACATCCGGTTGAGTGACGCCCCGGAGCGCCTGATACAGGGACAGATCGAATAACTCGTCGAGGATCAGATCCCGTGCGAGGCGGGGGTCATAGGCTGAAGCAGCCTGCATAAAAGGGATTTCCAAAAAGTATTCTGACTGAACGATACGCCGGGTGCCTAGTTCAGTCAATGGTTACAGAATGAAAGGCGGCCGTTAGTCTTGTTGATGGGACTCCCCACGATATGGTCTTCGAGGTACAATCCGATCGCCAGGTCGTCTGTCTGTTAGATGTACTGAAGCTGTAGGCAGCATTGGCGTATCATGGCTTCCGCCGGGTCTGAATTCATGAAACGCGGACTTGTGAAGGGTAGTTCGATTTCGGCGTTGCCACGACCGAATAGCTCTGGTGTTACCTGCGTGGTCCGCGTATAGTGAACGCTATTCATTCCATTCGTTTTCCCTCCTCGCACTTATCTGTTTCCGGGCACTCAGTCAGTCCAACCCATCAATCGAGGAGGATCTATGATCCGACGAAGGTTACTTCCGGCACTCGGAGTGTTTGTCATTTCGTTGCTTGGACCTATTCATACCTTTGCGGGGGATGATGCAGTTGAAACAGGCCGTCTCCTGGCTATTCTGCTGGATGCTGGGCGTGGCGCCGTTGCTGCCAATCAGCCGCTGATCAATGATGCGACCAAGGGGGACAAGGGATTTACGCCAGACGTATTCGCCCAGCAACTCGCAGAGAAATTCAAAGGACGAACAGGAGTGGATTTAGGTAATTTAAAAGGAAGCGGTGTTCCCGCATCGGCACAGAAGCTCCTGCCAGAGCTAGTTGCCGCCGCAAAAAAGACGGTCGCAGACAATCAGGCAACAATCAACAAGTCTGGTGTTGGGTACAAGGGATTTACGCCTGCGCACTTTGGAACGCAGACTGCTGCTGAGTTCAGTGCCAAGACGAACGTCTACATGAAGCAGACGACGACCGATGCGCTGCTCCGGAACCAGAAAAATAAGGCGGATGCCTTTGAGGCCGGAATAATGAAGAAACTTGGTGACTCCGGCTATCCTCGCCAAGGCGATAAGATCATGAGTGAAACTGTCGGCGGAGATGTACGAGTGATGCTACCGTTGTTCTATGGCAAGGGCTGCATGGGCTGCCACGGTGAGCCGAAAGGCGAGATGGATGTCTCAGGTTACAAGAAAGAAGGGGCCAAGGAGGGAGATCTCGGGGGTGCTGTGAGCGTCAAGCTCCCTGCCAAATAAGTCATTCTACCAATCGTGTGTTTTGTTTCTTCAAAAGGGGGCGACTTTTGTCGCCCCCTTTTCTATGTCCACTAGATCTGACCTGTGAGTTGGAAGATCTAGTCAGCGAGGACGCGCTTCGTCTCGTCCAGGTGTTTCTGGAGATAGACCATGAAGGGCGTGCCGCCCGTCCCTATTGCGCTGGGATTGCTGGCATGGACTTGGTGTTGGCGATGGATATAACTATCGGCATACCCGACATGGATTTCACGAAACAGCGCCAGCAGATCGATGCACGTACAATAGGCATCCCAGAGTCCCGGATGGTGTGATCTCTGATCGCGTACATATCCGGAGAGCAACGGTCTGCCATCCCCATCGGTCATCCGTTGGATGGCGCGGAGAAAAGCCTGGTGTTGTGGAGGCATGTACGCCCGCATTTCTTGTAGATAGACAGTGAGAGGATCGGGAGCATGGGAGATGCCCAACCCGGCGTCGAGGCAGGGCACGATAGAACTCTGCGCGCCGGTTTCCCCGCGGAACTGTTGCGGTTGTCCTTTGTAGGCGGCGACGCCCTCATACAGGAGGCCATCGGGGAGCGAGGGGCTGTTTTTCCAAGCATGAATGTAGGGACGCACGCGGTTGTAATACACATAGGGATCGCACCGTTCCTTCATGCGCAGCAGCGTGTCCCTCATTGCGGTTTGAGCGTGAGCAAGGGATCGAAGCCCAGCGAGCACTTCGTCGGGCTTGTCACCGGCAGCTCCGTTCATGGCCTGAATAAGCCCGGCCAGTCCGGATCCTGCCTGCCGCTCGATTTGAACGTGGATGACCACAAACCATTCTTCATCCAGGCCGCCGAGGAAGTTCTGGAGGAGCACGATATTGTCGAGCTGAACAGGCTTGGCAGGATCGAGCCTGCGCCAGTTGTCTAGCGCATAGGAGGCATAGGAGAGCACCGGAGGGCGCCCCAGCTTCAGCGCGATCTCGTGCCAGGGCTGCGCGAGTTGTGACGGCAGCGTCGTAGCCGGCTGCTCGGGCACTTCCCACACATAGGCGTGACCGGCAAACGACAGAATCCGCATTGCAGCCCGATAGTCCTGCTCCTGCCATGTTGGAGGAATAGAGGGAAGCAGTTGGCGCTGCTTGTCGATGAATTGACGGACCCTGCGGGCGCTGAGCAACTTCGGCAACTCGCGCCCAAGCTGATTCAGCATCGGCGAGTCCGGCAGCTGTTCAAGCGGATCTGACGGGAGAAACCCTTGGTCAGGAGTAATGTCGTAATCAGAGAGAGCGAGTGGAGCGGGATGGCTTGATCGCATAGGAGCCTCCGATCCGGAAGACCTCAGCGCCTGCTGACACTCTATCACAATTGGGTTGAATCACGATTGCCTTCATGGATTGGAAGATCAGAGTGTTCCCGTTTTGGGTGCCTTCATTAGTAGGTATATTATTTCTGCTAGAGGCGTGATAGGTAGAAGAAATAAGTGGGTATAGGTTCCATTGAGGAGTAGATGGACATATTAATTGAATAGTTATGTGTTTGAGTAGGAGAGGTGCACAGGCACACATATGGACATTCTCTATCACTACTGCTCGACTGCATCCTTTCATGCAATCGTGCAATCGCGTTCTCTCTGGCTGTCGTCCCTGTCGCTGTCGAACGACTCGATGGAGGGGAAGCTGGTTGCTAGCGCGATTGCTCGTCTCGCAAAGAAAGACCCGCTTGGGGGAGACCACGTTCGCAGTGTTCAACAAGGCATTGGATTTTTCGAGGATTTCATTGATGGCCTGGGGTTCTGCCTCTCTGAGGATGGGGACCTCCTCAGTCAATGGAGAGGGTATGCTGGGGATGCAACGGGGGTAGCCATCGGCTTTTCTGTTGAGTATCTGAACTGGCTTTCCAAGGCAAGCATATCTCCCGACAAGCCGGATTTTACTCTACAAAAGGTCGAATACGAACCGTCTGGCCACGAAGCTCTTGTCATGCCGACATATATCAAAATCAATCAACTCATCAAGGACGGCTCGTTCAAAACATCTGGCGTGAGAGGCCTCGTCAATACTATTGGGATTACAGAGCAAGAACTTAAACGAGAGACGGCTGAGGCCATTCAGGACGCAAATAAAAACCTATCCAGGGCATTAACGCCCCTCATTCCTCAGTTGTTTCGCCTCAAGGCATATGCGTTTCGAGAGGAGCGCGAACAGCGGCTTCTCTCATATCTAATAAAGGATGGAGAGCATGTCTGTTCCCATCGTGTGGCGGACAATCGTATTGTCCCCTATCGTAAGGTTGAGCTTGCAGAGTTAGAGCGTAGTCCTATCTCAGAAGTTATACTTGGCCCTAAGCATGGCACACCGCCGACGGTAGTCGAAGGATTTTTGAAGCTAAATCAGTATGGTCTTGTGAAAGTAAGACGGTCTGAGGCGAGCTATCGATGAGGGGGCGGTGATGCGAAAACCTCACTCGGACGGTTTGGTTAGACAGTGGAAATGCTTCAAGTACAGTTCCGTTGAGAAGAAACAGAAAGGCCGCCTCATTTGAGTGAGGCGGCCTTTCTTCTTTTCCCCCTAGCAGGTGCGGGGCGGGCGCTCTCAATTGTGCGCATTCACCGAGCATCGCCTGCTATGGAACAGTCTGATGAAGTCTTGCATGCGCGGTGAGCGAACACTGAGAGTGCCCGCTCCGCACCTGCTTCCTATGTTCCCATCTCCCAGCTTGCCAAGTACTTCTCCTGCTCCTTCGTCAGCTTGTCGATATTCACGCCCATGCCGGCAAGTTTGAGTCGCGAGATTTCTTTATCGATAATGGCCGGGACCGGGTACACCTTTTTCTCGAGCATTTTGTAGTTCTTCACAATGTATTCCGCACCGAGCGCCTGGTTGGCGAAGCTCATGTCCATGACGCTGGAGGGATGGCCTTCGGCGGTCGCGAGATTGACCAGGCGGCCTTCGCCGAGGAGACTCACGCGGTTGCCGTTCTTATAGGTGAACTGCTCCACGCCGTCGCGGACGACTTTCCGCTTCTTGGCGAGTTTCTCCAGGGCCGGAATATCCAACTCCACGTTGAAGTGGCCGCTATTGCAGACGATGGCGCCGTCTTTCATCTTCGCGAAATGCTCGCCACGAATGACCTTCAAGTTGCCCGTCACTGTCACGAAGAAATCGCCGATCGGGGCGGCTTCTTCCATCGGCATGACCCGGTAGCCGTCCATCACGGCTTCGAGCGCCTTTAATGGATCGATTTCGGTGACGATAACATCGGCGCCCATGCCCTTGGCCCGCATGGCGATGCCGCGTCCGCACCAGCCGTACCCGGCGACGACGAAGACGGAGCCGCAGACCAACCGGTTGGTCGCACGGATGATGCCGTCCATCGTGGACTGGCCGGTGCCGTATCGGTTGTCGAACATGTGCTTGGTGTCGGCATCGTTCACGGAGATGACCGGGAACTTGAGGACTTTCTTTTCGGCCATGCTGCGCAGGCGAATCACGCCCGTGGTGGTTTCTTCCGTTCCGCCGATCACGTTGCGCAGGAGATCCTTCCGCTTGGAGTGCAGATGCGAGACGACGTCGGCTCCGTCGTCCATCGAGAGATGGGGGCGATGGGCGATGGCGGATTCGATGTGGCGATAGTAGGTCGCGTTGTCCTCGCCTTTGATGGCGAAGGTGGGAATCCCTTCATGCTGAACCAGGGCGGCGGCGACGTCGTCCTGGGTGCTGAGGGGGTTCGAGGCGCAGAGGCGCACATCGGCTCCGCCGGCTTTCAGTGTGATCGCCAGATTGGCGGTTTCTGTGGTGACGTGGAGGCAGGCGGTGACCCGTACGCCCTTGAGCGGCTGCTGCCGTTTGAACCGCTTCCGGATAAGCCGCAGCACCGGCATGGTGGCTTCGGCCCATTCGATCTTCAACTTGCCTGCGTCCGCCAGCTTAATATCTTTCACATCGTAATCCACAGAACCCTCCTGCGTGATGAGTGAGATGCGTGATTGGTAACGAAGCGTCAGAAAAAGAGGGGGCAGGTGTGATGCGCCTGCCCCCCCTCTTGTCGTATCGGTCAGAGGCTATCGCAACTAGAGACCCGCGTCTCGGCGCAACGCCTTGGCTTTATCGGTCTTTTCCCAGGTGAACTCCGGTTCGTTCCGGCCGAAGTGGCCGTAAGCCGCCGTCTTGCGGAAGATCGGCCGGCGAAGCTTGAGGTGATCGATAATGCCGCGCGGGGTCATCGGGAAGTGCTTCCGCACGAGCTTATCGAGATTTTCGACCGCCATCTTCTCCGTGTTTTTGGTGTCGACCAGCACGGAAACCGGATCGGCCACGCCGATTGCATAGGCCAACTGGACTTCGCATTTGTCGGCGAGCCCGGCTGCGACGATGTTCTTGGCGATGTAACGGGCCATGTAGGACGCCGAACGGTCCACCTTTGTCGGGTCCTTGCCGGAGAAGGCGCCGCCCCCGTGGCTGCCGTGGCCGCCGTAGGTGTCGACGATGATCTTGCGGCCGGTGAGACCGGTGTCGCCCATCGGGCCGCCGACGACGAAGCGGCCGGTCGGGTTGATGTGGTGCTTGACGCTGGTCGGGTTGTAGAGCCCCTTCGGCATGACGGGCTTGATGACCTTTTCCATGATGTCGCGTTCGATCTGCTTGTTGGTGACGTCGGGGCTGTGCTGGGTCGACACGACAATGGTATCGATCCGCACCGGCTTGCCGTTTTTGTATTCCACGGTCACCTGGGATTTGCCGTCCGGGCGTACCCAGTTAAGAATCTTCTTCTTCCGCACTTCGGCCAGACGCTTGGTGAGGCGATGCGCGAGGACGATCGGCATCGGCATCAACTCGGTCGTTTCGTTGGTGGCATAGCCGAACATCAAGCCCTGGTCGCCGGCGCCCCCGGAATCCACGCCCATCGCGATATCGCCGGACTGCTGGTGGATCGCGGTCAGGACTGAGCAGGTGTGGGAGTCGAATCCCCAGGAGGCATCGTTATAACCGACATCCTTGATGACGTCGCGGATGATATCGGGGATTTCCACGTAGGCCTTGGTCGAGATTTCGCCGGCCACGAAGGCGATGCCGGTCGTCAGAATCGTCTCGCAGGCGACGCGCGAATATTTGTCCTGGGCAAGGATGGCGTCCAGAATTCCGTCGGAAATCTGATCGGCAATCTTGTCGGGGTGACCTTCTGTGACTGATTCAGAAGTGAATAGATAATTGTTTCTCATGAACCCCCTCTAGTTGCTGGTTGTCGAAAACCGTCTGTGTGGTGTCTGGCCAGGTGAGTACTGTGCCCGCGACGGGTTCGTTTCTGTAGAATTGGCTGAATCTTAGCGGACCGGGGCTGTTTTGTCTATCAATTCAATAGTAGGGGGATTCCGCCGGTCGCGGGCCGGCCTTGCTTGACACTCGACAAAATCCGCTAGTAAGATGACAAAATTTTCGCGCACTTAGAAGTACTTCAGGCAATCCAATACTTCGGCCGCGACGTAGAGCTGGCGGAGATGCCGAGATGATCGGCGGGATCTGGTTTTGGAGATCGTCCAAAATTCTCCGTACGAGCGAGTATTGTCCGGGCCGAAGGCGAATATAGAGCCGCATGAACAGCCAACCTGACGTTCTCCCCAAAGAGCCCACTCTCCGTCCATCGACTCCCGGTCTCGGCTGGGACGAATTTTCGAAGGAACTCGTCGAGTTCTTTGCGTCCGTCAAACTTGCCATCTTCCTGTTTTTATTTATTGCGATGACCGCGACCATCGGGACGGTGATCCAGCAGGGTGAACGGGCGGAGGTCTATGTTCAGGAGTACGGGGAGAACGCCTACCGGTGGTTTCTTCGCCTGGGGTTTACGGATGTCTATCACACCTGGTGGTTCACGAGCCTGCTCGGGCTGCTCTGTGTCAATTCGCTGACCTGTTTTTATAAGCGGTTCCCTTCCGTCTGGCGCTCCATGAAGCAGGACAAAGTGGGCGTCACGATGGCGTTCATCAAGAACATGAAGCAGCAGGCGGAAATTCCCCTCGACAATACCAAAGAGTCGGTGGCCCAGCAGTTGGTGCATCATTTTGTGTCGAAGGGCTATCGCGTGCTCGCCAAGAATGAGCCGGGGGAAGTCACGGTTTACGCCACAAAAGGGGTGATGGGACGAGTCGGCGCCCACATGGCCCACTTGAGCGCGACGGTCATTATCTTCGGCGGGTTGCTTGGGACCTATTATGGGTTTCAAGAGTTCGGTGTGTGTTTGGAAGGGCAGACCTATCATATTCCCCGCGGCAACTTCGATTTGAAGGTGGATAAGTTCTGGATCGATTATCACGAAAACGGGTCGGTCAAGTCGTACAACAGCACCTTGACGGTGGTGGAGGGCGGACAGTCGGTCGTCACCAAGACGATTTCGGTGAATGATCCGCTGGTCTACAAGGGGATCTGGTTTTATCAATCCAGTTACGGTGACGCCTGGGACCAGGTCGAAGTCGCGCGGGTGAACATCAAGGATAAAGAGACCGACAAGATTGTGAAGACGGTCGATCTTGAGTGGCAGAAGGAACAGACGCTGCCCGATCTCAATTTGAAATTGTCGATCACGGACTTTGTTGCGGACTTCGCATTCAATTCCACAGAGAAGAAGGTTTATTCAAAGACCATCGAGCACGCCAATCCTGCCGTGAAGCTCGTGATCAATGAGCGGGATGCCGTTCAGGCCACTCCGTGGCTCTTCCAGCAGTTCCCCGACCTCTTCAATATCAAAGACTCCAAGTATCAATTCGAACTGGTCGGGTACAAGCCGCGGAAGTTCACCGGACTCCAGATTGCCAAGAATCCTGGAATCAATATCGTATGGACCGGTTGTACGATGATCGTCGTGGGTATTACGCTCTCGTCGTTTATCTTCCATCGCCGTCTCTGGGCGAAGATTGTGCCGGAGCCGTCGGGGGTGACCGTCCATATCGGCGGGACGACCCATAAGAGCCAGATCGATTTTCAAAAGGAATTCCGGAAGCTGACGGAAAAGATCCAGACATTCAAGGCGTAAGCCGGTAGCGGCCGGTTTCCGCCTTTGGGTATGATGCGGAAGCGCAAGCCTCTGCACAGTCGATAGACGGAGGACATGATGATGAAATCGTTGTTTCTGTTCGATATGACGTTCTGGCTGTATCTGGCCGCCCTGGTGCTCTATATCGGTTATTTGTTTGCCCGCCGTCCGGCGATGACCCTCGCTCCGGCCGGCCATCTTCCGGAGAATTTCGATGAGCGTGACGGCGCCTGGGCGACGCAGCTCGGTCAGGTTGCGACATTGGTCACGGTATTCGGATGGATGCTGAACACCGGCGCGCTCTTTACCCGGGCGTTTGAGCGGATGCAGCATTCGGGCACCTTCGCCCCCTGGTCGAATCAGTTCGAGGCCATGGCGTATGTCTCCTGGGCGATTATTCTCGGCTATGTGCTGCTGGAGATGCGCTACAAAATCAAGGCGGTCGGGGCCTTCGTCGTCGGGATCGGATTCATTGCGATGGGTGCGGCGTCGCTCCTGCCCTATCGCTATCAGACGGCGGAGCCGCTGGTGCCGGCGCTCAACAGCTATTGGATCTACATTCACGTCTCTGTGACGCTGACGAGTTATGCCGCCTTCGCGATGGCCGGCGGCCTAGGGGTGATGTATCTGTTCAAAGAGCGGGCGGAGCGTCTTGGAAAAACGACAGGCTTCTATGCCGCATTTCCCGATCTCGAAACGATCGATGAGTTAGGGTACAAAGCCATTACCGTCGGATTTCCGATGCTGGCCTTCGGGATCATTCTCGGAGCTATGTGGGCGAACTATGCGTGGGGCGGGTATTGGAGCTGGGATCCCAAGGAAACCTGGTCGCTGATCGTATGGCTCATCTATGGCGCCTATATCCATGCCCGGATGACACGCGGCTGGGAAGGGCATAAAGCTGCGATCTATGCGGTCTTCGGGTTCTTGATGGTCATTTTCTGTTTCTGGGGCGTGAATTTTTTGCTTTCCGGCTTGCACGCCTACGCGTAGCGTCACGCTGAAAATGGCTTCCAGCGGCGTTCTCAGTCATGTGAATGCCTCAACGTACTGGGAGTACGCCATCGGCCTTCACATTCCTTGCGGCCTTGCCGGAAGACCATTTTGAGCGTGACGCAAGATGTTAAGGAGGCTTAGTTTTGGCTGATCAGGGTACTTCTTCTTCTCAATCCGCCATCGAAGAACGGCCGAAGGGCGGTTCGCGTCTGTTCATCCTGGCCGCCGGCGCGGTTGTGCTTGTGGTGACGTTTGCCATTGTCTGGCTCCAGAGCTCGAAGTATGAGCCGCTGGTTGTCGGCAAGCCTGCGCCGGATTTCGCTCTCACCGATCTGAACGACAAGCCCCATCGGCTTTCCGATTTTCGCGGGAAAGTGGTTTTTTTGAATTTTTGGGCTACCTGGTGCGCGCCCTGCCGGGAAGAAATGCCCTCAATGGAAGTGCTCAATAAGAATTTTGAAAAAGACGGGTTGGTCGTGCTGGCTGTGAGCATCGATCGAGTGACGACCACGAAAGATATTCCTCCGTTCGTGAAGAGCCTCAATCTGACCTTTCCGGTGTTGATCGATTCGTGGGGGGTGACGGATAAGCCCTATAAGCGCTTGGGTGTGCCCGAGACCTTCATTATCGATCAGCAGGGGATCGTGCGGGAGATCATTATCGGACCGAAGGACTGGACGAGGATCGACAATCTGAAGACCCTCACCGCCTTACTGAATGTAACCCCCCGATCCGCGTTCCCTCAGGACCGTGGTACGATGAAAGCCGGAACTTCCGAGGGGGGATTATGACGCGGTTGTTGGTTGCCGTCCTGCTGAGCGGGTTCTTCCTGTTGAATATCTCCGGCGGTGTGTCCGCCGGGGCGCGTGATGAGCACGGGGCGAATTCCCGGCTTGTGGCCGAGCGGGGGGTCGTGAAGGTCGGTGAAGAAGCCCCGAACTTTCAACTGCGGGATTTGAACGGGAACATGGTTTCTCTCTCGCAGTTGCGCGGGAAAGTGGTGCTGGTGAATTTCTGGGCGACCTGGTGTGGACCCTGCCGGATCGAGATGCCGGCGATGGAACAGCTGTACCGGAGTTATTCCCGGAAGGATTTCGAGATCCTGGCGGTCTCCACCGACCCGCAAGGAGCAGCCGTCACTCGCCCCTTCCAGCAGGAAATGGGATTTACGTTTCCGATTCTGCACGATGCGGAATATCGCATCGGGTTGATGTACGGAGCCCGGAGCCTGCCGATGACCTTCATGGTCGATCGCCAGGGCATTGTCCGCCAGAAGGTGCCGGGCGCCCGTGACTGGGGCGGTCCCGACGCGCGCGAGTTGATTCAGGCCCTCATGAAGTCCTGACGATGATGCAATCCATCCCACAGATCTCGCTGCTTGCCGCGTTCTCAGCCGGACTGCTGTCGTTCGTGTCCCCGTGTGTGCTGCCGCTTGTGCCCTCGTACATTTCCTATATCACCGGACTCTCGGTCGAGCAGCTCACGGACGCGACCGAGCGGAACAAATTCAAGTCCGCCATCATTCTCAATGCGCTCTTGTTCATCGGTGGATTTTCGACCGTGTTCATTGCCTTTGGGGCCTCCGCCAGCTTTCTTGGACAAATCCTGATTACCTATCAGGACCACATCCGTCGCATCGGCGGTGTGATGATTATCGTGTTCGGTCTCTACCTGCTGGGCATTTTGAATTTGAATTTCTTGAAGGTCGAGCACCGGTATCAATTCCGTAATCGTCCGGCCGGTTATCTGGGGTCATTTCTGATCGGGGTGGCGTTTGCCGCCGGGTGGACCCCCTGTGTCGGTCCGGTGTTGGGAACCATTCTCCTCTATGCCAGTACGACTGACTCGCTCTGGAATGGAGTGGTGTTGCTAGCCTGCTATTCGCTGGGGTTGGGGCTGCCGCTGTTTCTCACCGCGTTGGGAGTCGACCGGTTTCTGGCGTATTTCAAAGAGGTGCGGGCCTATCTGTGGGGCGTGTCGACAGTGAGCGGCGTGCTGCTCATTGTGGTAGGTGTCATGATTTACGCCAATTCACTCACGATGATCACCAGCTTTCTTGAGCGCTACGGCATCGGCTGGTACCTCAGTCAGTAGCGGGACGTTGAAAACGACTTCCCGCGTCGTTCTCGGCTTGTTCAGTTCCTCAACGTACCCCGAGGGTACGCCTCGGTCCTGCCCTCACCTGCGGCCTAGCCGGAAGATCGTTTTGAACATCCCGCAACAGTCTTGGCGATTCTAGCGGTCCGGTCCGCTAAGAAACGATAGCTTTTACTGGAAATTAAGTTTCCCCCGGTTGCTGGTTTCAGCACCAGGCGCCGAGACGGCAGACCGTGAAGGATTGGCCCAGGGTGTTGGCCGAGGGCAATGTAAGCGCGCCGAAGGCGGAGGATGCGCTCGGGAGATCCGACAGCCCCGGGCTTTTGTCCGAAGGCGTATAGGGACGGGTATCCGAAAACGGGGCAGCGGAGGAGTCTTTCGCGATCATCGTGTCCGGCTTCTTGCCGCCGAGCTTGGCCAGCAACGACCGTCCGTCGGCAGCCACTTTGCTGTTGGGATATTTTTCGGCCAATAAGGTCAAGTTATCAGCCGCCCAATCATCCGCACCCAGCGCATGATAGCTCTTCGCAAGGAAATACAGCGCGTCCGGAGCAACCGGCTTATCCGGATAGATCTTCATAATCTGTTCAAATCGATGCGCGGCGGCCAGATACGATTCGCGGCGGTAATAGAACTGTCCGACGAAGAGGTGCATCTGGGCCAGCCAATCGTGACATTCCTGGATCTTTTGCTGTGCCTGGGCATCGTAACGGCTTCCCGGGAAGTCTTTGCGCATGCGTTCGAGCGCCGTGATGGCTTTCGTCAGCGGTTCCGGATCTCGATCGATGGATTTGGCCATTTTGAAGTGCGACTCGCCGATCCGGAATGCGGCATAGGGAGCCAGTACATGAGTTTTGTGTAGATCTCGGTGGTCGCCGTATCATTAAAAAAAAAAAGGGGGGGGGGGGGG